>CAJUMX010000001.1 GCA_910587705.1 uncultured Oscillibacter sp.
TATATCTGTTCTCCATTTTTTCTCACTTCCCTTCTTGACTTTTATTAGCTGGACTACGCCTCTGTGGGCGGCGTGCTGCTGGCGGCCCGGTCCGGCGCAGGCAACTCCTCCGTTGGCGTGAACTATGAGCTGGACGCCATCGCCGCGGCCACCGTGGGCGGGACCTCCCACTCCGGCGGCGTGTGCCGCATCTCCGGCGTCATTGCCGGTATCCTCATCATGGGCATCTTGAAAAACGGCATGATGCTGCTGAAAATCTCCCCCTACCTCCAGCAGGTCTGCAAGGGCATCATCATCATTGCCGCCGTGGTCTTTGACATGCGGAAAAACGCCAAGAAAAATTGACGGGCCTCATCCGCCGAAAAGCCAGGGGAACATCCCCTGGCTTTTGACAAAGGGAAAGGAGACGCCATGCGGGAGCTGACTGAAAAACTTCTGGCCCTCATCCTGATCCTGCTCTTGGGCGCACTGGCTCAACGGCGGCTGAGGCTGCCGGAGTCTTTTTACCAAAGCGCCAATGACCTGGTAATCCAAGTCACCCTGCCCGCCATGATCCTGAGCTCCATGGACAAGGCGTTTTCTCCGGAGACACTGGAGACCAGTCTTCGTCTGCTGGTGATTGCCGTCTGTGCATTCGCGGCGGTGATCGCCGGACTGGAGGTCTGGCGGCGGTTCTCAAAGCGGCCAGCAAAGGAGCTGGGTCTGTATCAATATTTGGTCCTCGTGGGCAACACCGCCTTTATGGGCTATCCTGTCATCCAGGCCATCTATGGAAGTGACGGCGTGTTTTACGCCTCTGTGTTCAACCTTGTCCACAATGTCGTGACGTTTTCCTACGGGGTGGCCCTCTTCCAGCGAGATACTCCCATTCGTTGGAGGAAGCTGCTGGACAACGCCTGCTTTTGGTCGACACTGGCCGGGATATTGCTGTTTCTCTCTCCCTTCCGTTTCCCCGCGCCCTTGCGTCAGGCGCTGGACTGGGTGGGAACCATTACGATCCCCTTGTGTCTGCTGTCCGTGGGGGCGCGCATGGCGGGGCAGTCTTGGGGAAGTCTGTTTCGGCCCGGGGCGGTGGTGTGTCTCTCCCTGATACGCACGGCGCTCTTTCCCCTGCTGCTGGTCCCGGCGCTGTGGACCGCCGGCTGCTCCGGTGTGACACTGACGGTACCCGCTGTTCTCTTTGCCACGCCGGTATCCCTGACCGCCGGAGCCTTCGCCGGGCGCTATGGGGCGGACGCGGCCCTGGCGGGGCAGACGGTGATCGTGAGCAACTTAATTTCCATCGTCACCTTGCCCGTGCTATCGGCAGTCCTTTCGACCCTTTAAGAGCCCCGCGAAACAAAACAGCCTGCCGGACTATGGAACATCCATGGTCCGCCAGGCTGTTTTTTCAGGGCATCGCCTTGCCCCGCATGGCCTCCAGATACTGCTTTTTATAACGCATGGGGGAGGTGCCCACGATTTTTGTGAAGATGGTGTTGAAATAGTTCGTGTTGTCGTAGCCCACCAGGGTGGCAATGTGGGTCGCTGTGTAGTCCGTGGTGGTCAGGTAGGTCTGCGCCAGGCCGATGCGCCGCCGGATTACGTACTGGATGGGGGAGTAGCCGATGCAGCGCTTGAACACGTGGGATACGTAAGATTCGCTGCATCCGAAGGCGGCGGCCACGTCGGAAATGACGATCTGCTCGGTGTAATGGATGTCCAGATACCGGCGGATGCGGTCCGCCATTTTGATATCGTCCTCGGAACTGGGGTGGATGAAGGAGTCCTCGTCCAGCTCTCGGGCCATCAGGAGGAAAGCCAGCGCCAGACTTTGGGCCAGAGCCTTTCCAGCGGCGTCAGTGTCCAGGCGCTGGTAGGCGCACTCGCAGAGCTGCTGCAAAAACTCGAACTGGGTGCCTGAGGAGCGAACCGGGTGGCTGTCCCCCGGAATGATGTGATTGGCTGGGAGGGTCTCAAATTTCAGCCCGAAGTAGGCAAAGCAGTAGGTGCCGATCTCCGTGTTGGAGATGCTGCGGACCTCGTGGGACTCATCCTGGTTGTAAAAGAGGATGTCGCCCTCCTGAATGGGGAAGGAGTGGCTGCGGATCGCGTAGGAGCCGAAGCCCCGGTAGACCAGGAGGAGCTCGCAGAAGGAGTCGTGGCTGTGCATGGGACGGTCGCGCTTCTCGCCGCCGAACTGCTGTTTTGTGATATAGAGGAGCGTGGGCGGCTTTTTGTTCTCAAAGGCCCGAGAGAGCGGGTCCGGCTCAAAGAAACGGTTCATAACGGATCGGCCCCTTCTTTGGATTCCTGTTTCTATTATGCCATAACTTTGGCAAAATAGTTACGGTATCCTGCTTGAATCTCGGAAAGGGCCCTTGTTGATTTGCACAAAAAGCACTAAAATACCGGGCGGACTATACTATGCTGCATCCCGGGGCCTGGGTTTCCAGCGGGCGTTTACTGGCTTGGGACGGAGGCTCTATACTTGGACGCTCCGTCTTGCCCGCGAATAGAATCGCCGCGTCTGAGACAGCGCGTGTCAACGCCTTAAACCTGCTAATTGAAGTTTGAGACCGCTACATAGACCGCAGATTCGGCAGTAATCCAGATTCTGAATTTTCCGGATAAGATCTGGCTTGTTTGCCAGAAGGGCTAACTATGACGGAGTAAAACACCAGTTCTGGTTCTGTGGCGACAGTTTATGAAGGACTTCAAGGGGAATATCTGAGTATTAGATTCCGCGCCCTTGGCGAAGCTGGTGTTTTGAACGTCAATACAGAGGACGCGGTTGTTGAGAAGATAACTGTCAATCGCTGGGACGCATCTCTGAACACCGCAGGCCATTTCCCGATGGTTATACCTTTTCCTGAAAAAACGCAAATTCTTAGCGTTTCCTTTTTAGCAGGAAAAACGCTGCCTGAGAAAGAGGTGTTCCCGCAAACTATTGAGGGCATATCATCATACGGATAACGCCGGCGTGAGGCAGGCAAAGGGCTAGGGCGGCAATGGGGCGCGGGATGTATTTTTCACGGCGCTCTCTTTCCGAATTTGAAGGAAAGAGAGCGCCGTTTTCTACCACATACCGACCCAACAAAATGAAAAATAGGAACCGCTCGACGTTTTTGGCCCGTTGTAGACAATCGGGCGTAAAACCCCCATAATAAAAAGGACTTTTGATCATGGAGGATATCATTATCCAGTCATTGTCATCGCGCGTCGTCAGTTATCTTGAAATGGGTGAGTACGAAAAGCAGCTCTCCCCGGAAACGATCAAGGCCTGTCGCATTGATTTGCGGCAGTTTTTGGACTTTACGAAGGGAGCTTGGGCCGATAAGGCTATGCTTGCTGGACGCCGGGATGGATATACGGTACATTCAATCTCTGCTTGGTCATAGTTCCATTTCCACTACACAGATCTACACACATGTGACTGCCCAGCGACAGACGCTGCTGTTAGCTGAAAAGTATCCAAGAGGCAAAATGACATTTTCGCTTCGATAATAGAAAAAGGCCGCCAGATACCTGGCGGCCTTTGCTAATTGGATAGATAGTCAGATAATTACCTGTTATTAGTTTACGACATCCTTCTCCGAATTTCAAACTTTAAATAAATGTTTTAAAATTTCTTCACAAGACGCTTATTTTCTGAGGTAGCTCGCGTCCCTTTTACCAGACCTGGAAAATGCCTTAGGAATGTCAGTAGATTTGATTCCTACAGGAAGTCTAGACAGCGATTTTCCTCTATCTGAAGAGCAGTGTCGTCCGATCAAATTCTTCTGCCATAATCGGCTCCCGCTTCGGAAAGATATCCGCATAAAAATCCAATTTCCATCCAGCTTTTTCTACACCGCGGGCATCTCCTTCTTCAGCTAGAACCTTAGCGCATCTATTTTCTCCTTTAGAGGCTCCCTCATTTCAGGGAAGAGCTCGCAGCGAAACCACCTCTCATCATGGGGCAGACGCAGCTCGGTATTCAAGCAATCACATACCCACTCCGTTCCTTCATCGCGGACGGCATAAGCCATATGATTTACGTTTTTCAGACCAAATTTAAAGACGCGGAACGTTCCAATGGCGGCATCCTCCACTGTGGACAAGAAGAGCCGCGGTTCCGGACAGTACGCCGCTGTAGATAGGGAGAGCGGGTACGGTATAACCGCCGTCAGGGGCTTGCTCTAGTTCATGGTCATACCTCATGGCAGTTTGAAGCCGGAGGTTCTGTCCGCGGCAAAGGCAGGCATATGGAACAGTCCCACAAAACGGTTCCATATGCCTACCTTCGTTTTAAATATTCAAAAAGGGAGTTGTTCAGTTTAGGATGGTCTTTCGGTACAGTTCGATAAAGTGTCCGCACGCGTCGTAGTCAATGTCATATTGATTCGAAAGCTTGGCAAACAGATCGCGCAGACGGGCCAGCCGCCCCAGTCCTTCCGAATCCTGGAGGCTGCTTGACTTGCCCATCAGGGTTCCGTCGATGGTGTCATAGCATTTGACTAGATAATCAAATACCTGCTGGAGCGTCTCTTTGGACCTGTGCTCAGGGGCTTCCCCGCCGAGGTCGTCGAACCAGTCGATGAACTGGTCAATGTCATCACAGAACCTTTTCATGGCAGGGCTGAACATCGTTCCAGACACGGCAGAAACCCGCTTCCAGATTCCTTTCTTCCGCGCCGCCCGGATCACAAGCCCCCAGCGCTCTACCAGCCTATAATACCGGGAATCTGGGCACCAGTCGCCGCTTTCCTCAGACAGGGGCCGGATCTCCTGCTCGGCAAAGGAGCGGTACATCGCCTCGCTGGGATTCAGCAGATAGATCATGACCATATCCGCGTAACATTCGCGGAACAGATAGATCAGGTTGTCAAGATCATCGAAGAACTGCGCCGTATCCGCCAGAATCGTGTTCCGGCAAATATCGCTCTCCAGCCGTACATGCCGCATTTGGGACGAGGAAAGATCCATTTCGTCCTGATATATCCTGTGCCAGTTGAAAAATACTGTGTCGTCCAGCAGTAGGGAATTGATCCCCATTTGGAGTAGGATTGATAAGCTCTCCGCATATTTCATCAGGAAAGTATCTTTGCGCTGGCAAAGGTCCAACAGTTGACGGTATATCTTCTCAACCGTGCTCCAAGAGCATATTCTCAGGTGGCAGGCCAGCTCATAAGCGGCAGAATAAATGACAAGGTAGCCCCGCTGCTTGCGGTTTCGCCAGGTCTCGCCCACGTAATGGGCCAGCTCGTGGCACAGGCCGCACAGCACGGACACGGGCCTGTACAGCATCTCCATAGGAATATCAACGTAGAGAAGGTGGTTGGTATCCCGTGGTTCCTCCAAAATTGCAATGACCTTCATGCGCCGACAGATCTTAGGCACCAGCAGCAGGGCCACGTCGTGCCCCTCCGACTTGTTGCCCATCAGGTCCGCGCAGCACATCATTGTAGACAGATAGAACTCCAGCAGGTGCGCGGGGATTTCGCAAAGCGCAGGGCTGAACCCCGGCATCTGGATAAACCTGCCGTCTATACGGGTGGCCTGCTCCATCAGGCCGCCCCAGCCCCGGATAAAGCGCTGAACCGACTCCGTTTCCATCTTGGCCTTCATAGGCCGCTGGGAGGCATTCCAGCGTTCGATCTTGTGGCAGAACAGCCGTGCCGCGTCATAGATCAAGTAGCAGAACCCATCCATGACCCAGTTCTTGCTCATGTCCGCCAGGGCATTGAGCAAGTTGCTGGTGGGCTTCATCCAGGATATCTCATAGACGCCGGAGATTTCTTTAGATTCCTGCCGCACACGCTGAAATTTCTCCAGCAAGTCCTTGCAGTGACTGGAAAACACGGACTCCATGCCATCCATACCCGGGGAGGAAGAGCGACCGTCTATGGAATCCAGCGTCCCAGGACAGAGCTCCTTGCCGGGGGGGACCCCTTCCGGAATTCCCAGACGGGTGGAACACTCGAAAAACGCGCGGCGGTGCCCGTCGTTGAGATGGGTTCGCAAGAGACCCAAGAGGGTCTTGACATCCATATTTTCCTGGAGCATGTGCAAATCCTCCATGCCCGTGGAAAAATAGACATGGCTGATGTCGATGCCCTGTTTCTTCAGACAGTTCAGGTAATCGTGGGATTCCTGAACACCGCGCACCACATAACGGGCCGAGGCGAAAAATTTCCTGCCGGGGTCAATCGCCTCCCAGTCTTTCAGTGGGCTACTGCTAACAAGGGCTCGGCTAACCGAGGAAAACGTGCTCATATCCCCAACTTCTTCCATTTGATACAAGTCGTGTATCTCCTGGAAAATGTCGAACAGGCTGTCGGACCGCCATACTATCACCAGATCGCTAAGCTCCATTGTGCGGTAACAGACGCGCGCCACCGAGGCTCTGTCCTGGAGCAGCACCTTTTCCCGCACCTTACGGATACTGCCCTGTGCGGCCTCCTGTACCAGTGTCAAAAACAAGAAGGGCTTGCCGCTGTTTTCTGTCCAGAAGTTCTCGTATTTCTTGTCGTCCTCTGTTTCGGAAGTGCCTGTGGTCAGATGAAGCGGGTGAAAATAATAATCTCCGTCCAGCTCGGCGGAGAGCTCCTGATTGTGCTTCAAAATGTCGCTAAGCCAGGAATTCTCTTCCTGGGGGAGCGGGTAGACCTCTAGAAAATCAAAGTATCCAAAGACCACCCATTGTCCGCAAGAAATGCCGTTTTTCTTAATCCGGCGGACGGGGGGGCGGGACATATCCATCGTCAGGGTCTTACTGAACAGTGCCACCATATTCTTATAGTTGATCTTTTTGGGCTCCATATCCATTCCCCCCATATTTATGTACGTGTATACCAGCCGATCGTCCATTCCAGCAGATAGCGGTTCGACAGGCTCTCCGCTATCTCCCTCCTAGTGCCTGTGCTCCTTTTTAACAGGAACTTTATACGGTCACCGCTGTATTGGTACCAGGAGATACCGAAATCCTTCCGCGCAATCCACTCCATATGCTCCAGCAGTGTATCCAGGTCGGACCTGCGGTCCTCACACTCATTGTCCAGTGCGTCGGCCAGCGAGGAGTTGAAGATGCCGACATACTGCGTCCATGCCTTTTCGAGATCATCTTGATTCACCCATGATGGTTTGCTTTGATTCACGAGAGAAATCGCCATCACCATCCCAAAAGCGCAGGCCAATTCGCTGATGATCTGCTCCGCCCAGGAATCGCCCCGATTCTCGTCCGCTCGCAGGGCCTCACAAAGGTTCTCCAGCTTGGCGCACGCCTCAACGTAGGAGCTCCCTGCCTTCCAGGGCAGGAGGGAGTAGACGGCTCCGGCCAAAAGCATCAGGTGGCTGGCCCGCTGCTTTTTCCAGGAGGTATCCGTCAGCATATCCCGGTGGATAATATCCGCCTGGAGCCCGTAAGTTCCCGCATCGGGCCCTTCGCTCTTCTGGAGGCCAGCCCAGGCTATTTTCAAGTATTCCAGGCCGGAGAGCAGCGGAACCTCCGCCCAATCGCCCTTCTCGGCGGCCTTCTTGGCTTCCTCGTCCTGGACGGAAAAGACCGAAATTACAGCCCGCAATACTCGGTCTAGTCCCTTAAAACATGTGGGCATATGCCTTGTCAAGGATACGGCGTCCAGCAGGAGGAGCATCTGCTCACTTTTTGAGATTCCCGGGCGGCAAATGTGGGTCTCATAATAGCCGAAGATCATGTCCGACTGCCGCTCGCTGTCCAGGAAAAGAATCAGAGAGAGTCCAAAAAACCAAACGGATAAAAGCACCGCCCCCACGGTGGTAAGCAGCGCGGCGGCGCCCATGCCGCAATCTCCGGTAAAGCTGGCCGCGAACACCAGGGCGAAAAAGAGCATGTAGGAAAAACGTAAAGCCGGGTAATGTGTTTTCAAAACGTCGCGGGCGTTTACGCTGCCAATTCTGCGGTCCGCCGCTGAGGCCAGCAACGTCAGGGCCGCTCCCGTTCCCAGAATCCGGGCCAGGTTCGCCAAGGCCGCGCAAAGCCCCGCGTCGATTGAGCCGTCTAAAGCCTTTAACTTGAAGTATAGGAACTGGAGGGGCGAGGGGAGGCAGGAGTCGTCCAATGCCAGGAGCACTAGGACTGCCGGGCAGAAAGTGGCTGTTATTAGGGAGCAACTCCAGGCAAGTTTGCGCAGGCGTGAGAACCTCATACACCCACTCCCTCTCATTTAAATTCTGAAAACGTTTGCGTTCCCAGGATCGTCCTGGATTTGGAAATTATAGCATAATTCCCCACTGACTTCAAGTCCTTTTCCCGAGTGGCGCGGTGCCTATGCTTGGACGAAAAAATTACACAAACCGGAGCGGATGATTTTCCAATACTTTCCTAAAAATAGGCTGGAGCGTAGAAAATTAGCCTTGCTAAGCTGTAAATCAATTTTCCTTCACAAAACAATTCGCGCAAAACCGCATTCATGTGCTTGCCCTGCCGAAAGGTCACAGTCTCCACTTCAAGGCCAGGGGCAGCTTCTCCTCGGCAGCAACGGCAAAGCGGGCTCCAGGTGACACCGGAGCCCGCTTTTCATCGAAGCCTCAACCTGCCTCCGTACTCCCGCCGGAGTCCAAATCCCCATGTCTCACAGGGAAAAGCATAACAAAGGCAAATTTGAAATTATTTGAATTCATCTGTCCGTTGAAGCAAAGAGCCGTTCTCCGCGACATAAAAGAGTCGCTCATTTCCATGACTTACTTGTTTAGTCTTCCGGATCATTTCAAGATTGACAAAATAGGAAGCGGGGTCCCGGAATGATCGATCTTCGGAAATCTTGCGGACGGCGTCCTCATAGCATGCGTCCATCCACTCATAACAGCTCTTTCTCCCCATTCGGTAAGCCTCCAATCAAAAATTCTTTGTCCCTTCCCCCCGCATATGGGGCTGCCGAGGGGGAGGTAACAAAGGTGCTTCCTCGACCGCAGCTTTTCGCAATACCTTGTTAGGCAATCACAGACTACATGGTTTCTAGTATATCTTAAAAGTAGTTGCGTGTCAAGAGAAGATTTACTGGACCGGTGCGATTGCCGACGCAATACGCCTGGAGATATCCGCATAAAGCAGCGCTTATTAATGAAGTATTCCCTGGAAAGTCGGTTCTATTCTTACTTTTAAAAGGGCTTTAAGACTTGCGGCAAAACTCTCCCGGTCCGACCTCCATATTCGGAATTGCCAGACTGGAAGGCGTATTCAATCTTGATATTTGCACCTTTCCCAGACATGCTGGCCTACACGGAATTCTGGGCAGAAAGCGTCTGCTTTTACGCGTAGGCAGCGCTACCTAAGTAACGCTGGGGGAATCAGCAGTCCAAGGGAAGCGGCACAGCACATGACAGCGGCCATCGCTTCCACAGGGAATTTCCTTTCCCGTATTCTGGGAAACAGAATTGGGGTTAGGCATCTCATGACGGCCATGCCAGAGCGGGATACAGCGCCAAACAGCGCGAAGCACAGGCAGACACCGGAATCAGACATGTTTTGAGGTGGCCCCAAATAGGCTCGAACCAGTCCACGATGCTGCCACTGATTCAAGAGTTGGGCATCGGAGCTCCGCCGATGGTGAACAGAGGAAATGGCAAAGAGCACATAGCTGGTGATGTAGGAATAGCCTGTCCGGCAGACTGTGGCGAAATTAATGCCCGGGATCGGAATAATTCGCGCCACTGCGCTGTCAACTCTATAAAATATAAGCGCCAAGTTTTTTAACTTCGACACTGTGAGCAATCCCACAAAGATTAAGCCCTTTCCCACTCGATGCCCCTTGCATATAAAAACCTCGGATTCAGGGAAAGCTGAATCCGAGGTGAAGAACATGACGCGCTTTTTCTGCGGCACAAGTGGGACAGGGCCCTATTTTGAAGGGTGGTATTTTAAGCACCAGACTCCGCGGGCACAGACGCTCGCGCTGATTCCCGCATTCCATATCGACAAAAAGGGGCACCGCACCGCGTCTATCCAGGTCATCGCAAGCGACAAGTCGTGGTGGCTGGAATACCCGGAGGTACAGCTACAGGTCTCCCGGCAGCCGCTACAGATTCAACTTGGGCAGTCCCGCTTCGGCAGTCAGGGAATCGACCTCCACATCCAGCAAGACAGCCTTTCCCTCTGCGGCGCCCTGCGCTATGGCCCATTTACGCCCCTGCGCTCCGACATCATGGGACCGTTTCGGTTCTTCGCGGGAATGCAGTGCTCCCACGGCGTCATCAGCATGGGACATTCTCTGAGGGGAACGCTGGAGCTGAACGGCGAGCGCCTGGATTTCTCCAACGGAATCGGATATATCGAGACCGACCGGGGCCGCTCCTTTCCCAGCGCCTACCTCTGGACGCAATGCGTCTGGGGAGGTGCGGAGCGCGGCAGCTTGATGCTTGCGGTGGCGACGGTTCCTCTGCCTGTGGCGGGCTTTACCGGCTGCATCGGTTCCATTCTTTACGGCGGCCGGGAATACCGTCTGGCCACCTACCGGGGCGCCAGAATTGAGGCGTGGTCCTCCTCCGGCGCGGTGATCCGCCAGGGAACGTACCGTCTGGATGTGCAACTACTAAACGAGCGGAGGCAGGCTCTCCGCGCCCCGGTGGAGGGCCGCATGGAGCGCACCATCCACGAGAGCCTCTGCGCGGAGGTGCGCTACCGCTTCTGGCACGGGAAAGACCTCCTGTTTCAGCATACCGACGCAAATGCCAGCTTTGAGCACTCCTCGGCAGAGTGACAGCACCGCAAAAGCCGAACAATAACCCCCACCGAGGGATTACAAAGTCACCATTGCGTGGCCCTCAGTCCACAGAGGCAGACGGGGTACACAAGGAACCCGCCAGATATTTTTTTAGCTTGTAGACGACGGCTTGCACATCAATCGGTTTTGCCAAATGGTCATTCATGCCGCACTCTAAACACTTTTGAATGTCCTCTGAAAACGCGTCGGCGGTCATTGCGATAATGGGAAGATTTGCGTCCCCGCGTTTCAGCCCTCGAATGGCCGCAGTCGCCTCGTAGCCATCCATAATCGGCATCCGCACATCCATCAAAATCGCATCATAATGCCCAATCGGGGATTTCTCAAATTTCTCGACACAGGCCTGCCCGTTCTCAACCCAATCCAGTTCCAGCTCAAGAACGGAGAGCATTTCCCTTGCCACTTCCCAGTTAAGCTCATTATCCTCCGCCAATAAAATGCGTTTCCCCCGAAGCACCAAGTCCACCGCTTCTTCGGCGCCGGCAGCTTCTTCAACGCCAGTACCGGCAAATGCGCTCAGCGCGTCGAGCAAGGTGGACTGAAACAGCGGTTTGGAAAGGAAGCCGGAAATCCCCGCTTCTCTAGCCTCCTCTGCCACGCCGCTCCAATCGCAGGCCATGAGCAGCGCCGCCGGACGGTCCTCTCCGCCGTTCAATCGCATTGCCCGGGCGGCCTCAATTCCATTCATATCCGGCAAGTCCCATCCCAAGAGAATCAGCTGACAGGGCTCACTCGAAATCCGCTCCATCGCCTGCCCGGCACTCAAACACCATTCGGCGTGGACCCCAAGGGATTCTAATACATGAACCGTATGGAGGCACAGCCGCTCATCACCGTCAACCACCAGTACCTTCCAGTCGGGAAGCGCCGCATGCGTCTCCCGCTCCGCCGCCTTTTCCAGGTCAAGCACAACGTGAAATTCGCTGCCCTTGCCCTGTTCGCTGCGGACGGAAATGTCGCCGCCCATCGCGTCCACAATGTACTTGGTAATGGTCATTCCAAGCCCAGAGCCCTCTGTTTTCCGTACTCGAGTGTTATCCTCTCTGCTGAACGATTCAAATATTACCTTTTGGTACTCTTTTGACATGCCGATTCCCGTATCGCTCACCAGGAAATGGGTGCGCACACGGGACGGCGTGTCCGGAAGCGCCTCCTGGTACACCGTCACTTGAACGGAGCCGTTTTCCGGAGTGAATTTGACGGCGTTTCCCAGCAGGTTGATCAACACCTGATTCAGCCGCACACTGTCGCAGAACACATCTTCCGAAAGGATTTCGTAGGCGGCCGCATTGAACTGTTGATGTTTTGCCTTGACTTGGGGCTGCATGATGTTGACAATGCAGTCCATTGCCTCTCTCAACGACATCGGCTCAATATTCAGCGCCATCTTGCCGCTTTCGATTTTGGATATATCCAGCACGTCGTTGATCAGCCCCAGCAGATGCTCGCTGGACAGCGCAATTTTGCGCAGATAGTCCTGAACTTGCCCTGGGTTATTTGCTTTCTCCATCGCCAGGGATGTCATCCCGATGATGGCGTTCATAGGGGTTCGGATGTCGTGGCTCATGCTGGATAGGAAGTCCTGTTTGGCCGTATTGGCCTCTTCCGCCTCTTTTCGCGCCCGCTCCGCGTCCTTCCGGGCCGTATCCATTTCCGTATTCATGCGCTTCAATTCAGAGACCTGTTTTCTGAACAAGCGCACATACTGAAAGAATATGTAGAGGAGCATCGCGATGATCGCAAACGAAGCGGCATAGACAATGGTGAGCCAATGACTGCTCATCCCCGCAATCGCAGAATCCAGCTTATCAAAGGGGAGGACCGTCACCAAATACCAATCGCAGTAGGGAAGGCTGGTGCAATACAGGTGGCGGCGGGATTCGCCGCTTTTTAGAATAACGGAATAATCTTCGTTCGCGCCCATGGCCGCCGTCAGCTGTTCAATGTAAAACGCGGCCTCCTTGTCCTGCCCTTCAAAAATACTGGTGAGCCTATCAAAATAATTTTTGTGGGCGTCCTCCTCGTTTCCGACAACGTAGCTGCCGTCCTTTCGTATGACAAACGAGTAACTCAACGCATGGTCTGAGTCGAGGAAGAGAACCTCACCCATATACTGGGTGGAAAGCCCCACCACCATGGCAAGGCTCCCGCTTCCGTCAGACATGGGATATTCGCAGGGAACGCCAAACAAAATTACGCCGTTTCCGCTGCCATCCACAGCGGACGCCGTTTTGCGCTCCCCGTTTTGCAGGCTCTTTAAAAACGGCTCGGGATGCTTGAGCTCCACAGGATCGCCATAAATCATCTCAATTTCGCCATCCGGCGAATACAGGGCGGCACACAGAAAATGCCGCGCTCTTGCGCCGTATTCGATCTCTTCCTTGGAACCGTAATGGGAATTTCCGTCTCCTGCCGCAATATGGGCGATGGACTCCGCCATGGTCAGGCGGAGCTCAATGATCGTTTCAAAGTGCAAAGATACCTGTTCATTCATTCCGGCCATATAGGCGGTGCCGATATCTTCGATGGTACGTTCGCTCATATTGTGAATGGACATTCCAAGGAAGGAAAACACAAAAATCGTAAAACCAATCATTACCGCTATGCTGATTTTGAAAGCACGCGGCAAAGCCTTACTTTTCATACGTTTCCATCTCCACAATGTTCAACATTTCCGTTGTCTGGACATCCGTTGGCTCTGTCAGCCTCTCAGCCGGCTCATGACCTGGAACATTTTGCGGATGTCCACCGGCTTTGCCAAATGTTCGTTCATGCCGGCATCCTTTGCCAGCGCAATATCCTCGTCAAAGGCGTTGGCCGACAGCGCTATGATGGGCACGGTCTCCGCGTCGCTCCGCTTCAAGCCGCGAATCACCCGCGCCGCCTCATATCCGCTCATGACCGGCATCATCAAATCCATGAGCACGCAGTCAAACGCCCCGGATTCCGCCGCCGTGAACGCGTCCACGGCGGCTTTTCCGTTGTTGGCCGTCACGACCTCTATATCCGCGTCTCGGAGAATGTACTCCACAATTTCACAGTTGATCTCATTGTCCTCTACCAGGAGCACGCGCATCCCGGCAATATTGTCCGGCAGCTTCCAAGCCTCGTCCGCGGGCTCTCCGCTCCCCGTCTCATCGACGCGGAGGGGAAGCGTGATCTGAACGACGCTCCCCTTTCCGATCCGGCTGTCTATTTCAACCGTGCCCTTCATCTGATCCACCAGTTTCTTCACAATGGACATGCCAAGCCCAACCCCATTGTAGTTCGTTCTCGCCCCTTGGTGTTCCTGGGTAAACGGCTCGAAAATGTGCGCCTTAAAATCCTCTCCAATGCCGATTCCTGTATCTTCCACAACAAACCGGCAGCTTGCCGTCCCGTCTTGAAAGGCGGTCTCCTCCGCCCGGACAAAGACAGCGCCATGAGGCCGGTTGTATCGGATGGCGTTGTCGATAACATTTGTCAAAATCTGTTTCAAATGCAGCGGATTTCCGATGACTTTGCTGTGCCGCAGGTCGGAGTCCACCAGCTCCAGCTGGATTTCCCGCTCCTCCGCCAAGGGGGACAGAATCGTGATGCAGTCCTCCAGCACATCGTGAAGGTCAAAGGGCTCCTCCACCGCCGCGGGCCTTCCGCTCTCCAGCTTGCTGACCTGAAGCACGTCGTTTACCAGGGACAGCAGATGCTTCGTTGACACACGGATTTTCTTCCGGCACTCTCTCTGCCGCTCCGGGTCGTCCTGGCTCTTTTCCAGAATGGCCAGCATGCCCAGAATTCCGTTGATCGGCGTGCGGAGATCATGGGACATGTGGGAGAGGAACTCGCTTTTTGCCGAGTTTGCCTTCCGCACCCGCTCCAAAAGCTCCATGATGGACTGTTCCTGCTTCTTTCTCGTCACCATGGTCTCCGTGATGTCCTGATGATATCCGTTCAGGCTGACGCCGGCTTTTTTGAAGGTCTTGTCCGGAACGCCGCCGCAGCGAACATAAATCTTTCCCAGCTTCGGATGCTTCCAGGGATACACCACTTCCGCGCGTCCGCCTTTCAGCATCTCCTGCACGGATTCCTCCACCATCTCCACATAGTCCGGCTCAATGCCGGCAAACCAGTGCTGGTAGCATGCCTCCGGTCCGATCTCATCCGGCACGCCCAGGAGAATCCGCATGGTCCGGTCCGCGTACATTCTCGGCGGGCAGCCCTCCTCCAGCTCAATGGTCCAGATTCCGGTCCGGGCTCCCTCCAGAATGTCCTCCAGGCTCTGCCTTGCCTCCAGCTTGTACTTCTCCTCCTGCTCCACCAGGGCGTTGACGTCCCGCTGCGCGAAAATGGCGCAGTTTTCCGCCGCGGTCTTTTCGGTGGCAGAAAAATGAATCTCCAGGTGCTTTAGTCCAGAGGCGCTGTCTTTTACCTGGTAGCGGACCGAGAACTTCTTTTTGCTCCTGAGCCGGTCAAGCACATAGCTTTTCTCCGTCACCGCACGGAGCCGCTCCTGATCCCGGGGGACCACATACTCGGAAATATAGCGCTCCATAGCCGTTCCATAGCCATCTTGAAAATAGGCCGCCCAATCCGCTCCCAGCTGTTCACTGCTGCGGTAAACCTCACATTCACCGGTATCGAAGTTCACCTCATAGATGCCCAAATAGTCCACACTGAGGGCATGGAGCACATTATAGCTCCGCTTTTGAAGCTCCCGGACCAGATTGCGCCGCTTCAAGGAGGACACGATGAAGTACGCCGCAGTATGAAGCATATCCGACGTGTATTCCAAAGACCTCACCGGGGGATTGTCCACGCCGTAAAAACCGATGATCTTTTTGCCGTCATACAGAGGGACCACCACAAGGGAACGAATACCCTGGCGCTTCAGATTTTCATACTGGAGCGGGTCCGTCTCCTGGATATCCTCCAGACTTTCAATGACGATGTGCTTGCCGCCGCCAAACTTCCGATACCAGCTCGCGCACACCTCCGGGGGAACGTTTTGGAGGCTCTCCTTTTCCGGCTCCACACCGTCGGCCACCCATTCATAGGTATTGTCATCGCCGCCGGATTCGTTCTGCTCAAATATGTAGGTCCGTTCCCCGTCCAGCGCCTTTCCCAAATGCTCCAGCAGCACCTCCAGCGACTGATCCGGCGTTTCCTCCAGTAAGGCGACGCGGAGGCCCTCGTTGATGACGGCCTCCAGGTTCTGGGCGTTTCGTATGCCGCTGTGCCGCTCATGAGCTCCGGCAGGCGAAACACTCTCTCCGGTCCTCTCTATGAGTCCCCCTGAATAATCCATATACCTGTCCTCCTATTGACCGGTCCCCGATCATAGTCCCCACAGCAGATTCCCAAGCGAAGAGGGGCTTTTCTGGAAAACGCTGTTTCACAACATTGATATCACTCCGCCTTGTTCCCGCAGCTTCGCCGCAAAAATCAGAAAAACATGTGTTATGATACCATATACCCCATAATCATGTCAATAATATGCAAAGGAAACCATGCTCGGCAGTTCCAACGTAAAAGGCATATCCCTTAGCTCAAAATTTGTACACTAAGCGAAGTCCATCGCCTATTGGTTCCATACGGCCCGCAAGCTTTGAAACGGCCTCCCGTCGCCGGCAGAGGCCAGCGTTCCGATATCAGACGCATGATGCAGATTTCTACAGTTCTCCAAATAAGCCCCGTCGGAACCCAGCGCCCGGCAGACGCATAGGATGCTGCGGGCGCTTCGCCGGGAAGCCTTCCGCATCACAGAACGGCTGCCATGACCTGGCCCGCGCCCGAGGCTTGAAAGGAGACACATTCTTGTGTCTATGCCAAGTTTTCCCAAGATTGACCCGCCATCCAGCGGGAGGACGCGGTCAACCAGATTCTCTCCTCCATCGCCATGGAGGAGCTGGGTCTGAGCCACATTCTCAACGCTGAGGGCGAGAAGCTGCAATATATTCTGGGCACCCTGCCAGGATTGGAGGAGGCCGCCGACTTCGACGAGGTCATGAACGTCAATCGGAGCGTACAGGATACCCTGTCCGATGTGATGGAGCAGCGGGCGCTGCTGACCGCCAAGCTGAGCGCGGCCATGAAAGCCCTGGTTCTTCCTGGTCCCGCCGGCCCCACTGGAGCCACCAGCCCCGGCCTCACCTCCGCCTTTGCCGCCAACACCCAGGTCCTGCCCGCTGGCGTCACCACCAATTCCGGCAACACAGTGTTCACCGTGGCCGAGGCGGGCACCTATCAGATTTCTTACCATGTGAACACCTCTTTATCCTTGCTGATGGGGACCCGGCTGGTGATCAACGGCACAAACAACACCGCCTCCACCATTGCCCCTGGCATCGCCGCCTCCAGATTTGAGAATCAAATCACGGTTAATCTGCCCGCAAATTCCACCATCTCTCTTCAGATGTACCCGTTCACGCTTGCCGGGGCCGCCGTCCTGGTGGGCGGCGGAGCAGGGGCCTACCTGACCATCATTCGGCTGAGCTCTGGCGGAACACACAAGCCTCCCGACGGGAAAATCAACGTTAACACGTTCCTGAACGCTGTCCAAAGATATCCCAACACCAGATCAGCTCCCCCGCCGTACGGCGGGGGAGCTGATCAATCATTGACATGTAGCGCGAAGAAAAGCAAGGCGGCATCACCATCTTTTACAACGGCGTCCATCCCTTTTCCCTTCCCGGTCGCAGGGAGCCTTCAAGGGCAGATCATCATAAGTAATGGGGAAAGAAGCGACCGCCGCTAAGTGGCACACAAATACAGTCGCCTTTATTTCAGGCGGAACGCTGCCACCAGACTCTTGAGAAGGCTGGCTTGAGAAGAGAGCTCCTGGCTGGCGGCGGCGCTCTCCTCACTGGTGGCGGAGTTGGTCTGCACCACACTGGAAATCTGGTCGATCCCCTCGGTTACCTGGCTGATAGCGGCGGTCTGCTTCTCCACCGCCTCTACCACAATGGACATCTGCGTTGTCACGCCGCCAGCGCTGACACTGGTGCGGTCCAGGGACTGGGTGACCTCGTTCACCACATTGCTTCCCTCCGCTACGGCGGCGATGGAGCTTTCAATCAGGTCCTTGGTGGCCTTGGCGGCTTCGTCAGACTTGTTGGCCAAATTGCGAACCTCATCGGCAACCACGGCAAAGCCCTTTCCGGCCGTTCCGGCTCGGGCCGCCTCTACGGCGGCGTTCAAGGCCAGAATATTTGTCTGGAACGCAATGTTTTCGATCGCGGCAATGATCTTGCTGATTTCCTCGGAGGAGCTGGATATCTTGCCCATCGCCACGTTGAGCTGCTTGACGTATTCCATGCTGACGCCCAGCTGGCCGCCTGCCTGTTCCACGAAGCGGCCGGCTTCTCCCGTGGCTTGGGCGGTCCGCTTGGCATTTTCGGAGATATCACTGATGGTAGCAGAGAGCTCCTCTACGGAGCTGGCCTGCTCCGTGGCGCCCTGGGCCAGCGCTTGGGCGGTATTGGACACCTGCTCGGCGCCGGCGGATACCTGTTCGGCACTTTCCCGAATCTGGCTCATGGTTTCGTTCAGCTTGGACTGAATGCTGTCCAGAGAGACCTTGATGGACATAAAGTCTCCCACATATTCCTGCCGGGCGGAGGTAGTCAAATCCCCAGCGGCAATGGAGTCCAGGATCGAAGCGATCTCGCCGATGTAGGACCGGAGGCGCTGGATCGTTCTTTCAAAAATGAGGGCCAACTGGCCGACCTCATCATTGGAATGGACGACGATGCCGCTCTCTTTTCCGCCGGTCAAGCCCAGGTTGCCCTGCTCCAAGTAGGTGGCCACCCGGGTGATCTCAGCCAGAGGCGTCGAGACGGTCTTTTTCAGATACCACGTGAGGAAAAAGACACAAAGGACAATGACGCCAAGGCTCACCAGAGTGGACCAAATGATCGTCATAAAAATCTGGTGGTTGGCCTCCGCGGAGGAAATACCGGCAAAAATGAGGCCGTTGACCGCTCCGGCGGCGTCCCTGGTGGGGACATAGGAGCACAGATATTCCTCGTTCAGGATGGTTGCCTTCCCCACGTAGCTCTGTCCCTTTTGCAGCACAATTTCGGACAGATCAGATGACAGCGTGGTGCCCACAACCCGCTGTCCATTCTGGATTACGGTGGTGTAGGTCCGAGTATTTCCTTCGAAAATGGTAAATTCACAGCCCATTCGGTTTTTCAGCTCATCCAGCAGTTGATTGACGTCCTCTGTACCGCCAGATTGGCTCAGGACGTAATTCAGCATGTTGGTGCCATTCGTGCAGCGCTGTTCCAGCATCCCGGTTGCCAAAGAGCGGAACATGATCACACACATGCCCACGGCAAACACAACGGATATCATCTGCATGATGACGACCACATTGCCTACTTTCTTGCCGATGCGGGTCTGCTTCCCTTCCGGGCTCTTCTTTGAAAACTCGATTTTCTTCATAGTCGCTTACTCCGTCTGTCTGTCAGAATTAAAAATTGGCATACCGCCGCTTGGCTAATTATACTAAGGGGCTCTCCTTTTTGCAAGCCCTTTTTCCGTGAGTTTATGCTTGAACACCCTACTCGGAGGATGCCCTTATTATGACAGCCGTCTCCGCAGAGACAAAAATTCATGCGGCGGCGCAATCCCACCCGGTCTCATACATATCGCGGCAGTCCGCAAAAAAACAGCTGCGGTCAAAATCGTAGCTGGAACTGTCGTATAACCCACAAGGCTGGATTGCGCATGGAAAAGCCATAGACTAACGGCCCTATCGAAGCCTTTGAACTCTCCGGGCCGGAGCTCCCAGCCTTCCACAGCGGCGGGCGGAAGCGTAGGATGGTCTTTCAAAACCATTCCATAGCTTCCGCCTTTTTAAGCAGGCGAACACCCGGCCTTAATTTTCTCACGTGCCCGTCCGCCTGGCCGCCGGCCCCGTCTCCGTGTCCATGCGGCGGGGTCTTAGAGCTCCATCACATCCAGCACCGCCCGCTCTACGCACAGCGGCTTCGCCGTCTCCAGAACCAAAGACAGCTCACACTCACCGCACATGCGGGGATGCAGCACGGTGGCATATTGCAGCGTCTGGGGGCCCTTCGCCGGATGCTCCATCGTCACATGCAGGGGCAGCGCATCCGTAAACGCCCCGCAGGGCGACTGTTTGAGGAGGATGGTCCCCGTTTCCTCCTCCGGGGACATGGCGCAGATGTTCAGCGTATACCGCACCATGTACGACTTCTTGGGATTCAGCCGGATTTGGGTGGACGTTCGGTCATCCCATCGGAGGGCTTCTCCCCGGAGGCTCTGCAAACGCCAGGGCAGACGGCAGCCTGGATTCCACAGCATTCCCTCCTGCCGGCCCGTCAGCTGAAGGACGCTTCTATCGCAAGCCGGCACTTCGGGGCCGCATCTTTCACAGGGGTCCGGGCAGCAGGACGGAGGCGGGTCGGGAATCGGGCGGCACGGCGGGGGGCAGGGGCTTGGGCCGGGGGTCGGAGGGCAGGGCGGGGGGCAGGGACTTGGGCCGGGGGTCGGGGGGCACGGCGGGGGCGGGCAAAACTCCAGCACCCGGTCCAGCTTATTTTTCAGCAGCATCTGGTTCTGGGTCACCGTTTCAACCAAGGCAGTGACGCTCTTGTTCACCGCCAGCACGTCCCGAGGCCCGGCGCAAGGCTTCGTCCCCGGCAGCGTCCCCAGAATATATTGCAGTTTCTCACCCTCGGCATTGAGGATATGGCTCAGAGCCGCCTCCTCCATGGCGATGGAGGCGATGATCATGGTCAAGGCCTCTTCACGGGTCATGTTCGCTCCGTTGGAGGGGAAGGAAGGCATAGACATATGAAAACTCCATAACGCGTCCCGGACGGCGCCGGGGCGGAAATATGCGGTCGGATATCCATACCGCTATTCTACTTTATGTTATGCAGGGCTGCTCCGTTCCTCTGGGAACCCGGCAAGTGGCGGGCGCATAGAATAGCCCGGGCGCTGCGCCGCGAAAGCTCCCTCTCTCGGCCAACCCGCGCCCCATTCTGGCTTTGCCGCCAAAGCCCCGCGTCTCCCGCCTGCCGGTCAATCCGGTGGGCGGCCCATTATAGTGAGTCAAAGGAGGCTCCGATATGGTGAGCGTCAGTCTGTGCATGATCGTGAAAAACGAGGAGGATGTGCTGGAACGCTGCCTGGAAAGCGCCGCTGGTCTGGCGGATGAAATCATCATCGTGGATACCGGCTCCACCGACCGCACAAAGGAAATCGCCGCCCACTTTACCCCTCGGATCATCGACTTTCTCTGGCGGGACGACTTTGCCGCCGCCCGAAACGAATCCTTCGCCCATGCGTCTATGGACTACTGCCTGTGGCTGGACGCGGACGACGTACTGCTGGAGGAGGACCGGGCCGCCTTTCTCGCCTTGAAGAAGTCCCTGGACCCCGCCGTCTCTGTGGTCATGGCCCCTTATCACACCGGCTTTGACGAAGGCGGCCATGTCACCTTCTCCTATTACCGGGAGCGGCTGATCAAAAACCGGGCCGGTATGCGCTGGGCCGGAGCTGTGCATGAGGCCGTCGCCCCCGTTGGGAAGGTCCTCTACGCGGACTTCGCCGTCACCCACCGCAAAGCCCGCCCCTCCGATCCGGACCGGAATCTGCGCATCTATCAGGCCCAGCTGGCCGCAGGCCGGGAGCTGGAGCCCCGGCATCAATTCTACTATGGCCGGGAGCTGTATTACCACCAGCGCTGGGAAGAGGCGCTGGCGGTTTTTGAGAGGTTCCTGGCGGACGGGGGCGGCTGGGTGGAAAACAACATCGACGCCTGCTGTCACTGCGCCTACTGCCATGAGCAGCTGAACCAGCCCGACGAGGCGCTGGCGGCGCTGTTCCGCTCCTTCTCCTATGACCAGCCCAGGGCCGAAATCTGCTGTGAAATTGGCCGCTGGTTCTTCCAGCGGGAGAAATACCGCCAGGCTGCCTACTGGTACGCCCTGGCCCTGACCTGTGTCCGGGACGACCAGCGGGGCGGCTTCGTTTCCCCGGACTGCTACGGCTACCTCCCCTGCATCCAGCTCTGTGTCTGCTACAGCCGCCTGGGAGACCAGGACCGGGCGGAAACCTTCAATGAGCTGGCCGCCGCCTTCAAGCCGGATTCTCCGGCCGTTCTCCATAACCGGGCCTTCTTCCAGGCTCTGCCGGTGCAGTCTGCGTAAGCGCCCCTCCTTCCGGCAGCGGGGGCGGACAGGGAAACGGCGGCGCATACCAGATGGTATGCGCCGCCGTTTTGAATGATGGGCTCATGGCTGTCCTCTCCGCCCGGAGGGGCCGGACAGCGCGCGGGTTCGTTCAGGATTGGCCGTTCAGATACTCGATATACCGGGTCAGCATCGTCGCCGCCTGGGCACGGGTGGCCTTGCCCTTGGGGGCAAAGGAGCCGTCTCCATAGCCGCTGAGGATACCGTTCTCCACGGCCCAGCGGGCCGCCTCCCGGGCGTAGGCGCTGACCGCCTCGGTATCGCTGAACCGCAGCTCCCGGTCCGTGGCGGCGGGGCTCCCCGCATAGCGGTGCAGCATGGCCACGA
Source organism: uncultured Oscillibacter sp. (assembly GCA_910587705.1). Classification (GTDB taxonomy): domain Bacteria; phylum Bacillota; class Clostridia; order Oscillospirales; family Oscillospiraceae; genus Oscillibacter. The sequence goes on from CAJUMX010000001.1 coordinate 22,253, forward strand.
ACTGCTCTCGGGTCACCTGCCCCTCCGGATTCCGGCCATCGCTGATCCCCTGGGCCACCGCCCAGGCCATGCCCGTTTCATAGGCGGAGCCGCCGGCGGCGTCCACGCCGTCCAGCCGGGACAGCACCGTCATCAGCATGGCCCGGGACATGGGCGCGTCGGGGGCAAAGGACGTGGCGGTCTTGCCGGAAAAGAGTTCCCGGGCGGCAGAGAAGGCAATGGCGTCCTCCGCCCAGTGGCCCCGGGTGTCCTGGAACGACTTGCCGTTGTCCCGGAGGCGCACCGTCGCCCCATTGGGGACCCGGACGGTCATCTCTCCCCCGGAGAGAAAGGCGGTTTTAATCATGGCCTCGGAGCCGTCCCCGTTGACGAGATAGGCCACGGTAGTGGCGGCGTTCCCCCGGACGGGAATCTCCACCGGGACCAGCCGGACGCTGCCGGTGTGGATGGTGATGGAGGTATTCTCCCCGGGCAGGGCCGGAATGGGCAGGGCTACGCCGCCATCCTGGCTCTCCTGCACAACCTTGGCGGGAAGCCGCACGTCGGCCCGGGCTCCGCCGCCGCTCTCCCGGACGGAGGCGGTGAGGCCGTCGGCCCGCTTTACGGTGGTCTCGGAGGTGCCGTCGGGCCGGGACACGGTTTTGACGGTGGAGCCGTCCTTGGCCGTGTCTGTGGTGGTGACGGTCCCGTCCTTTTTCGTCTCCACCACCAGCTTGGAGCCGTCGGGCCGCCGCGTGGTTTCCGTCACGGTCCCGGTGGTTTTGTTGGTATTGGTGGAGGTGGTGGACCCGTCGGGATTTTTCTCTGTGGTCGTGGTGTTGGAAGAGCCGGAGGAAGAACTTCCCCCGGAAGAGGACCCGCCGCCAGAAGAACCCCCGCCGGAGGACCCACCGCCGGTGGCGGGAAGGGTCTCCCGGACCAGCTCATAGCCGCAGACCGTGCAGGACTTGTGCCGGGTCCCGCTCTGCGAGGAGGTGGCGGGCCGGTCCACTACCCAGTCTCCGGCGGTGTGGGCGGCATAGCCGCTCTTTTGGCTGTTGTCTGTAATGGGACAGCCGGAGGCGGAGCAATCGTGCCAGTGGTGGGTTGCGCTGGATTTCCAACCCGTTCCCCAGGCGTGGGTGTGGCTGGGAACGGGCGGCGTGCTGCCGTCGTCCAGCTTCCACGTCACCAGCAAAACCACGTCGTTGGCGGGCATTATAAACTGAATCTCCGGGCTGAAACGGTTGGAGAGCGTCACCCCTGTGGGCTGCCAGGAGGAGAACAGGAAGCCGCTCTTGCTCCCCGCCCGGACGGTTACGGTGTCCCCCTCCGCATAGGAGCCTCCGCCGCTTCCGCCGGTGCCGGCGTTGTTGACCTCGACCTGGTACTTCGTTCCGCCGGGCTGCTCCACGGCGGCGATCTTGACCGTATACGTGGCGGTTTTTCCCTCGTAGAGGATGGTCAGCGTCTGGCTTTCCACCGCCTGGGTGGAATCAAAGCCCGTGACCATGCCCGCCGTCACCGGAACCGTCTGCGGCGTGCCATCGGAGTAGGAGACCTCGATGGTCAGGTCTTTCACATCCAGGTCGTCTCCCACCCGGTATTCGGTCTTGTGGGTGGTGCTGTTGACCAAAATTCCCGTCACCACCGCCGCGCCGGGGGCCGGAACGGTGATGGGGGTGTGGGCTCCCGCCTCATGGGTCGGGGTTTCCTTGAGGCGCACGTAATAGGTCCCGGCGGCAAGGCCGGTGGTTTTCGGATCGCCGCAGGTCTGCGCGCCGGTGAAGCTCGCGCTCGCGGCGTACTCCATGGCGAAGGTGGTGCCGGTGATTTCGCCGTCCGCAGCCCCGGCGGCGCTGGGCGCAACCCCTGCCAGACCGGCGGGGGCGGCGGGGCCAAGGGCTTTGGCGATGCTCCAGGGAATGTTCTTGGCGTCCTGGGAACCGTCCGCCCACTGGTAGCCGGTTTCCAGCGTGGCGGTGGCGGTGTAATTCCCTACGGCAGTCGCCTTGCTGGTCCCGGAAAGGGTATAGCCCTCTCCCTCGTTTACGCCGGTCTGCTCTGAGCCCGTCCACCGCAGGCCGGTGTTTGCCGTGGGGACGGGGATGGATTTGGGGCCGGGGTCCGGCGTTCCGCCGCCGTCCGTGACGGTCAAAGTGGCATCTTTAAAAAGGGATTTGCCTCCTGCGGTATAGTCCTTGGGTACGATAATCCGAATGGTATATGTGCCGGGTGAACAGGTTGAATCAATAGAGACACCAAGTTCATTTCCGGTGATCTCCATAGTAAATTCATTGTTCCTCGACGTGTAGGTGTAGATTGTTTCATCTTCCCACTGACTGGAAGTCCGATTGCAGGGGTAATCATTCACATTTATGTTCAAAGGGATATGGTCCAGATACGTGGGAGCGGACGTTGTGCCTGTCACCGTAAGCGGGAATGTTGCCTCCTCCCCCGCCTTTGCAGTAATAGCCGTTTCATCAAAGGAAAAATCCTGTACAAGGTTCTCATCTCCGCCGGAGGAGCCGTCTGTGGCCGTCCAGATTCCGTTGGCGTCCCATACCAGCGTCATATCCGGCTGCATGGAATACGGCAGAAGCCGGAAATTACCGTCAGTGGAATAGGGGGCCGAGATGTATGGATGCCCCGCGGTTGCCGCGGACGAAGATGCAGCGTCACCGGAGGCTGTGCCACCGATGGCAACTTTAGTTGTGCCCGTCACCGGACCGCTGATGAAAAGGGTCTGGTTCCCTCTCAAAAACAGAAAACCCTCGTTTCCGTCAAGGGACGGGACCGTGTTCACGTTTCTGAGGTCCAGCTTCGCGCCGGATTTAAGGGAAAGCGTCCCGTCATTCTGGAGGTAGCTGTCGCCTGTCAGGACAAGTTTTCCGCTCTCCACCGACAGGCTGGAGAGAGCTTCAAGGGTTTTGGTATCCTCATTGCCGTTTCCGGTATACACCACCTCTGTCGCGGTGGCTCCCTTCCCGTTCACGTTGGGGAGCGCGTTCGTTCCAGTGATGGTGACGGTTCCGTCCACCCTGTATTTGTCCGGATTCGGGGTGATCACCTTTCCCGTACTCGCGCCTTGGGGTTTCCGGTTCTGTCCGCCTCCTGCGTAAATCGTTCCCAAAGAGCCGGTCCCGGCGCTTCCACGGATGTCGATGGAAACATTGCCGGAAAACGTGGTTGGCACCCCGTCGCCCTCCTCTCCGGGGTCGCCGAGAAAGCTGCCGATGCTTAAACTGCCTGCATAAATATTGGCAGGGCCCATGATATTGCTTGTTCCTTGAAGAGCGGTATTTCCTTTAATTGTAACTGCTCCTGCGTCACCGGGACCGGGCACTGAAAAATTGTCTCCAGACGCCTTTTCTAAAGCGCCGCAGAAGATATTGACGGAGAGATTTGTAGCCGTCACATTGTCCAGCGTCAGGTGATGCCCATTGGCAATAATCGCGTTGCGCCCTTCCGTAACTTCAAGGGATATCTTTATGTTTTGGAACGTCACATCCGCGTCCAATAAAATTCCAAGTGCCCGGACAAAGACCGTATTGCCTTTTCCGTCAATGGTTACATTCTTCCCGATAATCCACGGGGGAGCCCCCGCCTCGGCGGCAATCTCAGCATCGCCTGGCAGTGTAATCGTACTTTCCGGCTGGGCGTTTTCAACGGCGGCTTTCAAGTCAAAATAGCCGCTTTTCTCTTCCGCCGCCAGTCCCACCGGGGGAAACGTGGCGGCAAGTACACAGAAGGCCATTAAGGCTGCCATCAGTCTTAAAGGTTTTCTCAACATCAAATTTTCTCCTTTTCCATTCGTCCCAAGAGCTTGTGGCTTCTCTCCCGCGTGAGCGGGTCCCTTCCAATATATCAGATTCTTACCGGGTTGACAAGATTTGCATTAGGGGAAAAATTGGAAACCACCCCTCTATACGTCCGTTTTTCTGGAAAAACGTCCCCACCGAAGGGCGGGGGCCGGTCCAGGCCCCCGTCCCCCCTCAGGCCAGCTCCGCCACGGCCACGTACACGTTGGAAATCTCGTACCAGACAGCGAAGTCCACGCTCCCCGTCTGGGGCAGGTGGAAGATTTTCTGGAACTCCGTCACCGCCTCCTGGGTGGCCGGGCCGTAAATTCCGTCCGCCGGGGTCTTGGGGATGGCGGGGAAATTGTCCGCGATGCGGTTGAGCTGGAGTTGAATGGTCCGCACCGCCTCCCCCTCGCTGCCCAGGGTCAGCACCTCCCCGCCATAGGACAGGGGAACGCCCTCCACCTTCTCCGCGCTTTTGAGGTAGATTTCCGAGCCGTAGTACTTCCGCAGGATGCTCACTGCGTCCCAGCCCTGCTCCCCCAGAGCCTGGGAGCCCCACTGGCTCAAGCCGCTGCACTGGGTCCGCCGCCCGTCGCAGTACTGGGTGAACAGGGGCTGGGCGATGCCCTCCTTGGTGACGTAAGTAGTAAAGAGATCGTCCACCACCACGCCGATTTCCTCAAAGAGGGTCCGCCCGTGGGAATAGGACTGGTCGAAGGCCGTGGAGCTGGTGATGGTGAAGTCATAGCCCTTCCCCCGGTACCACTCCGTATACACCCGGTTCAGGGTGAAGGAGAGGATGGCCAGCACGTTGGCCTTGATGGCCTCCGTTCTCCAGGTGGAGTAGATTTCACTGCACGCCACATTTTTCACATAGTCCTTGAAGCGGACCCAGTAATTTTGGGCAGAGGCGTCGTCGGGCCGCCCGTCGTGGACCACGATGAACTCCGGAATCACCGGCTCTGGCAGGACCACCAGTCCCTCCGGCTCCGGCAGGGGCTTGACCTCCGCTTCCTCCGGGCGGCTGGAGGGCTCTCCCCAGAGGGCGTGGGGAGCCAGGAGAACATTGTGTACATTGAAGCCCCCGGACCGGGCCGGGGCCAGGGGGGCCCGCTGGATGGCCCGCCCGGCGGGCAGCAGCTCCACTCCGCCCAGGTGAAGGGTCTCCCGCTCCGAGGCAAACACGGTGACGTTGTAGACGGCATAGGGCCGCTGCTCCGCCGCCCCCTCCTCCACGGACCACTCCATGGGGGGCGTGGGCAGCTCGATAAAGGGCGTCTGGCCCGAGGAATCGGTGGCCACCTCCTCCAGCACGCTGCCGTCCGTGGGGTCCGTGATGCGGACCCGGGCCTCTGGGATGGGGTCCGGGGTCTCCCCCGCCGTTACAAAAATCTGCAAACTGCCTTTGTCCGTATAAGTTGGATTCATAAGGCTGCTCCTCCTTTCCGTATACTATCCTATGCGGGCGGGGCCTTCCGGCTACCGTCCGGACCATCGGGACAGGAGGGCTTATGGAATACATTATTAAATACGTGGGGGATATCCTCTCCCTGGGCTATCCCACGGAGCTGCTGGACGCCCAGTTTGCCATCATGGAGCTGGAGGAGGAGTCCCCGGAGCGGCTGCTAAGTCACTGGCAGGTCAGCAGCTTCGAGCCCGCCCGGCGGCTCAGCAGTCTGGCGGACCGGAGCCTGGAGGCGTCCTGCATCCCCCCGGTTCAGCGGGAGAGCGGCCTGGGCCTGACGGGCCAGGGGGTGCTGATCGGCTTTGTGGACTCGGGACTGGACCTGCGGCACCCGGAGTTTCTGGGGGAGGACGGGACCAGCCGCATCGTGGCCCTCTGGGATATGACGGCCCAGGGCACGCCTCCCCGGGGCTTCCTCCACGGGGCCCTCTACACCAAGGCGGAGATTGCCACCGGGCTGGTGGACGCCCCCGACGAAAACGGCCACGGCACCGCCGTAGCCGCCATTGCCGCCGGGCGGAGCGGGGCGGCTCCGGGGGCCTCCATCGCCGCGGTGAAGCTGGCCAGCGCCCGGACCACGGACATTATGCGGGCCGTCAAATTCCTGCTGGACCAGGCGGAGGAGCGGGGAATGCCCTGCGTGGTGAATTTGAGCTACGGCACCAACTGCGGCTCCCACCAGGGACAGACCCTCTTCGAGTCCTACATTGACCAATCCGCCCAGCGGGGACGAAGCGTGGTGGTCTGCGCCGCCGGGAACGAGGGCTCCGGGGCCCACCACTTCCGGGGACGGCTGATGGAACAGGAGACCCTGAACGCGGAGTTCACCGTCTCCACCCAGCGCCAGCAAATCTACCTCTCCCTCTGGAAGAACTTTGCCGACGACGCGGTATTCGAGCTGGTTCTTCCCAACGGGCAAACCACCGGACCCCTGACGGAGGGAACCCGTTTTCTCCGCTTCGGCCCCATCCGGGCGGCAATTTTCTACGGTGTGCCCACCCACTACACCGCCACCCAGGAGGTCCTGTTTCTCCTGGACGCTCCGCCGGGGGGATTGGACGGTCTCTGGAATCTGCGGTGCCTTGGCAAAAAGGTGGCCGACGGGCGGTTTGACGTGTGGCTGCCCACCATTGAGGAGGTCAGCGACCGCACCGCCTTCCTCCAGCCGGAGCCGGACCTGACCATCACCCTCCCCGCCACGGCGCTGTACCCCATCTCCGTGGGGGGCTTCCGGCCGGAGACGGAGACGGTGAGCCCCTTCTCCGGCCGGGGGGACCAGGACTGCGCGGGCCGGGTGCTCCTGGACCTGACGGCCCCGGCGGAGGCGGTCCGCTCCGCCAAGCCCGGCGGGGGCTATGACGTGTTTACCGGCACCAGCATGGCGGCCCCCTTTGTCTCCGGGTCGGCGGCGCTGATGATGGAGTGGGGCATCATCCAGGGAAACGACCCCTTCCTCTACAACCAGCGGGTGAAGGCGTTTTTATGCAAGGGGGCCCTCCGCAGTCCCTTCCTGTCGTACCCAAACCCCCTCTGGGGCTATGGGCGGCTGAACCTCTGCGGAACCATGAACGAGCTGGTCAGCCATTTAGAAAGGGGGCTTTGAGCATGTTCTTATCTCCGGAGGCCATGGCCTTTATTCAAGCGCCGGATACCGTGGACTTCGTCACCCGGGCCACCGACGCCTTTTTCGCCTACGTCCAGCGCTCCAACGAGGTGGTCATCGGGCAGATGCTCTCCGGGCGCTATGTCCTGGGCTATATCAAGCAGGAGAACTTCCACCACCTGGAGGAGGCCCTGGGCACCGCCTTTCTCAGCTCCGTCTCCGTGGTGCTGGGTCTGCTGGACCGCCCCGCCCTGGAGGCGGCGGGGGTCTCCCAGGTCCAGAGCCAGCCCTATTTGAATCTCAAGGGCCGGGGGGTGCTCATTGGCTTTGTGGACACGGGTATCGATTATACCCAAAGTGTCTTTCGCTACGAGGACGGCAGCAGCCGGATTCAATATATCTACGACCAGACTGTAGACGGCCCTCCGCCGGAGGGCTTCCTCCTGGGCCGGGAGTACTCCAACGCGGAGATCAACGCCGCCCTGGCCGCCCAGGACCCCTACGCCATCGTGCCCCAGCGGGACGAGGAGGGCCACGGCACCTTCATGGCCTCCGTGGCGGCGGGGCGGCAGTCGGAGGACTTCTCCGGCGCGGCCCCGGACGCGGAGATCATCGCCGTGAAGCTGAGGAAGGCCCGGTCCTTCTACCGGGAGCGCTACTGCGTCCCGGCGGACCAGGAGCACGCCTATGAATCCAGCGCCGTCATGGTGGGCGTGGAGTACATTCTTCACAAGGCCCGGCAGCTGGGCCGTCCGGTGGTCATCTGCATCGGCCTGGGCACCAACTCCGGCAGCCACGACGGGGTCAGCGTCTTTGAGGAGTATCTGGGAGGCGCCTCCCTCCAGGCGGGGGTGTGCCTCTGCGCCGCAGCGGGAAACGAGGCGGAGGCCCGGCACCACACCGGCGGCATCCTCCAGCCCGGGGAGAAGCCGGGCACCGTGGACTTGAAGGTGGGGGAAAACGCCGGGGACGTGTACCTGGCCGTGTGGAACACCGTGGCGGACCGGCTGTCGGTCTCCGTCCGTTCCCCCTCCGGAGAGCTGGTGGGCCGGGTGCCCGCCAAGCCGGGCATCGGCCCCGCCGCCGACGTGAAGCTGGTGCTGGAGGCAGCTCGGGTCCAGATCGAGTACCACTTCCCCGTGGAGGGCAGCGGGGGTCAGCTGACGGTAATCCGTATTCTGGGGGCCACTCCGGGGGTGTGGACCATCCAGCTCCACGGGGACATTCTGCTCAACGGCAGCTATCAGGTATGGCTGCCTATGACGGGCTTCGTCTCCCCCACGGTGGAATTCCTGGCGGCCACGCCGGACTATACCGTCACCAGCCCCGCCTCCGCCGTGGGGGTGATCTGCTGCGGAGCCTATGACAGCAACAACAAAAGCCTCTACGCCAAGAGCTCCCGGGGCCCCGCCTGGGACGGCCGGATTCTCCCGGACCTGACGGCCCCCGGCGTGGGGGTCGGAGGCATCTACCCCTATGGGCCGGGCCTCATGAGCGGCACCAGCGCAGCGGCGGCGGTGCTGGCGGGAACCTGCGCCCTGCTGCTCCAGTGGGGCGTCCGGGAGGGGAATGAACCGGCCATGGGGACCTATCAGATTCGGGCCTATCTCATCCGGGGCTGCCTCCGGCGGCCGGATATGCAGTATCCCAACAACCAGTGGGGCTATGGGGCCATCCAGCTGATGCAGACCTTCCATTTAATGCGGGAGCTGTGACAGCGCAAATCGGGGAAGGCGCGTTCACGCCTCCCCCGCCTTCCCCTTCAAAGCTCCTCCGGAAAGCGCACGGTGAAGCAGGTCCGCCCCCCTCCGCTTTCCGCCCGCAGCTCCGCGCCGTGCCGCTTTGCGATCTGCCGGGCAATGGCCAGACCCAACCCCGTGCCGGAGTGGTTTTCCCCACCCCGGGCCCGCCAGAAGCGGTCAAAAATATGAGGCAGCTCCTCCGGCGGAATGCCCCGGCCATGGTCCGTCACCTCCACGGTGAAGCCCCTCGCCTCCCGGGTCAGGGCAAAGTCCACGGCTCCCCCTGGATAGGAGAACTTCACCGCGTTGTCCAGCAGAATCAGCAGCATCTGCCGGACCCGTCCATAGTCCCCCATCAGAAGGCACTCCTCTTGGGGACAGCGGACGGAGACCTCCACCGCTTTCCCCCGGGCACTCTGGCGAATCGCCCGGGCGGCATCCCGGACCACGCCACAGAGGTCCATTTCCTCCATCTCCAGGCGAAACTGGCCGTCCTGTAAGCGGGACAGGTCCAACAGATCATTCACCAGCCGCTCCAAATGGCGGCTCTCCGCCAGCATCTGCGCATAGTAGGCAGCCACCTCCTCCCCCTCGCTCACTGTGCCGTCCTGAAGGACTTCCAGCGACCCCCGCAGTACCGCCACAGGGGTCCGCAGCTCGTGGGAGATGTTGGCCACAAAATCCTGTTTCATCCGGTCCAGGGCCGCCCGCTGCTCCTCGGCGGCGGCCAGCTGTTCCGCCAAACGGTCGATGGTCCCGGCCAGCTGGCCGATCTCGTCGGCCTGATTTACGGCGGTCTTGGCGGCGTAGTCCCCCTCCGCCAGAAGGGCCGCCGCCCTTCTCATTCGCTCCAGGGGCGCGGTGAACCGCCAGGACAGCCACACCGCCGCTCCGCCCGCCAGGACCAGAGCCGCCGCTGCTCCGGCGCACAAAATCGCCAAGGCCCGCCCCACCGCCTTGTCCACACCGCTGACGGGAGAGTGGAGCAGCACGGCCCCGGTGACTCCCGCCGCTGTCCGGACCGGAACACCCACCGTCAGGGTCGGGGCGTCCAGCAGGGCGGAAAAGCCCTCCCCCCAGGCGTTCTCCCCGGAGAGGGCCCGTTCCACAATCTCCCAGGCTCCAGCGGGGAGACTGTCCCGGACCATCCGGTCCCGCCCTGGGGCCAGCAGGGTCCGGTCACCGTCCACAATCCAGACCTCCGCCGGCGTCAGTTCATTTAAAAAGCGCAGATACGCGCCATAGCCGCCCCCCCTGCCCCGGCCCATGCCGCTCCCAAAGGAGGTCAGAGTCTCGGCAATGGAGGCCGCATGGACCTCCATGGCCTCCCGGTTGACGGAAATGGTGTGCCTTCGGAAGGCGGCGGCATACACTCCGCCCAGCACGGCGGCAAAGAGCAGCAGCACCGCCGCGAAGCAGGCGGCCAGCTTCCAGACCATTCTGCGCCTCATGTCAGCACCTCAAATTTATAGCCCACGTTGCGAATGGTGCGGATTTCCCAGGCCGGATGGGGCACCGCGTCCAGCTTCGCCCGGAGGCGTTTCATATGGGAATCCACCGTCCGGGGGTCTCCGTAGTAATCATAGCCCCAGAGAAGGTCCAGCAGCATCTCTCGGGTATAGGCCCGGTTCCGGCCATGGACCAGGGTCCAGAGCATGTCCACCTCCCGCTTTGTCAGCCGCACCGGCCGCCCGTCCACAAAGACACTGTAGTCCTCCAGATTCACCCGTAGCCCCGCCGTTTGGAGCAATTTTCCTGGCTCCTCCCCGCTCCGGTCAATCCGTCGCAGCACCGCCCGGACCCGGGCCATGACCTCCCCGGGGGAGAAGGGCTTGACAATGTAGTCGTCCGCCCCAATATCCAGGCCCATGATCTTCTCAAAGTCCTCTCCCCGGGCGGTAATCATAATCACAGGGACGCCGGACTTCCGGCGAATCTCCCGACACACCTGGAAGCCGTCCAGCTCCGGCATCATCACGTCCAGCAGGACGATCTGGGGCGCTTGGGTCTGGAAGCACTCCAGGGCCCGCCGCCCGTCCGGGGCCGTCACCACCTGAAAGCCCTCCCGCCGGGCCGCACTGGAGAGGATGTTCAAAAGCTGGGGATTGTCGTCCGCGATGAGCATGAGAGACATGGCAGATTCCTCCGTCCTTGATCTGTAAGCAGTATAGCGCCGGTATATGGCAGCCCTGTGTCAGGCGGCGAAAAAAGAGCGGAAAGCAGCATCTTTCTGCCACACGGCTGACACATGGGGATGGTAAGCTCTTCTCACCAAACGGGAATTTGGAAAGGAGTTCTTTACAATGAAGCATTTGAAGCAGATTCTTGCCGGCGGCATCGCCGCCGTCTCCCTCACCACTTCGGCCCTGGCGGCTCCCCTCTATGCCACCCCCGCCGAGGCCGCCGCCGGCGTCACCGGAAAAACGCTGGAGGAGGTTCAGCCGGAGCGCTGGTCCGGCAAAAGCTATGGGACCATCGCTGCCGAGGCCGGGGCCTTGACGGAATTCCAGGCGGCGGTATGGGAGATGCAAGCGGAGACCCTGGCCGCCTGGGTGGCGGAGGGTTTTTTGACCCAGGAAGAGGCGGACGCCCAGCTGGATGCCCTCCAGCAGCGTCAGGTCGTCTGCGGCGGCCTGGGCGGTTTCGGCTGTGGTCTGGGCCGGGGTGGCGGCTTTGGCGGCGGCCTGGGGCGAGGCGTCGGACGGGGCCCGCGGAGCGGCTGCCGGACTTTCTACGCCTAAATAGGAAAACGGGCCGGCATGCGCCGGCCCGTTTTCTCCCTCATGGCCCCGCCGGGCTCAGTTCCCGCAGTAGTATTGCTTAATTGTCCCCAGAAGGGCTGTCACCCGCTGGTCCTGAATCCGGTAAATCACGTTCATTCCCTGCTTCTCCGAGGCCAGAATCCCCGCCGTCCGCAGCTGGTTCAAATGCTGGGACAGGGCGGAGGCGGAGATGTTGGGAGTGAAGGCGTGAATTTCCCCCACGGTCAGCGGCCCCTTCCCCAGGGCGCACAGAATGAGCAGCCGATGCTCATTGGCCAGAATTTTCAGCAGCTCCGCAATGTTTTTGGCTTTCTCCTCCACAGCCGCCGTCCTCCTTCTTTTGTTTCAGCATGCAGATGCCCTGGGTCATGGTGCCCATGGGGCAGTAAACGCACCAGGACCGGGGCCGGAACAGCGCCATGGTCGCAAGTCCCAGCACCGTGGAGGTCATCATAACGCCGTAAAAGCCAAAGGCAAACTGGGCAATCCAGGGGGCCACCATATCCACCTCCGCCCACTGCCAGGGCAGCTTGAAAACCCACAGCAGTGTCACCGTCTGCCGCAGGGGCGCCCCGGTGAAAACCATCCATGTTCCCCGCAGCATCAGGCCGAACATGACCATGAAGAAGGCCAGGAAGCCGTACCGGAACCAGCGGCTCCGGAGGAACTTGGGCGGCGGCGCGTTTCGGGACAGCTTCTTTCCCAGAAGGCCCAGGAGCTGTCCCCGTCCGCAATAGCGGTGACAGTAAGCCTTGCTCCCGCCAATCAGCGCCACCAGCAGTGGAATGGTGAAAAACAGCATCCCCAGCCAGGCAAACAGGATGTTGCACAGGCCCAAGGTCCAGTACAAAAGCTCCCCTATCCAGAGGTAGTCATACCACTTCTTTTTCATCCCGCAGTCCCCCTCTCCACTATGGCGATCACGTCCGCCGGACAAATCTTGGCGCACTTCCCACAGCCCACACACAGCGCCCCATCCACCCGGGCGGCTACGCCGGACACCACCCGGATGGCCGCCCGGGGGCAGACCTTCATGCAGGTCCCGCAGGCCACGCACTCCCTGCCCACCTGGGCCAGTCTTTTTGACAATGCCATAACATCCTCCTAAAATAAGTAATTTAGATATTCCTAATATACTTTATTCTTGTGAGCTTGTCAAGATGCAGGCTGTTCTTTTGTGGCCTTTGTCGAAAACGAGCACCATCCCTTGTGTCTGTAACAAAGATGTAATATACAAATTGTGGTTTTCGCCTCTTAAGGGCTTGCCATCCGCCAAAAAATATCTTACAATAGGGGTTGCCGTTTAAGGCTGAAATTTTGAAATGAAACGAGGTGCGCGCATATGAAAAAGACGCTGGCCGCTTTCCTCCTGGCTCTGACCCTGCTGACGGGCAGCGCCGCCGCCTTCTCCGACGTGGACGAGGGGCTGTATTATGCGGCGCCCATCGCCTGGGCCGTGGAGCGGGGCATTACCACCGGAACCTCCGGCGACACCTTCTCCCCAGACGCCCTATGTACCCAGGGACAGATTCTCACCTTCCTCTGGCGGGCCGCCGGGTCTCCCCAGGCGGAGCTTATCACGGAAATGCCGGACCTGAACCCGGACTTCCAAAATGCCATGGCCTGGGGCTATGACGCGGGCATTTTAAACGACGCGGACTTCCCTCACGGGGCCGTCCTCTTGAATCCCTCCGCCCCCTGCACCCGGGGAATGGCCATGAGCTTCCTCTGGCGTTATGCGGGGGCCCCAACCCCCAATGCCCCCTGTACCTTCACCGACGTGGCTCCCGCCGCCGGCTATGCCCAGGCCGTGGCCTGGGCCGTGGAAAGCGGCATCACCTCCGGCACCTCCGAGACCACCTTCTCTCCCGACGAGCCCTGCACCCGGGGGCAGATTGCCACCTTCCTCTACCGCTGCTTAAACGAGGCCGGGGAAATCGTCCAGATTCCTGAGGACCCCATCCCCCAGCCCTCCGCCCAGGAACCGGAGGAGGCCCGCCCCCTGCGGACCTACACCGGAACCGGCGAAGCCCATTCCCTGGGGCTGGACGGCAGCGAGTTCACCAGCGAGGGCGTATACGAGGCGGAGGTCACCGTGGACGTCTACTCCCCCTATGAGGCGGTTTTCACCGTCCAGGTTCCCTTCCCCCTGTTTCAAGCGTGCAATTACACCGTTCGCTTCGACAACCCGGAGAAGCCGGATCAGAGCTTCCTCTTCATTTTCCTCCGCTGGGACGAGGCCTTTGCCGACATGATTCCCTGGGAGCAGGACCACAATTTCTTCCGCTTTGTGGATACCAGCTATCCGGACAGCTTCCTCTCCGTCCGGCAAGACTACAGCGGAGACGACCGCATCGGCGGGGCCCTGGTTCGCCGGGTCACCTTCTCCCGGGGCAGCTATTTCACCTTTGACATGCTGGACGGGTACACGCCCTCCTGTTTTGTCTCCACCAACCCATAAATCCCATTTAAAAACCGGGCTGTGCTTTTTGCACAGCCCGGTTTCTTCATAGGTCACACCCCGTCCTTCGCCTGGAAAACCGCTTTCATGCCCTTGTAGGTCTCGTAGCAGTCCAGCTTGGACACCGTTTCAAAGGGGGCGTGCATGCTCAGCACCGGGACCCCCGCGTCCAGAGTGCTGATGTTCCGGTTGGCCATATACATGGCCACGGTGCCGCCGCCTCCGGCGTCCACCTTGCCAAGCTCGGAAATCTGCCAGATGACTCCCGCCTGGTCAAAAAGCCGCCGGACATAGGCCACCGTCTCCGCGTCCGCGTCGGAGGCCCCGGACTTGCCCCGGGCCCCGGTGTACTTGCAAAGGCCCACACCATAGTTCAGTTGGGCCTCGTTCCGCTTTTCAAACACGTCGGGGTAGTTGGGGTCGTAGGCCGCCGTCACATCGGCGCTGAGGCAGAAGGACTTGGCGAAGCAGGCCCGGAGGGTCCCGCCCTGGGCAACGCACAGGTCCTCTAAGAAGGCATCAAAGGCGGCGGACTGCATGCCCGTCACGCCGTCGGAGCCAATCTCCTCCTTGTCCGCCAGGATGCACACGGCGGTCCGCGCCGGCGTCTCCTCCAAATCCAGCAGGGCCTTGAGGGCGGCGTAGGCGCAAACCCGGTCGTCGTGGCCGTAGGCGCCGATAAGGGAGCGGTCCAGGCCGATGTCGCAGGCCTTCACCGCCGGGACGGCCTCCAGCTCCGCGGAGGTCAGGTCGTCCTCCACCAGTCCGTACTTCTCGTGGAGCAGCTTCATAACGGCCAGCTTCACCCGGCCGGATTCCTCCTCCCCGCCGATGGGGCGGCTGCCCAGCAGCAGGTTCAGCGTCTCGCCGGGCACCGCCTCCGCCAGGGGCTTTTTGTTTTGGGCCGCCCCCAGGTGGGGCAGCAGGTCCGTGATTACCAGTCGGGGCTCTCCCTCCTCCTCGCCGATGCGGACGGTGACCTTGGTTCCATCCTTTCGAATCGCCACGCCGTGGAGGGCCAGGGGGATGGTAACCCACTGGTACTTGCGGATGCCGCCGTAGTAATGGGTCTTGAAATAGGCCAGCTCGCTGTCCTCATAGAGGGGGTTGGGCTTCAAATCCAGCCGGGGAGAGTCGATGTGGGCCGCCGCCAGCTGGATGCCCTCCGCCAGGGGTTTTTGCCCGATGTGGGCCAGCATGACGGCCTTGCCCCGGTTGCAGGCGTAGAGCTTGTCGCCGGGATTCACTGCCATGCCCGGCGCATAGGCCCGGTAGCCCGCGGCCTCCGCCAAACGGATGGTCTCCGCGGCACAAAGGCGCTCCGTCTTGCTCACGTCCAGAAAGCGCTTGTAGCCGCTGCAGTAGTCCTCCATGGCGGCCCGGTCCCCGTCGGTGAGGATGTCGTAGCCATTTTTCTTGGTTGAGAGGAGCTGCTCTTTCAGCTCCTTGAATTCAGATTTTTCCATAAACGATTACCTCCTGATATTATCCATGCCGCTTTTCCTCCTGGATCGTTTCTACCAGACGCTCGAAAAACAGATAGGCGTCCCGGCGGAACTCCTCCGGAGATTCCGTGGCGTTGTTCAGCTCGCAGTCGCACTTGCCCCGATAGTATTCGTCCTGCTTCTGGGCGTTGATGCGCAGGCGGGCGTATTGCTCCGTAATGTGGTCCCGGACCATGATGCGCTTTACCCGCAGCTCCGTGGGGGCCGTCACGGCCACCGTCCGGTCACAGAGGCGGTCCAGGCCGCTTTCGAAAAGGTTGATGGCGTCCAGGGCGCAAAGGCCGTCGGAGGATTCCACCAGGGCCTCCAGCTCCGGCAGGAGGAAGCGGTAAACGATGGCATTCAGCTGGTCCAGCCGGTCCCGCTTGGCAAAAACCTCCTGCCCCAGCTTCTTCCGGTTTAGCTTGCCCTCGGCGGTGAATACCCCGGGGAACCGCACGTTGATGGCGTTTTTGAAGTCCTCGCTCCCCTCCAGCACCTGATGGTAAACCGCGTCGCAGTCGATCACCGTCCCCCCCAGGTCCCGGATGGCCTGCAAGGCGCTGCTTTTTCCCGCGCCGGTGCCTCCGGTGACGCCCAGGATAATCCGCTGGCTATCCGCGTTGACAACGTGGAAGCCCGCGGCCTTTTTCAGCCGGTTTCCGATGGCCAGTCCCAGACCGCGGTTGTCCGGGCACTGGGCAAAAATCTCTTCCACCTGGCTATTGTCAAAGCTCCGCAGGGCCTCGAATACCCGCTGGGCCTGGAGCTGCTTGTCGCTACAGGGTCCCAGGGAACGGACCACCTGCTGGGGGAAGAGGTGGGCGTACTCATCAAAACAGATAACGCCGGAGGCAGGCCCCGCATGCTCCGCAATCATCCGGGCGGAGTTCATGGGGGAGCCGGTGACCACCGTCACCGGGGCCTTGGGGGCATAGTGCCGGTACTTCATGCCCGGGGCGCCGGGGTGCTCCTCCGGGCGGAGGGAGGACACTACCGCCCGGTCCACGTCAATGTGGCCGATAAGCCGCTCGATATCCTCCACCGGCAACCCGCCGGGACGAAGAAGCCGGGGCGGTTCCCGGGTCAGGTCCAGCACGGTGGACTCCACCCCCACAGAACAGGGGCCGCCGTCGATCACCATGTCCACCCGTCCCCCCACGTCCTCCAGCACGTCCTGGGCCGTGGTGCAGCTGGGCCGACCGGAGGTGTTGGCGCTGGGGGCGGCAATGGCCATGCCGGCCTCCCGGATGATGGCCAGGGTAACCGGGTGATTGGGGCAGCGGACACCCACGGTATCCAGCCCCGCCGTGGTCTCATTGGGCACCGTGGGCTGGCGCTTTAAAATCATGGTCAGGGGTCCCGGCCAGAATTTCCGGGCCAGGGTATAGGCCACCGGGGGAATGTCCGCGCAGTACCGGGGCAGCCACTGGGCCCCGGTGACGTGGAGAATCAGGGGGTTGTCCTGGGGCCGCCCCTTCACCTCAAAGATGCGCCGGACGGCGGCGGGGTTGCTCCCGTCGGCCCCCAGACCGTATACCGTCTCCGTAGGGATGCCCACCAGCCCCCCCTCCCGGAGAATCTTGGCGGCGGCGGAAATCTTATCCTCGATTTCCTTCTGCTGTCCCTTGGTGTCCCGCAAGTCGTAATAAATCGTCTGCATATTGTTCGCCTCTATCTCTTCGTCCGGGCGTTCGCCCGCTTTTTCCTCCGCAAAACCAATCCGTACACCGTCCAACCCAAAGCCGCCAGCCACAGCGGCAAAAGAAGCAGGGCGCAAATCCCCATGATTTCCGCGTCCTCCACGACATAGGGATTTTCCAATTTCCCGTATGTCATCCCATACCGCATCCCTTGAAGCCAGCCCCAGGCCAGCAGGGCTTCCAGCCCGGTCAAAGCCGCCGTCAAGGCCGCGCCCGCCGCCCAAAGGAGGCCCCAGACCATCCGCTTCACGCTCCGCCGCCCTTCAGCCGCTCCGCCGTGTCCGCCGTGAGCAGGGCGTCGATGATCTCGTCCAGATCGCCGTTTAATACCGCGTCCAGCCGGTATACCGTCAGTCCAACGCGGTGCTCCACCACCTGGCTTTGCAAAAAGCGGTAGGTCCGCACCTTCTCGCTGCGCCACGCGCCGCCCACCTGGCTTTTCCGCTCTGAGGCGGCGGCGGCGTCCTGCTTTTCCCGCTCTCGCTGGTAGAGCCGGGAGCGGAGGACCCGCATGGCCTTATCCCGGTTCTTGTACTGGCTCCGCTCGTCCTGACAGGTCACCACCGTCCCCGTGGGCAGATGGGTAATGCGGATGGCGGACTCCGTTTTGTTGATGTGTTGCCCCCCCGCACCGGAGGAGCGGTAGGTGTCGATTTGAAGGTCCTTGGGGTCGATGGCCACGTCCACCTCCTCCGCCTCCGGCAGCACGGCCACGGTGGCGGTGCTGGTCTGGATACGGCCGCTGGACTCCGTTTCCGGAACCCGCTTCACCTGGTGGACGCCGCTTTCAAATTTCAAGCGGGAGAACACATCCTCCCCCTCGATGAGCACGCCGCACTCCTTCACGCCCCCCAGCTCCGTCTCGTTCAGGCTGAGGGTCTCTGTCCGCCAGCCCCGCCGCTGGGCATACATGGTGTACATCCGCAGAAGCTCCCCGGCGAAGAGGGCCGCCTCCTCGCCGCCCACTCCGGCCCGAATCTCCAAAATGACATTCCGCCCGTCGTTGGGGTCCCGGGGCAGCAGCAGCCGTTTCAGCGCCTCCCGGAGGCGCTCCGCCTCCGCCTTGGCGGCGGCCAGCTCCTCCTGGGCCAGGGCTTTCAGCTCCGGGTCCCGGAGCAGGGCCTCCGCCTCCTCCCGGCGGCGCTCCGCCTCCTCCAGGGCCCTTCCCGCCTCCGCTACCGGCGTCAGCTCCTTCAATTCCCGCTGAATCGCCGCCAGCCGTTTCCCGTCGCCGTAAACGGCGGGGTCCGCTAGCTGGGCCTCCAGGTCCTCCTGCCGGAGGGCCAGCTCTCTTAGTCTTTCCAGCATTGGCCTCCTCCAAAACTATCGGCCCGTAGTCTGCAAAAATTCCTGCGTCTGCCGGAGGAATTCCTCCTGCCAGAAGGTGTAGCCCACGGAGCCGCTCCGCAGGGACACCGCCGTCCGATGGCCGCAGGGGACATAGTGGTCCATCTGCTCGAAAATCTCCTCGTTCTTATCCTCGCAGCCCCGGGTCAGCACATAGGAGGCGTTTCGAATATGCTTCCCGTTCTCCTTTAAAAAGCTCCGCACCACAGAGCTGCACCGCCCCGCCCACACCGGAGACCCCACGATCACCAGCCGGTAATCCGTCAGGGGATATTGGGCGGTACACTTCACGGGCGGCAGCGTCCGGCGCATGGCGTCCACGCCGCACCGGAGCCAGCCGCCCCAGCCGCTGCGGTCCACGCTGTCCTGAAGCTCCGCCAGCTCCGCCCCCAGGGCTTTGGATATCTCCTCCATGGCCGCCCGGGTATTTCCCGTCCGGGAATAATACACGCACAGCACGTTGTTCCATGCCACTTGGCGTTCCTCCTTTGGCTTAGTCGAACAATGCCGTCTTTACCACGGCAAAGGCCTCTCTCAAATAGTAATTGGCCGTGAGCCACCACCAGGGCAGCTCCGCCGGGACGTCGACGGTCTGGAGCCCCTGCTTCTGGGCAATCATATGGGCCCGGAAGCAGTGAAAATCGTTGGTCACCACGGCAATTGTGGCCGTTTCCGTATCCAGGCCCCACTCCTCCAGCAGGGCCTTGGAAAACCGGAAGTTCTCCGCCGTGTTGGTGGAACGCTCCTCCAGAAGCAGGCGGGCGTTTTCCGCCTCATCCTCCTTCCACAGCGCCCGGCGCATGGCCTCTGCCTCGGAAATGGCCTCTCCGGCTCCCTGTCCCCCGGAGAGGACCACCGGCACCCCCGGATGGATTTCCAAATAATCCTCCGCCGCCCGGATACGGCTCCACAGGGCCGCGGACGGCGTCTCGCCGTTGACCCCAGCCCCCAGGACGATCACCGCATCCACGGGGATGGCGGAGTTATCCGCCTCCCCCCGGAAAACGATGGCGGCCTCAATGCCCGCCAGGGTCACAAGGCCCAGGGTCAATCCGGTGAAAAAGATTCGCCGGCAGACCCTCCCGGCCCGGGAGCGTTTCCCCCAACGGACCACAAGGATTCCCACGGTCCAGGCCGCCGCCGCTCCTAAAAACAGCCAGCCCGTAAACCGCATCCCGTTGGGAATGATGATCAGCCCCAGCCCCGTCAGGCTTAAAAGGGCGATGCAGGCATACAGGAATTTCATTCTCATATGATATCCTCTGTAAAAGCCGCCGCTCCGGCGGCCAGGAGGCGTCATGCCTCCCCGGCCTCCTCGCTGAGCTGCTCCCAGCGCTCATAGAGAGCGTCCAGCTCTCCCTGGGCGGCCTCCCGCTCCTCTGTCAGGGCGGTCAGCTTTTCGTAATCACAGGCGGCGGCCTCCATGTCCGCCTCCAGGGCGGAAATCCGTTCCTCCGCCTTGGCGATGTCCCGCTCGCAGATCGTTAGCTGCCGCCGTGCGTTCTGCTGGGCCCGGTTGCCCCGGACGGGGCGCTCGGTCTTTTCCTTTGAAGGCTTCGGGGGCTCGGTCTTTTCCGCCGCCTCCTGGGCCTTCATCTGCCGGTACTGGGTAAAGCCGCAGGGGTAGTCCGTAATCGTCTCATTCGCCAGCTCCCAAATCCGGGTGGCGAAGCGGTTGATGAAATAGCGGTCGTGGCTGACGAAGAGCAGCGTCCCGTCGTAGCTTTCCACCGCCTCCTCAATCCACTCCCGGGAGGCGATGTCCAAATGGTTCGTGGGCTCGTCCAAAATCAGGAAGTTGATCTCCCCGTCCATCAGCATGCACAGCCGCAGCCGGCTCTGCTCCCCGCCGGAGAGGACAGACACGGGCTTAAACACATCCTCTCCCCGGAAGTCATAGGCCGCCAGGCGGTTTCGGGCGCTCTGGGCGGAAAGGCCCCGTTTCGAGGCCATCATATTCTCCACCAGATTCCAGTCCGGGTGGTCAAAGTGGATGATCTGGGGCAGGTAGGCGGGTTTCGCCTGGGGCCCCAGCTTGATGCGCCCGTCGTCGGGGTACAGCTCCCCCATGATCATCTTGATGAGGGTGGACTTTCCCGTGCCGTTGTCCCCGATGAGGGCAATCCGCTCGCCTCCCTCTACCTTCAAGGTGATGCTGTCAAACAGGTGCTTATCCCCATAGGATTTCGCCAGGTTCCGAATCCCCAGCACCTCGTCCCCGTGGAACTCGGCGGTGGAAAACCGGGCATCCATCTTCCTTGCCTTGGTGGGCTTTGCGGTGGTGCGCATCCGCTCGATCCGCCGCTCGATGTTCACCGCCCGGCGGTAGGTCTTGTCCATGCCCATGAAGGCCCAGACCCGGAGCTGTTCCGCCGCCTTTTCCAGCTGCTCAATTTTCGCCTGTTCCTTCTGATACTGCTTCAGACGCTCCTGATAGCGGCGCTCCTTCTCCACGGCGTAAAAGCTGTAGTTCCCGCTGTAGAATTCCGCCTTGCCGTTTTCAATCTCAACGACCCGGGTCACCACCCGGTCCAGGAAATAGCGGTCGTGGGAGATGGCGACGACGGTGCCCCGGAAGCCCCGGATATACTCCTCCAGCCACTCCGTGGCATGGAGGTCCAGGTGGTTCGTGGGCTCGTCCAGAAGCAAAATGTCCGTGTCCTCCAGGATGAGTCGGCCCAGATTCACCCGGGTCTTTTCCCCACCGGAGAGGCTGTCGAAGAGCTGGCTCCGCATCTCCTGGGAGATGGACAGGCCGTTGGCGATTTTATTGACCGCCACGTCGGTGTCATAGCCGCCAAAGACCTCGAACCGCTCGGTCAGGGAGCCATAGCGCCGCAGCAGCGCCGGGTCCGCCTCCCCCGCCGCCATGCGGCCCTCCAGGGACTCCATCTCCTTTGCCAGGCTCTCCAGCCGGGCGAAGGCGGAGCGGAGCACATCCTCCACGGTGTACCCCGCCGGGTAGACGGGAATCTGGGAAATCAGGCCCAGCCGGTGTCGGTCGGCGATGGAGACCTGCCCCTCGTCGTGGTCCAGCTCTCCTGTCAATATGCGAAACAGGGTGGTTTTGCCCGCGCCGTTTCGGCCCAGCAGGCCCACCCGCTCCCCCTGGTCAATCTGAAAGGTCAGGCCGTCCAGGACGTTGTGCCCCACCTCAAAGGACTTGACCAGGGAGCTGATCTGTATATCAATCATAGCGTTTTATCGTTCATTCTCCAGTTTACAGGTTTTGCAGCCGCTCCACCAGCCATTCAAATTTCATGGCGTGGGAGGCCTTTACCAGCATCACGCTTCCCGGTCCCAGCTGCCGCCGGAGCTCCGGCAGGGCCTCCTCCTTGGTGGGGAAGTATTGAACGGACCCGCCGCTGAGGGCCACGCCGTCGGCGATTTTCCCCGCCAGGTCCCCGCTGCCGATGGCAAACACCAAATCGATGCCCAGCATCGCGGCTAGGGCACCCATGTTGTAGTGGGCCCGGCTTCGGATGTCGCCCAGCTCCCCCATGTCTCCCAGGACGGCCACCCGCTTGTCGCATTCCGTCCGGGCCAGAATCTCCAGCGCCGCCGCCACGGACTGGGGGTTGGCGTTGTAGCAGTCGTCCAGCAGCATCCGCCGCTCCGGCAAACGGAGGACCCGCATCCGGCTTCCCGCCGGGACGTAGGAGGCCGCTCCCCGGACAATCTCCTCCCGGTTCAATCCCAGGGCCTCCCCCACCGCCGCGGCAATGGCGGCGGCGTAGGCCATGTGCTCCCCGGGGGCGGGAATGTCCAGCGCATAGCGCTCCTTCTCCGTGACCACCGTGCAGCGGATGCCCTCCACTCCGTGGTCGGCAATTTCGGTGACACGGGCCTGACAGTGCTCCGACTTGCCGCAGCGGACTGTGTGGAAGGGCTCCGCCACCGTGTCCAGCAGGGCGTCGTCCCCGTTCAAAACCGCCAGGCCGTCTTTTTTCAGGTGGGTGAAAATCTCGCACTTGGCCTTTAAAATCCCCTCCCGGCTGCCCAGGTACTCGATGTGGGCGTCGCCGATGTTGGAGATGACGGCCACATCCGGCTTCACCATCTCCGTCAGGTATTCAATTTCCCCGAAGTGGTTCATGCCAGTCTCAATGACCGCCGCCTCGTGCTCCCGCGTCAGGCCCAGCAGGGTCAGGGGGGTCCCCACGTCGTTGTTGTAATTCTCGGGGGTTTTCCACACCCGGAGCTTCGCCCCCAGGACGGCGGCAATCATCTCCTTGGTGGTGGTTTTTCCCACGCTGCCGGTGACTTGAATCACCGGGATGGAAAACTGGTCCCGGTAGGCGGAGGCCAGGGCCTTAAGGGCCAGCCGGGTGTCCGGAACCTGGATGTAAAATTTGTCCTCTCGAAGGGTCTCCGGCAGGCGCGCGCAGAGGCACCCCGCCGCGCCGCCCTCCAGGGCTGCTTCTATAAAGTCATGCCCGTCGAACCGCTCTCCCACCCAGGGCAGGAAGAGGCAGCCGGGGGTCAGCTTGCGGCTGTCGGTGCAGACCGCAGTGACGGCGGGGGCGTTCTTTCTGGGATTCCGCCACACACCGTCCACGGCGGCGGCGATCTGGTGGGCAGTCATGGGCTCCATTCCATCGTCCTCCTGGCGCCCCAGGTGGGGCGCGCTTTCTTTATATAATGGTATGTATCAGCGGCGCTTGATCTCCAGGGACAGCCGGACAATCTCCTCGCACAGCTCACCATAGCTCATGCCTATGGCGGCGGCCTCCTGGGGCACAAAGCTGGTGGGGGTCATCCCCGGCAGGGAGTTGGCCTCCAAGCACCAGAGCTTCCCGTCCTTATCCAGAATCATGTCCGTCCGGGAGTACACCTGAAGGCCCAGGGCCTTGTGGGCCCGGAGGGCCAGCTCCCCGGCGGCGGCGGCCTCCGCCTCCGTCAGGGGGGCGGGGCAAACCTCTCTGGCGCCGCCCTTTTGGTACTTGGCGGCGTAGTCGAAGTCCTTCCCGGCAGGAGTGGTCTCCACAGCGGGCAGGGCCCGGTCTCCCAGCACGGCCACCGTCAGCTCCCGGCCATAGAGCCGCTCCTCCCAGATCACCTGGCCGCCAAATTGGCGGACCTTTACCAGAGCCTCCTGAAGCTCCTTCCGGTCCTCCGGCAGGAAAACCCCCAAAGAGGACCCGCCGGTGGTGCATTTGATGACGCAGGGCATGGGCAGCTCCTGTGCCAGGCGGCAGGTCTCCTCGGGCCGGTACTCCAGCACGCCCCACTTCGGTGTGGGGACGCCCTCGGACACCATAATCCGCTTTGCCACCGCCTTGTCCATGGCAACGCCGGAGGCCAGATACCCGGACCCGGTGTAGGGAACTCCCAGCAGCTCCAGCGCCGCCTGGACCCTTCCGTCCTCCCCGTCCTGTCCATGGAGGCCCAGGAACACAACGTCTGCCCGGCGGCAGAGCTCCAGCACATTAGGGCCGAACACCTGGGGGCTCTGGTCCTTCCGGCTCCGCCGGACGGCCTCCAGGTCTGGGGCCGTGGTTTCGATTCTCGCGTCGGGGCACAGGCCGTCTGCCGCGTCAAAGAGGGCTTCCAGGTCCTCCGGGACCTCCTCCACCCCCAGGAACAAATCGACTAAAATGGCCCGGTGGCCCCGCTCCCGCAAGCTACGGCAGATGCCGGTGCCCGTCACCAGGGAGACGGCCCGCTCGGTGGAAAGGCCCCCGGCCAATACGACGATCTTCATGCAATATCCTCCAGATATGGTATTCGTTTCATCTTATTATAATCCGTTATAGTTTAGCACAAGCGGCGGGTGAATACAACCGCCAAAACGGTTTTTTTACATTCCCGCCCCAAATGCCGGAAAGGGCTTGACATGGACCATACTCCATGTGATACACTGTTTGCCAAACAACCAAGGAAACCATACGGAAAAGGAGAACGATCATCATGTCTGAGACATCCAAGGTTTATTTCGCGGATTTCCGCTGTCCCAGCTGGCGGGAGAACCTGCCCCAGAAGCTGGCCCGGCTGATGATGACCGCCGGATTCGGCGAGATTGACATGGAGGACAAATTTGTCGCCATCAAGATGCACTTCGGCGAGCCGGGGAACCTGGCCTACCTCCGGCCCAACTGGGCCCGGGCCGTGGCGGACCTGGTGAAATCCCAGGGAGGCAAGCCCTTCCTGACGGACTGCAACACCTTGTACGTGGGCGGGCGGAAGAACGCCCTGGACCACCTGGAATCCGCCTATATCAACGGCTTCCACCCCTACGCCACCGGCTGTCACGTGGTCATTGCCGATGGGTTGAAGGGCACCGACGAGGTATCCGTCCCCGTGGCGGGCGGCGAGTATGTGAAGGAGGCCAAAATCGGCCGGGCCGTTATGGACGCGGACGTGTTCGTCTCCCTCACCCACTTCAAGGGCCACGAGCAGGCGGGCATGGGCGGCGCGTTGAAAAACATCGGCATGGGCTGCGGCTCCCGGGCAGGTAAAATGGAGCAGCACAACTCCGGCAAGCCCTTTGTGAAGGAAGCAAAGTGCATTGGCTGCAAGGCTTGCGCCAAAATCTGCGCCCACAGCGCGCCCCAGTTCGGCCCGGATGGCAAGGCCTCCATCGACACGGACAAGTGCGTGGGCTGCGGCCGGTGCCTCGCCGTCTGCCCCAAGGACGCCATCGACTGCCTCTACGACGAGGCTCCCACCATTCTGAACAAGAAAATTGCCGAGTACACCAAGGCCGTGGTGGACGGGCGGCCCTGCTTCCACGTCTCCCTGGTGCTGGACATCTCCCCCAACTGCGACTGCCACGGGGAGAACGATACGCCCATCGCCGCGGACGTGGGCATGTTCGCCTCCTTCGATCCCGTGGCCCTGGACCAGGCCTGTGCCGACGCGGTGGTGGCCCAGCCTCCTCTGCCCGGCTCCGTGCTGTTTGACGAGGGCTTTGACTGCTCCTGCGGCGACGTTTTCCAGGCAGCTCACCCGGACACCCACTGGCAGTCCTGCCTGGAGCATGCGGAGAAGCTGGGACTGGGGTCCCGGAAGTACGAGCTTATTAAAATCTGACCAATTCACCGGAAGAGGCGCGGCTAAAAGCCGCGCCTCTTTTTCCTGTTCTATCCCTTCCATCCCTCTCATACAATGCGGTATCACGACCGAGAGGTGGACAACATGACAACAAAGAATGAAGTGCTGCTGGAGGGGCTGGTCCTGGGGGAGCCGGAGTGGTCCCACGAAAACCACGGCGCGCAGTTTTACCGCGTATATCTCCAGGTCCCCCGGCTCAGCGGTCAGGTGGACCTGCTGCCGGTGCTGCTGCCCGGGGGACTGGCTGCCCAGGCGGCGGAGGGGCGTCTCCTTCGCATCCGGGGGCAGCTCCGCTCCTTCAACAACCGCAGCGGCGTGGGCAGCCGGCTGGTGCTGACGGTCTACGCCCAGGAGCTCCAGCCGGGGCTGGACGAGCCTCAAAACGAAATCTCCCTTTCCGGCGCGCTGTGCAAGCCCCCGGTTTTCCGCCGGACCCCCCTGGGGCGGAGCATCTGCGATTTGATGCTGGCGGTTCCCCGGCGCTATGGCCGGGCGGACTACCTGCCGGTCATCGCTTGGGGCCAGCTGGCGGTAAAGGCCAGCCGCCTCCAGGTGGGGGACCCCTTGGCCCTGGAGGGCCGGGTCCAGAGCCGTACATACCACAAAACTCTGGAATCCGGGGAGACGGAGGAGCGGACGGCCTATGAGGTGTCCATGATGCGCCTGTTGGACCCGAAGAACACGGAAGCATGAAGGAGAAAGCCCCCCGCCTAAGCGAGGGGCTTTCTCCTTCAAAAAGGAAAGGAAGAAAAGGAAGTTATCCGCTCATTTGTGTGTGCGCGATCGCACTTACAGGAAGCTCATCAGGTTGAAGGCCAGAATCAGGCCGGAGAACACGATGGACACGGTGGAGCACAGCTTAATGAGGATGTTCAGGGAGGGACCGGAGGTATCCTTGAAGGGATCGCCTACGGTGTCGCCTACCACGGCCGCTTTGTGCTGGTCGGAGCCCTTGCCGCCGTGGTGCCCGGTTTCAATGTACTTTTTCGCGTTGTCCCAGGCGCCGCCGGCGTTGGACATGAACACGGCCATGGCGAAGCCGGAGACGGACACGCCGCCAAGCAGTCCCACAACGCCGGTGGGCCCGAGAATCAAGCCGGTGATGATGGGCACCACAATGGCCAGCACGGCGGGGGTTACCATCTCATGAAGCGCGCCCTTGGTGCACAGGCCCACGCAGGAGGCGTAGTCCGGCTCGGCCTTGTACTCCATGATGCCGGGGATTTCCTTGAACTGGCGGCGGACCTCCACCACGATGGACTGGGCCGCCTTCTGCACGGCGTTCATGGTCTCGGCGGTAAAGACGAAAGTCAGCATGGCGCCGATGAAGAGGCCGACCAGGACGGTAGGGCTGGTGAGGGTGAAGTTCAGAATTTCGTCGGTGTTGTCCTGGACGATGTTGACATAGCTGACCAGCAGGGCCAGGGCGGTGAGGGAGGCGGAGCCGATGGCGAAGCCCTTGCCAGTGGCGGCGGTGGTGTTGCCCAGGGAGTCCAGAGCGTCGGTCCGCTGGCGGACGGTCTCGGGGAGGCCGCTCATTTCCGCAATGCCGCCGGCGTTGTCGGCCACAGGGCCGTAAGCGTCCGTCGCCAGGGTGATGCCCAGGGTGGAGAGCATGCCCACGCCCGCGATGCCGATGCCGTAAAGGCCCTGGTTGAAGGCGGCGGTGAAGTGGCCCGCGCCGTCCACGATCTGGACGGTGCCTCCGGCGGCGAAGTAGCTCACCAGCACGGCCACGGCCACGATGATGATGGAGGTCATGGTGGATTTCAGGCCCAGGGAGACGCCGCCGATGATGATGGTGGCGGAGCCGGTCTCAGAGGCCGCCGCCAGCTCCTGAGTAGGCTTATAGGTGTCGGAGGTGTAGTACTCGGTGAAGTAGCCGATGGCGCAGCCGCCGATGAGGCCGCAGAGGATGGCAATATACACGCCCCAGCTGCCCAGAATCCAGTAGGTCAGGGGGGCCGCCAGCACGGCCGCCAGTACGGCGGCGGTATAGGTGCCGGTGCGGAGGCTCTTCAGCAGGGACTCCTGGGTGGCGTTCTCCTTGGTCTTTACCAGGAAGGAGCCAAAGATGGAGCAGATGATGCCGCAGACCGCCAGGGCCACGGGAAGCAACATGCCGTTCCAGCCGTAGCCGCCCACGGCGCCCAGGGCGAAGGTGGCCAGGATGGAGCCCACGTAGGACTCGTAGAGGTCCGCGCCCATACCGGCCACGTCGCCCACGTTGTCGCCCACGTTGTCGGCGATGGTGGCGGGGTTCCGGGGGTCATCCTCGGGGATACCCGCCTCAACTTTGCCCACCAGGTCCGCGCCCACGTCGGCAGCCTTGGTATAGATGCCGCCGCCCACACGGGCGAAGAGGGCCATGAAGGAAGCGCCCATGCCGTTCATAACCATGATGTTGCCCAGGGCGATGGGGTCGTTGACGCCAAAAGCGTAGCGCAGAAGGAAGAACCACATGGTGATGTCCAGCATGCCCAGGCCCACCACAGTGAAGCCCATGACGGAGCCGGAGGAGAAGGCCACCCGCAGTCCCTTGTTCAGGCTCTCGGAGGCGGCCTGCGCGGTCCGGGCGTTGGAGTTGGTGGCGATCTTCATGCCGATGAAGCCCGCCAGCATGGAGAAGATGCCGCCGGTGACAAAGGCGAAGGGAGTGAACTTGGAGAGCATCTTCCCTCCGGTGGCAAAAGCGATGACTAACAGGACAACGAATACCACGATAAAGACCTTGAACACCGTGGTGTACTGCTGTTTTAAGTAAGCGTTTGCGCCAGAGCGGATATTTGCGGCGATTTTACGCATTTTCTCGCTTCCTTCTGAGTAAGAAAGCACTTTTTTTGCCTGCATAACGGCGAAAAGTCCGGCGACTAACGCGCCTACGAAACCAATCCAAAACAAGTTTTCCATCAATTTCTCTCCTCCTTTTGGTTTTGTGCCCTTGACTGTGTAGCCTTATTGTAGCATATCCGAACATTTTTTCAAGAGATAAATCCTATTTTTCTTACGCAAACGTTGTATTTCTTACAATTAACCAAAACTAACCCAAGAAATATGGGCATATTGCTTTACGAACTCGGAAAATTTTCGTAAATTTGCCGGTTTGATAGCGCAAATTATGACATTTCTATAACAATCTCTCCAGCCGACAGCGGCCGCGCTTTCAAAAATTTCCAATTTTCACGCAAATCTTTAAATTTTTGCGTAATTTTTTGCGTTCTATGTCCGGGGACGGCCGGTTTCGCCACGCACCGCTTTACGAAAAAACTCCCCCTGGAGCACATTCGTCCAGGGGGAGCGCATTTTTTACTATTTTTCAGGAAACCAGTCGGAAATCCGTAAAGACCCAGCGGTCGTCCTCAAAGGCGTATGGGAAGGACCAGTTCTCCAGACCCACCACGGTCTCCCGGTCCTCGCCCAGGAGGTCCACCGTCACGTTGACAAACCAGACGGCCTCCTCCTGCTGGTTCGCCTCCACCAGAGCCCGTCCTTTTCCGTCGTCCGGCTCCCGGCTGTCTCCGGTGACAAAGAGAACGCCGTCTATGTCCCGGTATTGAATTCGGGCGCTCTTCCCATCCAGAAGGCGGTCTGTCAGCTCCCGGGAGAACACGCCCCGCAGGCAGGCCCGCAGTTCCTCCAGGTCTCCCACACCCTCCATCGCCACCCGGTAATAGGTTTTGCTGTTCATATAGACGGATTCGCCGGAGGTGGGCAGGGGCGCCAGGTCAAACCAGCCATAGACCCGCTGGGCCCGCTCGTAGGCTGCCAGCACCTCCGCCTCCGGCATGGGCCGGGCGGAGGATTCCACCATAGAAGAGCTCATGTTCTCTGCCTGGGCCACCGGGGCGGAGGACATACGGGGCGCGGAAGCAGCGGACGCTTTCTCCCCAGCGGGGGCGGCGCAGCCCGCGAGTAACAGCGTGAACAGCAGCGCGGCCAGAGCTTTGCGCATAAGGTCGTCCCCCTTTCCTCAGCCTGACGATTCCGGCTCCCCGGAAAGCGGGCCGTCCGCTCCTGGGGGCCTATCTTTAGTTCAAATGTATCATATTCAGCGACAAAACGCCACAAAAATCTTCCATAAAAACCACGATTTTTCGCGCTCTTTTTTGGCGTGTTCATACAGCACTTGGTAGGCAATGGAAAAAGCCCGCCCCAGATGGTGGGGACGGGCTCCGTCAGCTTTGATTTCTCAAACGAGGCAATATGATGGAGGCTGCGGCCGCCGTTTTCCGGGGACCGTCATATCGTCAACGGGCAAAAGCCCGATTCGCAGAAAAAGAAAAATCCACGCCGACGGCGTGGCTTCCGGTTTTCAGCGATCGCTGTGAGTCCAAGGCTCATCCAGAAAGATCATGTCGTCCAAATCGTCCGGTAATGCTTGTGCAAAAATTCTCATGTGTTTCAATCTCCTCTCTTGAAATTTCTATTGAAAAGAATACCACATTCGTTAACATAATGCAAGAGGAATTTTCTGTATTTCATAAATTTTTTATATTTTCCCTCGACGGCTTTCGTCATCCCGCCCTAAGGTCAGCCTTTTGGCGGCGGGACGCACGAAGTTTTCTGTATCTCTCTGCCGTTCTTTGTGTATTTTTCCTCTCGCCAGGGAAATACTCCCTGTGCTATACTGCCTTTATTATAAGGTATGATCGCCGTTTTCCGGCTTGGAGGTGTCTATGGGGAGGCGTTCCAAACAGCCCCGCCGCCACGGGCGCGGGCTGCTGTTCCTGCTGGCCCTGGTGGTCCTGACGGGGCTCTATGTCCATTGGGGCAACACGGCCCTGCAAGCCGCCTCCTTCTCCCCCGCCCTCCGGGACCTGCCCCAGGGCTTTGACGGCTGCCGGTTCGTGGTGCTGGGAGACCTGCACTCCACCTTTTTCGGCGAAAAAAACCAACGGCTCCTGGAGACCGTGGAGGCCCAGGAACCGGAATACATCTTTCTAGTGGGCGATCTGCTGGACGCCTTCCGGGATATTCCCCCCGGCTATGCAGAGGAAACGGCGGCGGGCTTGGCGGACATCGCCCCCACCTACTACGTCACCGGCAACCACGAATGGGCCATCGGGGACGTGCCGGAGCTGAAGCAAGCCCTGGAGGCCCAGGGAATAACGGTGCTGTCCAATCAATTTCTCCCTCTGGAGCGGGGCGGAGACACGGTGGTCCTGGCAGGCATCGACGACCCCAACGGCTACGCGGACCAAAAGTCCCCGGAGGCTCTGGCGGAAGAGGTCCAAGCCGCGTGGGGAGACCCCTTCTGGATGCTGCTGGCCCATCGAAACGACCATTTCCCGGACCAATACAGCCTGCTGGGCGCGGACCTTGTGATCTCAGGTCACGGACACGGCGGAGTGATCCGCCTGCCCTTCACGGACGGGCTGGTGTCCACGGACCGGACCTTCTTCCCCTCCTATACGGCGGGGCTCTATGAGCAAAACGGCTCCACCCTGTTTGTCACCCGAGGGCTGGGAAATACGGGGCCAAGCTTCCGGCTGTTCAACCGGCCGGAGGTGGCGGTGGTCACTCTGCGTCGGGGATAAACGGCGCTTCCCGCAGGGCGTCGGAGATTTGGGAACCCATGCGGAGGCCGTAATAAAAAGAATACAACCCTCGAATCACCGCCGGATCGCCTCGGAGATAGTCCGGCCAATCCTTTTCATCCGGGATGCTGACTTGCTGGAAATAGAGGTCCTCGACAATTTGGGGAATTTCGGTCATAAGTACAAGCCTCCAATGATTCAGTTCTATGTATATTATAATACCACATAGCTATGTATTGCGTCAAGGGGGAAATATGGAATTAAGTGAAAAAATCCGGATGCTCCGAAAAGAGCTCGGGAAGTCCCAACCTGCCGTAGCAGCGGAAATGGGGCTGACCATGCGTGGATACCAGAATATTGAGCTGGGTGCAGAACCCCGATACAGCTCTCTTTTCCGCATTGCAGAGTATTATGACGTGTCCGTAGACTGGCTGATGGGCCGAACCGAGAACCGTCACGCCCATCGGGGGTAACGTGTTCTAGCGGGAGAAGGGCAGTCTTTGAGGAATGGCCTGACCTGGGGATCAGGCCCCACAAAGAGGGTTTTCCGGTCTGCCGGAATGTTCCCATTATGGAAATGGCCTACCGACAGAAAGGTGGGCCCTGGGGAACAGGCCATGGATGGCATGGAGGTTTCGGGGAGGCGGGCCGCCGAGGGCGGCGGCCCCTACGAGGTGGCCTATCGACAAAAGGGCAGTCCTGGAAAAAGGCAAACGCATACCCCCTACCACCAGATGAGCGGCAGCGAAAAGAGGAGCTGGTCCATTCGGTGAAGGACAAACCCCCGCTCAACCCGATTGCGCGAGGGAAGTCATTCCGGCTCCGCCGATCATTCAGCCGCGCCCCCGTATCGTCCCCGTTACTTCTTTTTCTCTTTTGGACCGTGCACGGCCCGTTTTCTCATTTTCTTCTGGAAGAAAATGAGAAAATGGGGGGTGCATTGCACCAGCCATCGCTGGTATCCAATCCGCCCCGCCCGCAAGGGCGAGTACACCCCTCCCCTCTGGGGAGCCCCCAAGGAGCGCCTATGCAAGAATTCCCCGCCGGAACCTTCGACATCGCCGTCATCGGCGCCGGCCACGCCGGCATTGAGGCCGCCCTGGCCTCCGCCCGTCTGGGGCTGGAAACCATCGTTTTCACCATCAATTTAGACGCCGTAGGCAACATGCCTTGCAACCCCGCCATCGGCGGCACCGGCAAGGGCCACCTGGTCCGGGAGCTGGACGCCCTGGGGGGCGAAATGGCCCGGGCCGCCGACGAGTGCTGCATCCAATACCGCCTCCTAAACAAGGGCAAGGGCCCCGCTGTCTGGTCCCTCCGGGCCCAGGCGGACCGCCGGAAGTACCAGGGCCGCATGAAGCACGCCCTGGAGCGCCAGGCGCACCTCACCGTCCGCCAGGGGGAGGTGGTGGAGGTCCGCACCGGCAAGGACGGCGGCGTCTCCGCCGTGGTCCTGGCCACCGGGGCGGTGTTCGCCGTCCGGGCCGTCATTTTGGCTACGGGAACCTATCTCACCGGCCGGACCATCGTGGGCGAGTGGGTGGAGGACTCCGGCCCCGACGGCATGCACGCCGCCACCCGGCTGACGGAATCCCTCTTGAAATTGGGCCTCCCTCTCCGCCGCTTCAAAACCGGCACGCCTCCCCGGGTCAACGCCCGGACCGTGGACTTTGAGGAAATGGAGGTCCAGCCCGGCGACGCGCTGCCCGTCCCCTTCTCCTATTCCACCCGGGAGGCCCCGGAAAACCGGGCGGTCTGCTATCTCACCTGGACCACGGAGGAGACCAAGCGCATCATCCAGGAGAACCTGGACCGGGCCCCTATGTACTCCGGCCTCATCGAGGGCGTGGGGCCCCGGTACTGCCCCTCCTTTGAGACGAAAATCGTCCGTTTCCCGGACAAGCTCCGCCACCAGCTCTTTGTGGAGCCCATGGGACTGGACACCGAGGAGCTTTACATTCAGGGCTTCTCCTCCTCCATGCCGGAGGACGTGCAGATTCAAATGCTCCACAGCGTCCCGGGCCTCCGTCGGGCCGTCATGACCCGGCCCGCCTACGCCATTGAGTACGACTGCATCGACCCCCTGGCTCTGGCGCCCACCCTGGAGGTGAAGGCCGTCCCCGGCCTCTATGGCGCAGGGCAGTTCAACGGCTCCTCCGGCTATGAGGAGGCGGCGGTCCAGGGCCTCGTGGCGGGGGTCAACGCCGCCCGGAAGCTCCGGGGGCAGGGCGAATTTGTCCTCTCCCGGGCGGAGAGCTACATCGGCACACTGATTGACGATCTGGTGACCAAGGGCACGGAAGAGCCCTATCGGATCATGACCTCTCGGAGCGAGTACCGGCTTTTGCTCCGGCAGGACAACGCGGACCTGCGCCTTACCAAACGGGGCTATGAGATCGGCCTGGTCCCGGAGGAACGTCTCCGGGCCGTGGAGGAAAAATACGCCGCTGTGGAGCGGGAGATCAAGCGCCTGCGCCACACCGGGGCCTCTCCCTCGCCGGAGCTGGCGGCCTTCCTGGCCTCCAAGGACACGGCGGATGCCCCGGGGGGCTGTCCCCTGGACGCGCTTTTGCGGCGGCCCCGGATTCACTATGACGAGCTGGCTCCCTTCGACCCGGGCAGGCCGGACCTGCCGCCGGACGTGGCGGAGCAGGTGGAAATCTCCGTAAAGTACGAGGGCTATATCCGCCGCCAGGAAAAGCAGGTGGAGGATTTTCAGAAGATGGCCTCCCACGCTCTGCCGCCGAATTTGGACTACGGCTCCATCCAGGGTCTCCGGCTGGAGGCCAGGGAGAAGCTGGCGGCAGTGCGCCCCCTGGACTTGGGACAGGCGTCCCGAATTTCCGGCGTGTCCCCGGCGGACGTGGCCGCCCTGATGATTTTTTTGGAAAAATAGGAACCGCTGTTTTCAGACGGTAGGAACCGTCAATACTGATAGGAAAGGAAGCGCTTCCCATGCTGATCGACATGACCCACACCATCACCCCGGAGATCCCCGTCTACCCCGGCACGCCGGTCCCCAGTCTCACCCCCGCCTGCACCTTCACCCGGGACGGCTTCCGGGAGACCCTGCTGACCTTCTCCTCCCATACCGGCACCCATATGGACGCTCCCGCCCACCTGTTCCAGGACGGGCGGACCCTGGACCAAATGCCCATGTCCCAGTTTTCCGGCCGGGCCACGGTGCTGGACGTGTCCCAGGAGGGCCCGGTCATTACGGAGGAGTTCCTCCGGTCCAACTACGAGGCCATCCACTGTGCCGATTACATCTTGTTCTACACCGGCTGGGAGGATCGCTGGGGCACGGAGCGCTTTTTGGAGGACGCCTTCCCCGTTCCCGACGAGGACGCGGCCCGGTATCTGGTCTCTCGGGGGCTCAAGGGCGTGGGCACCGACGCCATCAGCATTGACCGGATGGGAGACAGCAAGCTCCCGATCCACCACATCCTTTTGAAGGACAGCATTTTGAGCATTGAAAACCTGTGCCTGAAAAAGGTCCGGGGGCGGAAGGACTTTTTGTTCTTCGCCCTGCCCATGAAATTCCAGGACACTGACGGCGCTCCCGTCCGCGCGTTCGCGGAGCTGCGGGAGGCGTTTGAGGGAGAGAGGAGAAGACGTTGAAAAAACTTCTGGCTATTACCGTCTGTAAGCTGGGGCGCTTTGTGGGAAAACTCATCGGCAAGGGCAGCTCCATGCCCGGGAAGTTTGCCCTGAAAATCTGCCCGGACATTCTTCGACGGGTGGAGCTGCCGGAGCATATCATCGCCGTCACCGGCTCCAACGGGAAAACCTCCACCGTGGAGATGATCGCCGCCATCCTCCGGGCGGACGGAAAAACCGTGGTCTACAACGAAGAGGGCTCCAACCAAATCGAGGGCGTAACCACCCTGGTGCTGACCCACGCCACCCTGGGGGGCAAGGTCCGGGCGGATGTGCTCCTCATCGAGTCCGACGAGCGCTACGCCGTCCACACCTTCCAATTCTTTCACCCCACAGAGTTTGTGGTGACCAACCTCTACCGGGACCAGCTCACCCGAAACGGCCACCCGGAATGGGTCTACGACTCCATTCTCCCGGCCCTCCACCCCGAGACGGAACTGCTTTTAAACGCCGACGATCCCCTGTCCTCCTGCTTCGCCCAGGGGCGGGAGAAGGTGAAATGGTTTGGCCTGGACCAGTGCTCCATCTCCACGGATACCCCCACCGGGGTCTATCACGACGGGGCCTTCTGCCCCCTCTGCCACGCTCCCATGGAGTATGACTACGTGCACTACAACCACATTGGAGCCTATCGCTGCACGAAATGCGGACACAAAAAGCCTGCCACAGATTACGCCGTCACGGCGGTGGACCTGGAAAATGCCCGGATCACCATTGACGGCAAGGTCCAAATTACCCTGGCCTTCCGGAGCATCTACAACATTTACAACATTCTGGCGGCCTATGCCGCCTGCCGGGAGTGCGGCGTGTCCGGCGAAACCGCCGCCGCCGTCCTCAGCAATTATCTGCTGAAAAACGGCCGGATGCAGACCTTCCGTCTGGGGGCCCGCCACGGCACGCTGCTGACCAGCAAGCACGAAAACTCCATCGCCTACGACACGAACCTCCGCTATATCGCCGCCTCGGAGAAGGACTGCACGGTGCTGGTCATCGTGGACGCGGTGAGCCGGAAGTACTTCACCAGCGAAACCAGCTGGCTGTGGGACATCGACTTTGACCAGCTGAACGCCCCCCATGTAAAGCGGGTGGTGCTGGCGGGCCGGTACTGCAACGACTTGGCAGAGCGGTTCTCCTACACGGAGGTGGAAAACTGGTCCGTGGAGCCGGATATCGCCGCGGCGGCGTCGGAGCTGAAAAACAGCGGGGACGAGGAGCTGTTCGTCGTCACCTGCTTCTCCGACCGGGACAAGATTCTCAGCCGCGTGGAAAAGGAGGCGTGAGGCATGGACGTGCGGATCATCCACTTTTACCCGGACCTGATGGACCTCTACGGAAGCCGGGCCAACCTGCTGGCCTTGCGGCGCTATCTGGAGCACCTGGACTGTACGGTCACGGTGGAGACTGTCCTCCCCGGCGGCGGGGCGGACATCTCCCGAGGGGACTTCTTCTTTATGGGCGCGGGGACGGAGCGCGCCGCCCGGGCCGCTATGGCGGACTTCTCCCGCTATGGGGAGCCCTTGAAGGCCGCCGCCCTGGACAACGCCGCCATGCTCTTCGCCGGAACGGCCATGGACCTGCTGGGCAAATCCGTCCAGGAGGCGGACGGCAGCTCCTATGAGGGCCTTGGGCTGGCCTCCTTCGCCGTGGAGCACGGCAAAAAACGCATCGTCGGGGATGTGTACGGACACACGGACCTCTATCCGGAGGCGGTGGTGGGCTTTCTGAACAAGTGCGGCGTGGTCTCCGGCGTGGAGACGCCGCTTTTGACAGGGCTGGACCTGGGCTTTGGCAACGAGAAGGAGCGGGGGCCGGAGGGCTTCCATTGGAAAAACGTCTTTGCCTCCCAGCTGACGGGTCCCCTGCTGGTGAAAAACCCCAAGCTTCTGGAGACCGTGGCCGCCGCCATCTATGCCCGCCGGGGCAAGCCCCTGCCGGTGGACCGGCCCGTAGACCGCTGGGCGGAAAAAGCCTATGCCGTCACGGAGGAGCAGCTCCGGGCCCGGGCGCAAGCAAAATAGGTAATCAGCTCCAGCGTTCTGTCCGGAATGGACACTCTCTACCTTTCCCTGGCGGAGGGCGGTATGCAGCCTTTTCACCGTCCTTCCCTGTCGGCGGATTTTGCATGTTTTTTCATTCCAAGTTGACCGCTGAACAGCAGCCCCTTCCAGTCCCTCCCTCCCCCTCCAGATTTTGAGGGTTGCCCCCGACGGCCGTTTCCGGTATCCTTGTCTGTGAACTCCACACAAGAAAGGAAACGTAAGGAAACCTATGAAACGAACACTCTTATGCGGACTTCTCGCCGTCGCGGCCCTCTGCCTCCCTGTCCAGGCCGCCCGGCCCGCCAATCTCCAGGTGGACGGGGAACTTTTAAACGCCTCCGCCTACGTGGAGGCGGGCACCACCTACGCCCCCCTCCGGGAGCTGCTGGAGTCTCTGGGAGACTGGAACGTCTGGTGGGACGGCTCCGCCGCCCGCGCGGTCTCCGAGGATGCCTCTTTGTCGGCAGACCCTGACGGCGGCTTTCTGACCGTCAACGGCCAGCGCTATCCCTGCGTGGTAGACGTGGTGGAGGGCCGGACCTACGTGCCTCTGCGCCTGACCGCGGAGGCCCTGGGCGGAAGCGTCCGGTGGGACCCCTGGCTGGACGGGGCAGCTGTGACCTCTCCCGGTGCGGAGCACGACGCCATGGACTACTACTGGCTCTCCCGCATCATCCACGCCGAAAGCGGCGGCGAGGCTCTGGAGGGTCAGATCGCCGTAGGCAACGTGGTGCTAAACCGGGTCTCCAGCGGAGACTTCCCCGACAGCATTCCCGGCGTCATCTTCGACGACGAGAACGGCGTGCAGTTTGAGCCGGTGTCCAACGGCACCGTGACCAATGCGCCCACGGAGCTGTCCCTGGAGGCCGCCCGGCGGGCCCTGTCCGGGGAGAACACCGCAGGGGACGCGCTCTACTTCTTCGCTCCGGCCCTGTCGCAGGGAAGCTGGATCGACTCCAGCCGCACCTACCGGCAGACCATCGGCTGTCACCGTTTCTACAACTAACGCACCTGGCATTTTCAAGCCCCGGCGGACCGCTCCGCCGGGGTCTTTTGTGATATTCGCTTTAAATCGGCGAAAAATTTCCTTGGAATTTTAGGAAATTTATTTCTTGTGCATCCTCCCCGTTTTCCTATATTCTATAGACAGGTAAATTCCCGGCTCACTTTCACGCCGAAACTCCCAAAAAATGGCATATCTGTCCCGGAATGGGGCACTCTATGAGAAGCGGCGAAAGGGCCGGACAAAGGGGCGATCTTTCATGTTAAAGAGCGAGTATTTGCAGCGCGTTTACACCCAGGTAGTCACCAGGGACCCGGACCAGCGGGAGTTTCACCAGGCGGTGCTGGAGTTTTTGGAGAGCCTGGACCAGATCATCGACCGGCATCCCGAATATGAGAAGAAGGGCATTGTGGACACCTTTGTGGAGCCCGAGCGGGTCATCACCTTCCGGGTGCCCTGGGTGGACGACCGGGGGCAGGTCCACGTGAACCGGGGCTACCGGGTCCAGTTCAACTCCTCCATCGGCCCTTACAAGGGCGGCCTCCGCTTCCACCCCACGGTGAACCTCTCCATCCTGAAGTTCCTGGGCTTCGAGCAGATTCTGAAGAACAGCCTCACCACCCTGCCCATGGGCGGAGCCAAGGGCGGCAGCGACTTTGACCCCAAGGGCAAGAGCGACGAGGAGGTCATGCGCTTTTGCCAGAGCTTCATGACGGAGCTCCAGCGGCACATCGGCCAGTTTGTGGACGTGCCCGCCGGGGACATCGGCGTGGGCGCCCGGGAGATCGGCTATCTCTTCGGCCAGTACCGTCGGGTTCGGGGGACCTACGCCGCCGGTGTGCTGACGGGCAAGGGCCTCTCCTTCGGCGGCTCCCTGGTCCGCACGGAGGCCACGGGCTATGGATTGTGCTACCTGACCCAGGAGATGCTGTCCAAGATGAAACACGACAGCTTCCAGGGCAAAACCGTGGTCATCTCCGGCAGCGGCAACGTGGCCATCTTCGCCTGCCAGAAGGCCACGGAGCTGGGGGCAACGGTCGTGGCCCTCAGCGACTCCAACGGCTATATCCACGACCCCAAGGGCATTGACCTAGACGTGGTAAAGGACATCAAGCTGGGCCACCGGGGCCGCATTAAGGAGTATGCCGACCGGGTTCCCGGCAGCACCTATTCCGATGGCTTCCGGGGCATCTGGACCATCCCCTGCGACATCGCCCTGCCCTGCGCCACCCAGAATGAAATCGACGGGGAGATTGCCAGGACCATCGTGAAAAACGGCTGCCTCGCCGTGGCGGAGGGCGCCAACATGCCCTGCCGCCCCGAGGCCATTCAAGAGTTCCAGCACGCCGGGGTGCTCTTTGCACCCGCCAAGGCCGCCAACGCCGGAGGCGTGGCCACCAGCGGCCTGGAGATGAGCCAGAACTCCATGCGCTACGCCTGGAGCTTCGAGGAAGTGGACCGGCGGCTGAAAACCATCATGACCAACATTTTCCACAACATCTACACCGCCGCCGAGGAGTGCGGAAAGCCCGGTGATCTGGTGTTGGGAGCCAACATCGCAGGCTTCATGAAGGTGGCCGACGTGATGCTGTCCCAGGGCTTAATCTGACAACATACAAAAAAAGCGGTTTCTCCGATCTGTTCGGAGGAACCGCTTTTTTGCGTCTGAGCACGGAAAAGGCAATTTTGTACAAGGCACATCCGCCGCTTCGTGGTACGCTGATAGTAGACAGGCGCCTGTCACATTGGAAAGGAGCATTACATATGGAACACCTGCATCTATTTGACCGACTTGGCACCGCCGGGCATCTGCGCCTCCCGGAGGCGGACAGCGCCTTCGGAGACCTGCCCTGGAACCGGCACCCGGATTTCCAGGGTGTGGAGCTCAAGCACCTCGTCACCGGCCGGGAGACCGGTGGGCAATTTAGCTGTCATCTGGTGCGCATTGCCCCGGGGAAAGCCATCGGGATCCACGCTCACCCCACCCAGACGGAGCTTCACGAGGTCGCCGCCGGAAGCGGCGTCTGCTTGAGCGGCGGAGCCCGGCTTGTCTATGAGCCCGGTGTCGTCTCCATCCTCCCCAAGGGAGAGCCCCATCAGGTGGAGGCAGGGCCGGAGGGCCTTCGCCTGTTGGCCAAATTCATCCCGGCCCTTCTTTAAGGTCCAGGGAACACCGCGCAGCACCGCTTGTAAGCCGCCGGGGTCAGGCCCACCAGGCGCTTGAACTGCCGGTCGAAGTGGCTCTGGTCGCAAAAGCCCGCAGCAGCGGCGGCCTCTGCCACGGTGACCGGTCCCGCCAGCAGCCGCTGGCCCTTCCGGACCCGGTTTTGGAGCTGGAATCGGTGGGGCGTTAGCCCCGCCTCCCGCCGGAAGGCCCGAACCAGGTGGTATTTGCTCATGCGGGCCAGCTCCGCCATATCCTCCAGGCTGCAGGGAAGCTCCGGCTCCCTCTCCAGCCGCGCCCGGAGCTCTGCCAGAGGGCCCCCTCCTTCTCCGCCCCTTCGTCCAGACAGGAGGGCCAGCTCCTCCAGCAGTCTCTCCTCCACCTCCGGCAGCCCGACGGCCCGCCGCAGAAGAACAGCGGCGCTCTCCCACGCCTCCCGGAGCCCGCCGGAGGCCGCCAAGGCCTTGCGGACGCACAGGCTCACCAGCGTATAAGGGGACTTAACATTCAGACCGTGGGGCGTGTAGGGCGGGAGGGCAAAGAGACCCTTTTCCCGGTAAATCCCCGCGCCCCGCTCCGTCACCAGCTCCACTTCCCCCTCCAGCACCATGCCCAGGGTCAGCGTTGAAACGTGGCTGTGCCAGGGATAGGACAAGGCGGACCCCCGGCAGACAATCACCTCCGCCCCGTCGCCCTGGAGATATTCCACCATCATATTCCCTCCCCGGAAATGAAATCAGCCAGGAGCGCACTCCCGGCTGATTTTCGTTTATTCCGCCGGTTCTTCCGCCGGCGGCTTCCCGCCGTAGACCTCCAGAAACGCCTCCCGCTCCATGGTCTCGTTCTCCAGCAGGTACGCTGCCACGGCGTCCAGTACCGCCCGCTTCTCCGTCAGAATATCCTCGCAGCGGCGTCCAGCCTCGTCCACCACCCGGCGGACCTCCTCGTCGATCTGAGCCGCCACGGCCTCGGAGTAGCTCCGTCCCTGGCTCATGGTCCGGCCAAGGAACACCTCGTCGTGGCCGCCCTCGAAGGACACCGTACCAATGGTTTCACTCATACCGTACACCGCCACCATCTTCCGCGCGATGTCCGTTGCCCGCTGGATGTCGTTGCTCGCTCCTGTGGAGATATCCCCCAGGCACAGCTTTTCCGCCGCCCGGCCTCCCAAAAGAGCCACAATCCGGTCCTCCAGATAGCGCTTGGAGAGGAAGCTCCGGTCCTCCTCCGGCAGGGCGATGGTCATGCCGCCTGCCTGCCCCCGGGGGACAATGGTGATCTGATTCACCGGGTCGTGCTCCGGCAGCGTTTCCATCACCACGGCGTGACCCGCCTCGTGCCAGGCGGTCAGCTCCCGCTCCCGGGGAGAGATGACCCGGCTCCGCTTCTCCGGTCCCGCCAGAACCTTGATCTCTGCCTCCCGGAGGTCCTCCATGGTGATATAATCCCGGTCCCGCCGGGCGGCCAGCAGCGCTCCCTCGTTTACCAGATTCTCCAGGTCCGCCCCGGTAAACCCAGCGGTCCCCCGGGCCAGGGTCCGGAGGTCCACGTTCTCCGCCAGGGGCTTGCCCCGCACATGGATTTTCAAAATATCCTCCCGGCCCTTGATATCGGGGAGACCCACGTAAATCTGCCGGTCAAACCGTCCTGGCCGCAGAAGGGCCGGGTCCAGCACGTCCACCCGGTTGGTGGCCGCCAGGACCACCACGCCCTCGTTGGCGGCAAAGCCATCCATTTCCACTAAGAGCTGGTTCAGCGTCTGCTCCCGTTCGTCGTGGCCACCGCCGACGCCGGTGCCCCGCTGGCGGCCCACGGCGTCGATCTCGTCGATGAACACAATGGCGGGGGAGGTTTTCTTGGCCTGCTCAAACAAATCCCGGACCCGGGACGCGCCCACGCCCACGTATAGCTCCACAAAGTCGGAGCCGGAGATGGAGAGGAAGCCCACCCCGGCCTCCCCGGCCACGGCCTTAGCCAGCAGCGTTTTGCCAGTGCCCGGAGGGCCCACTAGCAGCACGCCCTTGGGGATACGGGCTCCCAGGGAGATGAAGCGCCGGGGGTCCCGGAGGAATTCCACAATCTCCTGGAGCTCCTCCTTCTCCTCCTCCGCCCCGGCCACGTCCTCAAAGCGGACCTTTTTGTCCTTCTCCGAGAGGACCCGGGTTCGGGCGGAGCCAAAGCGGGCCATGCGGTCCGCCCCCATGCCGCCTCCCTGCCCCCGGAGGAGAAAGAGGTAGCCCAAGCCGCCGATCAGCACCACCGACAGGAGGACCGGCAGCAGAATCTCCAGCCAATTGGTGGAGTGGTCCTGCTGGTAGTCATACGAAGTGATGATCCCCTTGGCGGTCTGCTCCTCCACCAGCTCACCCAGGCTGTCGTAGAACAAATCGAAGTCGTAGAGCTCATAGCGCAGGGTGTTGCGGCCCTCCGGCTCCCCCCGCAGCGTCATCAGCAGGGTATTGTCCCGGATGACAAAGGACTCCACCTTCTCCTGGCGGAACAGCTGCTCCACCCGAGAAAACTCCATCCGTTCACTCTGGCTGTTCATCTGCCAGATCCAGCTCAGGCACAGCAGAATTACCAGCCCCAGCATCAAAAAGCTGAGGTTGGAGGTACGGTTTTGCTTGGACACGACGACATTCCTCCTTTAGGCTGTCCCGTGACAGCAGGGTGTTACTTCCCGGCGTAGACCTCCGGTTTCAGCACGCCGATGTAGGGGATGTTCCGGTACATCTGGGCGTAGTCCAGGCCATAGCCCACCACGAACTCATCAGGCACCGTGAAGCCGGAGAGATCGGCGGTGATGGCCTTCTCCCGCCGGGCGGGCTTATCCAGCAACGTGACGATGGTAATGGACGCCGCGCCCTTGGTCAAAAAATACGCCTTTAAAAAGGCCAGCGTGTTGCCGGAGTCCAGGATGTCCTCCACGATGATCAGGTGCCGCCCGGTGATGTCCTGCCGGAGATCGTGGTCAATCTGCACCCGGCCGGAGGAGGCCGTCGCGTTTCCATAGGAGCTGACGGCGATAAACTCCACGTCGCTCTTGAGCTGGCAGGCCCGGACCAGGTCCGTCATAAAGACGAAGCTGCCCTTCAAGACCCCCAGGAACAGCGGCTTCTTTCCCTGGAACTTCTCATAGAGCTCCTCGCCCAACTCCGCTACCCGGGCCTTCAGCTCCTCCTCGGTCACCAGTACCTTCAGGATATCTTGCTCCATTTCACTGCGCATCATGTCCGTCCTCCTCGATATGTTTTTCTGTTTTTTCAATTTTGATAAACCGGCAGGGCACCCGGCCTTCCGGCGCGAAAGCAATATCCACGCCCAGCCGCCACACGGCGGCCAATTCGCCTTCCACGTAAATCGCGGGCAGGCGGTCCCGCTCCGCCAGGGAAATGTGACCGTCCAGGCAAAGCCGCTTCACACTCCGGCTCCCCCGGGCCCCCGGCAGGGTCAACCGCTCCCCCGGCGGGCAGGGGGCCACTGTGACCACCGGGCTCTGGCCCAGCCTTCCCTGCCAGCAGAAGGAAATTCCCTCTCCCTCCGGTCCGTCCAGCAGAGTCAGGGCATAGTTCCCCCACGCGAGCGGACGGCCCGGGACCAGCTGGACTTCTGTCAAGAGCTGAGGCCGGGTTTCCAAAATCAGCCACTGGCGGCAGTACCGGGCGGTGACGCCGCGGGGGAGGCTCAACCGTCCTTTCTTTCCCCAGGCCGTGCGGCGGGTCAGGTCCATCAACGCTTCCAGATGGGCCGCTCCGATGTCCTTCCGCCCCACGCCTAAAAGGTCAAAAAGCCGCAGCAGCATCCGGGGCCGGACCGCTGCCGGAGCCGCCGCCATCGCCTCTATGGAAAGGATTACCCGCCCCTCCTGAACCTCCACATGGGCCGTGCGGGCGGCGGCGTCCGCCTCTAGCGAGCGATCCACCCCCTGAAGCCGCCGCGCCGTGCCGCAAATGTGTTCCACCGCCCGGGGGTTCAGTTCCTTTAAAAGCGGCATCACTTGGAGCCGCAGCAGGTTCCGGGCGGCGGCCTCCGGGTCAGCGTTGGTCTCGTCCTCTACATGGGGAACGCCCCACCGGGCGGCGTAGGCTTCCAGCTCCTCCCGGGTCACGCCCAGCAGGGGGCGGCACAGCCCGCCTTGCTCCCAGTCCATGCCTGTCAAACCCGTCAGACCCGTCCCGCGAATCAGATTCAGCAGGACGGTTTCCGCATTATCGTCGACATGGTGGGCGGTGTAAAGGCGTTCGCACTCCCGCTCCGCCGCCGTCCGGCGCAAAAAGGAATACCGCAGATTCCGGGCGGCCTCCTCCGTGGAAAGCCCCTCCCGCTTGGCGTATTCTCCCACGTCCTCCCGGCCCACGGACAGGGGGATTCCCCAGGCCTCGCAGGCCTCCCGGACAAATTCCTCGTCCCGGTCTGCCGCCGCGCCCCGGAGCCGGTGGTTGAAGTGGGCGGCAACGACCTGCCCGCCCCGCTCTTCGCACCATGCTTTCAGTATGTGGAGCAGGCACATGGAATCCAGCCCCCCGGATACGGCGCAGAGGACCTTCTCCCCCCGCCGGGGCAAAACGGCGTAGGGGGCCCGCTTTAAAAGCTCAGTCCTCGTCGTCATAGCGCTTATCCAGGGTGGAGAACTGGGTGTACTCCGGCATCCAGCGGAGCTCCACCTTGCCGGTTTCCCCGTGGCGGTTCTTCGCCACGATACACTCCGCAATATTGTGCTTTTCCGAATCCTCGTTGTAATAGTCGTCCCGGTACAAAAACAGCACGATGTCCGCATCCTGCTCGATAGCGCCGGATTCCCGGAGGTCCGAGAGCATGGGCCGCTTGTCGTCCCGCTTCTCGTTAGC
Organism: uncultured Oscillibacter sp.; assembly: GCA_910587705.1. GTDB lineage: Bacteria > Bacillota > Clostridia > Oscillospirales > Oscillospiraceae > Oscillibacter. Next base: position 66,908 of record CAJUMX010000001.1, read on the forward strand.
GCGGGAGAGCTGGCTCAGGCAGATGACCGGCACATTCAGCTCCTTGGCCATGATTTTCAGCATCCGGGACATGTCGGACACCACCTGCTGGCGGTTCTCGCCGCCCCGCCCACTACCCCCGGCGGAGGTCATCAGCTGGAGGTAGTCCACCACCACTAGGGCCAGGCCGTCCAGGCGGCGGCACTTGGCGTTCATGTCCGCCACGGACAAAAGAGGGTTGTCGTCGATGCGGATGTCCAGCCGGTTCAGCACCGTGGCCGCCCCGGCGATCTTCTCCCAGTCCGTCTCCCGGAGGAGGCCGGTGCGCAGGCGGTTGTTTTCCACCAGGGCCTCGGAGCTAAGGAGCCGGGTGGCCAGCTGCTCCCGGGACATCTCCAGGGAGAAAACCGCCACGGTCTTTCCCTCCCGGGCCACGTTCAGCGCCACGTTCAGCGCCAGGGAGGTCTTGCCCATGCCGGGCCGGGCCGCCAGGAGAATCAGGTCCGACTTGTTCAGGCCCGTGATCTTCTGGTCAATGGCGGAGAGGCCCGTGGAGAGGCCGGGGAGGTGGTTTTCGTGCTCGCTCATCTCGCTGAGCCGGTCCAGCACATCGGGGAGGACCTGTCGCAGGGGTACCATCTCCTGGGCGCTCTGGCCCCGGCGGATGGCGTAAATCTTCTGCTCCGAGGCCTCCAAAATCTCTCCGGCCTCTCCCATGCCCTCCTGGACCAGGGCGGTGATCTCCCCCGCCGCCTGGGCGACGGACCGGAGCAGGGCCTTGTCCCGGACAATGGCGGCATATTCCAGCACGTTGGCGCTGGTGGGGGTAATCTCCATCAGCTGGGCCAGGTACGAGCGGGTGTTGTCGTCGGTGAGCCCGGCCTTTTCCATCTCCCCAAAGACGGTGATGCCGTCGATGGGCCGGGCGTAAGAGAACATGGTGTAGATGGTCTCGAAAATCTCCCGGTTCTGCCGGAGGTAGAAGTCCCCGGGGCGGAGCCGGTCCATCACGTTCTTCACGCAGTCCGGGTCGATGAGCATAGACCCCAGCACCGCCTGCTCCCCCTCCAGGCTGTGGGGCATCTGGCGCAGGAGCAGGTCCTCGTTTGCCATGGTGAACCGCCTTCCTCCCTATCGGGCGTTATTTTTCCTCAAACACGGATACGTAGACGGTGGCGACCACCTCAAAGCCCAAGCGGGCCTTGACCTCGTAATTGCCGAAGGCCTTGATGGGCTCCTCCAGCACCAGCTTCTGCTTGGGAATGTCGATGCCGAACTGTTTCTGGAGCCCCTCGGAGATTTCCTTCGTCGTGACGGCGCCGAAGAGCTTGCCGCCCGCCCCCGCCCGGGCCGTGAGCTTCACCATGCACTCCTTGAGCTTTTCGGCGGTTTCCTCCGCCAGGGCCTTCTGGCGCTGCTCCTCGGCCTTTTTCGCCTTCTCTTTCAAGTTCATGGTGTTGATGGCGTCCGCCGTGGCGGGGACGGCCATCTTCCGAGGCAGGAGGAAGTTCCGGGCGTAGCCCTCGGAGACCTCCACCATCTGGCCCTTCTTGCCCTGGCCCTTGACATCCTGCTGTAAAATGACTTTCATTGGTTATTCTCCTTATTTTCTGAATCATTAGAATGTTCTGGGTTTTCCATTGCTTGAATCCGTTTCTCCAGCGCGTCGATCCGCTCCTCCTGCGCCAGCCACACCGTTATGACGACCGCCAGCACAAATGCGATGGCCGCAAAAGCGCGAAAGGGGTGGTCCTGGAAATCAAACAGCATGTATCCGCCGAAAAACAAAAACACCTCCGAAACCACCAGACACACCGCATAGGTCTTTAAAAACTTCAATATGCTGACCTCCTTATTTCCCAAAGCGGGCGTCCATGACTTAGAGCCGCCGCTCCCGCCATACCATCCAGGCCGCGGCGGGAATCACCGGCAGAAGCACCGCCAAGACCCAGGAAGGGAAGGGATGCCCCTGAAAAACAAGTAGCAACGGCATACCGACCGGCGAGCCCATGCACAAAACCGCGGACACGCCCAGCAAAAGCAGGCATGCGGCATAAGCCTTTAGGAACCGTTTCATAGCCCTCCTCCTTATTTCTCAAAATAGGCGTCGATGGCCTGGGTCAGCCGCTCCCGCACGTCCAGAATATCCCCGTTTTCAATCCGCCCTCCGGCGGTGGCGGAGTTGCCTCCGCCGCCCAGGGCCTCCAGAATCACCTGGACGTTGATCTCCCCCAGGGACCGCCCGCTCATTAGAATGGCCGTCCCGCTGCGGTACACCACAAAGGAGGCCTTAACCCCCTTCAAGGTCAAAAGCTCATCCGCCGCCTGGGCGGCGGCCACCCGGTCTACGCCGTCCTGGCCCACCACGGCCAGGGCCACGTCGGGCCGGTACAGCTCCGCCTGGCGAATCACGTCGTACTTGGACACCATGCCCTCCAGGTCTCCCTGGAAGAGGCGCTGCACGTCCGCCGTGTCGGCCCCCGCCCGGCGGAGGAAGGCCGCCGCCTCGAAGGTCCGCCCCCCGGTGCGGAGGGTGAAGTGCTTCGTGTCCAGCACGATGCCCGCCAGCAGGGCCTCCGCCTCCTCCCGCAGGAGGTTGGACGGCTCGATGAGGTATTGCAGCAGCTCCGTCACCAGCTCCGACGCCGAGGAGGCGTAAGGCTCGTGGAAGCTGAAGGCGGCGTTTTCAATATAGCTAGCAGCCCGGCGGTGGTGGTCGATGACCGCCACCCGGCTGCTGGACTCCAGAATCTGGGGGCTTTCCACCAAATCCGGCCGGTTGGTGTCCACCACCACCAGCAGCGTCCCGGGGCGCATCTTCACGAAGGCCTCCGACGGGTTTACGAACACGTCCTCATACTCCGGCAGTGCCCGGAGCATGGCCAGCACGGACTGGGCGGCGTTCTTCTCCGGCTCAATGACGATTTGGGCCCTCCGGCCCAGCTTCCGGGCGGCGCAGCAAACGCCCACGGCGGCGCCCACTGCGTCCATGTCGGCGAAGCTGTGGCCCATGACGTAGATGTCCTGGGAGTCCGCCAGGAGCTCTCCCAACGCGTTGGCCATGACCCGGGACTTGACCTTGGTGCGCTTTTCCGTGGTCTTGGCCCTTCCTCCATAGAAGGCAAAGTCCGTTTTCCCCCGGACCACCGCCTGGTCGCCGCCCCGGCTCAAGGCCATCTCCAGGGAGAGGGCGGCGTTTTTGTACAGGGCGGGGATGCCGTCCGCCTCCCGGCCTAAGCCGATGGAGAGGGTGGGGTGGCCGCCCTCTCCCACCTTGATCTCCCGCATGGCGTCCAGGACGGAGAATTTTTCCTCTACAAAGTGGCTGTAGTACCGCTCCTCAAAGAGGAAGAGGTAGTGGTCCCGCTCCGTCTTGATGAGAAGGCCGTTTCCCACGGCGGCCCAGTTGCCCAGCTTTTCGTCAATCTGGGCCAGCACGGCGCTGCGCTGGGTGTCGGCACAGGCGTTCATCATGTCCTCGTAGTTGTCTACCATGACGATGCCCACTACCAGCCGGGTGGCGTCAAAGTCCTCCCGGAGGCGGTCCATCTCCGTGGTGTCCACCCAGTAGGTGGTGGCCACCAGGTTCTGCTCCCCACCACGACCCTTCGCCCGGACCAGGCTGCCGTAGACCCGGAAGCGGCGGTTGTTCATGTGGACCCGCTCCGGGCACTCCTGTCGCCCCTCCAGCAGCCACTGGACCGGGAACTCCGGGGCGGCGTCCTCCACCTTCATCTCAAAAAGATGCTCCCGGACCCCCGCCAGCTGGAGGAAGTTCTCGTTGCTCCAGATGACCTCCCCGGTGTCGGGGCGGAAAACCATGATGGGCAGGGGGGAGTTGATGAGGGTGGATTTGCTGGCGGTGTCCACGTTTCCGGTGACGTTGTCGATATACTGCAAGACACTCTGGCGGCGCTTTTTGTTGCTGCGGACGAAATAGGCGTACAGCGCCACGGTGGCAATGCCCTCCGCCAGGGCCAGCGGGGGGCTGACGGTGACGGCAGCCAGGGTGAAGGCCAGGAGACAGAAGAAATAAAATTGTAAATTGGGCTCCAGCAGGCGGGAGAGTTTTTTATTGTTCATGGCGCGCTCCTTGATTCCTTGATGAAGAAGTAAGCATACCGATGGATTTTATTAGTATAGCAGTTTCCGGCGGAAAACACAAGTCTTGGACCCGGGCAATTTTCCCCTTGACATTTTCTCGTTTTTCCTGTAAACTAGGCAGCGTTGTAAAGCGGCATAGCTTTACATGGCGGAAAGGGGGCCTCCTTGTGAAGAACCAGACCTATCGCATGACGATGCTCTTTGATTTTTACGGGGAGCTCCTAACCGAGCGGCAGAAAGAATTCTTCGACCTCTATTATAATGAGGACCTCTCTCTGGCCGAGATCGCCGAAAACGTCGGCATCTCCCGTCAGGGCGTCCGGGACGTCATCGTCCGGGCGGAGGCCGCCATGCAGGAGGTGGAGGACAAAACCGGCATCATCAAGCGCTTCCTCACCCGGGGCGCCCACATAGACGCCATCGCCGCCGCCGCTGAGGAGATTTCCACCCTGAATTACCGCTATTACGAGGACCGGCGTCTGGCGGAGCTGGCGGACCAGATTCGCCGGGAAGCCGCCGCCTTAAAGGAATGAGCTTATGGCATTTGAAGGATTGACCGAAAAACTGAACGCCGCCTTTAAGCGCCTCCGGGGCAAGGGCCGCCTGACGGAAAACGACGTCCGAGAGGCCATGCGGGAGGTCCGCCTGGCCCTTTTGGAGGCCGACGTAAGCTACAAGGTGGTCAAGGACTTTGTGGCCTCTGTCACAGAGCGGGCCGTGGGCAGCGACGTGCTGGACAGCCTCACCCCCGCCCAACAGGTGGTGAAAATCGTCAACGAGGAGCTCACCGGCCTTATGGGAGGGGCCAACGCCAAAATCACCATGGCCAACAACGGCCCCACGGTGGTGATGATGGTGGGCCTCCAGGGCGCGGGCAAAACCACTACCACCGCCAAGCTGGGCGGATTGATGCGCAGGCAATATCAAAAGCGGCCTCTGCTGGCCGCCTGTGACGTGTACCGCCCCGCCGCCATCGAGCAGCTAACGGTCGTGGGCGGGCAGATGGACCTCCCGGTCTTTGAGGAGGGCCAGGGGGACCCGGTGAAGATCGCCCAAAACGCCATCCGCCACGCCCGGGACCACGGCAGCGACATGGTGTTTTTGGACACCGCCGGACGGCTCCACGTGGACGAGAACCTGATGGATGAGCTGAAACGGATGAAGGCCGCCGTCCATCCCAACGAAATCCTGCTGGTGGTGGATGCCATGACCGGCCAGGACGCGGTAAACGCCGCCACGGCCTTTGACGAGGCCCTGGGCATCGACGGCGTGATTCTCACCAAGCTGGACGGCGACGCCCGGGGCGGCGCGGCCCTGTCCATTCGGGCAGCCACGGGCAAGCCCATCAAATTCGCGGGCACCGGCGAGAAGCTGGACATGATCGAGCCCTTCCACCCAGACCGTATGGCCTCCCGCATCTTGGGCATGGGCGATATGCTCTCCTTCATCGAAAAGGCCGAGCAGGCCTATGACGAGAAGCAGGCCGCCAAGATTGAGGAGAAGCTGCGGAAAAACCGCTTCACTCTCCAGGACTACTATGACCAGCTCCAGCAGCTGAAAAACATGGGCGATCTGAGTCAACTACTGGGCATGATGCCCGGGGGACTGGGCAAACAACTCCAGGGCGCGTCCATTGACGAAAAGGCCATGGCCCGGACCGAGGCCATCATCCTCTCCATGACCCCCCTGGAGCGGGAAAACCCCCAGGTGCTGAACGCCAGCCGGAAAAAACGCATCGCCGCCGGCTGCGGCCTGGAGGTGGTGGATGTGAACCGCCTTTTGAAGCAGTTTGACATGATGCGGGAGCTCACCAAGCAGATGACCAAGGGTGGGCGGATGCCCGGTCTCGGCGGCATGGGGGGAAAAGCCCCCTCCCGGCTGCACGGCTTCGGCCGGAAAAAGCGGTTTCGCTAAGCTATAAGTGCGGAGCATTTCCAAGAATAGAATGCAGCATTTATAATAAATCAATTGAATTCAAAAATTTTTGGAGGTACAACAACATGGTCAAGATCAGACTGCGCCGCATGGGCGCGAAGAAGGCTCCCTTCTACCGGGTTGTGGTGGCGGACTCCCGCTTCCCCCGGGACGGCCGCTTCATTGAGGAGATCGGTACGTACAATCCCTGCGTCTCCCCCGCCGCCATCAAGATCGACGCGGAGCGGGCCCAGGCGTGGATCAAGTCCGGTGCTCAGCCCACCGACACCGTTCGGGCTCTGCTGAAAAAAGTGGACGTCCTCTGATCCGGAGGGCGGCGCATGAAGGACTTGCTGCTCTATATCGCCCGGAACCTGGTGGACGACCCGGAGGCAGTCACGGTCACGGAGACCGCCTCCGGCAATCAGGAGCTGACTCTGGAGCTGCGCGTCGCCCCCGACGACATGGGTAAGGTCATCGGGCGGCAGGGCCGCATCGCCAAGGAGATTCGCACCATTGTCCGTTCCCGCGCCCAGCGGGAGGGCATCAAGGTCTCCGTCGATATTATGGACTAACCCCTTTTTCCCGCGCGAACGAGTATCCCTGCCAAATGTTCACACGCTCTGCTTGTCCGGCGCTCAGCCAAACCGGCGGGACGGCGGTGGAATTTTGGATTAAATGAACAAAAGACCGGCGTGGTGTTCCACGCCGGTCTTTCCCTATGTTTACGCCAGGATATTCTCTGCCAAGGCGTCAGCCAGAGCCTCCAGCCCCTTCCGCTGGTCCTCCTTTACGGAGGATTTCAGGCTGACGGTCCCCTCCAGCAGGGTCATGTTCTTCATGGCTCCCACCAGCTCCGCCATCTGCTTTCCGGCCGCCGGGGCCCAGGTGCCATTCTCGATGAGGGCCACCGTCCGGTTCCGCAGGCCGTGGGACTTCAGGTCCCGGATCAGATTCTCCATGGGCGTGTAGATTTCCCCGTTGTAGGTGACGGAGGCAAACACCAGATGGCTGCACCGGAAGGCCTCGGCCACCAGCTCGGAAACGTGGGTGTGGGACACATCATAGAGCCGCACGTCCTTCACGCCTTTGTCCGCCAGCCGGGCGGCCAGAATCTCGGCGGCATTCTCCGTGTTTCCGTAGATGGAACCACAGAAGATGGCGGCGGTTTTATGCTCGGGCGTGTAGCTGCTCCAGCGCTGGTACTTCTCCACAAACCACTCGACGTTCTGCCGCCAGATGGGGCCGTGGAGAGGGCAAAGATATCGGATCCCCAGACCTGCCGCTTTTTTCAAAAGGGTCTGGACCTGGGCGCCGTACTTGCCCACAATGTTGGTGTAATACCGCCGGGCGTCGGGGAGCCATTCGGCCTCGAAATTCACCTCGTCGGCAAAGATATTGCCGTTCAGCGCGCCAAAGGTGCCGAAGGCGTCGGCGGAGAAGAGGACCTTTTCCGTGGTATCGTAGGTCACCATGACCTCCGGCCAGTGGACCATGGGGGCCAGGGCGAAGGTGAATACATGACGCCCGGTGGAGAGCGTGTCTCCCTCCTTCACAATGACACAGCGGTCTGTGACATTGGTGTCGAAGAACTGGCTGATCATGGAGATGGCCTTGGCACTGGCCACCACCTGGGCCTTGGGATGGGTGCGGAGCACCGCTCCCAGAGTGGAGCAGTGGTCCGGCTCCATGTGGTTCACCACCACATAGTCCAGCGGACGGCCCTGGAGGGCATGCTCCAGATTCTCATAGAAATGCGCGCCCACGGCGGAGTCCGCCGTGTCCAGAAGGACGGTTTTCTCGTCCAGCACTAAGTATGCGTTGTAGCTGACGCCCCGGGGAACGGGGAACACATTCTCAAACAGGCTCAGCCGCCGGTCGGACCCGCCGATGAGCAGAATGTCCGGCATGATATTCCGTACACAATACATGTCGCTTTCTCCTTTGGTTGTGATAGTTTCGCAAGGTTAATCTACCCTAAATTCCCCGGTTTGTCAAGGGCTTGGCAGACATAAGAAGGACGCGCCTGTCCGGCGCGTCCTTGTGCATTATCCCAAAAACCGGGACGGGTCCCGCAGGGCCTCCGCCGTCTCCGCCGGAACGTCGATGGTGAAGGTCAGAAAATCCCCCAGATCCACATGCAGCAAAGAGGGCAGATCCTCCAAAATCACCAGGGTCACCACGTCCTCCGACGCCGAGACGGTGAAGCGAACCAGCTCCTCGTACTTCCGGTCCTCTTCCTTCTGGCCCACCTTCAAAGTCTCCTGCTGGCAGTAGACATAGCTGTACGCCGGGTCTCCGGGGTCCTCGGTCAGCCGATCTCCCTGATGGCCGTCGTCGCTGAGGAGATCGTCTATGGCCTTGACCTGTTCCGGGTCCGTTACCGTCCCGACTTCGTTGTCTTTCTCGTCCAGGACCTTCCAGTAGTGGTCCTTTTCCACGCCGTTCTCATCCTGGGTACTCCAGGCCCTCGCGGCTTCGTCCATGGAGTCTTCCCAGTCCTGTGCCCACTCCTCGGCGGCCTCTTCTATGGAATCCGTCATAGAGTCCACCCAGTCCCTCTGAAACTCCTTGTCGTTGGGAGAGGTAATCCTGCAGCCGGACAGCAGGGACATGGACAGGACCAGAACGCAGAACATCGCAAGTTGTTTTTTCATCATGTACTCCTTATCATCAAATCAGCAGATTAAATACCCCCAAGGTGATAGCGGTGGTGATGGCCGCCGCAATGACCAGCCCCAGAAAAATAGCGGGCAGGGCATGGCGCAGCCGGATATCCAGCAGCGAGGCCACCAGCGCTCCGGTCCAGGCCCCGGTCCCCGGCAGGGGGATGCCCACCAGGATTACCAGCCCTGCCAGCCGGTACTTCCGCACCAGCCGTCCCTTGAGGTGGGCCCGGCGCTCCAGCCAGACAATCTTGGGGCCCAGGAAACGGGTTCCCCGGAGCCAGTTGACCACCCGCCGCCCCAGCAGGATGATAAAGGGGGCGGGGACCAGATTTCCGGCCACGGCGGCAATACAGGCCAAGGCCGGGGGCAGCCCCGAGGCGATTCCCGCCGGGATGGCCCCCCGGAGCTCAATCACCGGAGCCATGGCCACCAGGAAGGTCATCAGCAATTCATGTGTCATCGTTTCAAAAAAGCTCTCTGAGAACAGCATAGGGTTCCTCCATAATGGTTGGCATTATGGAATCTAGTTTACTCCAGGTTCAGGTGCTTTTTCAAGAAGAACGTGGTGATGGCGTAAAAAATTGCGCCGTAGACGATCACACACCCAATGGCCATCAGCAGGCCCACATGAATCGCCACAGTGGGCGAGGGGTCCCAGTGAGAGAAGAAGCGATCGAACACATTCAACTTGTTTGAAGCGATGATCAGCAGGGAGCCCGCAAACTGCAAAGCAAACTGAATCCCAAAGAACCAGACCACAGACCACAGCAGCTTGTGGTTCGCCTGGCTGTGCCCCGCCGCCAGGGCGGCGTAGAACTGGAGGGAGAAGGCCACCAGGGACAAAAACATCAGGACGGCAAACTCCACCAGATAGATGGTGCCGTTAAACGCCTCGCTGACTTTCAGCTTCCGCAGTCCCTCCAGGAAATACCGGAGGAAGTCCAGAAATTCCCGCAGGAAGCCTCCCTGATAGGCCACCACCAGACTGGCGGCGATGATGGCCAGCACCGTGACGATGAACCACACGGAGGAGACAATCAGCTTTGACCAGATGTGCTGGTGGACGGAGGCCGGAAGGGTGAACATCAAATAGCCCTCGTCCTGGAGGAGGTTCTTGTAAAACCGCTGAATCATCAGCACAAAGGCCAGCAGACAGGCCCCGGTGATGGCGGTGCCAAAGGCTATGACAATCAAAACACCCAGGATATTCAAAATGTCGAACCGGCTGTCCAGCATCCCACGGCCCGCCAGGTTGGAGCCCACGGCGGTAACCAGCAGAATCAGGTACATGGGCAGCATGATCCGCCCTGTGGCACGAAACTCGTGCTTCAACAATTTCCTCAGCATTTGAACACCTCCCGGAACAGCGCGTCCACGCTCATGCCCTTCTCCTCCCGGATGTCGTCCACGGTGGACTGGAGAGCCACGCGGCCCTGGCTGATAAAGATGACCTCGTCCAGCACCTTCTCCACGTCGGCGATAAGGTGGGTGGAAATCACCACCGCCGCCTCGGGGTTGTAGTTGCCGATGATGGTGGAGAGAATATAGTCCCGGGTGGCGGGGTCCACGCCGCCGATGGGCTCATCCAGCAGATAGAGCTTTGCCGCCCGGCTCATGACCATGATGAGCTGGACCTTTTCCCGGGTGCCCTTGGACATCTGCTTCACGGCCTGCCGGGGCTGGATGCCCAGGTGGTCCAGCATCTCCTCCGCCGCCTCCCGGCGGAAGTCCTGGTAAAAGTCCCCATAGAAGTCCAGCAGCTGCCGGGCCGTCATCCAGGTGGGGATGGCCGTCCGCTCCGGGAGATAGCTCACCAGGCTGTGGCTCTCCCTCCCCGGTGCCGTGCCGCACACGGCGATGTAGCCCCCGTCGGGAGTCAGCAGGCCGTTGGCTAATTTAATCAGTGTGGTCTTGCCGCTGCCGTTGGGCCCCAGAAGGCCCACGATGCGGCCCGGCTCCACGGTGAGGCTCACCTCGTCCAGGGCCGCGGTCCTCCCGAACCGCTTGGTCAGTCCCTTGCACTCAAGCACTGGCATGGTCCGCTTCCTCCTCTCCCAATTCCTTCGAAATCAGATCGATGATCTCATCCCTCTGGAAGCCCAGCCGGAGCATCGCCTCCAAAAATGTCTTGACATGCCTCTCGGCCAGGCTCCGCTTCGCCGTGTTGATCATGGTATTATCCTCCGTCACAAATCTTCCCGCGGTCCGCTGGCTGTACACCAGCCCGTCCCGCTCCAGCTCCGCCAGGGCCCTCTGCATGGTGTTGGGATTTACCCCGGCCTCCGTGGCCAGGTCCCGCACCGAGGGCAATCGTTCCCCAGGGGGGAACGCGCCGGTGACGATGCCCACCTTTACCTGCTGAATCAGCTGGGTATAGATCGGGGCGTCGTTGGAAAACTGCCATTGCATCTTGCGCACCTCCTGTGTTTGTTCTGTTGTCTTATGTAACTAATACAATAGCACGTTTTCCCAAAATGTCAAGAGGCTTTTGAAAAAATTTTTCCTCCGTCTCCCCTTTGCCCCTGCGCTCGAAGCGGCTAAGGCAGAGGCACAGGTTCGCTCCCGCGCCCGCTTTGTCGCTGACCGGCGCGCCGAAATGCGCCTCCATCGGTCCCTTCCCTTGCAAATTTTGCTTCGCTATGGTATCATGGCTGCCAGGATATCACAGCATTTCCCACCGTTTTCCTCTCCGGAATACGGACATTGTAAAAGGAGGTCCCCATGTCCAAACTCAGCAAGCAAGAGCAAAAACGCGCAAAGAAGAGAGAAAAGAAGAACTTCCGCCAGGCGATGGAAAAAGAGCTGCGGGAGCACAAGAGCTCCTTCCTCGTCTTTTACACCCTGCGGCTTCTGGTCATCGTCATCTTCGTCCGCCAAATCATCATCGGCGGCTATGAGAGCGCCTTCTACTGCGCCCTGGCCTACCTGCTCCTTTATGTCCCCAGCTGGATTCAGGTGAAGTTCCACATCGAGCTGCCCCCCGCCCTGGAGATCACCGTTCTCTGCTTCATCTACGCGGCGGAGGTCCTGGGGGAGGTCAACGCTTTCTATGTGGTCGTCCCCCACTGGGACACCATGCTCCACACCCTCAACGGCTTCCTGGCCGCCGCCGTGGGCTTTGCCATGGTGGTGCTCCTCAACGACGACGAGCGCCTCACCTTCGACCTCTCCCCCGTCTTTTTGGCCTTGGTGGCCTTCTGCTTCTCCATGACCATCGGCGTTTTGTGGGAGTTCTTCGAGTTCGGCATGGATATGTTTTTCCACACCGACATGCAGCGGGACACGGTGGTCAACGCCATCTACTCCGCCAGTCTGGACGTGACCCGCTCCAACAAGGTGGTGGCCGTGCCGGGCATCCAGGAGGTCCTGGTCAACGGCGAGAGCCTGGGGCTGGGGGGATATCTGGACATCGGCCTCATCGACACCATGAAGGACCTCTTCGTCAACTTCATCGGCGCGGTGGTCTTTTCCTTCACCGGCTTCTTCTACGCCAAGAGCAAGGGCAAAAAGCGCACCGCCGCCCAGGGCTTTGTCCCTAGCCGAAAGACGGCGGACCGGGACTACCTCAATCAGGCCCGGGAGGAACACGAGGACAAGCCGGAGACCTGACCGGAACTGTTAAATTTTTGTAACCGGGTTGCTTTTTGGAAATTCGGTGATATGATTACCTTGCATAAATTGAAAACAAAGGACTTGATACCATGACAAAAATCGACATTATCTCCGGCTTCCTGGGGGCGGGAAAAACCACCCTCATCAAGAAGCTGCTGGCCGAAGCCTACCAGGGGGAGAAGCTGGTCCTCATTGAAAACGAGTTTGGCGAAATCAGCATTGACGGCGGCTTCCTCAAGGACTCCGGCGTTCAAATTTCCGAGATGTCCTCCGGCTGCATCTGCTGTTCCCTGGTGGGGGACTTTAACCAGGCCCTCAAGGACGTGGCGGAGCAGTTCCACCCGGACCGCATCCTCATCGAGCCCTCCGGCGTGGGCAAGCTCTCCGACGTCATCGTGGCGGTGGAGAACACCGCCCAGGAGGCCCCGGACTTGAAGCTGAACAGCTTCGTCACCGTGGCGGACGCTTCCAAGGTGAAGGTCTACATGAAAAACTTCGGTGAGTTCTACAACAACCAGATTGAATCCGCCGGAACCATCGTCCTCTCCCGGACCCAGAAGCTGAGCCAGGAGAAGCTGGAGGCAGCGGCGGCCCTGCTCCGGGAGAAGAACCCGGACGCCGCCATCCTGACCACCCCCTGGGACCAGCTGGACGGCAAGACCATCCTCTCCGCCATTGAGAAGGTCTCCCTGGCAGAGGAGCTGCTGGCAAAAATGCGGGCGGAGCACGAGGCCGAGGAGGCGGAGCACGCCCACCATCACCACGGGGATCACGAGGGTCACGAGCACCATCATCACACAGAGCACGGGGGGCACTCTCATGGGGACCATGAGGAGCACGCCCACCATGACGCCGAGGACCATCATCACCACGACCACCCGGAAACGGGCCATGAGCACCATCACCACCATGGGGAGCATGGGGAGCACCATCACGACCACGGGCACGAGTGCAGCGACCCCAGCTGTTCCTGCCATCACCACCACGCCGACGAGGTGTTCACCTCCTGGGGCAAAGAGACCCCCAAGACCTTCACCCAAGCGGGCATCGAGAAAATTCTCGCCGCCCTGGACACTGGCGCATACGGCGCGATTCTCCGCGCCAAGGGCATCGTGAGCGGCGAGGATGGAGCCTGGATTGAGTTTGACTACGTGCCCGAGGAGCACGAGGTCCGCGCCGGGCGCCCTGACTACACCGGCCGTCTCTGCGTCATCGGCGCGGATTTGAAGGAAAACCAGCTCTCCCAACTCTTCGGCCTGTAAGCCAGGAAAGGAAACGTGCGTTACAATGGATATTCCCGTTTATCTGGTGGCCGGGTTCCTGGACTCCGGCAAAACCAATTTTATCAACGGCGTCCTGGAGGACGGCTTTGCTCGCCAGGACAAGACCCTCCTTCTCCGCTGCGAGGAGGGCGAGGAAGCATACAACCCCAGGGCCCTGGACAACGTAATCGTAGTGGACATCGGGGACGAGGCGGACCTGACCTGCTCCCGGATGAAGGAGCTGGAGAAGAAGCACCGGCCCAAGCAGGTCCTCATTGAATACAATGGTATGTGGCAGATGGAGCGCTTATACCGGGAGGTCCTCCCCGCCAACTGGGTGCTTTATCAGATCATGACCTTTGTAGAGGCGGGAACCTTCGAGCTTTACGTCAAGAACATGGGCCAGCTGATGATGGAGAAAATCACCAACGCGGACCTGCTGGTATTCAACCGGGCCACGCCGGAGCTTCGGGAGGCCCTGCGGAAGCGGAACCTCCGGATGGTGAACCGCCGGGCGGACATCTACTTTGAGAACGTGGATGGAACCAGCGAGGACTACCTCACGGGGGATGAGTGCCCCTTTGACCTTAGCCAGCCCGTGGTGGATATTCCCGACGACGACTTCGGCGTCTGGTACGTGGACGTAATGGACCACCCGGACCGCTGGGCGGGGAAGGAAGTCCGCATGAAGCTCCTCATGTGCCATTCCAAGAAGTACCCCGGTATCCACTGCCCGGGCCGCTTCGCCATGGTCTGCTGTGAAAACGACATCCAGTTCCTGGGGCTGGTGGCGAAAGGCATGGGTTTGAAGGACTACAAAAACCGGGACTGGGTGGAGGTCACCGCCCGCATGGCCGTGGAGAACCACGACGCCTATCAGGGCAAGGGCCCGGTGATGCACGTCATGAGCATCGCCCCCTGCGGGAAACCCGCCCAGGACGTGGTGACGTTTTGATACAGTCTGTAATACGGCACAAAAAGGCTCCCCTCCGTTGTCATACGGAGGAGAGCCTTCCTGTTCCTTGTCACCACCAGATCCATTCGCCCTCATGATCATAAAGGGAGAGCTGGGGCCCCACAGAGTTATCTGGGTCCTCCAGGGTCAGGAGATAGATTTCCAGCACGCCGAAGGTATCCGTCTCGCAGTCCCGATAGGGCAGGCCCGTATACCGAGTGCCGCCGTTGGACCACGAAAAAGTCCATACCTTCTCCGGCAGCTCCACGGCGGAGGCCACCACCACGGCGTTTTCTGCGTCCCCGAAGTTATGTACCATGGCGCCCTTGATGCCCGGCTTCAGCTGGCTCCGGCCCCCTATGGGACGGCAGCGGTCCGGGAACAGCTCGTCCCGCCGCCAGACGCTCATGCACCACTCCCCCGCCTTGTCCGCGCAGAGGAGCGCCAGATAGTCCCCCCGCTCCTCCCGCTTCCGGACCTCCAGAGTCTCAGGGTCAAACCGGGTTTCCCGGTCTTGGAAGTACTCCGCCGTTCCCTGGGCCAGGGCCGCTTCATCCTCGAGGTTGATTGAGGAGGCGTAGTGGGCGTCCCGCTCCGCCCGCTCCCGCTGGGCTTGGATGGATACGGCGGCACCCCAAATCGCCAACACAGTCACCGCCGCCATGGCGGCCCACGCCAGCCACTTCCAGCGATTCTCCCGCTTCATGCTCTCCATAATCTGTCCTCCCGCCGCTTTCGGCAGCTCCTCCTGCGTTAGTTCCTTCCCGCTCAGCAGTTCGCTGATGGACAATCCCAGCTCCTCTGCCAAGGGCTCCAGACTGTCCAGACCGGGCATGCCCCGTCCGGTCTCCCAGCGGCTGACGGCCTTGTCCGTCACGTGGAGCCGCTCCGCCAGCTCCGCCTGGCTAAGCGCCAGCTTTCTTCGCCGCTGGGCAATCAGCGCGCCGGTGGCTTTTGTGTCCATTGCGATCAACTCCTTTGGCCACAGTATGCCACGGCGAAGGGGAAATGTCACCCTATGATTCGTAGAGTGGCCGGAAAATCAGCGTCGGCAGAAAAATGCGAAATCGAGGTTGACGGGAGAAATTTTTTGTGGTATGATAGCTCACGGCTTAAGGGAGTGTTCCAGTGAAGGGACGCTATGATAGGCAAGTCGTATGCTAGTGTAGCTCAGTCGGTAAAGCAGCTGATTCGTAACTACCAGGCCGGGCTATCAAAAACTAAATACGCTACTGTAGCTCAGCCGGTAGAGCAGCTGATTCGTAATCAGCAGGTCGTGTGTTCGAGTCACATCAGTAGCTCCAAATTAGACAAAAGTCGAGTATAACATCGTTATACTCGACTTTTGTTATTCCTTCGACATAACTCACAAGTTAGTTGTTTGCCTATTGTAGAAATCGACAACCCATCTCGAATAAATCATCTTTTATTCCTATGTTTTATCTCTTTTATGGAGGTAACAGCATAGGAATTGTTATTTTCAGGAGGTCTGAAACATGAGAATACCATATGGTTTCACTTTAGTAAGCGGCGGAATGCTAGAGATCAACAGAAACGAGGCGGATATTGTTTGCATGATTTTTGATTACTATATAGTAGGAGCGAGTTTGGGAAAGGTAGCTGACATGCTTTACGCAAAACAAGTATCTTCTCCAACTGGAAAAGCAAAATGGACTCGTGCGGCGGTAGATCATTTGTTGTCTAATGATAAATACATCGCCATCATTGGACTAGAGAAGTTCCTGGACGCACAGTTTGAGAAGTCTGCTCGCTGCAATATTGACCACGATAAGTAAGGAGCACCAAGAAAAGAAACACGTTACGTTTCGCCTATCATGGTTTAGAAGTAAATTTTCTTTCCTATTTCTACAAGTTATGCTACAATAGCTTCAAGAGGTGAGGCGTATGGCAGAGGAAAGGAAACTCCAACTGATGGATTTAGTTGGAATGGGCAATCTGTTGGAAGCCCTTGTAGCGGAGGATGTCATCACCTGCGAGGAACGGGATAGAATTATACTGCGAATTGCTGAGAAGCATGGTTTTACTGGATATTCACTTTCCACTCTTGCCGGCTATGGTAGAAGCAAAAGTGAAGTGATGGAGCGTGCCGCGCGCAGAAAAACATCTGCTCCACGGAGCAAAGAGCAAGATGAAAGTTATGTTTCCCTTACTAAGATCGCCTAGGCTCATAGCGAGGGTTCACCGGGATATGTGATTCAGAGTTGGCTGCGAAGCGGCAACACACTGGCATTTTTGAACTTATGGGAGAAAGAAAATAATCCCGACTACAGTGAGGCTGGTTATATAGAACTGCTGGAGAAAAAGAAAACGGCTTCATTTACACTGACGCCAAAGCTGTGGATCGACAGAACAAAAGCGATTGGCATCGTTTCTAGACAGGGCAAGTCTGGGGGAACTTTTGCTCATCCGATAATCGCTGGTGAGTTTGCCTCATGGCTGACACCGGAGTTTAAAATAATGTTGTTGAAGCTATCGCTGGATAGGCATCAATTAATGTAATTATCAAAACTACAGATAAAAATTGAGATTCGAAAGAAGATGATGTAATGTCCATGACTAGAAATAAAGCATTCCATGTAAAAGGTGAGCAGATGCTGGTCATACATTCAGAATTGCTTAATATGCCACTGAATGATACACTAAAATACAACTAAGGGAGATGGGATTTTGGAAAACTACTTCACAGATTTATATGCCAAAAACATTGGCTTCTTTGAAGAACTTAAGGTTTCATTCAATCCAACATTTAATCTAATTGTAGGTCCGAACAGTAGTGGTAAGACTTCTCTTCTAAAGTGCATTGCATTGTCCTTGAACCCGAGAGAGGCATCCAAAATACGTTATGGTGATTCATCTATGGTATGGGTTGATTCCCTATTAGGTTCAACAAAATATAGAATTGGTCTAGGTGAAGGATGGGTGATGGATCAAGGGGAATACCGAAATGCCAAAATATCCAGCTGGAAAGAACCGCCTTCCGCGCCTGGAATAGTTTCTATAACTGCCTCAGGCCTCGACAGAAAGGACATTAATGTTGCGCCCCTGCTTTTGGGCGCTTATAGACGCATTGAATACGTAAGGATCGAGGGGATGAAACGTGAGCCTAACATTTCTCAACAGCGGCAGCAATATCGTAATTCCAGCTTCACCAATCTTGAAGGAGGTACTCTCCCAAATGTCAAACAATGGATGATCAATCGTTATTTCGAAATTGAAAAGGACTGGGCCAAAATCTATAAGGATAATTGGACCTGGATTATGCAAAATCTTCGAAAAATTTGTCCTACTAATATAAAATTGGATTTTAAAGAAATTAAGCGCGATTTAGAGCCGGTGTTTACATTTAATGGATCGGAGTGTTATCTGGAAGAAATATCAGCCGGATTTCAAGCAATCTTATCTTTGATATTTGAAATTGTAGAGTGGATTGAGGGAACGAACGAAGAAAATGAGGCATATATTCCTGATGCAACAGGAGTTGTCATTATCGACGAATTAGATGTGCATCTTCATCCAGAATGGCAGCTCACAATCCGATCAGCTCTTCGAACTGTTTTTCCAAAACTGCAATTCATAGTTACTACCCATTCTCCGCATCTAATTGCTACAGTTGAGCCTGGAGAATTGATTATTCTTCCTGGAACAAGAGAAGTAGATGTTCGTCCAACCGACCAAACATATTCTGGCTGGAACACAGATCAAATCTTGGAAGATGTTATGGGTGTGAAAAGTCTAGAAAACAAACTATACGCAACCGCATTAAATGAAGCTCTGGATCAAGTTGAAAAACGCGATATAAATGCTTTAAAAATATCTATTGAAAAACTTCAATCAATTGTGCACCCGTCCAATACAATTTTGGAAGTTCTTCAAATAAAACTGGCACAACTCGAGTTGGGAGATAGAAATGATTAAAATAAATAAATGTAATCCCCCTAAAGTCCTAGTTGATAATCAGGCAAGTTGGACAAAAGACCTACTTGATGCGGTAAATTTTTACGGTACATATAGTAATATTCCAGAAGCAGAAAAAAAGTCTCTCATTTCCCACTACCGGCATAAAGATATTCAAAAGGCATTATTTGATAGCAGCTTTTTTAAATGCGCATTTTGTGAATGCAAACCCGCAACTAGCGGGTATATGGAAGTAGACCATTTTGCTCCAAAATCCATTTATCCCGCTCTCACTTTCGATTGGGATAATTTATTGCCTGCTTGTCACAAATGTAACGATGCTAAAACTGATACTGATACCAAAGTCAACCCTATCATTGATCCATCTAAGGTTGATCCAGAAGCTCTCTTAACATATGATTCTGTACGAATCTGTCCCACCAAAAATACTTCAGGAGTAGAATTGGCAAAAGCGACAATTGAAACATGCAATTTAAACCGTAGCCAATTGTACCATGAACGTGCGAATTTAATGGTAGCTTTAACAGAGTATATGGATGAACTAAAAGATAAGTTGGAATGGATTGAAGAAGCAGATACCGCTCAGAAACGAAAGGTTCGACTTACCAAATTGAAGAATTCTTTAGAAAAAATTGACGCGATCTTAAAAAGTGATCAACCCTACGCAGGGTTTAGTCGATGGTTTGTATCACAGTATCTCGAATTTAGTAAAGCAAAGACTATGGTAGCTAGTATGGCATAACGAATAAGCACCAAATTTCCTAACCGATTTTTACTAAAAGAAAATATCCAGATTGTCCGACCATTCCATAATTAAGTTGACAGGTTACACCAAGGGGGTAGCCTGTCAACTTTTCATCATAAAAAGACGATCAAAAAAGTACAGGTCTATCGCCGAAGAATACATGGAACTAAAAAACATTCTCCCCTTCAACACTCTTTTCCTTTTTGATGGATATATCCCATTTCCCGCACAGCTCAAGTAAACAGCACTCCCAGCCCCGCGCAAATCAATATGACGGCAGGCACCGGCAGATGAAGCCGGCAAAGTCCGGCCATCGCCACCGCTCCGATAGACAGAACGACCCAATCCCGCGGCGTACGAATCGAATAATTCGCCACGCTTAGCGTGACTATGGTAGCGGCAATTAAGCCAATACAGGCAGGCCGGATTCCGATCAGGGCCTGGCGAATCCACCGGCTGTTTTTAAATTTCTCAAAGAAAACCGCCGCGAAAAACGTCAAGGTCAATGTCGGTATCAAAATGCCGAGATTCGCGGCAACGGCGCCCAAAAGTCCCGCCGCCTGAATTCCGGCAAATGTGGCCACGTTTACGCCGACAGGCCCCGGCGTCATTTCCGCTATAATAATAATATCGGATATTTCCACCGGCGTCATCCAACCGTTGGAAAGGACTTCGCTGTTAATCAGCGGAAGCATCGCGTAGCCTCCAAAACCGGAAAAGCCAATCCTGGCAAAGCTGATAAACAGTTTAAGAATCTCCATCCTCGTTCCGCCCCCCTTTCATACGGCAAATCAATATTCCTGCCGTCGCCGACAGAAGAACAATGACGGCGCAGCCGACTCCGAAAAAGAAGTTTAAAAAAAACGCGGCGCATGTGATGAGAACGCAGCTTTTATAGGGATAGGTTCCCTTGCAAAGACGGATCAGCGCGTTCAGAATAATGGGAACCACCGCCGCACGAACCCCGTTCATCATCTTTACAATGTATGGATTGGAACGAAACTGCCGGTAAAATATGGTTATCACCGTCAGAATTATGATCGGCGGCAAGGCAACGCCGAATACGCAGGCCAGCCCTCCGGGAATACCGCAGACGCGGTATCCGAACAAAAAGGCGGTATTGCTGATCATTACGCCGGGGAGGCTCTTTCCCAGGCTTGTCGTATCAAGCAGTTCCTGTTCCGTCAAAATTCGCTGCTTGTCCACATATTCTCTGTGCATTTGTGCGATGATGCCCCAACCGCCGCCAAACGTAAAGCAGCCAAAGGAGAAAAAGCGGAGGAAAAGTCCCGCCGCCCGTTTCCAATCTTTCATTTCATTGATTTCCTTAACATGTTGAATATCCCGGTAATACCGGTGGGAAAGCAGAACAAACCGGCGGTCCTGTCCCGCCGCGACGGCGGCGGAAACCAGGACCGCCGTCCCGTTTGAATCCGGGTCCAACGGGACGCCGCGGACGCGCCTACGCGCCTACGCGCGGTTCTGAAAAAGCGGGGTCGGGCGCTTTGCCGCGCTTTTCTCATTTTTGGGAGCTGGCGGGGGAATGATGCTTCGGGCGGCAATCGCCGCCGGTGTAATCTGTTCGATCTTCACCTCATAGCAAACTCCCTGTACCGTAACTTTGAATGTGCGGATCATAACCGTTCTCTCCTTGATGATGTTTGTCAATCCCTTTTTTCTCAGGAATTTGTCCCGCTCTTTTTCATGAATAGGGGACTGAGCCACGGCCACAGTATAAAGACAACCGAGCAGATCATCAGAACCAAGCTGATGGGGCGTGTGAAAAAGATGTCCACAGATCCGGTATAGGCCAGACTGCTGATATAATTGTTCTCCATCATATCGCCCAGGATGCTGGCCAGAATAAACGGAGAGGTCGGCACGTCAAACTTATGGAACAGCCAGCCGACAGCTCCAAATACAATGGCCACGACAATATGGGCGGGGTTATTCTTATAGGCAAAAGCGCCTGTGAGGCAAAGACCAATGATGACGGCGGACAGCACGCGGGCGTCCAGTTTCAATATCCGAGCGGCAAGGTATTTACAAAACGCCAAGGCCAGGGGAAGCATCATCAGATTTCCCACAAGGAACGCCATGATGATGAGATAAGCCATCTCCGGCTGTTTATTGAACAGGCTGGGCCCGGCCACCAGACCGTGTATCGTCAAAGCGCCAATAAACAACGCGGATGTAGAGTTTCCCGGAATACCCAAACTGAGAAGAGGAATCATGGAAGAGGCCACCACGCCGTTATTCGCGGCCTCCGGAGCTGCGACGCCCTCATAAACGCCGGTTCCAAGCTCCTTTCCGGGGTTGCACTTTTTCTCCAGATCATAGGCGGTAAAAATAGCCATGGTCATGCCGGCGCCGGGCATACAACCGAGAACACTGCCGATTAAAGAGCCCCGAAGCCACGTGGGAAGGAGACGTTTGATCATGGGATATTTCAAAAAAGCCACCTTGTCTCCAGGCGCGCTCTTTCCCAACGGCTGAGAGATGTTTTCGCCCGCTTGGCCGGGTTTTACATCCTCCATCAGTTTTATAATTGACAGGATGCCGAAGAGCCCGATCATTCTCGGCACCAGAGGAAGCCCATCCAGAAGGCTCATAGACCCGAATGTAAACCGGGACATGCCGGTAGCGGTGCTGATGCCCATGCAGCTGAGCCAAAGGCCGAAGGCCATCGAGATGAAATGCTTCCAGCAGTCCTTTCCCGACATGCCGATTACCGTGGCGACGCCAAGCAGGCACAGAGAAAAATACTCCGGAGGCCCGAACTTTAAAGCGAAAGACGCCAGCATTGGGGCAAAGAAAATCAGGCAGAGCGAGCTGAAAATGCCTCCAAAAGTGGAGCTGGTCATACAGACGCTCAGCGCCTCCAGGCCGTGCCCCTTTTTGCAGAGGGGATAGCCGTCATAGGCTGTCACAACGGCGGAAGCGGTCCCGGGAATTTCCAGCAGAACCGCGGGGATAGAACCGCCGCAGGCGGAAGAGACATAGACGCCCACCAGCATTGCCAGCGCAAGCTTGGGGTCCATGCCAAATGTAACGGGAATCAGAACCGCAATCGTAATGCTGTCGTTCAGCCCTGGAAGCGCACCGACAACCAACCCTAATATGACGCCGCCCAGAAGCGCCGCCAAAATCATCGGATTGGATAAAAACTGCTGAATGCCAATGAAATAGTTTTCCATATGTAACTCCTATTCACAGCCAAAGAGTGGGAAGGGGAACCTTCAGCAGCACCCGGAAAATGAGATAGAGGATTGCCGTAATTCCGAAAGAAATGAGGATCAGTCTCTTCCAGTCTCTGTATCTGAGAGCAAACATGGTGTAGGCGGTCATCCAAAGCGTGTCAAGAATGTATCCAATCTTCTTGAACAGAAAGGCATACAGCAGCAGCGCCGCTGTATATTCCAGCACCTGGAGGAGATTGGAACCCGCGAACCTGTCCTTGTGCTCCTTGACAAGCAAATCCTTTGTCAGCTGGATCAGGCTGACGGACATCAGGAGTACAGCCGTCATAATGGGAAAAATACCGTCCGTACTTTTGAATTTCAGACTCTCCGTAATAATATAAACGCCAAAAATTAAAAACGCGGACGGGCAAAGCAGGGATATCAGCTTATTTTTCATATTGTCCAGTCCTCCATTGTTCCGGAATGGCGGTGATGGGAATTCCATTCACAGGCCGGCAGAATGGGAATGCGGACATCCCCATTCCGTCAAAGCCCGGTGGCCGTCCGCGGACCCGCGCTCAGGAGCCCGGCGGCTTAAAAGGACGCGTGGCGATATATCAGATCAATCTACGCCAGCCAAAAGGTAATCCTTCAGCTTAGTAACCTTCTCCGTCATAGCGCTGATATACGCATTCATTTCGTCCGGCGTTTTGCTGGCGGGGGTCATATTGGCCTCTTCCATCGCCTTGGTAAAATCCTCGCTGGCGCAGAGGTTTCCAAATTCCTCAACTAGGTACTGGTAAATGTCGTCAGGTACATCGGCGCTACAGGCAATGCAGCGGTCGGCGCCGTCCACAATCCCCTCATAGCCGATTTCCAGGAAGGTGGGGACGCCCGGCAGGGAACCGGAGCGCTCGTTGGCAAGAACCCCCAGTGCCTTGACGCTGCCTTCGCTGACAGCGTCGGCGCATTCGCCCGCGGTCATGATAGACACGTCCGCATGTCCACCCATCAGTTGGGTCAGCTGCATATTGGAGGAGTCTGTATGGATTGCTTTGAGCTTCAGAGGCTTACTGTAATTGTCCGTAAGCACCGTGTTCATTCCAAGACCCCGGATATGGCTGTTGGTTCCGAATCCGGAATCGGTGATAAGAACCTCGTTGGCCTGCGCGTAATCAATGAAGCCTTCCAGCGTATCATAAGGCGCGTCGTTTCGGGCGACAAGGACGGCCGGGTCCGGATTGCACCCCACAATGATGCTGAAATCATCCACCGTAAAGGTCACATCCTTTAAGATGGGGTTGGTAATGGTAGATCCAGTGAAGGTCAGCAGCGTATACCCATCGGCCGGAGCAGTTTGCGCTACATAGGTCTGGCCGATGGCTCCGCCTCCGCCCGGCTGGTTCTCAACCACAACATTGGCTCCCTTAAAATAGCCCTTTTCCATGGCCACCGAAGCGAGGATGCGGGCAAGGATATCATTACCGCCTCCAGCGTCATAGGGCACCACGATCGTGATATCCTTCTCAGGATACTTCAGTTCATTCTGGGGATTTTCGCTTTCCGCAGGCGCGGTGGTCCCGGAGTCAGCGGGCGCAGGGGAAGCCGGTTTGCTTCCGCAGGCGGCCAGGGTCAGCAGCAGCAGGGCACACAGCAGCATAGACGTCATCTTTTTCATCTTTTTTCCTCCATTTTTATAATTCCCACCCTCAGTTTTCCCGTAGGTGTGGTTTAAACGGCTCGTGTTACCAACGCTTTTCATACTCGCTCCTGATTCGCCGGAGTCCTTCGCTCAAAGTGGCTCTGGGACAGCCCACATTCAGGCGGGCGAAGTGCTTGCCCTCCTCCTGTCCGAACATGGTCCCCCTGTTAATGGCAACCTGGCAGGTGTCAATGAAGAAAGACGCCAGTTCATCGCCCTCCAGACCAAGCTCCGCGCAGTCCAGCCACACCAGATACGTCGCCTCCGGCCTGACCAGCTTGATCTTCGGCATATGCTCCGCCAAATACCGCTCCAGAAAGCCGACATTCGAACGGATATAGTCCAGAAGCTGGTCTAGGTAATCGTCGCATTCTCCGCTGTAGGCCGCGATATAGGCTGGCATCGCAAACACATTTTGCTGTATGGAACGGTTTGCCGTGAATTGCTTTTGCAGCTTTTCTCGAAGAATCGGGTTGGGGACAACAATAGCGGAGCCGCGAAGTCCGGCGATATTAAAGGTTTTGCTGGGAGCGTAACAAGTAATGATATTTTGATTCCATTCCGGATTCAGCATTCCCATAGGAATATGCCCGCAATCCCCCAAGATTAAATCCGAATGTATCTCATCGCTGATCACAACCACATGATTGCGGAAGCAGATTTCGGCAACCCGGCTCAGTTCCTCCCGCGTCCATACCCGTCCGACCGGGTTGTGCGGATTGCTGAAAATCATGAGCTTCGCCTTTGGATCCGCGGCCCGTCTCTCCAGATCCTCAAAGTCGATTGTATAGCGGCCATTTTGGTACAACAGGCTGTTGCTGGAAACAATTCTCCCGTTGTCGTCCACAACGTTGTTGAAGGGATGATAGACGGGACGCTGGATAAGAATGTGGTCTCCCGGCTCCGTGACCGCCTGAATCATGGTGTTGAATACCGGAACCACCCCGGTGGCAAAGACCAGCCACTCCGGGTCCAGCGACCAGCCGTGCCTGCGCCGCACCCAGTCCACCGTGGACGAGTAGAAGCCCGGCTCAAGGTAGGGATAACCATAGATCGGATGCTTTGCCCGCGCGATCACCGCGTCCACCACCGGCCGCGGGCAGGGGAAATCCGTATCCGCCACCCACATGGGAAGCGCGTCGGCGTTTCCCACCCGGGCGCGAACATTATCCCATTTGGAACTTCCCGTGTTTCTCCTCTGGATCACCTGGTCAAAATCATATCTCATGTCTGCCTCCAAACTTCAACAAACCCTTCTCGCGCAGAGGGTCTGCGGCGGAAAAATTTTGGGGACTCGAAATTCCGGCTCTGCGTATCCGGTAAACGGATGGAGGACTCCCCATTACAGTCTGGCCACACCAGAGGTTCTGGCGGCCTCGGCCACAGCCTTGGCCACGGCGGGGCCCACCCGCTTGTCAAAGGCCTTGGGGATGATGTAATCGGCGTTCAGCTCCCCTTCGGAAATCAGGTCTGCCAGGGCTCTGGCGGCCGCCATCTTCATCTCCTCGTTGATGTCGCTGGCTCGCACGTCAAAGGTCCCCCGGAACACGCCGGGAAAAGCCAGAACGTTGTTGATCTGGTTGGGGTAGTCGCTCCGGCCGGTGGCGACCACCGCCGCCCCACCGGCCTTGGCCTCGTCTGGGAAAATCTCCGGCGTGGGGTTGGCGCAGGCAAAGACGATGGCGTCCCGGTTCATGGTTTTCACCATTTCCGCGGTAACCGTCCCCGGAGCGGAGACGCCGATAAACACGTCCGCGCCCGCCAAGGCGTCGGCCAGACTTCCGGCCTGCTTCTCCAGGTTCGTCACCTGGGCCATCTCCTCCTTGATCCAGTTCAGACCCTCCCGCCCCTGGTAAATCGCTCCCTTCCGGTCGCACATGGTGATGTTTGGAAAGCCCGCGGACAGCAGCAGCTTCACGATGGAGACGGCGGCGGCCCCCGCGCCGGAGGTGACCACCTTCACATCCTCCCTTTTCTTGCCCACGACCTTCAACGCGTTGGTCAGGCCCGCCAGGGTGATGATGGCGGTGCCATGCTGGTCGTCGTGGAAAATGGGGATATCGCATTTTTCCTTCAGCTTCCGCTCGATCTCAAAGCACCGGGGAGCGGCGATGTCCTCCAGGTTGACGCCGCCGAAGGAGCCGGACATCAGCCACACGGCGTTGACAAATTCGTCCACATCGTGAGTTTTCACGCAGAGGGGGAAGGCGTCCACGCCGCCGAAGGCCTTGAAGAGGACGCACTTGCCCTCCATCACGGGCATGCCCGCCTCGGGACCGATGTCGCCCAGCCCCAGGACGGCGGAGCCGTCGGTAATGACGGCGCAGAGGTTGTGCCGCCGGGTGAGCTCATAGCTTTTGCTGCGGTCTTTTTGAATTTCCAGGCAGGGCTCCGCCACGCCGGGGGTGTAGGCCAGGCTCAAATCGTCCTTGGTCTCCACGGGAACGGTGGCCACAACCTCAATTTTTCCCTTCCACTCCCCATGAAGCCGGAGGGATTCCTTTGCGTAGTCCATATCCGGTCACACTCCTTCTCTCTTGATTTAAACCATCTGTTCAGGATGAAACACCTGGTCAAAGCGCTCAGCGCTTAGATAACCCAGAGAAACGCACGCCTCCCGCAGGGAAATATTCTCCTGGTGCGCTCTTTTGGCAACCTTGGCAGCATTTTCATAGCCAATGTAAGGATTCAGGGCCGTAACCAACATCAGGGAATTCAAAAGATTATACCGCATCTTCTCCCGGTTGGCTCGGATTCCCTGGGCACAGTTTTTGTCAAAGGACGTGATACCGTCCGCCAACAGACGTACAGATTGCAAAAAATTGTAAGCGCAGACCGGCATAAACACATTCAGCTCAAAGTTGCCCTGGGAGGCGGCGATTCCGATGGCGGCGTCATTCCCCATGACCTGCACGGCAATCATCGTCAGAGCCTCGCACTGGGTTGGGTTGACCTTCCCGGGCATGATGGAGCTGCCAGGTTCATTCTCCGGAATAAATATCTCCCCCAGGCCATCCCGGGGCCCGCTGGCCAGCCAGCGCACATCGTTGGCAATCTTCATAAGATTCGCCGCCAAGGCCTTCAGCGCCCCGTGCGCAAACACCATCGCGTCTTTGGAGGTCAGCGCGTGAAATTTGTTTTCCTCCGTCACAAAAGGTTTACCCGTCAGCCGGCTGACCGCTTCCGCCACAGCGGCGCCGAACCCGGCCGGAGCGTTCAGGCCCGTCCCCACGGCGGTGCCGCCCAGCGCCAGCTCATAAAGGCCTGGCAGGGCGAGTGTCAGCTGCTCTTTTGTTTTTTCCAGCATAACCCGCCAGCCGCTGACCTCCTGAGAGAACTTGATCGGTACGGCGTCCTGGAGATGCGTTCGCCCGCATTTCACGGTGTCGCCGTTCTCCCGTTCCAGTCTCTCCATAGTAGAAATCAGTCCATCCAGAGCGGGGAACAAGCGGTCCTCGATGGCGATCACGGCGGCAATGTGCATGGCTGCGGGGAATGTGTCGTTGCTGCTTTGGGACATGTTTACATCGTCATTGGGGTGAAGAAGCGGTTTCCCCGCCATAGCGTTTCCCCGGTTGGCTATGACTTCATTCGCGTTCATATTGGACTGAGTGCCGGAACCCGTCTGCCAGACCACCAGGGGAAACTGTTCGTCCAGCAGTCCGGAGATCACCTCGTCGCAGGCTTTGCTGATCGCTTCCAGTTTTTCCGCCGTCATCCGCTCCGGCCTCAGCTGATGGTTCGCGGCGGCAGCGGCTTTTTTCATAATGCCAAAGGCGCGCATGATCTCCTGGGGCATTCGCTCCGTGCCGATTTGAAAGTTTTGGCGGCTTCTCTCCGTCTGGGCAGCCCAATAGCAGTCCGCGGGAACCCAGACTTCCCCCATAGAGTCATGTTCGATACGATAATCCATAAGAATCTCCATTCCGATGCAGCGGGATTTGTCTCGCCGCGTTTTACCGCATAGGATAGTCCCGCTCCAGTTTTTCCAGAGCCTTTTTCCGCAGGTCCTGGTAAATGCTGACGCCGTGCGTGTCGATGCCGACAACTAAAGGACCGAATTCCTTAGTCCGCAAATCCCACAAAGCTTCCGGTATCCCCATCTCCATATAGTGAACGTCCACCACGTTCTCAACTGCCTGGCTGCCCTTCGCGGCGCCTCCGGGAATGGCCTGGAGGTAGACATATCCGTATTCCTGGCAGGCCCGGATGGTATCGTCTCCCATACCGCCCTTGCCAATAACCGCTTTTACGCCCATCTCCCCCACCATTTTCGCGTAGGGCTCCATCCGAATCGACGTGGTAGGACCGATGAGAAGCAGATCCCAGCCGCCGTCCTCTCGCTTCAGGCAGACCGGACCGGCATGGAATACGGCGGAGCCGTTGAAATCCTTCGGAAGGGGCTGAGAGCTGGCGATCAGAGCCTTGTATTTCAGGTGCGCCATATCGCGGGACGTGAAGATATGTCCGCTGATGTATACCACGTCCCCGGCCCGCAGCCTGCGCATGTCCTCCTCTTTCAAAGGGGTCGACAGCTTGTAAGTGTTCATTTCCGCTCCTCCTTCACAGCAGCTTTTCCACGTCGCCGTTACGATGTATCCGAATTCCCGCACGTCTGGCGACCCAACAATGAAAGTTAACGGCCACCGGCGCAATGGCCGTATGCGTATGGCAGCGGGCCATTTTGACCGCTAAGCAGACCGTATCTCCGCCGGTGCCGGCAGCGCCGAAGCCCATGGCGTTGATCTCATCCTTGAGCTCTTGTTCCAGCGCCGCCAGCTCCGGATCCGGGTTTACATCATCCCAGCGGCGCGTGCTGATCTGCTTTCGGCTCATCTTCGCGGCGATGTCCATTTGTCCGCCGATGCCGACGCCAATGCCGAAAGGCGGGCAGGGTTTCCCTCCTGCGTTGATTGCCGTTTCCAGAATGAACCGTTTCAGCCCCACCAAATTCTTACCCAGCTTTGCTGGGGTCAGAATCTGCATCGCGTTGCCCAGCTCGGCGCCGCAGCCTTTAAAGCTGATGAAGTAGTCCAGGTATTCTTGTCCGGCGTGATATTCATACTCCATGTTTGGAATGCCTCCACCGGTATTGTCTCCGGAATTTGCGCGGGTAAGCGGATCCACCATGCTGGGGCGAAGATACCCCCTCCGCGTGGCTTCCCCCAAGGCGGATAAAACCGTGTCCTCCATCCGAGGGGGCAAGTTATCGTCGCCAAAGCTGACCCAAGAAGTGGGATAGCCCGGAGACTGACATACGCCCTTATCGTCCGCCTTTGCGATATCCAAATTTTCCAGCATGGAGGACAGCATCCTTTGCGCCGTAGCGTTGGTTTCACGTTCCAACGCCTCCCGCATCAACGTGCGCACATCTTCTGAAATTTCCGTTACAGCCCGTAAAATCGCGGCCCGTACAGCCTCTTTGACCAGTTGTTCGTTCATCAAGCGCTCCTTTCTTTCCCACCGGGGATTTAAAACCGGAATAGTTCGTTGACATCCTCCAGACAGTCCAGCCGCCGGATGTTCTCCATAATTTTCTCGGCCTGCCTTTTTGGGATTTTCCCCGCCGTAATACTCAGAAACTTTCGATCCGCCATCTCCCAGCTGAACGGATTTTGAAAGTCTCCGGGAGGATATGCCACGGATTTGTATAGGATTCTGCCGTCATCCATCCGCACCTCCAGCGTGTGGGCCCAGCGTGTGGGATTTTTCTCATAGGCCTCTTGCAGTTCCGGATCGACGACTACCTCTACCTTACTCATCAGCCTTTGCGCCTCTGGAGCCTGGGTCTTTTCCCCGCTGAACGCGTCCTCCAGCAGTTCTCCATACAGCAAGGCGGCGGCAAGACCGTATTGAATGCTGAATTTATAGGCGTAATCGGTGGGAGGAGCCGGATTGCTAGCCGTGTCTTTTGCCACTTGATAGGTGTAATCCGTAATCTTTACAATTCGCTCCGGGTCAAGAGACTCCGCCTCCGCCAGCAGGCGCATTCCGTGAATCGCGGAGTGAATGTGGCGGCAGCAGGCATAGGGTTTGAGGGAGTTCGACATGATCTGATATTGTCCCGGAATCAGGCTCTCTGTCAGCGCATGGATATTTGCCTTGGGATTCAGCGCGCCTAAGAATCCTTTTCTCCCCTCTAAAACGCGGCTGGCTCCCGTAAAGCCCAGGGAGGCCAGCTCCGCCGCGCGAATCCCGCACAGCGTCGCGTTGGCAGTATGCAGGGATTTGCTCATGCTGCCATCCTCCAAAAACTCCCAAAGTCCGGCGGCCTGGGTCCCTGCCGAGCCAAAGGCGTGCAGCATCTGGGCCTTGTCCAAGCCTATCAGCTTTCCCGCCGCCGCCGCCGAGGAAAAGGCTCCGACCACGCCGGTGGTATGCCAATACCAATATGCGCCGGGGTTGATGGCCGCGCCGATCCGGGCGGCGGCTTCATATCCGCCGGTGACAGCGGCAATCAGTTCCCGGCCGCTGCTGTGACGAATCTGCGCAACCGCCATGGCGGCAGGAATTGTGACGGTTCCAGGGTGGGTAATGGAGGCGTTGTGTACGTCGTCCAGGTCCAGCAGATGGCTGCACGCGGCGTTATATGCCGCCGCTTTATGATACTCGGTCCGCTGGAATCCAGGGGTCCAGCGAGCGGCCTCCCCAGGCTGAGAATCGCCGCCGGAATAGTAGGCCGCCCAAATTTTTTCCGCCGGAGCGCCTTGTCCGGCAATGGAGACGCCCAAAAGGTCCTGCACGCACATTTTGGTATAGTCTGTGGTCTCTCCGTTCAGATCCTCGAATCGGATATCCGTAATAAAGTCTGACAGCGCCTTTGTGATTTGAGTTTCCATGATCCGCCTCCCGTCAACGCGCAGCCATAGCCGCCATCAGGCGGGGAACGGCGTCCGATCCCCGGAAATTCAAAACAACGTCCAACACCGTTCGCTCCGCCGCCTCCGGCAAAATGCCGGAAACGCAGGCGTGATATTTGCGGATGACGTCCTCAAGGGTAATGGGGTTCTCCCTGGCGCTTTTTTCATACTTCTGCGATTCGGAAAATGTCCGGCCGTCTTTCAGCGTCACTTCCAGCTTCGCGGGCATATGTCCGGGGACGGCTATGGAGGAATCCTCAACAAACTCGATCCGATCGATCATCTCCAAAACCTCGGGATCGTTCATGTATTTAAGGTCGATTTCTTCCGTCGTGACGCTGCCGCGTAAAGCGGTTATCGCGAGGACATAGTAAAGACTGAACTTCATCATGTATTCCGTTTCCGGACGGACCTTCGCCTCTTTGGGATAACAGACCTGGGAAGCGCACATGGGAGTTCCATACGCGCGCATGGACCGGATATCGGCGGCGGAAAAGCGGTGCGTCTCCATCAGCGACGTCATGACGTTTATAAACGAGTGGGTATGATGGCATGTTGGATAGAGCTTGAAAGCGATCTCCGGCGTAAGCCAAGCGGTCCCAAGCGTGTCGATCTGTTCCGCAAGGCGGCCCAGGTTTTGGATATGCGTCGGAAAGACGCCATACTGTCCCTCAAAAACGGTTCGGGGACCCGTAAAGCCGGCCCGCGCGCAGTCCACAGCATAAATCGCGCCGAAAGCTCCCCAGCCCGGATGAAGCATTTTTACCCAGGAACCGTCGTGGAGAAATTCCATGATCGTTCCCGCCTGGCTTCCGGCGATGCCGCAGGCGTTGACAATCACGTCCTCCTCCAGGTCCATCAGCTTTGCCGCCGTGCAGACGCCGGCAAAAGGAGCGAGAATGCCGGAGGGGTGAAAACCGTGATCATGGAATTGTCCGTCCGCCGCCAACCCCAGCCGGACAATCACCTCATAACCGGCAATGGCCGCCAGCAGAATCTCCTCCCCGGTTTTATGAAGCTTTTCACCAATGGCAAGGGCAACCGCCAGCACGGAAGCGCTGGGATGAACAATTGCTCCGGTGTGTGTATCGTCGAAATCCAACCCGTGAATGACCGTGGCGTTGCAGAGAACCGCGCCGGCCGCCGAGGTTTTTTCCTGCCTTCCCCACAGTGTACATTCCGGCCGCTCCTCTTTCTCTCGCGCCAGTTTTTGAATCATGGCGGAAGTTGGAGCGGTTTCACCGGACAACAGCGCGACGCCGACGGTATCCAGCATGTGCGCTTTTGCCGCTTCAAACACCTCCGTAGGAACATCCTCCGGCCAGAGCTCTTTTACAAATTTTGCGATCTTTTCCGAAATCGTCATCTTGTCATCACCTCTTATTCATCACCGCGAATCTCTTCCGCTTCAGGAAAGCGCGCTTAGCGCTTCTTCGGTATTCATTCCCCTGGCGTACACAGTGCCGTCCGCCTCCACCGGCGTCAGCGTGAATTTGAAGGGGCTGTTCGGCATGGTATATGTACCAATGCCAGGATAGGAGCCTTGAATCAGCATCTCTCGGGCAGTCGTGTTTTCCGACCGTACAATTTGATCCACGGATTGGATCGTGGCGCAGGGAACGCCAGCCTCGTTCAGTTTTTGTTCCAATTCCTTTACATCCCAAAGAAGAACCCGATCGATTACCTCTTGGGTGCATTCGTCCCTGTGCTGGCGGCGCAGCTCACTGGAGGCATAGCGCGGGTCCTGTGTTAATTCCTCGCAGCCGAGAACTCGGCACAAGGCGGCAAAGGTGTTGTCCCGATTAATCGTAATCAAAATATCCTGGCCGTCTCTGGTACGAAACTCCTGAAACGGAACGTTGATGCTGTGGCGGTTTCCAATGGGCTTCGGCACGTTTCCAACCGCGAGATAATTAACCACGGCGTTCTCCAGAATGGCCACCATGCAGTCGGCCTTGGATATATCCAGAAATTGTCCTTCCCCGGTGTTCCGCTTGTGCAGCAGCATGGCGGCGGTACCGATAGCCCCAAACAGCCCGGAGTACAGCTCCGTCATCGGGAGACCTGCCCGCATCGGCGGGCCGCCCAGTTCCCCAGTAACGCTCATGAGCCCGCTAAATGCCTGCATGACCAAATCGCTGGAGGGCTTTTCCCGGTTTGGACCCGTCTGTCCAAAGTCGGAGACGGCCGTATAGCAAATCTGAGGGTTCACCCGCGCCAGGGCCGGGTAGGACAGATTCAGCGCCGCCGTTTCCGCAGGCTGCCGGTCTGAGATGAACGCGTCCGCTTTTTTCGCTATTTTGAAAAACGCTTCCTGCTGGGCCGGGTCGCGGAGGTCCAGCAGGACGCGCTTTTTTCCGCGCATCAGATAAAGCTCCTGAAAGGAAACCCTCTGGACGGAGGGACCGGGAAACAAAGCCTCGTATGGCTGGTCAATATGGATCAGCGTCGCTCCCAGGTCGGAGAGAATCATTGCGCACAGATTTCCCGAAACGCTCCGAGCACAGTCTAAAATGGTGATTCCAGAAAAAATACCCATAGTTCCTCCCATGCCCTTCCGTCAAGAAGGGCCCGCCCGCTGATCATACCGGGAAATTCCCGTGTTTGCGATCAGGGTTTTTTCGATCTTTGCCGCAGAACATCTCAAACGCATCGATCAGCACCCGGCGAGTTTCCGCAGGTTCAATCACGTCGTTGAAATGCATGCGCTCCGCGGCGCGGTAAGGATTGTTGAATTCCCGCTCATACTCCTCAATATACTTACGTCTCAGGGCCTCCACATCCTCGCCCCTTTTTTTAGCGGCTTCCAGATTCTTTTTGTAGAGGACGTTGACCGCGCCGTCGGCGCCCATAATCGCGCGGACGGTCGTTGCCCACGCGATTGCCAGATCCGGCTCCATCTCCGCCGCCATCATTCCAGCATAAGCGCCTCCATAGACCTTTCGGACGGCGCAGGTAATCACCGGCACGGTGGCTTCGCACCAGGCGTAAATCAGCTTTGCCCCGTGCCGGATGATGCCGCCATATTCCTGTGAAACGCCAGGCAGATAACCGGGAGTATCGGTCAGACTGAGGAGCGGAATGTTAAAGCAGTCGCAGGTGCGGATAAATCGGGCGCCCTTGTCCGAACAGTTGATGTCCAGACAGCCCGCCATGACCTTGGGCTGATTGGCCACCACGCCGATGCCCTGTCCGTTCAGACGGATAAAGCCTGTAATCAGATTTGCGGCGTAATACTC
Source organism: uncultured Oscillibacter sp. (assembly GCA_910587705.1). Classification (GTDB taxonomy): domain Bacteria; phylum Bacillota; class Clostridia; order Oscillospirales; family Oscillospiraceae; genus Oscillibacter. The sequence continues at coordinate 101,067 of CAJUMX010000001.1, forward strand.
CTGTGTCTCGTAGAATTCCCCATTGTCCGCAATGGCCGTGATAACCTCTTTCATATCATAGGCCTTGTTAAGATTTTCAGGGATCAGGCGGTTCAGTTCCTCACAGCGCCGGTCCCGGCTGTCGGTACAGGGAACGCAGGGCGGCTTTTCCCGGTAATTTTGGGGCAGATAGCTCAGCAGCTTCTTGATCTGGTCGATGCAGTCATAGTCATCCGCTCCGACCTTGTGAACCACACCGGAAATTTTCGCATGCGTCATAGCTCCGCCGAGGGACTCGGAATCAATCTTTTCCCCCGTTACCTTTTCGATAGCTTTCGGCCCGGTGATATGCGCATGGCAAACCTTGTCCACCGCAAGAATAAAGTCGGTCAGCGCGGGAGAATACACAGCCGCTCCGGCACAGGGCCCCATCAGAGCCGTGATCTGGGGAATCACTCCGGAGTTCATCACATTGGCGCGGAAAAACATTGGTGAACAGGTATCGCCACCTTCCTGAATGCGGCCTCCCGCGGAGTCGATCAGACCCACGCAAGGAACCATGGCCTCGCGCGCCATATTCATGGTGCGGGTAATTTTTATGGACTGCACCTCGCCTGTGCTGCCGCCCATTACGGTAAAGTCGTGGGCGTAAGCGAACACCTTCCGGCCGTTCACTTTGCCAAAGCCGGTTACAACCGCGTCATAGGGAACTTCCTTACCATGCATGTCAAAATAGGCGCAGCGTTGTTTGGCAAAGATGTCCAATTCCTGAAAGCGCCCCTCGTCAAAAAGTAGCGCCAACCGCTCCCTTGCGGTCAGTTTTCCCTGCTTGTGCTGGACATTGATTCGCTCAACGCCGCCGCCAAGCATGAGATGTTCTTTTTTCTCCTGAAGCTGCCATATTTTTTGCTCGTTTGTCATTCCGTGACCTCCATGGGACCGCCCCGGTTTTTTGGCGGAGTTTAAGGGTTTTATCTGCCTGCCGGGACCTGTTTAAACCAAGCCCGGCAAGATTTAAAGCGGATAATCGGGAAACAGTTTCCGCAGGGCACGCTGCTTTTCCAGAATTCCATTGATTGCTTCGTCGGTATAGCCAATCTCCTTCAAAACCTCTCGCGTATCCGCGCCCAGGACGGGCGCGCCGCCTTGGAGCCGGTTCGGCGTTTTGCTGAAGTTCAGCGGTGTATTCGGCAGGCGGTATTTACCGGCCGTGGGGTGTTCCACCTCCGCCAGCATTCCCCTAGCAGCGACTTGGCCGCCTTCCGCCACTTCCGGAATTGTATGAACCGGGGACGCCGGAACTCCGGCCTCTTCCAAAAGGGAAACCAGCGCCGCGGTGGAATTATTTTTTACAATTCCGGCCAGCGCGAGCTGACAGGCCTCCGCGTGCAGCTGGCGCTGCTTCATGTCGGAAAACCGAGGGTCATAGGCCAGAGAGGGGACCTCCAGCACGGAACACAGCGCCTGCCATTGTTCCTGTGTCTCGGCGGTGATAGCCGCGAAGCCGTCTTTTGTTTGGAAAAGGCCGTCCGGCGCCACGTTCTTTCCGGTATTGCCGTTTCGCGTCTCCACTTCTCCGGTGGCGCAGTAACGGACGACAGCCTCGCCCATGCACGCGGTCATTACGTCCATCATCGCCATGTCCAGCCGCTGTCCTTTGCCGGTACGCTTTTTGTGATAGAGCATCGCCAGCATGCCGACGGTGGTGTACAGCCCAGTCAGAAGGTCGGCCGCGGAAATTCCCACTTTCAGCGGCGGCTTCCCCTCCTCTCCGGTAACGCTCATCATTCCTCCGGCGGCTTGAATTACTAAATCCAGAGCGCCCTTATTGCTGAAAGGGCCATATTGCCCATAACCCGAGATTGACGCGAACACAATCTCAGGATTTACTTTTTTGATCTCTTCGTAAGAAACGCCCATGCGGCTCATGGTGCCGGGTTTGAAGTTTTCGATAACCGCGTCGGCTTCCTTGACAAGATCAAAAAAGACCAGACGCTGCTCCGGATCCTTCATATCAACCGTCACGCTCTTTTTTCCCCGCATAACGCTCAAATCATAGGTGCGTTCGCCGCCCACATAAGGCCCGGCGCTCAGCTCTTTGTTGGGCCGCTCAATTTTGATGATTCTGGCCCCCATATCGCTCAATATCATCGTGCACGTAGGACCGGAAAGAAACTGCGTAAAGTCCAGAATTGTAATGCCATCCAAAATGCCCATGATGTTTCATGTGATCCCGCATCCGATCACTTGACTCCTTCCTTTACAAAATTAAATCAGAAAAACCGCGGCCCAAAGCAGAGCGCCGCACATAGAACACACCAGCGTAACAAGTCCGCAGCGGCTGAACTCCCCCTGCGTCATTTCCGCCAACTCCATCGTGGGCGCGGCCAGGGAAGTGGACATCGGCGTCAGCATCGCGCTGGAAGATCCCACCAGTACCATGCCGGCCAAAGCTTTTACGGGAACGTTCAGCGGGCCGGCAAGCGGCAGCACAATGGGGGTAGCCACAGCGACCCAGGCACTGTTGTTCATAAACTGCGTACCGGCGCAGCTGAGCAGATATACGGCGGCGCAGATCAGGAACGGACTTCCGGCAACACTGCCCAAGGCGCTGGACATCAGCTGGTCCATCAGGCCAACGGACTGGATACACTTAGCCACGGCGGTCATGCCCGCAACCATGAACAAGGCGTTGAAATCCACCTTCGCAAGCGCGGTTTTGTAATCCACACAGCCCGTAATCACGCAGCCCAGCGCCGCCAGAATCGCGATAACGTGCATATCCAGCCCGGCAATATCCAGCGCCATCAAAAGCATGGCTCCCAACAGAATCCCACCGCTAAGCGCCATTTTGGGTGAAATCTTCTCCGGGACCTCTTTGTCCGCCACATCGGCTGCCATGGCGGGGATTACCTGCCGGCCGGGCAGAATGTTCTTCCTCGCCATAAAAAGAATACCGGGAACAAGGGTCAGCGCAAACAGGCAGGCGTAGGGAAGCAGTTCAAAAAATCCCCAGCCTTCTCCGGTCAGCTCCGTCAGCATGCTGTTGCTAGTCAGATTCCCAGTGCCGCCCACAAGGGTGATATATTGTCCGATCATCAGGGCGGTCATATAAGCGTACAATGTTCGCTGAAAGGAAATCCCCGACGCCACCGTAATGGCGACGATAATGGGAAGGAAGAGATAATAAGCGCCTGTAGCCGAGACAAAGGCGGAAACGAATGTAGCAAACGCCATGGATGCCAGAAGAATCCCCGTTTCCCTGGTGCCGGTGATTTTCAGCAGGAACTTTCCCATGTATGTCGCCATACCGGTTTCAAAGAGGGCCGCTCCCACGATCATCATGGAAAGCATAATCGCAATGGTGGATGAACTATACTGCTTGAAAGCGGTGGAGTAGTCTGTAATACCAGCCAGAATCATCAGGATCACGGCCAACGTCGCCGTGGCGCCTCTGGGGATCTTCGTGAACATCATGACGATCGCCCCCAAGGCAATCAGACCGCATATTGTCGCCTGAGACATCATTCTCCCTCCGTTCAAATTCATTTTCTGCAGGGGATAATCTTGTCCGCCGCCTCCGGCATCTGATCGCTGAACCTGGACTGAGAGGAGCGGCGGACACTTGACTTTCACGGGTGCAAATGCTACAATGTCGCAAATGAAATCCGAGCGCCCGCATCCGTACGCAGGGAAATCCCACCGCGGATTTGGTGAAAAGTTCTGATTTATAAGAGTGATGGCCCCGCTCTTTATAGTCATTATGTTATCAGAGCGACTCTGAAAAGTCTAATATGTCTTACTTATTCTGGAAATAGGGAACGCTTATTGAACGCAGGGAGAAAACGTGAACAGGCTGGCTCGAAACGCGGGTAAGGATATACACACGGGAAACGGTGAGGTGCGGTGTGCGGCTTTCCACTCAAGAAATTCAATACGTTCTGGCGGTAGCGGAAACAGGCAGTATTACAAAAGCTGCCGAGAAGCTCTTCATTTCCCAGTCCGCGCTGAGTCAGGCGATTATGAAAACCGAGGTCAATATCGGCGCGCTTTTGTTTGACAGAGACCAAAAAAAACTTCCCCTGACGGAAGCGGGCGTCATGTTTGTCAAATATGGAACCAAGATTATCCGGTATATGGAACAGATCGAGCAGGACATCCAAAAACGGGCACGGCTTACGCACGAGCAGCTGCGAATCGGCATTCCGTATTACCTCGGATCCCAGGTCATGCCTCCCGCGTTGAAAGCCTATCACCAGAAGCATCCTGAAATACAGGTGCTTCTGCTGGAGAAATCCTCGTCCCAATTGGAGGATGAACTGCTGAGGCAGTCCATTGACTTGGCCGTTTTGCCGCTCCCGTTCCAATCGTCTAAAATCGCTTACGAGCCGCTATTTGAAGGTCCCATGAGTCTGCTGATTCCGGCAAACTCTCCGCTGCTTCGGTTTTGCCGGGGAAACCCGCCAAAAATCGATTTGGCAAAGCTGAGCGACGTACCGTTTATTTCTACCGACGCCCAAATTGGTCAGCGTTCCGCGGTCGTATTTGACCTGATGCTGAAGCGGGCCAAAATCTCGCCCAAGACCGTTTTTGTCAGCAAGAATTTCAGCACGGTCAAACAAATGGTGGCATGCGGCATGGGGGTCGCCCTGATTCCCAGCGTTTACATCAGTGAGGAGGAGCTTGCCTCTTTGGGGTTGGTCTGCGTTCTCCCCCTGGAAAGCCAGTCTTATCAGTGGGTTGTGGCGACAGCCCGCCATGGGGGCCGCCCAATGTCCGGCGCGGCAAAAGGGTTCGTACAAGTACTGAAAGCTTACTTTCAACAAGACGCCGGGGAATAAGGAACGGTGTTCCCCGCCGTTTCATACCGAGGGGACGGTCCGCAAACGGGTTTTGAGCGGAGGCTGGCATGAATTTATCAACCAGGGAAATTGAATATATTTTAGCAGTTGCCCAGGAAAAAAGCATTTCCAGGGCGGCACAGAGCTTGAACATTTCTCAGCCCGCTCTCAGTCAGGCGATTCTAAAGATGGAAGCGGCAATTGGAAATTCTCTGTTCATCCGCACAAAAAGCGGGTTTGTTCTTACGGAGACAGGAGACATCTTTGTAAAATACGGAACAAAGATCATGGGCTGTGTGGATCAGATGGAAGAGGGGCTGAACCTTCAGCGAAGAACCGCCACAGAATCTCTGCGCGTTGGAGTTCCCTATTACCTGGGGTCCAGAATCATGCCGCAGCTGCTGGGAAAATTCCAAATTCTTTACCCAAATATTCAGATTACTTTGATCGAAATGCCCTCTCAGGATTTGGAGGTAGAACTGCTTAACCAAAGAAGCGACATCGCCATTGTCCCCCTGCCGATTCAATTGGTGGGAATCCGTTATCAAGAGATCATCACCTCCCGCATAACGGTCGCGCTCTCCGAAAGCGATCCATTTAAGCGGACGTTCTACCGGAAGCCTGGAGGCGACGCCTATTATGTGGATTTGTCCGCCTTGGAAGAGGCGCCCTTTGTGATGCTGAACCAAAACCACCGAACGTCCACGGTTGCGATGGCAATGCTGCATAACGTACTGGTCGACCCGCAGATCGCGTTTTTAACCGCGAACTTCGACACGCTGAAACGCTTGGTTTCCAAAGGTCTGGGGATTGCGCTGGTTCCGGATTTATACATCTCCAAGGAAGAGGAAGCGATGCTCGGGCTGCGCAAAGCGTATCTGGAGGAAAATCAGAGTCTGCCCTGGAAAATTGCGCTCGCCTTTGAGGAATTTCGGGTTCCCTCTTCCGCCGCACAATGTTTCGCGGATTACATAACCGTCTGGGCCGAGGAGCGGTTTCCGTAAATGTCCTGCCGCGCCGCCGTAAGCCCGGTTCTTTTTTGCTGAAAAGCCGCCATGCTGATATCTCTCAGCATGGCGGCTTTTCTTGGAAAGAATGGAATTGACTGGAACCGGCCGCAGCTGTCCGCGTAAGCCCGCTCCATCGCCTTTCCCAACGAGTGCCGGGGCCCCTTTCGCTTCGTGGGAAAATATTTCAACTGTCCGGACCGAACAAATGACCGGCATTTGTTTGGATTGGGCGGGACGGTTCCCCTTTATATCTGATAAAGCGCCTCAAAGTCCCGGTGAAGGTCTTTGTAAAGCGACTGGTAAATCGGATAAAGCCGGTCATACTTCAGCCCCCGCTCCGGAGAAGGCTCCTGCCGGACGCCGCCTTGCCGGAGCACTCCGCAGGCAGTCCGCACATCCGGGTAGATTCCCCCGCCTACCAAGGCCAGCAGCGCCGCCCCCAAGGCGGGCCCCTCTCCATCGGGTATGGCGGTCACCGGCGTCTTGAAATTATCCGCCAGCATTTGTCTCCAAAGGGCGCTGCGCCCGCCTCCGCCGCATACGTTCATCTCCGGCGGATTTATCCCCATTTCTCTCAGAACTTCCAGGCAGCTCCGTTGGGAAAACGCCACGCCTTCCATAATCGCACGCAGTAGATGGACTTTCGTATGGGATGCGGTCAGTCCCACAAAGGCGCCCCGGCACTTCTCATCCAACAGCGGACTGCGCTCCCCCATCAGATAGGGCAGGAACAGCAGGCCGTCCGCTCCCAGCGGGACGCGCTCCGCGGCCTGGGACAGCAAAACATAAGGGTCAATCCCCATCTCCTGGGCTTGCGCAGTCTCCTCCCCGCAAAACATATCCCGGAACCACCGCAGGGATAGCCCGGCCGCCAGCGTGCAGCTCAGCACCAGCCACGCCCCCGGGACGGCGGCGCAGAAGGTGTGGACGCGTCCCTTGGCGTCTGTAAGCGGCGCTTCCGCATGGGCGAGAATCACCCCGGACGTTCCCAGCGTAATGGACGCGGTATCCGGGAAAACCGTTCCGGTACCCACGGCGGAGGCGGCGTTGTCCGCGGCTCCACCCACCACCATCGTCCCCGGCTCGAGGCCGGTAACCTTGGCGGCGGAATGGCTGACAACGCCGGAAGCCTGGCAGCTCTCAAACAAATCCGGCATCCAGCCGGGGTCGATGTCCAACGCGTCCAAAATCTCCCGGCTCCAGCGCCGGGTCTTTACGTCCAGCAAATTGGTGCCCGAGGCGTCCGACACATCGGTCGCCAGCTCTCCGGTAAGGCGGAAGCGGATGTAATCCTTGGGAAGAAGGATATGCCCACACCGCTCATAAATCCGTGGCTCATGCCGCCTGACCCACAGAAGCTTTCCCGCCGTAAAACCGGTCAACGCCGGATTTGCCGTGATTTCCAACAGCCGGGCCTGCCCCACCCGCTGGGTAAGCTCCGCGCACTCCCTGCCGCTCCGGCCGTCGCACCAGAGAATGGCGGGACGCAGCACATGTCCTTCCTTGTCGAGCATAACCAGGCTGTGCATCTGCCCCGACAGGCCTATCGCCGCGATTTGGCGAGCGCCGCTCGTTGCCAGAACACTTTGAATCGTGGAAACCGCCGCCCGCCACCAGTCCTCCGGGTTTTCCTCCGCCCAGCCGTTCCGGGGATACGACAGGCGGTATTCCTGCGCGGCGGAAGCGAGGCGGTTTCCCCGACTGTCAAACAAAACGGTCTTTACGCCGGATGTGCCAAGGTCTATACCCAAAACAGATTGCTCCATCTAGATCTTCCTCCTTTATTTCCGTTCTTTCGGTGGGAAAATGCCGCCGGAACGGGCGTGAGCTGCTCGTTCCGGCGGCATTCCCCAAAGACGCCTCTTTTAGAGCCTATATTCGCAAGCTCCGGTCGACGCCCGGTCAAATGGATCGCTGGTTCAGCGTCCTCGCCGGTGGATGGGGATTCTCAGAATTTTAGAAGGACGGAGGATTCAAATACTTATCCCGAACGGAATCCGTCAGGTTCTCCGATAGGATTCCTTCCACGGTGCAGTAAATGCCTCCCGCCACATAGCCGAAGGGCGCGTTGTCCGAAGGACGGTCGGTGGGATGCGCGGCGGACCAAACCTGTAAAAAGGCGTTCCAGCCGATGAAGTAGGGATCATCCACAATGGTGGCCGCCACTTCTCCGGAGGACATCAGGTCATTGGTGGATGTATTGAAATCGCTGGCAATGACTTTAACCCGGTCGCTCATATTCAGCGAACGAACGGCGGATGCCGCGCCGGTGGCGCCCAGTCCCTCGGCCACAAACACCACGTCGATTTCCGGGTTGGACTGAAGCAGAGACAGCGTGACGGTCTCCGCCTTGACAACCTCGCCCTCGTGGTTCAACTCGGATACGACCTTGAGATCGGGATATTTTTCCGCGCAGGTATCCTTGAATCCGTTTAGCCGCTTTTCCAGGTCCACGTTGCCGGGCACATAGAGGATTGCCGCCTGGCCGCTTCCCCCGGTAAGCGTGGCGGCAATATCCGCCGCGACACAGCCAAAGGAGTAGTTGTCCGTACCGACGAAGCCAAGACGCCGGCTCTCGGGAGAGTCCACGTCAAAGCCGACCACCGGAATCCCGGCGTCTACGGCCCGGTTGATCGAAGGCACCAGCGTAGCCGAGTCGGCTGAGGTGACCACAATGCCGTTGGGTTTTTTGGCGACCAGCTGCTCAAGCGCTTTGGATTCGGCGGCGGCGTCCACCTCGGCGGGGCCTACCAGCTCGGTCTTGATATGGGGCCCCATGGCGGCGGCGGCGGCGGTAAAGCCGGCGTATGTCCAGTTGAAATACTCGGAACCCTTGGAAAAGACGACCATGGAATAGAGTTCATCCTTCATGACCGTCCCGCCGCCATCCGCGGTAGACGCGGGTGAGCTTCCGCAGCCCGTGAGGCAGCTGAGAAGAAGCAGGCCGGTAAGCAAAAGCGCAGATGTTCTTTTCATTTCATGTCCTCCTTAGTCTTTTTCCTATGTCTTACGTTTTATTCCCTTAAGCCGTTCGCTGAACACCACAGCGAAGACTAAAAGAACCCCTGTCACAACGTCCTGGTAATAGGTGGACAGTCCGCTCATGATGAAAGAACCGTTGATCAGCGCCACAAAAATCAAACCCAGGACGGTTCCCGCAATCGATCCGATGCCTCCGTGTATCATGCTGGACCCTCCGATGGCCACGGCGGTGATCACGCGTGTTTCGATATTGGTTCCATAGCTGGCGTTAGCGCTTCCATAGACAAAGCAGGCCATGATTCCCGCCACCCCGGCCAGCACTGCGGACTGCACATAGACAAACCGGAAAAACCGCTTTGTGTGAATGCCGGAGAGTTCCGCCGCGGTCGGATTCCCTCCCACAAAGTAGACCATACGAAAGTACCGGTTTTTCCGCAGCATGATAAAGTAGAACACCGCCAAAACAACCAGTACCAGCATGGGAATGCTGAGGCCGAAAACCTCCAAAAACATGATGTTGGTGAATGCCTCGGGAAAGCCGGAAACCACATTGCCGGACGTGATGACGACGTTGACGCCTTTTAAAATCAGCTGTACCGCCAATGTGATGACAAAGGGGTGGACATCCAGCCATTGGATCAGAAAGTCATTGAAGAATCCAATGCCTGCCGCCGTCAGAAGAATCAGCACCATGGCGGCCGGAATGGGAATGCCTCCTTTGAGCATATAGGCGAACAGGATGGCGGTAAAGGGCATGACGCCGGCCACGGAGAGGTCGATGCCGCCGGAGATGATCACCAGCGTCATGCCCAGCGCCATAATGCCCTCCAGCACGTAATTGCCCAGCATGATTTTCAGGTTAAGCAGAGAGGCGTAGTTTGGAACCGCGGCGGACATCCCGACAAAGATAACCGCGATCAGGCCAAGGATTACCCAGATTTGAATGTCTGTCTTTCTCATTCTTTGGGAGACGTCTCTCAGCCTCTCTCCGGGGGCGATACTCCATCGTTTACTCATTGCCGGCCTCCTTGTTGAACGCGATGGTCATGACGTCTTTTTCTTCCAAACCGCGGTTCGCCACGATTCCCTTCTGTTCACCCTCGTGCATCACCAGCACGCGGTCCGACAGCTTCAGAATCTCGGGAAGCTCGCTGGATATCATTAAAATCGCCATGCCCTCTTCCGCCAGCTGCCGGAGAATCTTGTGAATCATCGTTTTCGCGCCGATATCCACGCCCCGGGTCGGTTCGTCGACAATAAGCACCTTTGGCTTGGTAGCCAGGGACTTCGCAAGCAGAATTTTCTGCTGGTTTCCACCAGAGAAATTCACTGCGTTTTTATGAAGGTGCGGCGGTTGGATGTTCAGCTTTTGAATATACTCCCGTCCTATGGTTTCCATGGCCCTGAAATCAAGGACCCCAAATGTCTTTTCATAATCTTTGATCGAGGAGGCAGCCACGTTGTCCGTCAGAGATTTGGTTAAAAAAAGGCCCATCTCCTTCCGGTTCTCCGTGACGTAGTAGATGCCGCTTCGGACCGCCTGCCGGGGTGAACGGAAAGAGACCTTCTGTCCACCGTAAAGAACCTCTCCGGACTCCAAATGCTCCATGCCAATCATCGCCAGAATGGTTTCCGTCCGTCCCGCTCCAATCAATCCAAAAACGCCCAAAATCTCATGGGGATGCAAATCAAAGCTGATATCGCAGAATTTCTTTCCCGCGCAGAGGCCCCTGGCGCTGAGGATCGTCTCCCCAGGAGCTTTGCTTGACAGCAAAATGTCGTTATAGTCCAGCTCACGGCCGATCATCATACTAATCAGCTTGTCGATGGACATATCCTGGCGTTCCACGGTTCCAACCATGCTGCCGTCCCGCAGGGCGGTGGCCCGGTCGGAAAGCTCCATGACCTCGGAAAGTTTGTGGCTGATAAAAATGACCGTCAAGTCCCGTTTTTCCCGAATGGACCGCAGAAGGGAGAAAAGGTGGGCAATTTCCCGTTCAGACAAAGAACTGGTGGGTTCGTCCATAATGAGAAGGTCAATGTCCTTTGCCAAAACCTTGGCGATTTCAACCACCTGCTGCATGCCCACGCTCAAGGTTCCCGCTTTAACGGAGGGGTCCAGGGAAATTCCAAGCTCCCGCAGCTCTCTTTCGGCAATTTCCAGAAGCTTCTTGTCGTTGATAAAGCCCAGCTTATTGACGGGCTCCCTGCCCACCAGCATATTTTGAGCTACGGTCAAGTTGCCCGCGATGCTCAGTTCCTGATGAACGATGCCAATTTTGTGGGCAAACGCATCCAGAGGACCGTGAAACCTGATTTGAGCGCCGTCCTTACGGATCGTACCCCGATCCGGGATGTAAACTCCGCTGATAATCTTCATCAGCGTGGATTTCCCCGCGCCGTTTTCCCCAATCAAGGAGTGAATTTCCCCCCGCCGGACATTGAAGGAGACGTCATGGAGCACCTCTACGCCGCCAAACGATATAGAAATATTTTCCATTTCCAAAATATTCCGCATTTCTATACCCGCTCCTTCCTCTTTCGCTTTCCCTTTAACCGGTCAACTACCAGGGCGGCAATCAACATAACGCCGCTGATGGCATACTGCGCTTCGGCGGGGCCGTTTAGCATGATAAAGGCGTTGTTCACGATGGCGACTACCATGACGCCCAACATTGTCCCAACCATGTTGCCTTCGCCCCCCGCCATAACCGCGCCGCCGATTACTGCGGCGGCGATGGCCCGACTTTCAAAGCCTACGGCATAACCGGCGAAGCCCATGCCGTACCGGCTGCTCATAAGAACGCCGGTCAATCCGGCAAACAAGCCGCTGATACCATAGCCGACAATCTTCAGCCTCGCGGCGGGTATTCCCGACAGCAGAGCTGTTGAAGGGGACGTCCCGATTAGAAACATCTGCTTGAACAAGGACAGCTTAAAAAGGCAAACCGCCAAACCAGTCGCGCACAAGAGAGAAATCAAAATCATCATCGGTACGCCGAATATGGAGGCTCTGCTGATGTTGGTAAAGGATTCCGGCAGGCCGCTGATCAGATAGCCGCTGGTTGCTACATAGCACGCGCCCCGCACAATGGAATTCGTTCCAAGGGTCGCGATAAAGGGAGCCAACCCCGCTCTGGCAACCAGGACTCCATTGACACAGCCAACGGCGGCCCCTGCCGCCATGGCAGCCAAAACGGAAGGAACTACCGGCACGCCCTTTTGAATCAAGGTGGTGGAGAGAATGCCGGAGAATGCCACCACCGCGCCCACGGACAGGTCCACTCCGCCCAGAATCAACACCACGGTCATTCCGCAAGAGAGCAGAAGGTCAAAAGCAAGGGAAGTAAAAATGCCGGAAAAATTTGAGGCTGTGAAAAATTTCCCTGGAAGCAGCATTGACATCAGGATTGTGATCGCGGCTACCAAGAGTACCAGGGTGACAACTCTGCCGTCAAAATACTTCCCCAGGGAAGCGCGCTTATCATTCATACACCAACTCCTCCTTCTTCCCAATAAGTTTGGCCCACGAAAGCCCCCGCGATACCGTTGGAGGGGCGGCGGGAATTTCATAGATATCATAGCATGTCGATCATTAAATTTCAATACTTAAAATAAAAATTTTTTAAAATATTAAAATAATACTTGAAATAATAGATAAGGCTTGCTATACTCAATCTTGCCAAGGGATATTCCACGAGCAGGGAACCGATTTTGACTGCGATCCGCTTTCGGACCGAACACCCTTTCAAAAACGGAGTCATCCCCAAGGCAAATTTTGAAAGGAGCTAAGGATTATGCAGCTTTCTATGGATGACATGCGGAAGATCAACCAGATCTTGGAACACTATGAGCAAAAGATCGATCTGTCTACCGGGGTGCCCAGAGAGGAGTACGAGCAGCGCTATCAAAACGCCTGGGCAAAAATGGAGGAGCTGGGTCTGGACGTGGGTTTCTTCTATTGGTACCGTGAGATGCCCGGCGATGGCTTCTACCTCACAGGCTACAACCCCACCCTGGAGAGAGCCAGCGGCGTCATTGCGCCCGGCAAGCGTCCCATGCTGCTGGTGGGGCCGGAATCCGGCCTTCTGGCGGCGGAAACCGGACTGGACCTGGAGACCCGCTATGTAGACGCCTTTACCCTTCCCGGTGAATATTATGAGGGCGTCACCATCGAGAACCTGGTAGATGTTGTGCGGGAGTACGTCGGCAAGGATATCCGGACAATTGGCTGCATGACGGCTTACGATATTATGCCCTGCGAGTATTACAAGACGTTTACCGAGGAGCTGGCCCCGGAGGCCGCCGTCGTGGACGCCACCTCCATTCTGGCCGACCTCCGGTATGAGAAAAGCGAAAATGAGTTTGCCTGCATGGCCATCGCGGACACCATCGCCTGCGCCGGTGTGCGGGCGATGCTGGCTGTCGCAAAGCCGGGAATGCGGGAACTGCAGCTGGCGGCCGTGGCCGATTACGTGGCGAAATCCCTGGGCGGCGAGAGCTATGGATGCGAGACCATCGTCACCTCCGGAACCCGCTGCACAACCATCATCGGCCCCGCTACGAACAAGGTGATGGAAGAGGGCGAGATTGTCCAATTGAGCTGCAGTCCCAGCTATCAATGCTACAAGGGAATGTGCCGGCGCACCTTTGTTTTGGGCGAACGCAGCGAACTTCAAAAGCAGTACTTCGCCATCATGAACGAGGGCTACCAGATCGCGATTGACGAGCTGGCCCGGGTTTGCGAAACCGGCGAGTCCACGCATACCATTGATTTGAAGCCCCGGCAGTTCTACGCCACAAAGGAGATTGACGGCAGAAAAATGTCGGACTATCACTTCTTCAGCACCGCCCATGGCACGGGCCTGACGGAGTGCCTGGAAAAGCAGCTGATCCATCCCTACCGGGAAATTTACTACGGTACCAACGTGGGCATGATGGTGGATATGGGGGTATACCACTACCCCAACAAAGAAATCTGCGGCGGCTGTGTGGAGAGCGCTTTCCATAAGAAGGGGACCAAGGTGGTCTGCTTGACGGACCTGCCCGCCGACGTTCAGGACCTGTGGGGGAAAGGCCTTTAAGGGGAACGCTCCATTTGCCCCGGCTCTTTGCGGAGCACAAATTTAAAAGACATCCAGCCTCCGCCAAGTCCCTTCACGATCTAATTTGACGCGCGGCGTGATTATGCCTTTACTTTTTTAGGATTTGGTGTAAAATAGTAAGTATATTTCCATATTCTGAAGGCCGCTCGGCGGCAAAGCCGCTGGGCGGCCTTTCAAAATAGGAAGCATGTCGGAAGCAGGGGAGTGAGATACGTGCTCGTTGAAGATGTTGTCAGCATCAAACAGTATAATGTGAAAAAGCTCCTGACCTCTATTCGCTTTTGCGATGATATGACCAAAAAAGACATCTCTGCCCACACCTCACTGAGCATAGCCACCATTTCAAACCTCTGCGGAGAGCTTGTGACCAAGGGCATCCTCGCAGAAGGGCGGCCCAACATGGAAATGCGGGTCGGCAGGACGCCAAATTTGATGAAATTCCAGTACGACCGGTACTATGTACTGGCTCTGGACTTTCAGTTTGCGGATATCATTGGAATCTCGATTTTAAACCTGCGCAACGAGATTCTGTTCAGCGATTCTTTCTGTGTCCCCTCCGGCGTTGACGCGCGGGAGATTATCGAGACCGCAAAACAGCGCTTGGAGCAAGAGGTTGCCCGCTTAAAACCCGAAAGCCACGTGATTGGCGTTGGCGCTTCCGTTCCGGCGATTTATGACCGGACGGACGAACGGATCAAGTGCAGTTCCATCGCCCGCTATGAGGGTATCCCTCTTAAAAAAATGCTGGGAGACGCCTTTGACTGTCCGGCGTATGTGGACAATTGCGCAAATCTACGAGCGATTTCCGCTTATGCCTTCCAACCCGCCCAGAGCATCGTCTGCCTGGACGTCTCTCAGGGCGTAGGCGGAGGCATTGTCCTTGACGGAGAGGTCCTGCGGGGAAAGAACGGCTTCGCCGCGGAGCTGGCGCATATTCCCATCGGCGATCCCGCAAAAAGGTGTCCCTACTGCGGCGGTTTCGGCTGTGTGGAGAACGACCTTGGCGTGGAGAACATCGTCAAGCAGTTTCCAGAAATTGACCAGGGACTTCCACTTCCGGAAAAATGGGCATTGTGCGTCGCACATTTCAACCGCCACGCCGACGAGCTCGCGCCGATGCTGAGCAACCTGGGCCGTCTGCTCGGCCAGGTGGCCTCTATCCTGATCGACCTGTTTGACCCAAACCGCTTCTGCCTGACAGGTTACATCACCGACATCTTCCCGTTGCTCTCCTCCTCTTTCTGGGCGGAAATCAATCTTCGCGCCAAGGAAAGTCTGGACCGAAAACTCAGCATTGATATTCAAGAGCGCTCCTGGAGCGACGTTTACATCGGCATTGCCGACGCAATGTATCACCGATGGCTTCCTTGAAGCCGTTTGGGAGGAATTTATGACAGAAAAGGAAAAAGCCCGCACAGGACAGCTCTATTTCCCGGCGGACCCGGAGCTGTTCAGTGAGTGTCAAATGGCCAAGCAGCTCTGCTTTGAAATCAACCATCTACATCCCCGCAATTTAAACGCGCGTGACTTCCTGATACGGAAGCTGCTTGGGAGCGTGGGAGCTTCCTGCTATATGGAGCCTCCGTTTTATTTCGACTACGGCTACAACACCAGTATTGGAGACCATTTTTATAGCAATCACAATCTAACGGTGTTGGACTGTGCCAGAGTGGACATTGGAAATCATGTCTTTATCGCCCCAAACGTCGGGATTTATACGGCCACGCATCCTCTGGACGCAAAGACGCGGAACAGTGGAATGGAATCCGCACTTCCGGTGACCATAGAGGATAACGTTTGGATCGGCGGCAGCGTCTGCATTCTCCCAGGCGTTACCATCGGCGAGGGAGCGGTAATCGGAGCGGGGAGTGTCGTGGTAAACGACATCCCCCCAAGGGTATTGGCGGTAGGCAATCCGTGCCGCCCCGTCCGCCCGGTATGAAAGACAAACGGCGGCTGATATCGGACTCTCCTAAGAGATACCCGGTATCAGCTGCCGTTTTTCCCGCTATACTCCATCTCCTCGTACACTGGCGTTCAGCGGGCACACAGCGGGTCGCACTGCTGGGACGGGTCAGACGTTTCCCACGCAAGCGTTGGGGCATGTGGGTCCGATCTGGGGTGACAGCGGTCGTATTCCGCTTGTCGTCGGAGGACACGCCCGCGCTCTGCGTCCAACTCCAGTTGACGGAGCTGTCGCCGATGGAACGTATCTACCGCCGCTCTCACCGGCAGAATCTTATAGAGGTCATTGCCTTTCCACTTCAGTCCGTGTTTGTCAAAGTAGCTGCTGGATTTTACAGAGAGCAGCTCCATCTCCAAGAGGAAACTTTTCGCATTCCCTTTTCCTGTTGTCTCAATTCGCACGCAAATACGCATTGTAAAAGCGCTTAATCCCAAATGTGTTGAAATTGACATAGTGCTGGTGAAAACCCGCGTATCCATGGAAGAGCATAAAAAGCTCAAACAGGCCACCACCACTTAAGCTGTCGCTAAGGGTCTCCAGGGGGGGGGGATGTCTATGAAGGAGAGCGAGATTGAATGGGGTGGGAAAATACCGACAAACTGGGATGCGCAACGAATCAAAACTCTATTTTCATTGCGGGGAGGAACACACTCCCACTTGCGGAAGTTAATTTAATTTCTCTATATACCGATAAAAGCGTTGTCCAGCACGGAGATTTGGAGGCCGTATTTTTTTCCAACACAAGACAGCTCAAAAATTCCCACCGCCGCCTCGTTTCCGCCTTCCGGCGAAAACTGCGCTGCGGTGGGAATTTCTTCTTCAACTGGGCGGGAATCTCTTCGCTGGGTTCCCGGTTGAGGAATACGGGGCAAATATCCAGATCACCCGACCATTCCATAATAAGTTGACAAACTTCAAGGTCGAAAGCTGACCAGATTCGGGAGTTTGTCAATTTCTCTCTCACCTTTCTTCGCGCTCAAACTGTTGAAACGCAGTGAAAAGGGCTCAAGCTTTTGTCCACTAACAATCGTCTTATACCCGTTTTGGGGAACAGACATAAACTGCTAATTTCATCCTATTGGCGAAAATCACGTCGAACTATTCTTTATCTTTCCACAATTCGGCATATTTACGAACACCACACCGAGAACGCATAGCGCCAGGGCTCCCAGAACCCTGGCGGTTAGAGGGGGCTCATCCGGCAAGATCAGGGAGGAGAATACCCCTACTACCGGAATCAGGCAGGTGTAGATTCCGATGGAGGAAACTGGCGCCATAGTAAGGAGCAGGTTCCAAAGAGAGAAGGCCGCGGCGGACTGCGCGATCAAGAAGGCTGTCAGCAGCCATCCCGCCGCCGCGCCGTTCCGAAGGGAACCGCCGCCCAGAAGACCCGCAAGGGTAAGGGCCCCACCGCCAAAGAGCATCTGCCAGCCCGCCAGGGGAACCGGGCGGCAATGCCGGGCGAGCCGCTGGCAGACAATATTTCCCGCGGAGAAAGACAGCGCGGAGAGCAGCATCAGAACATCCGCCCAGGGCGCAGGGTTTCCGCTGATATCGCCACTAAGGAGCAAAATGCCCAAAAAGCCCAGTGCGCATCCCGCCAATTTGTTCCGGTTTAGGCGGTCCCCAGCGCAGAAGAAATGCGCCAGAAGCACGCTGAGGAAGGCGTTGGTGGTGTTGATCAGGGAAGCCCGCCCGGAGGGAAGGGCACTCATGGAGAGGTAAAAGCATCCGTATTGCAACCCTGTCTGAAGGAGCCCGAAGCCAGCCAGGGAGAGCGGACGCCGGCGGAGCGCCGCGAGGATGGGCTCTCCCCGTGAGAGGCTGAAAAGCAGGAGAATTCCCCCAGCCGCGGCGAACCGGATTCCCGCCAAAAGAATTTGGGTCGCAGGCAGGCCGCCAGTGGGGAAGGAGCGATAGATGGTTCCCATGCAGGGGAAGGAAAGTCCCCAGAGGGCGCAACAAAAAATCGCGCCCAGCGGCACATACCAGGAGTAGATTTTCTTGATAGGACGGTTCATTAGTCTGCTTTCCTTCCTGTGAAATAACACTTTGTCAAGACGGTGAACTGGCGCTGAGCGGCGGGATTCTCCGAGAGAATCCCGCCGTGAAAAAGCTCAGCGCATCTTGGCGCAGGTCAGGCCCAGCAAGGTTTCCACGCGCTGATCCTTTTGGTAAAGAGTCATGGTGGAGTCCCCAATTCCCTCGATGGCGGTAGGAGCGCCGCTGGCGGTCTCCAGAACCTTCAAAAGAATCCGTTCCGCCACATCACCTACTCCGCAGGTCCCATCCATAATGCCAGTAGCGTCCACATCTATGTCCGGATTGATCAGGTCCTTGTTCCCACTAACCCGAATTACCGGGACAATGGCGTTGTTGAATCCCGCCGCGCCGCTGGTCCACAAAATCAGATGGGCACCCATGGCCGCATAGTTGACGCCGGCGGCGCCACAGAGCATGGACGCCTCGGAGAGGTAGAAACCGGGATGGTCTGGGCGGTCCACACCATACTTATTGATCTCCAGAATGTCCTCAATCCGCCGGGAGCCCATCTTGTGGAGCGCGCCCATGGACTTCTCCTCGATGGTGGTCAGTCCACCCACGCAGTTTCCCACACTCATGGTCTCCACATCGGTACCCTTGACACCCCAGCGGGACTGCTCGTTGGCGATGAGCTTTTCAATCTTGGCCGCCACCTCGGGAGTTGCCGCCCGTCTGGTCAGCAGGACCTCACAGCCCTGCAACTCAAACAGCTCTCCGCCGATGCAGGTCGCTCCCAGGTCCACCAGGCGGTCCACCGCCGCGCCGACGCTGGGATTTGAGGCAATGCCGGAGCTTGTGTCGCTGCCACCGCATTTCACGCCGACGACCAGCCCGCTGACGGGGACTTCCACCTTTGGGTGCTTGTCCGCCAGGGCCTTGAGAGCCTGGAGCTTTTGGATTCCCAGCTCCACCGCCGCCCGGGTGCCGCCTGCCTGCTGGCAGGTTAGGGTATCCACGGCCTGTCCCGCGGTCCGCAGCGGGTCCGCAATCTGGGAGGGTAAAATACTCCCACAGCCCATGGCGACCACCAGAACGCCGGCCACATTGGGATTTTGCCCAACGGCGATCATCTGATGGAAGGTCTCCTCGTTGCCACCCAGCATGCAAGTGTACCAGTTGGTCAGGACCACAGCCTCCTCAAAGGAGCGCGCAATCGTCCGGACAATGCCCTCACAGCACTCGTCCACAGCGATGAGCAGCAGCCTGTTGCGAATTCCCACTGCGCCGTTGGGGCGTTGATAGCCGGTAAAGGTCATACTCATACTTCCACCTCCTGGATTTCCATCTGGCGGATGATTTCCCGCCGGATGGCGGGGGGGATGTCCACTGTGCGACTTTTCACGTTGTGCACATGGACCAACTGGCCGCACGCAATTCTCCGGGTACATAGACCTACCGGCACGCCGTATTTGATCAGGAGGTCTCCCGCCTCCAGGGCGCAAAGGGCAACCTTGTTCCCATAGGGAATTCGCTCCAGGGCCGTCATGGTGTAAAGCAAGAGGTTTTCCGTGTCGTGGATGCCGATCTCGTCGCCCGGCTGTACATCGTTTAGAACCGTGGCCACATGGTCGTTTTCATCCATTCTAATGGCTCTTTTCATGCGGCGCCTCCTCTCCTGTCAACAGCGTCTTTTCCAACTCCGCGGAGGGAACCTTCCCGTAGTCCTGCCGCATCCATCGCAGCCAACCGTAGAGCAGGACCAGCATAATGAAGATCACAGGAACCGCCGTGATGAAAGCGCAGGATTTGATGGTGTCCAGGCTCGCGCCAATCAGGATCATGGTCAGGGGAACCAGAGAGAGCATGATGCACCAGAACAGGCGCAGGAAAGGATGGGGGTCCTCGCCCTGCTTCAGTCCAACGGTGGAAGTAGAAGCCATGGTGAAGGCCGCTCCGTCCAGGGTAGTGGCCAGGAAAAGCAGGGAACTGACGCAGAAGAGAATCATAAAAACGGGTCCTCCGGGCAAAGAGCGCATGACCTGGATGATGGCGGCGGTGTCACCGCCCTCCGCCAGCATGCCGATCATGTCCACAGCCCCGGACAACTGCCGCTCCAGACCCAGACTACCCAGAACGCCAAAGTAAAGGAAGCACCCCACACTGCCGCTCACCAGGGTGTTGAGGATAACCGAGCGGATGGTGCGCCCCTTAGAGACCTTGGCAATGAACACACCGGTGAAGGGGGCATAGGTGATCCAGTAGAGCCAGTAGAACACCGTCCAGGCACCGGGGAAGCCGCTCTGCCCCACAGGATCTGTGAACAGGCTCATGTGGACAAAGTTCTGCATCATCAGGCCAAAGGACTGGGTGACATTGTTGAGGATGAAGAGCGTGGGACCGCAGACCACTACGCCGATGGTGAAGAGGATGACCAGCTTCACGTTCCAGTCGGAAATCTTGGCCATGCCCTTCTGGATTCCAATGTAGGAGCTGAGGGAGTAGATCACCGAAAGGGCGATGATGATGACCAGATTCATGATGAAGGAGGACTGAATCCCGATCACGGAGCAGAGCACGTCGGTAACCAGGGGGACCGAAACGCCCAGGGTGATGGAGAGGCCGCCAAAGCAGATGAAAATAAATACGACGTCGATGATCCGGCAGACGATGCCGTCCTGCTTTAGTCCTGTGATCTTGCTGACCATACCGCTCATGCTGAGGCTGGCGTTTTTACGGACATGGAAGTGATAGGCGATGGGAATGCCCACCAGGGCGTAAAGGGTCCAGGCGCTGAAGCCCCAATGAAACATGGTGTAGGTTACGCTCATTTCATAGGCTCGCTGACTGAGAGGCTCGATGCTCAAGCCCGGCGTTCCCGCATAATAGGCCCACTCAATGAAGGCCCAGTAGCAAGTGGCGGAACCCAGGCCGCAGGACATCATCATGGCGATCCACTTGAAGGTGGAGTACTCCGGAGCGCCCTCGCCCAGACGGATTCTGCCATACTTGGTAAAGGCGATGGCCGCCAGCAGCACTACGCCGCCCAAGGTAAAGATCAGTGTCCCAGAGCCAAAGGCGTCGATCATGAGGGACTTCACGGTACCGGCCATGTTCTGAGAGGCCTCGGGAAACAGGTAGAGGCCGGCGACAATGGCGAACACCACCACCAGGCTGATGCCAATCAGCAGTTTATCCAGCTTTTTCTGCATCACAGAATCTCCTTTTCAAATTTAATTTGGGGAATACGTGCGGCGGCTACCTCATTTGGTATTCTTTCACCATGGCCTCGTCCAGTTCCACGCCCAATCCGATGCAGTCTGGAACCGTCACATAGCCGTTTTCAAAGGGAATCCGGTTCTTAACCAGTTTCGTGAACAGGGGACTGGTGCTCTGGGAATACTCCATCAGGTCTCCATGCTCACAGGCCGCCAAGAACTGTACCGTCGCCGCCAGCAGGATGCCTGTAGAAAAGCCGTGGGGCACCAGCTTAACGCCGTTCATCTCGGCCAGATCATAGATTTTCCGCATTTCGCTGATGCCGCCGCAGCGGGTAATATCGGGCTGTACAATATCCGGGTGCGCCTGCCGCAAAAACGCGTCAAACTCGTACCGGGTGGTGAGGCCCTCTCCGCCGGCCACCTTGCTGATCCCCAGGGAGCCCAGCTTCGCGTATCCATTCATGTCGTCCGGCATGACCGGCTCCTCAATCCAGTTCAGGTGATACTTCTCCAGCCGCTTGAACATGGCGGCGGAAGCTCCAAAGGTCCGCCATACGCAGGCGATGTCGATCTGAAGCTCAAAATCAGGTCCCGCCTCATCCCGGACCGCAGCGATGATGGCCTCGTCCGTGTCCGGGTCCTGTCCCAAAATGCCCCCGCCAAACTTCAAGCTCTGGAAGCCCTGTCCAATGAGCCGACGAACCAGCGCCCGGTTCTCCTCCGGGGTGTCCGCGGGAATAAAGGTACCATAGGCCCGGATACGGTCCCGGTACTTCCCGCCCAGAAGCATGTGGATAGGGGTGCGATAGTACTGCGAGGCGATGTCCCACAGGGCGATGTCAACGGCGCTCATAGCGTGGATCCCCAGGCCCCGACGTCCCGCGTAGTTGGATCTCGCGTACATCTTATCCCAAAGACGCTGAATCTCCAAAGGATTCTCCCCGACCAGAAGCTGCCGCAGGCCACAGGAGGAGCTGTGCGACTCCGGCGCGTCAATCATGCCCCTGGCGGCGATGGGCGAAGTGTCACTCTCCCCCAGGCCCACAAGCCCCTCATCTGTGTGCACCCTGACAAGAAACGCGTCATCTCCCCACTCACAGGGCCCGTCCACCGGAGGCACCCGCAGGCAGATGACTTCTACATCCGTAATTCTCATAAAAGCCCTCCTAACGTTTTAAGGACGCACCGATAAACGCAGCCTTGCGGGTATTGAATCAGTGCTTCCGTACGGATACTTTCTTATACCACAGCTATAATTTTGTGTCAAATTACTGAAAAAACAGTTTTTACTTGTATATTATATACGAAAATTGCCAATTCTTTTTGCGACAAGATTTCTTTTTTGAATTGATTTCAACTCAAATCTGAATTTGTCCACAGCTCTTAGTGAACTGTTTTCAACTCACTTCCAAAACAGGGAATTCGAGCTGGAAAAACTTTCTAAAATTTTAGCTGTTTTGACAAGGAACAGCCCCGCCGCAGATAATACGTTCAAATTTGAACCTTGCCCAATGGGAGAAAACATTCTATAATGCAGGTATCTGATAACAATGGAGGGAAGCACATGGAATACATCTATGGCCTGGACTTTCAGACGTTTTTCTCGATTGTTGACAATATGTATGACGAGGTTATGGTCTATGACAAAAACTACAACATTGTCTATGTAAACCGCGCCTGTAGCCGCCACTACGGCTGTCCGCCGGAGCACATGATCGGGAAATCTTTCTACGATTTCGTGCATACGGACTGGTGGCAGCCGTCCATTCTGCCCATCATCTTCCGGGACCGACGCTCCTACGCCATCCGGCAGAGCACGTATTTGGGAAGCGAGCTGCTGACCATCGCGGCGCCCTTGTTCAACGCTCAGAACGAGATCGAATTTGTGGTGATGAATGTCCGGGACGACGTGAACGAGTTGGATCTCTACAATCCGCAGTACCTGGATCCGATCAGGACCCAGCACGAGCCCTCCATGAAGCCCGTGGCTAAAAGTCTGGAGATGAGGGAGGTTCTGCGCCAGGTGGAACGGGTGGCGCAGTCGGACGCCACCTGCCTATTCCGGGGCGAGGTAGGCGTGGGCAAAACAGTAACCGCTCAGTATCTATACTCTCTGAGCCGGCGGAGGAGCCAGCCCATGGCGGTCTTTAACTGTACTGGAATGCCGGACGAGCGGATGCAGCGGGAACTGTTTGGCTCCGACAAAACGCCAGGACTTCTCTATCGAATGCGGAACGGAACGCTGCTGCTGGAAAATATCTCTGAACTGTCCCTGCATATGCAGACACTTCTTCTAAAGTACCTCAGCGACCGCGAGTCCTCTCCGAAGGAATCCACCCAAACGGTCCGCCTGCTGGCGGCGACGGATAAGGACCTAAAGGTGCTGATCCGCAGCGGGCAGTTTTTGGACGGGCTGTATTATCTTCTCAGCGTGGCGGACATCTACATTCCGCCCCTGCGGAAGCGAAAGCAGGATATCCGCCCGCTGATTCACCATTTCCTGGGACGCTTCTGCCCAGAGCATCACGTCAATCGCCACTTTACGGAAGGCGCCATACAAGCGCTTATCCATACGGAGTGGCATGACAATGTGCGGGAGCTCCAGCATACCATTGAGCGTCTAGTGGTAATGACAGACAGTCCTGTAATTGATACGGATCAGCTTCCCAAGCGAATTTTTGGAATCGTGGATATGGACGAGGGGCTTCCCTCCACAGAGAACGAGAGCTTCGACACCCGCGTGGAAAAGTTTGAGGCGGCATTGATTCACGACGCCTACCAGAAGTGCGGCACCTCCCGCAAGGTGGCGGAGTATCTGGGGCTCAGCCAGACGCGGGCTAATAATCTGATTCGGAAATATGTGAAATCCAAACCGGCCGACTAACCGACTCCGGGAGAGGACTGAGCTTTGGGTGAATAAGTCCTGCTTTTTCTAAAGCATTCCCGGCAATATGCTTCATCTCATTTGAAGTTTGATAAGAACGGCTTTGCGACCGTATTATCCAACAAGAGCGCACAAAAAGCCGTATCGACATATTAATTAGTTACAAATAAAAGAGCCGGAAGGGTCCAGAAAAGTGAAAAAGCGCCGGAGAGCAGGCTTCCGCTCTCCGGCGCTTAGCTTTTAACATAACCTCCACCATGAAGCCGCCCATCTTTTTTGCGGCGTTCTTTCGCATTTCCTTCGTCACGTTTGTGTAGACGTTCAGCGTAAACTCCGCCGAGTAGTGACCAGCATTCCAGAGACCATTTTGATATCCACGCCATCTCGCGAAGCCATCGTCGCAAAGGTCTTTCACAAGTCGTGGAACCGGACATACTCCTCGACACCAGCTCTCTTCAGCAACTTCTTGTGTATCCTACCCGCGCGGTCCGGGTTGTAACATTCCGCCTGTCACTGGAACTGGAAACAGGCAGGGACTGAACAGGTGGTTTTTACGGTTCTCTACCAGCAAGCGGATGGCATCGTCATCAACGTAGACCGTCCGAACGGAATTTTTGATTTTCGGTTCCGTCACACGCAGCCTTTCTTTGCCCCTGGTGACGGACTTCGAGATCGTCAAGCACTTCTCTTTGGTGTTCAGGTCCGTCCAGAGGAATGCCATCAGCTCGCCTCGCTGAAAGCCAGCGCTCAGCTCCAGACAGAGCATCAGAAGGACGCTGTGCCCTTCCGCCGCCTGGAGGTAGTCCCCTATCTTTTCTGGAGAAATGATTCGCGTCTCTCTCGTGCGGTATTGCCTTGGTTCATAGGTTCATAAAACTTCGCATCATAAGCTCCGCTGGCGAAGCAGAGCATCTAAAATAAGAGGATGATTCTGATAGAGTCCCTTAATGATCTCGATGCTATCCGTCAGGGGACTGGTCAAACGCTTTTTCCGGTGATAGATCAAAAGTGTCTGGCGGGTGTTCTGAAATTCCAGTACCGGGAAAATGCGCAGTTTCTCAAAGCTCTGCCGTTGCGAGTGATAGAGAAATTTCAGGGACATCAGGTTGCTGAAAAAAATCCCATAGCCTTGCTCGCACAGGGACAACAGAGAGCTCGTCAGCGTTGTTTTAATCCTTATAAACGGAGGTGTCCCATTTCTCAAAAGCTTATTGTAGATCGTCTCATGAAGGCGGCTGGTGTCCGGATGCAAAAACATGGGGATATGCGCCACCCGGAAGAGCGAGACTCCCCGCTGAAACTCCCGGACGCAGTCAGGATACTCCTCCCGGAAGTGCTCTCGCAGAAGCTGGTCCGGAATGACCAGGTATAGACTCTCCGTCTCCAAAGGCAATATCTGAAAAAGCTCTGGATCCAACCGCTCCGAATACGGGGAGATCAGTACCAACGCAATGTCGATCTCATTATTGATGACGGATACAGGAAGCGAGTTGGAGGTCCGCTCCACCAGCTTAACCGTCATGTTGGGGTAAATCCTGGAAAATGGCGGCGTGAATTCGTCAATGAAAGCCGTGGAGCGGTTGGGCGGTAAGCCAACGGTAATCTCCCCTGTACGAAAGTTCTTGGAGAAGTTGAATTGCTCCACCAGCTCCGATTCCCGATCGATGATATCATGGGCCGCATCGAGAAGCAGTCGCCCAGACTGGGTCAGCTTCAATTTAGGTTTCCGTTCAAAGAGCAGCACTTTATAGGTTTCCTCCAGATGCTTGACGTGCAAGCTTACTGCTTGCTGGGAAATATACAGCGCCTCCGCGGCCTTGGAAAAGCT
Source organism: uncultured Oscillibacter sp. (assembly GCA_910587705.1). Classification (GTDB taxonomy): domain Bacteria; phylum Bacillota; class Clostridia; order Oscillospirales; family Oscillospiraceae; genus Oscillibacter. The sequence goes on from CAJUMX010000001.1 coordinate 126,863, forward strand.
CATACACTCCGCAACCTTTAAAAAGCACTGGACATCCGACATGTTCATAACAGCTCTCTCCCCCCATTTAACAAGTATTTAATTGTTAATATAACAATAAATACAATATTTCCTTTTTATTATATCCATGTTACACTCTTTTTGCAAGAACCACTACAAAAGCTTCGCAAGCTCTGACAAGGGGGACAACATCATGGAATCCAAGATCAACCTTCCCGCGCCGCTTCTTCCTGATTCCATCATCCAGCGGGCAAAGGCGCTGGGCTCCGCTCTGCTGGCGGACGGTATGAAGGACCTGGGGGTGGAGAATGACGGCGCCATGTCCAGGGATATTAATCCGGTGGACATCTATATGCGAGTTGTGGGCACCGCCTTCACCCTGGAGACGGAGAACGGGGACAACCTGCCCATCCACCTGTCCATGAAGCTGCTGTCAGAGGGTTATGTTATGGTTATCGACGGCAAGGGCTTTTCCGGAGCCGCTTACTTCGGGGACCTGATCGCTCGGCAGGCCCGCGCCGTAGGCGCAGCGGCCATGATTGTTGATGGATGCGTCCGCGACCGGGATGAGCTGACCGAGATGGGTTATCCAGTATTCGCGGCTGGATTTATGCAGAGGGGACCCGTGAAAAAAAATCCAGGCCGGGTTAACTGCCCCATCACCTGCGGCGGCGTGCGGGTCAATCCCGGTGATCTGGTAGTGGGAGACGCCGACGGCGTGACGGTGGTCCCCCGGGAGAAGATTGAAGAGGCCCTCGCCGCCGCCGAAAAGAAGGATGCCTATGAGGTTGAGCGCAGGGAAAAAATCCAAGCCTACACGCATGCCAAAGTCTCCGGCGGGAAGCTGTTCAACCTGTCTCCCGCCTGGGTGGACAAGCAACTGGTCGGCTTAGGAATCAAATTGTAAAGAAGGGGGAAGTCATATGACGGTAGGATTCATCGGCTTTGGCGAGGCATGTTCCTCCATTGCCCTGGGCCTTCACCGTGAGGGGATGGAGCGAATTGTATTCTATGATGCCATGCAAAATGATCTGCGGCAGCACTTCGCCGAAAAGGCCGCCGCCTGCGGTGGGGAGCAACTTCCCACCGCATCCGATGTTGCCCGGCAGGCAGAGGTGGTGATCTCCGTGACGCCCTCCAACTTCGCTGTGTCCGCAGCAGAGGGAACGCTGGAGGGCATTCAGGCAGGAACTCTTTTCCTGGATGCCTCAACGGCGACTCCCATTGAAAAGAAGAAGATCGCCGCTATGGTGGAGGCCCGTGGGGCCCTCTTTACCGACGGAGCCATGATGGGCGCTCTGCTGAAGGACAGGCATCAGGTTCCCATGCTTCTCAGCGGCAAGGGAGCGGCGGCCCTCAAGGAGAAGATGTCCCCGTATCACACGCGTATGGATATTGTAGGGAATGAGCCCGGTACCGCCACCAGCATCAAATTTATCCGCAGCATCACAGCGAAAGGCCTGAGCTGCCTACTGATCGAATCCCTCCAGACCGCTCAGCGGTTCGGTGTGGAAAAGATGATCGTGGACTCCTTCCTGGATACCTTTGGCCCTGATTTTATCAAGATCATCGACGGTTACATCTCCGGCGCCATCATCCACTCCGTCCGGCGGGAGCACGAGATGGCAAACGTGGTGGACTTTCTGAAAAGCGAGGGGTTACCCTATACAATGGCGGAGGCCACCCGGCAGAAGCTTCATTGGGTACAGGCGCAGGGTATCAAGGAGCACTTTGAAAACGGTGTTCCCAGGGATTGGGGAAAAGTCCTGGAGGGCTGGGCTCTATAAAGGCTGATTTTGCTGGAATCTCAAATCCGGCAAAAAAATGATAAGAAATACGAAGGAGTGTATGATGATGAAAAAGAACAGCTTACAACAATTTTTCTCCATTCTCTGTGCGATTTTCTGTATCTCTGTTCTCCTCAGCGCCTGCGGCGGCAGTAACGGTGAAGCCTCCTCCGGCAGCGGTTCCGGAGACAACAGCGGCGCAGCCCTAGACTATCCCAGCCGCACCATTGAGTTTGTCGTGCCCTTTGGCGCGGGCGGTTCCGCGGATCTGTTCGCCAGAAGCTTCGCGGATCTGGTGAGCCGGGAGACTGGCGCCAATGTCAATGTCGTCAACAAGGAGGGTGCCGGCGGCGTCACCGGCCTGACCTACGTCTCCGAGCAGGACGCGGACGGCTACACCTTCTGCCTGGTCACGCCCTCCATGCCCATTGCCGAGGCCAAGGGCCGCTTTGATTTTTCCGGGAGCTTCACCCCCATCGCCATGATGGAGGCCGACGTCTATGTGGTCTCCGTACTGGATAGCAACAAAAATTTCACAGACTGGGACGGTTTTGTGAGCTATGCCAAGGCCAACCCCGGCGCCGTCACCACCGGTGGTTCCTCCGCTGGTGGATTGGATGAATACACGGCCCTGCAGTTTGGCGAAGCCATTGGCGCAGAGCTGACCTATGTCCCCTATGATGGCTACGGCGAGTACAAAACCGCCTTTCTAGGCGGCGAGGTAGATCTCTATATTGACAAGCTCTCCTCTTTTACCAATATGGCCCAGTACGAGGAGATCATTCCCCTGCTGGTAACCTCCGAAAACCGTGTCCATTCGGCGGGTCTGGACGATACGCCCACTTCCACCGAGCAAGGCATCGAGTTCGGCGCCAGCTCCTGGCGGGGTATTGTGGTCAAGAATGGTACGCCCCAGGAGATTGTGGACTACCTGTCCAGTTTATGCGAGCGGATTTATGAGTCGGAGGACTTCCAGACGGTTTTGAAACAGGACAACGCCGACGTGGTCTTTGGTTACAAGAACGCTTCCGATTTCACCGTCCACATTGCCTCCGAGACGGAGCGGTTTGTAGATATTGTTGCTGCCTACGGCGGTTAGCGCGGTGTCCTTCCGGGAGCAACCAGTCAATCCGACGCATTTCGCCTCAACAGCGGGATGCGCCCTATGGAGGAGTGAATCATGCTTGAATTGATTTTTAACACCGTTCTGGCCGCAGCTCTCCTGTTCTTCCTCATCGCTGGCGGGAGAATTCCGGAGCTTTCCAGCGCCGGCGACTTTGTAGAAGCCAAGGGCTTTCCCGTGATGTTCTCCGCGATTGCCCTGGTCCTTCTGGCGGCGGACACTGTCCGGATGGTGCGGGAGCTGACCGCCGCGAAAAGGAATGGTGTGGGACAGGCTGCGGGGGAGTTCGACTCGGCAAAAATCTACAAGGTGGCGATCGTTCTGGCCATGACGGTGGTCTATATCGTGATCGTAAAGACGGCTGGCTTTGTCCCGCTGTCCGTTTTGTTTACCTTTGCCGCCCTGAATCTCCTAAAGTCCAGAAATCAGGTGTTCAACTTCGCGTTTTCACTCGCGGCGGTGCTGATCCTCACACTGATTTTCGGTCGCTTCTTCGGCATCGCTCTACCTCGGGGAGTGGGCATTTTGAAGACCGTCAGCTTCTATCTCTACTAAGGAGGCACATATGCTGCAGGGTTTATTGAATTTCGCGGATCTCTCCACCTTGGCCTTTTTGGTGATCGGCACAGGCTGGGGAATGCTGGCCGGAGCGATTCCCGGCGTCAGCGCCTCCCTGGCGGTCATCCTGATCCTTCCTTTTACATACTCCATGAACAGCATCCAGAGCATCATTGTCCTGGTTGCTGTATATATCGGTGGAATGTGCGGCGGCTCCATCTCCGCCATTTTGCTGAGGACCCCAGGCACACCCACGGCGGTGTGCACAGTGTTTGACGGCTACCCCATGGCCCAACGGGGAAAGGCCGGAAAGGCCCTGGGGCTCTCTATCACCGCATCCGCCGTCGGAGGCATTATCTCCGGTATTGTCATGGTGCTGGCAGCCCCTATGCTCTCTAGGGTGGCCATGAAGTTCCAGAGCGCAGAGTTCTTTGCCCTGGGGCTTCTGGGCCTGAGCTGCACGGCCAGCATGGCCACAAAGAACTGGAAGAAGGCACTGATCTCCGCCTGCCTGGGTGTTTTGATCTCCACCATCGGCCTGGACTACATGTCCGGCGCGGAGCGGTTCACCTTTGGGGCGAACTGGCTAGCGGACGGCATCGACTTTGTTCCGGTGATGATCGGCGCCTATGCCTTCGCGGAGGTCTACCGGAAGATTCTGGCGCGTTCCGCCCAAGACGCCGGGCATGAGAAGAAATCCAGCAGTATGGAGCTAATTGGCCCCGCCCATATTATTAAGAATTGGGGCTGCTATCTGAAGTCATCCATCATCGGCACAATCATCGGCATCATCCCCGCGGCGGGCGGTTCCATTGCCTCCTTTATCAGCTACGGCGAGGCCGTACGCTCCAGCAAGCACCCGGAGACGTTTGGGCAGGGCGAGGAGTTGGGTGTCGTGGCCAGCGAGGCCGCCAACAACGCCGCTGTCGGCGGCTCCCTGGTGCCCACCATCTGCTTGGGGATTCCCGGTGGCACTGTGACGGCCATTATGCTGTCCGCTTTCACCATGCACGGCTTGGTGCCAGGGCCAACCCTGATCACCAGCCAGCCGGACCTGCTGTACAGCATCCTCTGGGCCATCATCTTCGCTTCGCTGTTGCTCTACGTCATCGGAAAGATCATTTCCCGGCAGTTCGCCAAAATCGCGGACATGGATTATTGCATCGTCGGCAGCATGATGCTGCTTCTGGGCATCGTGGGTTCCTATACGCTGAAGGGCAATGTAAGAGACGTCGCGATTATGCTGATCTTCAGCGTGGTGGGTCTGCTGCTGGAGCACTTTGGCTACTCAGTTCCCACACTGATCCTGGGCCTGGTGCTGGGGCCCATCTGCGAGAAAGGCTTCCGCAAGCAGCTGATCATCTCCCGGGGCGATTGGACGGTGTTTTTTACCCGCCCCCTCTGCCTGGTCATTATAGTTGTCAGCGTTGTCAGCTTCGCTATGCCGTTCATCCGCAGCTACCGGAAGGCGAAGCGGGAATCACAAGAGGCAGCGGAGAAAGAGACAAACTAAAAAAGAGAGGTGTCTGCTTTGAAAAAAATCACAGTTCCCTTTCTAGGAGAAGATTGCGGCCTGGAAGCCGGCGACCTGGTGGAGCTGAGCGGCAAAATCTATTGCGGGCGGGACGCGGTGCTGCCCCATGTCGTGGCTATGGCAAAGGAGGGAACCCTAGGCGACTATGGCGTGGACCTACGGGGCGCGGTAATTTTCCACACCGCCGTTAGCTGCGCCGGAATCGCGCCTACCACCACCAGCAAGCCGGAAATCCAAAGCTCTATGGTTCCCTTGTCGGAAAAGGGCGCGAAGTTTCACCTGGGCAAGGGGCTAATCTCGCCAGAAACCGTGGAGGGACTCAAGCGAACCCACGCCTACTTCCTGATTACCCCACCGGTGGCAGCTCTTCTGACCGCGCAAATGGGCGAATGCCATGCGGTTATTCATCCCGAATTCGGTATGGAGGCATTCTACGAAATCTCCGTCAAGGATTTTCCCGCTATTGTGGCCGCCGCAAACGGCGAAACGATTTTCTCAGAGTAAAGGAGGAATTCCCTATGCTCTCTTTGGATCAAGTGACACAAGATACCGCCGGTCTCGTTGTGAAGGCCAGCTCCCATTGGCGGAAGGATCAGAAGGCCTGTTGGCGCCGCGCGGCGGAAAAAGAGACCCTGCCCCAAGCCAAATGGGCCATGGACAACTTCCTTCGGAATGCCGAAGCCGCGGACTTCCACCACTCCGCCCTCTGTGACGACACAGGTACACCGCACCCCTTCTTGGAGATCGGTGACCAGGCAGTCCTGCCTCCAGGCTTCTTCCCGGCGATGGAGGCCGGCATTCGCCAGGGCCTGAACGCGGTGCCCACACGCCCCATGGGCGTGCGGGGCAACGAGTTGGAGCGTATTTCCCAGCGCAAGGGCCTGTATGACGAGCCTGGTATGCTGATGCCAGCCCCCACCCAGATTCGCCGGATGTCCGGCACAAAGCTTCGGCTGACGGTTTTGATGCTGGGCGGCGGCCCTGAGATTCGGAGCAAAACCCAGCCCATTTTCCACATGCACTCCCTAGATCACGTCATTGACGAGATGATTGAGTGGGCCAAGCCTCAGGTGGCGGCGCTGGGCTGTCAGCCCTGCACTTTGTCCTTTGGCCTGGGCCGTACCGCCTGCGAAGCCTCCTCCTTATCTCTGGAAGCCATGAAGGACGGGCGCTACGACATACAAAGCGAAATTGAAAAGCGAATCACAGACACGGTGAACGCCACAGGCATCGGTCCCATCGGTCTGGGCGGCAGCACCTCCGTTCTGGCGACCTTCATTAAGATCGGAAATATGCGAGCCAGCGGCTTCCGGGTTGTTTCTATGCGTCCCAACTGCTGCATGGAGATTCGCAAATCCACCTGTGAATGGGAGACCGTCTGAAGCGGATAGAAGGTTCCGTGGTACCCGGGCCGACATTTTGGAGCTACCGCCAGTGATTCCAATGACGGAATGTGGTTTACCCGGTGGCAGGCACGTTCTTTGAACGCTTTCTGAGCAGTACAGCGCCGTCTTGTACCATGACGGGCGTTCATCCAATCCGCATCGGCATTATCTGCGCCACGGTCTTAAATCTTTGCCAAACAAATTGCCTTTCACATTCCAAAACCGGCTGAGCCAGTCTGAGAACCCAAGAACCACCATGGTTCTAGGGTTCTTCTTTTTTCCCTTTCTTTGAAAAACGGCTATTTCCAGCTCGCTTCTAACACTCACGAAAAATTTAGCCTCGCCAAACAGGTTTTGCGGCAAGGCCCGCCCAGCCGCTCCGAGAGGTTTTTTGTCATCTGTCCGTGAACTCCGAAGCCAGAATAGTTGTAATGGCTATGTCCTAACCAGGTCTGAATATCCTTGGCATGTAACTTAGATAAAGTATGATCGTGGCGTAACCACGCCCTTATAGCGCAAAAGGACAAATCTCCAATATTTGGATACAAAAATTTTGCGTTTTTCATCATTTTGGCATAATACCAAAACTTTATGTAACCTGTGATCTGAAAATTTTTTTAACATATGGCATTAAAGCCCTCCATTCATTTTTGACGGTACGCGCCAAACTCCCCGCCGCCGGTTTCTTTCCGACCAAAGGAACCATTTTTATCTACAGCGGCTGCCTTGTATACGTTTCTACAGATAGATTTCAAAAATTTTATTTTCTCTTGAGCATGGGGTGTCCAAAATCGACCGATTTCGACGTTATTATTAGTGGGGTAAAAAGTGGATTTGGTTAGTTGCATCTCACCGTGTCTTATGCCCTCGCAAGTCGCCAGATTAGCTCCAGGGAGGATCGCTCAGTGAAGAGAAGGCATTTACATCTATATTCTTTCATCTTAGCCGGTTTCCTGCTGATGGCCTGCGTACAAACCCAGGCCGCCGCCGCTGCTCTGCCTCCCAGCACGTCCAAAGCCGTCGTATTTTTGCTGGACGCAAGCAACAGCATGACCGTCAACGACCAGGAGCGGCTGGCAAAAGACGGTATTGCCCAGCTCCTATACAGCCTGCCCTCCCATTACCGCGTTGGCTTTGCCGCTTATAATACCAGTGTTGTCTCCAGCGTCGGAATGATGGACAGCAATGCCCGGGAGCCGGTCATGGAGGCAGTGGACGCCGTTTCCTATACTGGCTATACCAACGCCGGGGCAGGTCTGGCCGCAGGCTTGGCGCTTCTGGATACGGTGGAGACCGCCCGAATCCAGGGCATCCGCATTCATGTCATTGGCCTGGGTGCGAAAATGGCGGACGGTCACAATACGACCTTCTCCGCCTCGGCACAAACCAGGGGCACCGCTTATCACGCGCCGCAGTCCTCGGATATCCAAGGTGCCATCGACTCCATCTTACAGGAGCAGCTGGGAGTTCGGAAAACCCGGGCCGCGATTGTGGATACGGACGGCGGCCTGGAGGATATCACGGTAACCATCCCCTCGGCCCATACCAGCAAAGCCCGTATTCTTTTAACCAGCGGGAATCCCATCCAAAATTTGAAGGCGGATTTCAGCGCGGTAAACGGCAAACAGTACAGTGGCTCTCACTACGCCCTGCTGGAGCTGGATCATCCCACGGATACCGCCGTCCATATCACGTTTCAGGGTCAGAGCGGCGGTCAGGTGAAGGCCGACGTCATCTCGGAGTACGTATTGACGGCACGGCTCACCGCTTCCTATACCGATTCCGAGCCGGATTATCCAGAGGCAGAGCGTTATAACAGGACGGCCAACCTATCCGCCGTATTCTATGACGCGGGAGGCTCCAACAGGCAGATGCTGACGGACGTGGTTTTCCAAGGGCTGCCGGTTCCGGTAACGGTTGACGGAAACCGCGTATCCTGCTATTTGAATGAGGGAACCGTCCGCTTTCAGCGCACGGTTACAACCGACACAAAGCTTCCAGTCCAGTTTGACTTTACAAGGCTGGATACCAACCTCATTCTGGAGCAGCCGATTTTCCTGAACCTGGAAGGACCACCCGCTCTGTCCAAGCCTCCGCAAAAGGATTCCCGTCCGCAGATGATTGCCGGAGCCCTGATCTTGCTGGCTCTGCTCTCCATGCTGGTAATGTGGCTTTCCTCCCGGCGCAAAGGGACCAACGACACGGTTTCGGCCGCCGCGCCAGCTGCCCAGATGGAGGAAGCCAGCCGGTATGGCTACGCGGGACGCCTGAATATCCACATCACCAACACGCTCTCGGGCCGTGACTTCCCACCCCTTACCTATAATCTGTTCCGGGTTCCCGGCGGAAAAAAGCGCTCCCTCCAGGAAATCTTGGACAGCTGCGCGGTGGACGAAGCCTTCGAGGGCGCGGTCAAATACCTCAAGGACTGCAAATTTGGCTATGCGGACGTGCAGATCACCCATGACCAGGTGGCGTTCCCCTATGTGATCACGGCATTTACCCACACCAACGAGGAAAAGACGCTGATTCACAGCCTGGACCGGGAGAACATCCGGGGCTTCATCTCCCGCAACATGGCGGATTTGACCTTGAAGCTCTATTTGAAGGACCTGGAGGGGCGGCAGCGGTATGTCTACAACTGCTCCTGCGACCCTGAGAAGTTTACCAACCAGCAGCCAGAGGAGATCGTCGTCAAGTATAACCGGCAAATCCGGCAGGATGATCTGGACGACATTGTGGACCGGGAACTGAAATTTTTTGTGCTGGCGGATGAGGACCGATGGGGCTTTACCGTGGTGCCGGTGCTCCGTGAGGACGGGCAGCTTCGGCTTGGTCCGGATCAGTTCTTCCGCTTTGAGACAGAGGGCTGGGTGACCAACTTCTTTGACGGAACGAAATAGCTAAGGAGATTGTAAGATGATTGTACGGGCTTTCCCCCTTTTTGATCAGGGCTCCATTCTGCGCGCGGATATGATGGCGGAGCTTGCCGGCTACGCGTATTTGTTTGGAGACATTCTCTACGACGGGTATTCCGACGGCATTCTCAGCGGCTGCCGTCTGACGACCACCAGGGACGCCATCGTAGTCAATCCGGGCGTCATACGCCATGCCGGAAAGAATTTTCTGATAAAGGACCCCATCTATGTAGCCTATTACCCCACCAACTCCACCACCGTTTTGAAGATGAATTTCCTGGGGGAAAATCGGTCCGCGCGGTTCGTCACATATGACGCGGAGGTTGTGCTTGACAACGCGCCCGCTGTTCGGGAAGGGCAGATCGAGCTCTGCCGGTTCAAGCTCCAGCCCGGCGCTCAGCTCCGGTACAAATACGTAAGCTTCGAGGATCGGAGCACGGAATACGACACGTTGAATACGCTGTACGCTCCACATTCGGCCAAAGAGCGCAGCACCTTGTCCCCTGAGATCACATACGATTACGCAAGAGAGCTGTCGGGCACAAATCCAAAGAACCATTGGGACATGGTATTTTGTCTCCAGGCGGCAGACCGCAGCCGGCCGGTGGCGGCCGACGCCATCGCGCTTTACCTAAGGTCCCGGCTTGGCGGCTCCGCAGAGGATTTTTCCACAAACCAAGCGCTTTATGAGGGCCTAAATCAAATCCTGACCTCCGTCAAGCGGGGGCAGGACATCGCTCCTAGAAGCAAGGAACGCAGGAAATCCAAAATACTGGTGGACTAAAGCGGCGGAACGCTTCGGCCCCGTTCAAAATGGAGGCGGCGGGGGAAAACGAGTTCTACCTTGCCTCGAATGAAACGCAGTGTTATTTCTACTCCCCGGGAACAGAAGGGGAAGAGCGGCTGTTCGGTCTGATGAAAGCACCGCCGCAAAACGCGGAGCTTTTTTACCGGGAGCTCTCCGACTGGGGCGAGAGGCACACTGTTTACACCTTCGACTATGTGACGGAGCCGGACATGGATACAAGCGGCGGTGTGGAAACCCGCGTCAAATTCTACCCATCCCAGGAGCGGTTGAAGCTCGTCTGGACATCCTACGAGCCTGGTGACGACGGAGGGTGGACCTATCGGGAAAAAGCGGTTTATGACGTCCCGCTTCATACAGACAGCGCCGAGTCCACACCGTAAGGCAGGCTTTACAGACAGTTTTACCAAGAGGGGGGACCATGATGGCAACATACGAATACAGCGATGAGTTAATTCTAAACGCCCGCCGGAATCTGGAAACGCTTGAAGCACAAAGCCACTCCAGCGAGGTTGTCCAGCAGGAGCTCCAGCAATCCATTTACGACGACGTGGTGACGATTTTTGAAGTCCCCGTTTTCTTTCAGGATTGGAAAATCCTCCAAGACCGCGCGTCCATTCGGATGCCAAGCGATTTCATCGCCCGGACGGAGGAAGAAATCGCCAGCGTGTATGTTCTGGGCACAAAGCCCCAATCCGTTTACTCCAACGGCTACCTGAGCTTTATGATCGCGCTCAACTGGACCAACAATCTGATCTCCAATGACAACATCCACGATTTCACCCAGTTTGCCAGCCGGGCCATTGAGCGGGTCGGTCCCCAGTGCAGAATCCTGAACACGGAAAAGCTCCACCGGCCGGACTGCAATCTGTCCATCCTGCAATTTTTGGCCCAGACACTGGACTCTGTGAATATGAACGTCATGTTCTTCGCATCCGTGGAGGGGCGGCTGCTGATTGGCTCCATCACCTTCAACCAGAAGGATGCAAGCTGACCACGAAAATCGAATACAGCGACGGCTCCTATGAGGCGTTCGCCTATGACGAGCGGGAAAACAAAACCTATATCCGGGACCGCCGCGGCCACGAGCTGCACCGCGTTTACAACGAGAAAAGCCTGTTGGCGGAAGAGCGGCTGCCCAACGGCACCGTAGAGAAACGGTATGTCTACGACCTGCGGGGCAACATCGTCAAGCGGATAGACGCAGCGGGCTATCGATCCGGAGACAGCGACGAAACCCGCGTCGGCACGCTGTATCGCTACAACCAGGTGGGCTGGCTGCTGGAGAAGCGGGAGCCTGTCCAAAAACCGAAAGCGGCGCTCTGCGGTACTGCCTGACAGAATACCGCTATGACGCCTCCGGCAACCTGGCGGAGGAGCGGCGGTATCAGGACTTCCAGACGGAAAAGAGAGCCGCCGGGCGGATGGTAGAGCACTCCCGCTCCATCGACCGGGAGGACGGCGGCTGGGGATTCGCCACCACGACTTACTCCTATGATAAAAGCGGCAACCTCACCCGCATCCAGATGCCCACCGGCGGCGAGATTCTGCGGGAATATGATGCCGTGGACCGTCTCGTTGCCGAGACTCACCGGGAGAAGGCCAGCGGCATCCACAACCGCACCCGGTTCTCCTATGACAAGGCCGGGAACCTGGTGGAAATCACCGACAACCAGGGCCGCCGGACGCTCATCGAGTACGACCTACTCAACCGGGAGATTCGCCGCATTGAAAAGGACGGCGGAATAGCCCGCAGCTTTTACAACAGCAACGGGCAGCTTTCCAAGGTGGTGCGCCTTAACCAGTACGACCCCCAGACCGACGGCGGCGCAGGCTACCAGTACACCTATGACCACAGGGGCCGGATCACCGGCATCGTCAAGGCCGACGGCTCCACCGAATACTACTCCTATGACTGCGCCGGAAACATGGTCAGCTCCACCGACGGCCAGGGGCACACCACCCGGTACGAGTATGGCCGGGCGGGCAAACTCACCGCCATCCAGGACCCCAACGGACAACGGGAGCTGTACGGCTACGACGCCGGGGGCCGTCTGATTCGCAGGACCGACCGCAACGGCGTGACCCTGGAGTTTGGCTACAACCTTTACAACGCGCTCCTGTTCAAAAAAGTGAAGGGCGGCGCTCTGGGCGATTTTTACGAATACACCCCGGAGGGCTTGCTCAAATACGCCGTCTCCGCCGGAATGCGGTACACCTACGAATACGATGCTCTGGACCGGATGATCCGCAAGTCCGCCAGCGGCCGGACGCTGCTGGCCCTGGCCTACGACGGCAACGGAAACAAGGTCCGCCAGACCGACGCGGCCGGAACGGTCACGAAATTTGTCTATTCTCCTCTTGATTTACTGACGGAAGTGTGGGATGATGGGCACAAGTTGGCGGCATATACGTACAACGCCGGCGGCGCTGTTCAAAGGGAGGTCCACGGCCCCATTGAGCGGCAGTTCCAGTACGACCTGGACCAGAATCTCACCGGCCTGCTGGTCCGGTCCTGCGGAGAGCTTCTGGCGGAAAACCAATATCTCTACGACGGTAACGGCAACCGAACGCGGAAGCGTCAGCTTGGAGGTGATACGCTCTATCACTATGATGCTCTGAACCAGCTGAAAAAGGTGGAGTATCCCTCCTACACCGAGGAACTGTTCTACGACAAGGCGGGCAACCGCATTTGCCGCCTTGCCCATGGCGTGGAGGAGCTGTACCAGTACGACCTCCGGAACCGGCTGACTGCCTATACCAAGGGCGGCGTCACCACCACGTTCCAGTATGACCGGGCCGGAAATCTGCTGGCGGACGATCACGCCCGCTACAGCTACGACGCCTTCAACCGTGCGGAGAGAGTGGAGACCTTTGACGGCCACATCCAGCTCAACCGCTATGAGTACGACGCATGGGGGAATATTACGGCCCAGGAGGAGACCGTCCCTAATCGGTTCAAATTCACGGGACAGCAGCTGGACCCGGTTACGCAGCAGTACTATCTGCGGGCGAGGTTCTATAATCCGGTTATCGCAAGGTTTACCCAGGAGGACACCTATCGGGGCGATGGACTGAATCTGTATGCCTACTGCGCAAATAATCCGGTTTATTACACCGATCCTACCGGAAGGTTATCACAATGTGTTAAGGACGCATACGCAAAACTCGCTAAGGAGCAGGGTATCGACCTGGAGCATGCGGACTTTGACACAAAGCAGCGATTGATGGCCGAAGCCGTCAATACGGTTAAGGAGAAAAAGAAAAACCAAGGAAATCCTTATGAAAATGAACCGATACCACTGCCTCCGCCCGCAGACAACCAACCAAAAAAGCCCGTTGCCGAAGAGCCTACTAGTACAAAAAAGACGTCCTTAGATTATAAGAATGCGATGGTTGAAAAGGGTGGGCAATACTATACTGATAAAAAGACAATTGATGAGATTGGTAACCTGGAAGCAAAGGGGGTGGATTTTTCCAGCCTAACCAAAACGCTAACGTCTAGCAGACCATCAACAGAAGGGGGTACATCCAACGTCTATAAATACAGTGATTCTCATGGAACCAAATTTATAATTCATGAGGTAACGGATGCCAGCGGGAATATCCTTCATAGAGACTTTGATGGAGTGCGGATTCCATCTGGACAGATGGTAAATAAGGGAGGAACGTAGTTTAGATGCCGGATGGCAACGTTAATATTTTTATGGAGCTACTGGGCGATATTGTTCAGAAAATTGTATTAGGCTCCATTACTATTGAGGATATAAGGCTCTACATTTGGGAGAAGTTAGAGCCCACTGGTATGCGGGACAGCGAGTGCCTTTTAGTGACCGACTGCTACTATGCATTAAAACATATTGAGGAAGAACCTATTTCTAAAAATGAATGGATTTATTTTTTAGAATGTTTCAATCATCAGCGGGAGTATGACATAAAGGAAAAAATAAATTATATCTTAGGTCATCAGCAGGAACCCCCGCCCGTCAATATGGATTAAAAGACATGAGCAGCTTGGTTTAAGGAATGGAATGAAACGTATGGAAAAAGTTAAATCCATGGGCTTTATCGCCAGCCTTATGCTCTTGATTTTGGCGGCCGTGATGATCTACCTGTCTATAAAAGGTCTGCGCACCATCCCGCCCGCCAATACCTATGAGGACAGCGGTCTCCACACCTTTGAGCCCTATTAGGTTCTCCCCATCCAGGTCCAGAACTCCTCCGCCTCCAGCCGCAGCCGCCGCATAAACCCCACCAAGACCGTCTACATGGTCTATTACCGGGCCACAGACGGCAGCGGCTACCAATGGTCCGACCGGGCCATCACCCGGGAGCTGGGCCAGGAGACCGTAAAAGCAGGCGTGCCCATCACCCGCCGGGTGCTCAGCGTCTCCGGCGGCCGCACCTACATTACCGTGGAGCCCCAGCAGACCGCCGCGAGCTACAGCGCCGGACTTCGGCAGAAGTACGTGCTTGCTCTGACGCTGTCGGCGGCGTACATACTGGTTTATCTTTTGATATGGGGCGTGATGCTGTCGTGGAGACGGCGGTAACCGCTCTGGCCGTTTGTCCAGTGTCCCGGACAGTCGCTGCTTTTCAGCAAGCGTCTGCCCGGGGCACAGGCATTCGGTCTGAAAATTTGAGCATAAGTTTTATGCCGCTAAAGCGCCTCTTCCTGCACGGTAATGGCTCAACCAATTTTGCATACAGAAACAGAAAGCAGTTCTCTGGATGAGCGGACCTAAACAGGCAGGCCGCCTCTCATCCAGTGACACAAATGGAAAGCGGGTGACCGATGTATGATCATCTATTTGCAGTCGATCGAAGACCCTGTAGACAGAGAGAAATTTGAACAGCTTTACAAATTTTACCGCGGATATATGCTCAAACACGCAGCCAAAATATTGAAAAACGAATTTGACGCAGAGGACGCCGTACACAATGCCTTTCTCAGCATCTCCAAGCATATGGACAAGGTGCAGGACCCATTCAGCAAGGCGACAAAAGGGTATCTCACCATCATCGTGGAGCGAAAAGCGATTGATCTCTACCGAAAGCGAAACGGGCTGGTAAGTCTGGAGTACGTGGAGGATGAGATCGGTCTTTCATTTCCGCCGCCTGGCGACGACGGCCTGGCAAACTGCATTATCAAGCTGTCCCCGAGGTACCGGCATTTTATCATGCTGAAATACCACCACGGATACACCGTAAAGGAAATTGCGGATATGTTCGGCATAAAGCACGACGCCGCCAGCAAGCTGGACCAGCGTGCAAAGGCCAGGCTGGAGGAGCTGTGCCAAAAGGAGGGCGTCTATGATCTCGGATGAACGGTTGCGTGAAGCGGCGCGAAGGGCGGAGGAAAGCATTCTCGCCAGCCTTCCAGAGCCGGAGGACTGTGAGGCCGTGTTCTCTGCCAGGTTTGAGCGTAAAATGAGGAAGCTGATTCGCCGCACGGCCCATCCCATTCGATATCGGGTGATGAAGGCCGCGGCGTGTTTCTTGTTAGTCGTGCTTATTGGCGGCGGCGGCGTACTGACCTTCAACACAGAGGCGCGAGCAGCGTTTCTGGGATGGGTAAGAGAGGTTTATTCTTTCTATTTCGAGTATCACTACACCGGCTCTCAAAAGGAACTTTCACAAGATACAATTTACTGCCCAACATGGGTGCCAGACGGTTATGACTTGATAGAAAAACTAAAAGCTGGAACTCATTTTGTAGCTATTTATAGAAATGAGCAGGAAGAAGCTATTATTTTTAATTGTTCAGCAAATGACGAGTCACTAATTTTTCGAATAAAACGAGAAGATGCCCAAATATCTCCAGTAACGGTTAATGGTACATCAGCTGATTTGTATTTGGACCAAGATGAAAACAACATCAATTATCTTGTATGGAAAGATGAGGACGCCGAACTAATATTCTGGATTATGTCTCCTCTAGAAACTGACGAATTGGTAAAAATAGCCGAAAGTGTAGAGATTGTTTCTTAAATTTTTTTGCAATTTTACTTGTCCTAATTTATCATGGATATCCGTTATATAATTGTGGGTAATACACGAAAGGAGGTGATTTTGTGAAAAAAGTCTTTCCACTTTTTCTGCTGTTTATCTTTTTACTGACATCAACAGTAAATGCTCAAACGGAGCGATTAAGCGGAGATAGCATAAAGTTAACGTTCGAAGGAACAACGGCCTGTTGCAATGTTACGATTGCTTCAACAGATCTTAAAGGCGACATTTCTGCTACAATCAAATTGATGGATGGTAGTACCTGTATAAACTCTTGGAGAAAGGTTGCTTCCGGATATCTATTCTTCGCAGACAGCACGACATCTGTTAAAAAGGGGAAGAGCTACACGCTGACCGTTACATACTCTATTGACGGAGTAACGCAACCCTCTCTTTCAACGTCCGCTACCTGTAAATAACATTCACAAGAGACGAATCCTTACCTTACTGATGTTCAAACACTCCCACTCGCATTTACCTGAGACAAGCATGCCTTGTGCTTGTCTCAGGCTTTTTATTTTCTGGCCAAATGTAACTTTATAATCTGGCACTTACTCGTTATCCATCAGAAAAACTCTAATCGAACCCCAAAAAATTTAATAGGCGTGTCCAAATTTCTCATCTCAAAACGTTATATTTTATGTAACAGAAAGGTTTTTTAAGCGGAATAGAGGTGCGTATATGCAGCCTGATCAACCCCAAAAAGATATCCCTTTATCCGACAGCGCCGTGGACCCGTCGGGCCCCCGCCGCGATCAAAGCGCGGCTCCCACTGTCAGCCTGCCACCGCAAATTGATATCTTCAACCTCAAGGGATTCCGGTGCCGTTATTCGGCCGCCGACGCTGCGGCAAGCCTTTGGCAGCGGGAAAACACCCTTGTCCGGAGGAATGACGCCCCATCGGTCGCACGCTTGCAGGCTCGCCTGCGCAGCGGCAATTTCAGGATGACCCCCACCCAAGAGGAGCTTCAAGACTTCCTGATCCGCCTCCGGCGGGACGGACTGGACGGTCAAATGGACTGGCTTGGCCTTGCCGCGGAGCTCAAGAGCTTTCAGGATACGCCGGCGGAAGAGCTGGATGAAAGCCTGAACTATATGGCCTCTCGGTACGTCTCTGTTCTGGACAAGCTGAATCGCAATTACAAGGGCCCTGCGCTGGCAGAGCAAGCGTCCAAGCTGGAGCGCCTATGGGCCGCCGGAACGGCCGGTTTAAGCGGCGGATACCTCCAGCTCCTACAAAATAGTCTGGGAGTATCCGACGCGGACGCCCAAGCGGTCCAAAGCAGTCTGGACGTTCTTATGGACCAGCGAATCCACGCATACCGCGGGGCGGCGGCGCAGGCAAACGCCGCCGCCCAAACCGGACCGGACCGTCTCTGGCTCCAAAACCATGACGCCTATATGGCCGCACGGCTTCGAGAGGCTATGCCCTTCCCCGAACTGGATTTCATTCCAGACGGAGGAACCTACTCGGTCCATGATCTGACCGCAGCCGGTCAGCTTGCCCAGTCCTACCAATCGGAGATCGAAAGCGCCGGTACTGGAGGGCGGAACGAAGCGCAGCTGGCCTTGAACCTCGCCTTTACGGACATGAAAGCGGAAACCCTCATCCAGCAGGGCCTTGTCAGCGGACAGATGGCCGCGCTTCTGCGCCGTTCACGTCCCCAAGGCCACTCCGCCGCCTTGGACGCTGCCGGCAGATACTTGCTGGCAGCAGCCCAGCCCAGCCGGGCCATGAGCCCGTCTGCGACCATCGAACGCACCGTCTTTCAGGATATTTACGAGGCCGTGCTGGACGCATACCATCAAAACGGCGGCAATGGAGCGGAGGCCATTCGTGCCGGCGTGGCCCTTGGAAAGGCGGCAACGGCCCGGGCCTATGCGAAAAACCCAGCGGCCCGCTGGGGCAAATCCATGGAACAGTATTGGGAAGCCTTTTATACCACGCCACCCCTTCAAAAGCAGACACAGGCCGATCAGCAGATCGAGCAGCTGCTCGCCAAAATCGGCTGCTCCCCACGCCGGAGCAACTCCACCTACCAAAATTACATCAACGACTGGCAGAGCTTCATAGCCGTCATCGCCAAGGGGTAAGCTCTCTTTGTAAATAACCGCGCCGCTTGCCTCACAGCTAAGGCAAGCGGCGTTTCGCATGCCCGGGAAGCCGTGAGCGGAGCCGTGTTTTTTTACAATAAATTACATTTCAATTTAGACAGCCCTACAAAAATGCGGAAGCTTCCAAATAAACCGTTGACTTTTTGCCTTGGGAGAGGGTATGCTAGAGAAAAGAACGAATGAGAACGTTCTCATTTTGGAGGACCTATGCCATCCACAATTATTGACGTAGCCAGAAAATGCGGCTATTCCAAGGCGACGGTCTCAAGGGCCTATACCGAACCGGACCGTGTGAGCGAACGGGCCAGGAACAAAATCTACGCCGCGGCGAAGAGCCTCAATTACACGCCCAACGCCATCGCCCGGGCCATGGTCCGGCAGCGGACGGAAAACATCGCGTTTATCATCCACGAAAAGCAGTCCCCGGCTGTGCTGAACCCCTTTTACTCCCCGATTCTGGAAGCGGTCATGCGGGAGAGCACCCGCCGGAGCTACAGTGTGTTTGTTGTTACAAACCAGGACGTGCAGCTTCCAAACGGCGATTTGTACATCAAAAAGCAGATGGACGGCGTAATCTTCGTCGGCGAGGCAAACCCCGCGGTGATTGTCAAGCTGCGGGAGCTGAACATCCCCGTGGTGCTGCTGAACAATCTCCTGGACATGGAAAATCTCCTGTGTATTACCACCAGCCACTATGAGGGCGCGGTCAGCGCCGTGAACCACCTCTGTGCCCGGGGACACCGAAGGATCGGCCTGCTGGCCGGCCGCTTCTCTCCCCAGGTCAACGAGGCCCGCTATAACGGATACTTCGACACCTTGGCCCAGCAGGGCCTGGAGGCGGATCCCCGCTACGTTTTGGACATCGAGCCCTCGCTGGAGGCCGGAGAACAGGCCATGGCCCGGCTGTTGACCCTGGAGAAGCGGCCCACCGCTGTGTTCTGCACCAATGACACTGTGGCCGCGGGCGCCATGAAGGCGGTGATCCGGGCCGGACTGCGGATTCCGGAGGACGTGGCCATTGTGGGCTTCGACGACAGCTCCGTCAGCCGCATCGTGGAACCGGAGCTAACCACAGTCCGCATCGACATGGACCAGATGGGCCGTCTGGCGGCAGAGAAGCTCTTCAGCCTGATCGACGGAGCTTCTCTGGAGGAGACCAAAATCGTAATCCCTACGGAATTGATCGTGCGGAAATCCAGCTGACACGGCGAATCCGGGATGATATGAAATCAAAACGGAAAAGAGGTGAATCTATGCGGATTACGATTATCAACGTAGGCTACGGAGACGCCATTCTCTTTCAGGGTGCGGAGGGCTTCACGGCTCTGCTGGACGGCGGCAGCGCCCTGGATTCGGAATTTGCCGGAGACCCCTATCGCATCCGGGCCGCTGAATACCTGAAAAGAGAGGCTGTCACGGAGCTGGATGCCGTGTTCATTTCCCACATTCACGAGGATCACGTCTGCGGCCTGGAGGCTGTATTCGACCAGTGCGGGGTAAAACAGCTTTATGTCCCCTATCCTGTGGAACCGTTTCTCCGGGGCTGCGCACTCCAGCCGGCGCCAGACGCCTTTCGAAGCGTCCCCCTGTACACGAACGCACTAAACGCCTACCGGCGACTTCTCCTGCGGGCCGAGAAATCCGGAACTCCTATCACGGTGGTCAAACCCGGGGATACCCTCTCCCTGAGCCAGGACCTCACCGCCCAGGTCTTGGCCCCCAAGCCCGGCACGGTCGAGGCGTACATGACGCTTGTGGAAGAAGCCTATGCCTCCGCCTCCCACGCAGCCGCCGTGACAGAGCGTCTGGCAAAGCTGGACGCCGCCTCAAACCAGACCAGCATGCTGCTGCGCTTCGAGACGGAAAAAACGGTCTTTTTGTCGGCGGCGGACTGCTGCCCTCGGGAGTGGAACGAGGTCCCCTCTTTTTTGCTTGAAAATGTAAACGTTCTCAAATTGCCACACCACGGGCAAATCGATTCTATTTCCGAACAATTTATGAGGAATATGCCCTTGGCGTACGTTATCACGACCTCTGGCTCAGACCGGCGCTATAACAGCGCCAATCCCCAGGTCTATCAGCGCCTGCAACAGTGGCGGGCGGTCCACCCTCCGAAATTCCTGTTTTCCGACGAGCGGAGCTACCCTCCCTATTTCTCGCGGCCCGACGGATTTCAAGCCATTGCTCTTGAAATAAATTCCGGCGTCATCACGCCGAAATTTATAAAAAACAACTAAAAGGAGAAAGAAAAGATGAAGAAACTGATGTCTCTGGCTCTCGCGCTCCTCCTGGTCCTGAGCCTGACGGCCTGCGGCGGCTCCGGCGGCTCGGACAGCTCCGGCAGCCAGCCCGCCCAAAGCAGCCAGCCCAGCGGCGGCTCCACCACCACGGATTCCAAGTGGCCCGAAAAGGAAATCAAGATCATCCAGCCCTGGAGCCTGGGCGGCGGCCCCGACGTGATCACCCGGCAGATCGCCTCCTACAGCGACAAGTTCCTGGGCGTGCCCATGATCGTGGAAAACCACACCGGCGGCTCTGGAACCATCGGCATGAACGACTTCCTGGACGCGGCGGACGACGGCTATACCCTCTTCTGCTGCAACGGCCCTCTCTTCTCCCTGACCCCCAGCTTCATCAGCGTGGACTACACCATTGAGGACATCAACCCCCTGGTGGGCATCCGTATCACGGAGTTCGTCATCCTCACCCAGGCCTCCAGCGGCATCACGGACATCCAGGGCCTGATTGACTATGCCAACGCCGGAAACACGGTAAAATACGCCACCACCGGAGGCCCCGGAAACGACAGCTTCACCATGATCTCCGCCCTCTTCGCCACTCTGGGCATCGCCTCCGAGGCGGTCCCCTATGACGGCGGACAGGAGGCCATCAACGCCCTGGTGGGCGGCCATGTGGACGTGGCCATCGGCTCTCCCCCGACCTATCGGGACTATGTGATCAACGGCGAGCTGAACTGCCTGGGCACCTTCATCCCCGAGGGGCTGGACGTGGACGGCATCGGCCACATCCCCTCCTTCCAGGATCAGGGCATTGACATCGAGTTCACCGGCATGGACTACTTCGCCGTCCGCTCCACCGTGGACGCGGAGAAGCAGGAAATCCTCCGGGACTTCGTGCTGAAGGTCTACGCCGAGCCCGACTTCCAGAAATTCATGGCCGACATGGGCATGGCCGCCTGGGAGGCCGATTCCTCCGAGATTCTGGGCATGGTCGCCTCGCAGACCGAAGCCATGACCAAATACATTCCCCTGGTCCAGTGATTTCAAGGCGCCCCATGTCCGCGCAAGGGTATGGGGCGCCAAATCCCGAATTGAGGTGAACGCAATGAAACTGAAATACAACGCGGAAATCATCTCCGGCGCGGTGTTCGCCGTTGTGGGCGCGGTGCTGTGGCTGCTGATCCCCTCCCAAATTCAGACCATGGAAAAGGGGGCCGTCAACGCCCAGACGCTGCCCCGCATCGCCATTGGCGGAATGTTTCTTTTTGCCGTAGGGCTGCTTCTGGAGGGACTGTTTGCCAAGGAGAAGAAGGAACTGGTCATCACTGCGGCGTCCTTCCATTCCGCCGCCTTTAAAAAGGAGCTGCGCTCCATCGTCTACTGCCTCTTCCTGGTCGTTTACTGTCTGATCATCCAGCCCCTGGGCTTCGTGGTTTCCACGGTGCTGCTGGTTCTGGCGGTCATGCTTTACTACGGCGCGCGGAAGTGGTATTATTACGCCATCCCCTTGGCCATGGTAGGCATCGTGTACTATGTGTTCAGGGTGCTGCTCCATGTCTCTCTGCCTTGAGCCGAAAGGAGATTGTATATGGAACAGTTTTTAGGCGGACTTGAAATTTTGATGCAATGGCAGAACCTGCTGGTCATCCCCCTGGGCCTCGCCATCGGCATTGTGGTGGGGGCCATCCCCGGCCTGACCTCCGACCTGGGCATCATTCTCTGCATTCCCCTGACCTATGGCATGGACCCCACCATGGCCATTTTGATGCTGCTGGCCATCTACTGCGGCGGAACCTATGGCGGCTCCATCACGGCAATTCTCATCAACACCCCCGGCACCTCCGCCAACGCCGCAACCCTCTTTGACGGCTATCCCATGACGGTGAAGGGTCAAGCCTTCAAGGCGCTGCAAATGGCCCTGTTCGCCTCCACCATCGGCGGGCTGATCAGCGCGTTTGCCCTGCTCTTCCTGGCCCCGCAGATTGCGAAAATCACCCTGCTCTTTGGCCCGGCGGAGTATTTCGCCCTGGCGGTCTTTGGCCTGTCCGTCATTGCCGGCGTATCCAACAACAGCATTTTCAAAGGACTCATCGGGGCCTGCATCGGCCTCTTCATGGCGACGGTGGGTGTGGACAACATCAGCGGCACCGCCCGCTTCATCTTCGGACAGCGGAAGCTCATGGCGGGCATCGATCTCATCATCGCTCTGATCGGCATGTTTGCCATTTCGGAAATTCTGATGAAGTCCAAATACAACCCCAAAACGGACCATAAAACCATCAGCGCCAGTGCCATTACCAAGGACAAAATCACAAAAGACGAATACCGCCGCTGCTGGAAGCCCATCGGCTTGGGCTCTCTGATCGGCGTCATCATCGGCGCCACCCCCGGCACCGGCGGGGGCCTCGCGGCCTTCATCGCCTACAACCAGACCAAGCAGTCCTCCAAACACCCGGAGACCTTCGGCCACGGTGAGATCGAGGGCGTGGCGGCCTCCGAATCCGCCAACAACGGCGCCTGCGGCGCCACCATGATTCCCATGCTGACCCTGGGCGTTCCCGGCGACGGAGCCACGGCCATTTTGATGGGCGCGTTCATGCTCCACGGCATGGTGCCCGGCCCCACCCTCTTCGCGGAGCAGGGGAACATTCTCTACGCCATCATGCTGGGTCTCCTTGTGGTCAACGTCTTTATGTACATCATCGGCAGCGGCTTTACCCGCTTCTATGCCCATATCACCCGGATTCCCTATGAAATCCTGGCCCCCATCGTGATGACCTTCTGCATCGCAGGGGCCTACTCCACCAACAACCGGGTCTATGATATCTTCATCATTTTGATTTTCGGCATCGTGGCCTACTTCCTGCGGCGGATGGACTTCCAGCTGGTGCCCATTCTGCTGGGCATCGTCCTGGGCCCTCTGGCGGAGAAGAATTTCCGCCGGGCCATGGTCATTTCCGAGGGCAGCTTCAAGATTTTCTTCACCCGGCCCATCAGCTGCGCGTTCCTCCTCATCGCCATCGGCTCCGTGCTGCTGTTCGCCTGGAAGAACTATAAGGCGAGAAGTGTCAAAACCAACTGATCTGCCGGAAGGAGTAAGCTGGAATGAAAAAGCAATACGACGTGCTGGTCATCGGGCCGGTATCCCTGGACCACAACATCGACTATCAGGGCAATGAGCGCCGGGAAGTGGGCGGGGCAGTGGTGGCCTCCGGCTTTGCCGCCGCCAGGAGCGGAAACAAAACCGCCCTCTTCACCAAGCTGAATCCCGCCGACGCCGACGTGGAGGCCCGCTTCCAAAACTCCGGCGCGGACCTGTACTGGAAGCCCTCCAAGGCCACCTGCTCCATCCGCAACCAGTACTTCACCGCCGACAAGGAAAAGCGGTCCTGCACCTCCATGGGCGTGTGTGATCCCTTCCGGTTTGCGGAGCTGCCGGATATCGAGACCGGTATCTATCATTTTGCCGGTCTGGTCTATGGCGACTTTGACGGTCCCCTCCTGGCCGAGGCGGCGAAGCATGGCAAGGTCGCGGTGGACGTTCAATGCCTCCTGCGGCACGTGGAGCCGGACAGAACCATGGCCTTCCACGACTGGGCGGAGAAAAAAGAGTACCTGCCCTATATCGATTACCTGAAAACCGACGCGGCCGAGGCGGAAATTCTCACCGGCCTGACGGACCGGGCGGAGGCGGCGAAGCTCCTCCACCAATGGGGGGCCAAGGAGGTCCTGATCACCCACAACACCGAAGTTCTGGCCTATGACGGGGAACGCATTTACACCTGTCCCATCAAGGCCCGGAATCTCTCCGGCCGCACCGGGCGGGGAGACACCACCTTCGCCGGATACATCACCGAGCGGCAGAGGGCGGATATTCAGTCGGCCCTGCTGTACTGCACCGCCCTGGTCTCCCTGAAAATGGAGACCCCCGGCCCCTTCCAGGGAAGTCGGGAGGACGTTGCGGAATATATCCGCAGCTTTTATTGCTAAGTCTTATTTTGAGAGGGTAACGCGCTCTTTTCAAGCAAGACTTTATCCCCCAAAAAGGAGGAGACCGCCCGGTCTCCTCCTTTGTCATCCTGCGGCGTCTTGGGCGCGTATGCCCTCCATGAAACGAAATCCCAGGGCAGTCGTTGGACCGCCGCCTGGAGAGTTTTTCTCTCTTTTTAAAAAAACCGAATTTTGTAAAGAAATATGTTGCATTTTGCTTTACAAATGCTATAATAGAATTGTGCTGAGAGGAGTGACGCTGCATGGCACAGGTTATGGTAAACTTCCGCATAGACGAGGGCGTAAAGAAAGCGATGGAACAGGCGTGTAAGGAGATGGGATTAAGTATGACCACAGCCTTTACCATTTTTGCCACCAAGGTTGGCAGAGAAAAGCGTATTCCCTTCGCGGTCACAGCAGAGCCCTACGGCGGAGAATCCTCCCGCCGGGCAGCCCACCTGGAGGAGCCCGGTCCGGGGGAAACCGCCCTGGCGCCACGGCGGGAGCAGCTGGAGGTTCTCTGCGCGGAGATTCGGCGGTCCCTGACCGCCATGCACACCGCCATTCCCGCCTCCATTATGGGGCTTTCCATAGAACGAGTCCGTCTGTTGTGCGGCGACGAGCTGAAGGACAAGATCGCCCGAGCCACCGTGTCTGCCCGAAGCCTGCTCTCCGGCCGGAGCGCCGGTCTGCCGGAGGAAAAGGACCTGGGCATCCTGGACGAGTATCTGGACGGCCTCGCCAACGTGGCGGAGGAGCTCCGTATCCTTGAGGGCAGCCTCATTCCCAGCATGAAGGCGCAGCCCCCGCGAAGTGACAGCCATTTCGCGCTGTACGAGAAGCGGCTTTCCGCAGTTTCCCAATCCTTCGACCAGCTCCAAACCGTGCTGGAGCGCTTTTCCCGGTCCTCCGCCCGAAAACAGGGCAGCGCCCGCTCGGTCCAGGCGCGGCTCCGGCAGGCCGCCGAAACTGTGGAGACGGCCTACGTGCAGACGGCCCTGGAAGCCCTGGAAGCTTTGGTCCTCCGGCATTACGACGCTTTAGACGATTCTGCCAGGGCCCGCCTGGAGTCCCACTATCTCCAAACCCTGGAGCTGACCCTGGAGGAGCTGGGCCGGGCGGAGCGAAGTGGCGAGGACCCCACCGAGAAGGCCGCGCTGTGCCTTCGGGCCGTGGGCGTCGTGTCCCAGGTCCTCTCCGACGGCGGGCGGGCCCGGCGGGAGCAAACCCAGCGGAGCCTGGAGGTGGAGGTAACCGCCCTGGAACGCCTGGCCGCCCTACGGGGAGACGTCCCGGGAGACGCAGGGCCGGAGGTCTGAGGAAAATTCCAAGTCGCCGGGAACCTCGTCCCTTCGTTCCGGCTTGTTTTCATATAGAAAACCGATTGTGTCTATTTTGAAAGGAGGAGTTCTAAATGCTTGACAACATCCTGTCCCTGCTTCCCATCATCCTGGCCGTGGTAGTGGTGCTGGCCATCATCCTGACCGGCTACGTCAAGGCCCCGCCCGATCAGGCGTACATCATCTCCGGCCTGAAAAAGGAGAGCAAGGTCCTCATTGGCCGGGCCGGAATCCGGGTTCCCTTCTTCGAGCGCATGGACCGGCTGTACCTGGGACAGATGACGGTGGACATCAAAACCGAGCAGTCCGTCCCCACCAGCGACTTTATTAACGTCAACGTGGACGCCGTGGCAAAGGTCCGCATCTCCCCCCACGCGGAGGGCATCAAGCTGGCGGCCAAGAACTTTCTGAACAAGCGCCCGGAGGAGATTACCCGGGACCTCCAGGACTCCCTCCAGGGCAATATGCGGGAGATCATCGGCACGCTGTCCTTGAAGGAAATTAACACGGACCGGGATTCCTTCTCCGACCAGGTCATGCAAAAGGCCAGCAAGGACATGGACAAGCTGGGCATCGAAATCCTCTCCTGCAACATCCAAAACGTCACCGACGAAAACGGGCTGATCAAAGACCTGGGCGCGGACAATACAAGCCTCATCAAGAAAAACGCCGCCATCGCCAAAGCCCAGGCTGACCGGGACATCGCCATCGCCCAGGCGGAGGCGGAGCGGGAGTCCAACGAGGCCCGGGTTCTGGCGGACACCCAGATCGCCCAGAAGCAGACGGAGCTGGACATCAAGCGGGCGGAGCTGAAAATCCTGGCGGACGGCAAAAAGGCCGAGGCCGACGCCGCCTATGAAATCCAGAGCCAGGAGCAGCGCAAGAGCATTGAAACCGCCACGGTCAACGCGGAAATCGCCAAGACCCAGCGCCAGGCGGAGCTGAAGCAGTACGAGGTCGAGGTGGAAAAGCAGAAGCTGGAGGCGGAAATCCGGGCCAAGGCGGACGCGGAGCGCTACCGCTTGCAGCAGGAGGCGGAAGCCGCCCTCTACAAGCGGCAGAAGGACGCAGAGGCCAAGCGCTACGAGCAGGAGCAGGAGGCCGAGGCGGAGCGCAAGAGCGCCGAGGCCCAGAAGTTTGCCAAGGAGCAAGAGGCGGAGGGCATTGCCGCCGTGGGCAAGGCGGAAGCCGAGTCCATCCGGGCCAAGGCCCTGGCGGAGGCCGAGGGCATCGACAAAAAGGCGGAGGCCATGAAAAAGTACGGCGAGGCCGCCGTTATTGAGATGGTCATGCAAGCCCTGCCGGAAATCGCCCGAAACGTGGCGGAGCCCCTGTCCAAGGTGGACAAAATCACCATGTATGGCTCCGGCAACAGCGCCAAGCTACTGGAGGATATTGTCACCGGAACCACCCAGGTCACCGAGGGCATCACCCAGGGCATGGGTCTGGACGTCAAGTCCCTCATCGCCGGAATGCTGGGCGGCAGATTGGCGGGTGGGGAGGACAAGACGATCATCGTCCAGAATCCTCCGGCGGCGGAGCAGCCCAGCACCCCTCCCGCAGAGGAAGCATAATTTTGGTTTTACCGATCTAAAAAACGGAGGCGTCCTTTTAGGACGCCTCCGTTTCTAGTTTTCACTTCCGCCGGGCAACCTCCCGCCCCTCACACGTAGCTTTGACTTCCCACGTCGAACACGCCCCGGGTGGTGATCCGCAGGGTGGGAATCACCGGCAGGGCCATGAAGCTCAAGGTCATAAAGGGGTCGATACCCCGGTTAACCCCCAAGGCGTAAGCCGCCGCCTTGGCGGCCTCCAGCTCTTCGTTCACCGCCTCCAGGGGCTCGTCGCTCATAATGCCCCCGATCGCCAAGGGGACTTCCGCCGCAGGCTTTCCGCCGTCCCAGACCACAATGCCACCGTTCAGCTCCACCACCCGGTTCACGGCAGCGGCGCAGTCCTCCTCGCTGGCCCCCACCACGATGATATTATGGGAGTCGTGGGAAATGCTGGTGGCCACCGCGCCGGATTGCAAGCCGTAGCCCTGGAGGAAGCCCAGGCCGATGTGTCCGGTGCCCTTGTGGCGCTCCACCACGGCGGCCCGGAGGATATCCTGGGCAGCATTCGCCGTCTCGGCCCGGCCCGCGTCCAGGGTAGTGATCTCGCCGTCCACCATACCCACCACGCCCAGGGGACCGCTGCTCTGGAAGTCTTTTGCCGTGAGGGTCCGCACCTGGAAGGTATGGTGGGCCCGCTCCGTCAGCCGGGGCTCCACGGCGGGAACCGGGAAGGGCTTGGCTTCGCCCTGTTCCGCCGCCAGAAGTCCCTGCTTATAAACTGCCTTCACCTGGAAGCTCTGGAAATCGCCGATGATCACCAGATCCGCCAGATACCCCGGCGCAATAGCTCCCCGGTCATGCAGCCCAAAGTACTGGGCGGCGTTGAGAGTGACCGCCTTCACGGCTACGATGGGGTCCGCTCCCAACCCTATGGCCTGTTTGATGATCGCGTCAAGATGGCCCGTTTCCAAGAGGTCGCCGGGGTGCTTATCGTCGGTGCAGAGGAGGCACCGGCTTCCGTACTTCTCGTTCAGCAGGGGGACCAGGGCCTCCAGATTCCGGGCGGCGGTGCCCTCCCGAATCATGATATACTGCCCCCGCTCCAGCTTGGCAATCGCGTCCTGGAGATCGTGGCACTCGTGGTCCGAGCGGACCCCGGCGGCAATGTAGGCATTCAGGCCGTTCCCCGCCAGGTCCGGCGCGTGGCCGTCGATCCGCCGGTCCGCCAAATCCGCCGCCGCTAGCTTTTCCAACACGCTTTCGTCTCCTGCCAGGACGCCCACAAAGTTCATCATCTCCGCCAGGCCCTGTACCCGGGGATGGCTGTAAAAGCCATCCAGGTCCTCTCGCTCCAGCACCGCGCCGGACTCGTCCAAGGGCGTGGCGGGAACGCAGGAGGGCAGCATAAACCGCACGTCTACCGGCAGGCCCTCCGTGGCCTGGAGCATATACGCAATGCCGTCCGCCCCCAGGACGTTGGCAATTTCGTGGGGGTCCGTCACCACCATGGTGGTGCCGTGGGGCAGCACTGCCCTGGCAAATTCCGCCGGAGCCACCAGGGAGCTCTCCAGGTGAATGTGGGCGTCCAGGAAGCCCGGAAGCACCAGCTTGCCGGTGCAGTCCTGCTCCTCCCTGCCGGAGTAGGACCCCACGCCCACAATGCGGCCCTCCGCCACGGCGATGTCCGCCGTCAGCACCTCGCCTGTAAAGACGTTGACGTATGACGCGTTTTTCAGCACCAGGTCCGCTGCCTCCCGGCCCATGGCCGCGTCGACCACCCGCCGCTTCCGCTCTGCTTCCCGGCGGATTCTCTCCTCCTTGCGCTCAGGCATGGAATCACGCTCCTTTCTTTTCTACCATATTATGTATCTTTCTTCCAGAGATTTGTCAAGGGCTCAGTCCAAAGACTTTTCTGCGAAGGGGCATTTTCTCACAGGACGTAAAGGTCGGCCTTTTATGTTTGGCACAAATGACAGCGAAATTATCCTTGCATTTTTTGGCAAAATGCTGTATAGTAAAAATACGGACAGCGTTTTCGGGACTTTGGCAGGTTCGCCGCGAACGCCCTACCGTGAAAATCTGAAAGAGAAAAGAGGGAATCCTATGGAAAACCTGTTCCGCCTGCGGGAGAACGGCACCAACGTCCGCACAGAGCTTCTGGCGGGCCTGACCACGTTCATGACGATGGCCTACATCATCGCCCTGAACCCCAACCTGCTGACAAACTTCGACGTCGGCTCGGCCCTTTGGAACGGCGTGTTTATGGCCACCTGCATCGCCTCCGCCATCGGCATGTTCTGCATGGCCTTCCTGGCCAACAAGCCCTTTGCCCTGGCCCCCGGCATGGGCCTGAACAGCTTCTTCGCCGTAGTGGTGGGCAACATCGCCGCCATGACCGGCATGACCTACGTGGCCAGCTTCCAGGCTGCCCTGGTCATCATCCTGGTAGAGGGCATCGTCTTTATCGTCCTCTCCATCTTCAACATCCGGGAGAAGATTGTGGACGCCATCCCCCTGGGCGTGCGTCTGGGCATCGCCCCGGCCATCGGCATCATGCTGATGAACATTGGCCTGGGCTCCAACGCCGGCATCTACTCCGAGACCGGAGGACCCTTCTTCATGATGCGGGACTTCTTTGGCGCTCTCACCCCCAGCGTGGCCCAGAGCTCCATGGGTTCCGGCTACGGACCGATGATCCTCACCGTGGTCACCGCTTTCATCGGCCTGTTCGTCATGGTGATTCTGGCCAAGCGGGGCGTCAAGGCGGCGGTACTGCTGGGCATGCTGGTGGCCTCCGTGGTCTATTGGGCCGGGGACGCCCTCTTCCTGGGAGCCAATCCCTTCGCCTCTTTGGCCGGGGCCTCCTTCGCCCCCCCCTTCGCCGACATGGTGGAGACCACCCTCTTCAAGTTCAACTTCTCCGGCTTCCTCCAGATCGGCTGGTTCACCGCCATCACCTTAATCATTACCTTCTGCATGATTGACATGTTCGATACCATCGGCACCCTGGTGGGCACCGCCTCCCGGGCGGGCATGGTGGACGACCAGGGCAACATGCCCAACATGAAGGAAGCCCTGCTGTCCGACGCCATCGGCACCGTGGCGGGGGCCTGCTCCGGCACCTCCACCGTCACTACCTTCGTGGAATCCGCCTCCGGCGTGGAGGCCGGCGGACGCACGGGCCTGACGGCGCTGACCACTGGCGTTTTGTTCCTGGCCTGCATCTTCATCGCCCCCATTGCCGCCATCATCCCCGCCGCGGCCACCTCCGCCGCGTTGATCTACGTGGGCGTGCTGATGCTGATGGGCCTGAAGAGCGTGGACTTCGGCGACATGGACCAGATGGTCCCCGTGTCCCTGATGCTGATTGGCATGCCGGTCTCCGGCTCCATCGGCCACGCCATCGGCCTGGCCATGATCTCCTATACGGTCATCAAGGTTTTCAGCGGCAAGGCGAAGGAGGTCTCCGTGCTGACCTATGTGATCTCGGCCCTGTTCCTCTTCAAGTTCTTCCTGGTCGTATAACCAAAGGCGTACATAAAAACCGCCCCGCCCGAAGCATACGCTTTCGGGCGGGGCTTTTTCCTGTGCAAGGCCCCTGTCCTTCAAAGCAGGTCCTCAAGCACGTCCAGCAAATGCAGCGGGGACAGTTGCTTTTGTGTGCAAAGACCCGCCAGCCGCAGGGTAAACGCAAAATCGGTGGACACGTCAGGCAAAATCATGACCTCCCGCTCCTCCCCCTCCTCCACCTGTAGTACTCGGAGTCCAAACGTCCGGTAGTGGCCGATATAGGGCGAAAACGCCTCATTTTCGATGGGCAAATATTGATACATTCAAGCCAATCTCCCTTGCCACCTCTTCCGGCGACAACTCCAAAATCACCAGCAGGCAGAGCGTATCCCTCCAATTCAAGCTGCTTTCCCCCCGCTCAACACGATTGATCCAGCGCAGAGAACAGTTCATGCGCTCAGCAAGTTTTTCCTGCGTCAGGTTTTGACTTTTTCGGGCTTCGTGAATGAGCCTTCCAAAGCGCTGCTTCTCATCCTCCGTTGGAATACGTCTCGAAAACAAGGCGGCTTCCTCCTTTCCCTCTCTAAAAGGAAGATTATTCCAAATTTACGCAACCGTCCAGGCCAGCGGCGTGCGCATCCATGAAAAATTGTCTTTTTTTGTCGAATAGGCTCTAAACATTCGTAAAAAAGTCTAAAATAATACGATACATTTTCGCTATTTTCCTCTCCTCTGCCCTTTGCATTTTTTCTTCTTGCTTTTTTTAATGTATACAACGAAGAAAACCTGTGTTATGATGGTGTAAATATTTTGCATTTTAAAATTCAGGAAAGAAGGACGCTTTATGAATTGGAAAAAACTTGCCTTCCTGCTGCTTGGAGCCAGTTTGCTGCTGTCCCTGCTCTCCGGCTGCGGCGGGAAAAAGAACGCCGAACCGCCTGTGGAAACCCTTCCGGCCGCGCAGCCCTCTCCAGAGGAGGAAACGGGAGGCGCCGCCGATCTGGGAAGCCTGGCCTCCTTTACGGCAGGAACCCTGGACGGGGAAAGCTTCACCCAAGACAACGTCGCCGCCAAGGACATCACCGTCCTGAACTTTTGGGCCCTGACCTGTCCGCCCTGCATCGCAGAGATGCCAGAGATCGCGGCCTTTGAAAAGGCCCTGCCGGACAACGTGGCAATGGTGACCGTCTGCCTGGACGGCTATGGAAACGAGGACTCCGTTCAGGAAATTCTGGACAATGCCGGGTTTGAAGGGGTTACCCTTCTCTCCGGGGACGGCGATCTGCTGGACCTGGCCAATCATTTGATGTACACTCCCACTACGGTTTTGGCAAACAGCGACGGCACGCTGGTGGGCGAGGCCATCATTGGCGGGCAGGCGGACCTGTCCGCCACCTACCTGGAGGCGGTGAACCAAGCGCTGACGGCGGGAGGAAAGGAAGAGATCAGCCTTGAAAACCCATGAGAAAATGCTTTTGACCCTGCGCTATGGCGGCTTGGGGCTGGCCCTGGCCCTGATTGGGCTGGGACTTTTGCGGCAGGAGCATACAGAGGTTCTGCAAAAGGCGGTGCGGATATGTCTCGAATGCATCGGCATCGGATGAGGGGGTGGGTATCCTGCCAGAGAATCCTTCAGCTGACCGCCGCCGCCCTGTTCAACGGCTATGCGGTGGGCTTCCGGAAGGGGCGGATTTTCACCGGCGGCAGCAAGGCCATCTGCGTTCCCGTGCTGAACTGCTACTCCTGCCCCGGAGCTCTGGGGGCCTGCCCCATCGGGGCCCTGCAAACCGCTCTGGGCGCCAAGCATCACGTTCCCTTCTACGTGCTGGGGATGCTTATGCTCTTCGGCGTGGTCCTGGGTCGGGCCGTCTGCGGCCTCCTGTGCCCCTTCGGGCTGGTGCAGGACCTGCTTCACAAAATTCCGGTTCCCAAGCGCACCGTTCCCCGGCGGCTGGACCGGCCCGCCCGGTATTTGAAGTATGTTGTGCTGGCGGTTCTGGTGATCCTGCTTCCGGCCTTTTGGGTAACGGACACCGGCATTGTCCCGCCCCTGTTCTGTAAGTACCTCTGTCCCGCCGGGACCCTGGGCGGCGGCTTTCCCCTGCTGCTGGCCGACCCGAACCTTCGGAAGGTGGCCGGGGTTCTCTTCGGCTGGAAAACGCTGGTTTTGGCGGCAATCCTGACGGCCTCCGCCTTCGTCCACCGGCCCTTTTGCAAGTACCTGTGTCCCCTGGGGGCCTTCTATGCCCTCTTCAACCGCTTCAGCTTTTTCCAGATGCACCTGGACCAGGACAAATGCGTGGGCTGCGGAACGTGCGAGGCCGCCTGTCCCATGCAGGTGGAAGTCACCCGGGACATCCGCTCCCCGGAGTGCATCCGCTGCGGGAAGTGCAAAACCGTCTGCCCCACCGGGGCTGTCTCCTGGGGCTTTTCCCACCCTGCGGGCTCCAAGGGTACGACGGAACCGGACAAGCCCTGACCTCATCCCGTCCCCTCCTTGGGGGACGGGATGTTTTTTCCCATCAGGCAAACGTGACCACGGTTCCCGTTTTCCCTTCCAGGGCGTCGATGGCCTTATCCAAAGAGGTGATGATGGCCTTTTTGCTGGGGTTGCTGCGGACAAACTTCATGGCCGCCTGGACCTTGGGCAGCATGCTGCCGGGGGCAAAGTGGCCCTCCTCCACGTACCGGGAGGCCTCCGCCAGGGACATGCGGCTCAAGTCCTTCTGGTCCGGCTTGCCCCAGTTGACGGCCACCTTCTCCACCTCCGTCAGAATCATCAGCACGTCGGCGTCCACCTGCTCCGCCAGAAGCTCCGCGGCAAAATCCTTGTCGATGACCGCCGCCACGCCCTCCAGACGGCCCTGGGCGGTCTCCACCACTGGGACGCCGCCGCCGCCGCAGGTGATGACAATGGTCTTGTCCCACAAGTCCCGGACCTGCCCAATCTCCACAATTCGCCGGGGCATGGGCGAGGGCACCACCCGGCGCCAGCCCCGCCCGGCGTCCTCCTTCACTGCGTAGCCCTTCTCCCGGCGGAGAGCCTCCGCCTCCTCCTGGCTGTAAAAGGGGCCGATGGGCTTGGTGGGGTTTTGGAAAGCGGGGTCCTCCGCCTCCACCACCACCTGGGTCACCAGGCTCACCACGGGAATGTTCCGGTTTCGCTTCGCCAGGGCATAGCGCAGGGCCTGCTGGATGTGGTAGCCAATATAGCCCTGGCTCATGGCCCCGCAGACGTCGAAGGGCATGGCGGGGACCACCTCCTTTGCCGTCTCGCTGGCCAGGAGGATGCGGCCCACCTGGGGCCCGTTGCCGTGGACCACCGCCACCTCATAGCCATTCACGCTGAGCTCCGCGATATGCTCACAGGTCTCCCGCACCACGCTGAGCTGGGCCTCGGCGGTGGACCCGCTGTCCTTAGACTGGAGGGCGTTGCCCCCCAGGGCGATGACTAATCTCTCCGCTTGTTCCATTGTATCCGCTCCTTGCAACAAATTTCCGGTCCGGCGCACAGCGCCCTCTCTCCAGTCTGCCACTTTGTCCCGTTTTTATGAGCCCCAGGGAACGCATATCCCTGGAATACATCCCTGGAAACTGGACACATTATACAAATTGACCCATCCTCTTTTACCCAGTCCTCCAAAGTTTGGCGGAACCATCAAATTTCCCTTGCATCCGAGGGGAAACAGGACTATGATAGAGGTAAGAGCTGGAAACGTTACCAGTAACGTTTCCAAACCAACCCAGCGATTACCAAAACAAACAGGAGGAACATGAAATGAAGAAGAGACTCTTGACTCTGGCCCTGGCCCTCGTCATGGCCCTGTCCCTGGCCGCCTGCGGCGGCGGCAGCGGCGATACCCAGCCCTCTGGCGACAGCCAGCCCGCCGGGGATTCCCAGCCCGCCGGAGACTCCGGCAGCTCCGACGCTTCCGGCGCCGTGTATTACCTGAACTTTAAGCCCGAGCAGGACGGCGCCTGGCAGGCCCTGGCCGAGGCCTATACCCAGGAGACCGGCGTGGAGGTGAAGGTCCAGACCGCCGCCTCCGGCCAGTATGAGACCACCCTGATGAGCGAGATCGCCAAGACCGACGCTCCCACCCTCTTCCAGGTCAACGGCCCCGTGGGCCTTGCCAACTGGAAGGACTACTGCTATGACCTCTCCGGCTCCCAGATCGCCGGTGAGCTCTCCAGCGACGACTTCGCCCTGATGGATGGCAGCTCCATGCCCGGCATTGCCTACGTCATCGAAACCTACGGTCTGATCTACAACAAGGCCCTGCTGGAGCAGGCGGGCTACACCGCCGACGACATCAAGTCCTTCGCCGACCTGAAGAAGGTGGCCGAGGACATCACCGCCCGGAAGGATGAGCTGGGCTTCTCCGCCTTCACCTCCGCCGGTATGGACGGCTCCTCCGACTGGCGCTTCAAGACCCACCTGGCCAACCTCCCCATCTACTTCGAGTACGAGGCCGACGGCATCGGCGACACGGAAGCCATCAAGGGCACCTACCTGGATAACTACCGGGCCATGTGGGACTTGTATATCAACAACTGCACCTGCGCCCCCACCCTGCTGTCCGCCAAGACCGGCGACGACTCCGTGGCGGAGTTTGTCACCGAGCAGGCCGTGTTCTATCAGAACGGCACCTGGGCCTTCGGCGACGTGGCCGACCTGGGCGAGGAGAACCTGGGCATGCTGCCCATCTATATCGGCGTGGGCGACGAGGCCAACCAGGGCCTGTGCACCGGCACGGAAAACTACTGGTGCGTGAACAAAAACGCCAAGCCCGAGGACATCCAGGCCACCCTGGACTTCATGTACTGGTGCGTCACCTCCGACACCGGCCTGGACTATATGTGCTCCGGCGACGAGGGCAAGATGGGCTTCGTCATCCCCTTCAAGGGCAACCTGGAATCCACCAATGCCCTGGTAAACATCGCCAACGACTATGTGGCCCAGGGAACCACCAGCATCAAGTGGTGCTTCCCCACCATGCCCTCCGAGGAGTGGAAGAACGTCCTGGGCTCCGCCCTGACCGCCTACGCCGCCGACCAGACCGACGCCAACTGGGAGACCGTGCGGGCCGCCTTCGTGGACAACTGGGCCGCTGAAAAATCCAAGTAAGAGAAAACGCCATAACCGGGGCGGACGGACACCTCCGCCCGCCCCGGCTTCCGTTTCCCCGCCTTGGGCCGGCGGGAGGCGCGCCGTGCCGGACGCACGGCCCTTGTCCCGCTGGTCCAACGTTCCCCCGCCATCAACTTGTGAAGGAGGCTCCGCCAGCCATGGAAAAATGCATCAAGCGCTATTTCCCCGTATTCCTGGGTCCCACGTTCCTGGCCTTCCTCATCGGCTTCATCGCGCCCTTTCTCATGGGCATCTATCTGTCCTTCTGCGACTTCCGCACCGTCACCGACGCGAAGTTCAACGGCGTGCAGAACTATGTCCGGGCCTTCCAGGACGGGGACTTTGCCCACGCCTTCTGGTTCACCGCCCTGTTCACCGTGACCACGCTGATTTTGATTAACGTCATCGCCTTCGCCGTGGCCCTGGTGCTGACCCGGGAAATCCGGGGCACCAACCTGTTCCGCACGGTCTTTTTCATGCCCAACCTCATCGGCGGCATCGTCCTGGGCTATGTGTGGCAGCTCATCTTCAATGGCATCCTCTCCCGGTACGACCTGGCGCTGAAAATCTCCGCCAAGTATGGCTTCTGGGGGCTGGTCATTCTGATCTGCTGGCAGCAGATCGGCTATATGATGATCATTTACATTGCGGGCCTCCAGTCCATTCCCGGCGACCTCAGCGAGGCGGCGGAGATCGACGGGGCCAACGGCTGGCAGAGGCTGTGGAACGTCACCATCCCCAACATGATGCCCTCCATCACCATCTGCACCTTCCTGACCCTCACCAACGGCTTCAAGCTCTTCGACCAGAACCTGTCCCTCACCGCCGGCGAGCCCATGAAACAGACGGAAATGCTGGCGCTGAACATCTTCAACACGTTCTATGGCCGGGTGGGCTATCAGGGCGTGGGCCAGGCCAAGGCCGTGGTTTTCTTCATCCTGGTGGTGGCCCTGGGCCTCGTCCAATTGAACATGACCCGTTCCAAGGAGGTGCAGCAGTAATGAAACGCAAAGCGAGAGGCGGCTGGTTCGCCACAATTCTGTTCACCGTGATCTCCATTTTCTATGTGGCCCCCCTGTTCATCGTCCTCATCAACGCCTTCAAGAAAAAGGCCTTCATCAACCTGGAGCCCTTCAAGCTCCCCACGGAGAAAACCTGGGTGGCCCTGGAGAACTTTGTAAATGCCATGGAGAAGTACAACTTCCTGGAGTCCGTCCTCTGGACCGTGGTGATGACCGTGGGCTCCGTGGTGGTCATTTTGATCTGCACGTCCATGTTCGCCTGGTATATCACCCGGGTGAAAAGCCAGGTGACCAAGCTCTTGTATCTCCTGTGCGTCTTTTCCATGGTGGTGCCCTTCCAAATGGTGATGTTCACCCTCTCCCTGGTGACGGACCGGCTGCGGCTGGGCACTCCCTGGGGACTGGTGATCATTTACCTGGGCTTTGGCGCGGGGCTGGCGGTGTTCATGTTCTGCGGCTTCGTCAAGTCCATTCCCATTGAAATCGAGGAGGCCGCCATGATCGACGGCTGCTCCCCCCTGCGGACCTTCTTCTCCGTGGTGCTGCCCATTATGAAGCCCACCTATATCTCCGTTGGCATTCTGGAGACCATGTGGATCTGGAACGACTTCCTGCTCCCCTACCTGACCCTGGACCTGAACAAGTTCAGCACCATCCCCATCACCATCCAGCGGATGCAGGGCTCTTACGGACGGGTGGACATGGGCGCCATCATGGCCTCCCTGGTCATGGCCATCATTCCCATTGTGGTGTTTTACCTCAGCTGTCAGAAATACATCATCAAGGGGGTTGCGGCGGGAGCCGTTAAGGGTTAAAATACGGCAGGGGGGACGCGCCGTCCCCCCTGTAAATAACCATTCAAGGAGGGACGCGGAATGACCATCAAGGACATCGCCCGGCTGTCCGGGTGTGGCGTGGCCACTGTGTCCCGGGTGCTCAACGACCACCCCGACGTCAGCGACGAGACCCGGCGGAAGGTCCTGGCGGTGGTGGAGGCCCAGGGCTTCCAGCCCAACAACAATGCCAAGCACCTGAAACAGCAATCCGGAACCGCCATCACCATTCTGGTGAAGGGCACGCAGAACATGCTCTTTGCCGATCTGGTGGAGCGGGTTCAGGCCCTTCTCCGGGACAGCGGCCGGGACGCCGTGGTGTACTATCTGGACGAGGACGCCGACGAGGTAGCCTACGCCCTCCAGCTCTGCCGGGAGCGCAAGCCCCTGGGCATCTTCTTCCTGGGAGGGGACTTGAAGCTCTTCCAGAGCCGCTTCCAGCCCATCACCGTCCCCTGTGTGCTGCTGACCAACACCGCCAAGGACCTCCACTTTGACACCCTCTCCTCCCTGACCACCGACGACAGCGAGGCCGCCGCCCAGGTCATCGAATTTTTGGCCAAACAGGGCCACCGTCGCATCTGCCTTCTGGGGGGCAACTGGTCCTGCTCCCAGATCAGCTACCGCCGCCTGGAGGGCTGCCGCCGGGCCTTTGCCCGGCTGGGCCTGCCCTTCGACCCGGAGCGCCAGTGCGAGCCCTGCCGCTACTCCATGGCCGACGCCTACGCCGCCACAAAGCGGCTGCTGGACCGCCGCCCGGACCTGACCGCCATCTTCGCCATGAGCGACGTCATGGCCATCGGGGTGGTCCGGGCCCTGCGGGACCGGGGAAAGCGGGTGCCGGAGGATATCTCCGTGGTGGGCTACGACGGCATCTCCATGGCCAGCTACTCCGTTCCCCGGCTTGCCACCGTCCGCCAGGACACCCAGCGGCTGGCGGAGCGGGGGGTGGACGTGCTGCTGCGCAACATCGAGCGGAAAAACCGCCCCGTCCACGAGGTGGTGCCCTTCCAGCTCATCCCTGGAGAGAGCGTCGCAAAGCTGAACGCAGGCGCATAACCGCCTTTGATTCTATTGTAAGAAAGGGGAACCCAACGTGAGAAAAGCCGGTATTCTAATGCCCATTTTCTCCCTGCCCTCCCCCTATGGGATCGGGACCTTGGGAACTGCCGCCCGGGAATTCACGGACTTCCTGGTCCAGAGCGGGCAGTCCTATTGGCAAATTCTTCCTGTGGGACCCACCAGCTACGGGGATTCCCCCTATCAGTCCTTCTCCTCCTTTGCGGGGAACCCCTATTTCATCGACCTGGACACCTTGGCCGAATGGGGGTTCCTGGAGCCAAGGGAATACCAGTCCCTGGACTGGGGCCGCGACCCGGAACGGGTGGATTATGAAGCCCTTTACCGAAACCGCTTTGCGGTCCTGCGCCTGGCTTGTTCCCGTCTGAAACGGGGAGACTTATTCGAGCTGCGGGGCGTCCTCTGGAAGGCGGACTGGCTGGCGGATTACGCCCTGTTCATGGCCCTGAAGGACCGGTATGACGGAGCTCCTTGGCTGGAGTGGCCGGAGGAGCTGCGCCTTCGCCGCCCCGCCGCCCTGGAGAGGGTCCGGAAGGAGCTGGCCGGAGAAATCGACTTCTGGACCCGGGTACAGCTCCTCTTTTTCTGCCAGTGGTGGAGCCTGAAAGAATATGCCAACGAAAAAGGCGTCTCCATCATCGGGGACCTGCCCATTTACGTCTCCATCGACAGCGCCGACGTCTGGGCCAATCCCGAGCAGTTCCAGCTTGACGCCGACGGACGGCCCACGGAGGTGGCGGGCTGCCCGCCGGATGGCTTTGCCGCCGACGGACAGCTGTGGGGAAACCCCCTTTTCGACTGGGAGGCCATGAAGGCCGACGGCTACCGATGGTGGATTCGCCGCATCGCCGCCCAGTTCCAGCTCTACGACACCCTGCGGATTGACCACTTTCGGGGCTTTGACCAGTACTATGCCATTCCCGCCGGAGACACCACCGCCCGAAACGGCCATTGGCGGCCCGGCCCCGGCATCGACTTTTTCCGGGCCGTGGAGGCGGCCCTGGGCCCCCGGGATATCATTGCCGAGGACTTGGGCTTTCTCACCCCCTCCGTCCGGGAGCTGCTGGACCAGACGGGCTATCCCGGCATGAAGGTGCTGGAGTTCGCCTTTGACAGCCGGGACACCGGCGGGGGCTATCTCCCCCACTGCTACACCCCCCACTGCGTGGCCTACACCGGCACCCACGACAACGACACCATCCAGGGCTGGCTGGCCACCGCCCCGGCGGAGGACGCCGCCTTGGCAAGGGCCTACCTCCGGCTGAACGAAGAGGAGGGCTGCCACTGGGGCATGATGCGCTCCGCCTGGGCCTCTGTGGCGG
The DNA here is from genome assembly GCA_910587705.1 of uncultured Oscillibacter sp. Lineage (GTDB taxonomy): Bacteria > Bacillota > Clostridia > Oscillospirales > Oscillospiraceae > Oscillibacter. The sequence continues at coordinate 167,121 of CAJUMX010000001.1, forward strand.
ACCTGGCGGTGATGCAGTTCCAGGACCTGCTGGGTCTGGGCAGCGAGGGCCGGATCAACACTCCCTCCACCCTGGGTGGAAACTGGCGGTGGCGGGCTCAGCCGGGGAGCTTCTCTCCAGAGCTGGCGGACCGGCTCCACCGGGAAATGGAAATCTACCAGCGCCTGCCCAGGTGACCGGCAACGACATACAGACGGAAGGGACGGTGTAAGCCGTCCCTTTTCTTGTCAAAAAACTGCGGTCTGAACGCGAGCGGAAAGGAAAAGAGCTACGAGAGAAACCCATCAGGGGTTTCTCTCGTTTTCAATCAGAAGTTTTTCGGAACTTTTTAAATTCTGAAAAACCTGCGCAGGCTGGCGAAAAGACATGTTCGCCAGCCTGCGGGACGACGCAAGCCGTCCCTTTTGGGGTCGTTCAGTCCGCAAACAGCGCTGTGGAGAGATAGCGGTCCCCGCCGTCGGGCAGCAGGGCCACGATGGTCTTTCCCCGGTTCCCAGGCCGTTTCGCCAGCTGGACGGCGGCCCACACCGCCGCGCCGGAGGAGATGCCCGCCAGCACGCCCTCCGTCCGCCCCAGGCGGCGGACCATGGCAAAGGCGGCCTCGTCCTCCACAGGGATAACCTCGTCGTAAATCTCCGTGTTCAGGGCCCGCGGCACAAAGCCCGCGCCAATGCCCTGGAGCCCGTGGCTCCCGGCTTTCCCCCCGCTCAGCACCGGGGAGGCGGCAGGCTCCACCGCCACAATTTTTACGGCAGGGTTCCGGCTCTTCAAATACTCCCCCACGCCGGTGAGGGTCCCCCCGGTGCCCACGCCTGCCACAAACATGTCCACCCTCCCCTCTGTGTCCGCCCAGATCTCTGGGCCCGTTACGGCCCGGTGGGCGGCGGGGTTGGCGGGGTTTTCAAATTGGCCGGGAAGGAAGCTGCCGGGGATTTCCGCCGCCAGCTCCCGGGCCCTTTCAATGGCCCCGGTCATACCGCTCTCCCCCGGGGTGAGGACCACCTCCGCGCCATAGGCCCGCATCAGGCGTCGGCGCTCCTCGCTCATGGTCTCCGGCATGACGATGAGCACCCGGTAGCCCCGGGGGACGGCCACGGCGGCCAGTCCAATGCCCGTGTTGCCGGAGGTGGGCTCGATGAGGACGGAGCCGGGCTTCAAAAGGCCCCGGGCCTCCCCATCGTCCAGCATGGCCTTAGCCGCCCGGTCCTTGACGGACCCGGCGGGGTTCCAAAACTCCAGCTTTGCCAGAACCCGGGCCTCCAGCCCCTCCTCCCGCTCCACGTGGGTCAGCTCCAGCAGCGGGGTTCCGCCGATCAGCTGCTCCATGGATGTGTACACATGGCTCATGGCGTGTCTCCTCCCATCGCGGTCGTTGTTTCAAGCTATGCCCCGAGGGCCCGTCCTATGAAGGGCGCTCCCCCTCCTCAAAGGACCAGCGCCTCCTTCAAGGTGCGGAGGGAGGCCAGATGGCCCTCCAGCATGGGCAGGGTCAGGTCCTCCATTTCCAGGGAGACCACCTCGTCGTACCCGGCCATGCGGGCAACGGAGAAGAACTCCTGCCACCACTGGACGCCGTGTCCCGCCCCCACGGCCACATAGTTCCAGCTCCTTTGGCGGAAGGCGTCGATGGGCTTGGTGTCCAGCATGCCGTTGGGGCCCCACTGTCGCCGCTCCGGCCTGGAGTCCTTGCCGTGAATGTGGTACAGGGCACCCGCCTCCCCCAGAACCCGGGCGGCCTCAATGGGGTCTCCGCCCATCCAGAACAGGTGGGAGGGGTCCAGGTTCATGCCCACCATGGGCCCCACGGCCTCCCGGAGGCGCAGCAGCGTCTCCGGATTGTACACCAGCTGCATCCCGTGGTTCTCCAAGGCGATCCGCTCCACGCCGCAGTCCTCAGCCCTGCAAACCAGCTCCCTCCAAGCGGGGATGGCCACATCATTCCACTGGTAGTCCAGGATGTCCTGGGTCTCCGGAGGCCAGGAGGTGGTGATCCACACCGGCGTCCGGTCTCCGGGGCACCCGGCGGGGAGGCCGCTCATCATGACAATCTTCCTCACCCCCAGCAGGGAAGCCAGGCGGAAGGTCTTTTCCGTCACCTCCCGATCCCGCTCATAGGCCAGGGGATTTCCGGAACAGTTCAAGGCACAGAGCTCCAAACCCCGCCGCCGCTGCGCGTCCCGCCAGCGGGTCCGGGCGGTCTCGGAGGAAAGGAGCGCCTCCAGGTCGATGTGGGGCGCGGCGGACCAGTTGCCCGTGCCGATCTCCAGGCCGGAAATCCCCTGGGCGGCGCAGAAATCCAGCATGTCCTCATAGGGCATGTCCAAGGTGCAGGTCTTGATGGCAAGCTTCATGGCGGCCTCCTGTCTCATGGTTCTTAAGCCCCGCAGAGGGCTTTTTTCCCATTATAGCCATCCGTCCGCCGCTGTCAAGGCGGTCTTTGGCCCGCTCCCTGCCGCAGCACCCGAAGAGAGTGGGAAAACAGATAAAATCCAGGGGTTTTCCCGCTGATTTTTGTCGGCTCTGGTTCTTGACGATTTCCCCCGGGAATGGTATCTTACTTCATCATATGGCGCATATGGTATATTGGGAAAGAGGTAATGAACAATGGAAATTCTTATCAGCCTTTCCGCCGCTCTGATCGGCGGACTGCTGCTGTCCCGGGCAGCCAAGCGGCTGAAGCTGCCCGCTGTCACCGCCTATCTGGTGGCGGGGCTGCTGCTGGGCCCCTTCTGCTTGGGCGCGCTGCACATCGGCGGCCTGGGCTTCGCCTCCATGGAGGCGGTGGAGGGCCTGAACATGCTCTCCCAGGTGGCCCTGGGCTTCATCGCCTTCACCATCGGCAACGAGTTCCGGGTAAGCCAGCTGAAAACCATGGGCCGTCAGGCCATCGTGGTGGGCATCCTTCAGGCGGTGGCCGCCACGGCCCTGGTGGACCTGGCCCTGATTCTCCTGCACCTGGTCCGGCCGGACGTCATCTCCGTCTCCTCCGCCATCACCCTGGGTGCCATCGCCGCCGCCACGGCCCCCGCCGCCACGCTGATGGTAGTCCGGCAGTACAAGGCCGACGGTCCCATGACAAGGCTTCTTTTAATGGTGGTGGCCATTGACGACGCGGTGGGCCTGGTGCTCTTTTCCGCCTCCTTCGGCGTGGCCATGGCCCTGGAGAGCGGGGCTGTCAGCGTGGTGACGGTGCTGGTGGAGCCGGTGGTGGAAATCCTCCTCTCCCTGGGCCTGGGAGCGGTGGCCGGTATCGCTCTTTACTGGGTGGAGCAGTTTTTCCACTCCCGAAGCAAGCGCCTGTCCATCTCCATCGGCTTTGTCCTGCTGACGGTGGGCCTGTCTATGAAGGAGTTCGAGGTGGGCGGCGTCCACTGCGGCTTCTCTTTGCTGCTGGTGTGCATGATGACCGGCACCCTGTTTTGCAACATCTGCGACTTCTCCGAGGAGCTGATGGCCCGGGTGGACGGGTGGACAGCCCCCCTGTTCGTGCTGTTCTTTGTCCTCTCCGGCGCGGAGCTGGATTTGTCCGTGCTGCGGAACCCCTCCGTGCTGCTCATCGGCGTCATTTACATCCTGGTCCGCTCCCTGGGCAAATACGCGGGCTCCTACGGCAGCTGTGCCCTCACCGGCTGCGACGAAAACATCCAAAAATACCTGGGCATCACCCTGCTGCCCCAGGCCGGTGTGGCCCTGGGCATGGCCATCACCGCCCAGGCCCTGGCCGATGGCACGGTGGTCCGGAGCGTGGTGCTCTTCTCCGTGCTGGTCTATGAGCTGGTGGGCCCAGCCCTGACGAAACGGGCTTTGCTGGCCGCCGGGGAGATTCAGCCCGAGGGCCGCACCTCCGCCCGGGTCAAAAACGGCTGATCTCCTGGGAAGCAAATCCGGTTCCCTCCACAGCGCAAAACGCGGCGACCCCGAAGATTCGGGGCCGCCGCGTCTCTTAGAACCTGTATTCACAACAGTTCAATGCTGTCTGGACGGTCCTTCCGGCGTTTCCCTGTATGAATACGGGTTCTTATTCGGCGGACCTCTCCGCCGTCTCTTTTTTCAGCAGGCTCTTCCCCTGGGACAGCAGCAGTCCCGTCAGGGTCAGCACAGCTCCCAGGGCGGCCAGCGGCGTGATGGGCTCATGGAGAATCAGCACCGAGGCCGCCACGGTGATGACCGGGGCCAGATAGGTGTACACGCTGGTCTTGACCGGCCCCAGCAGCTTCACCGCCAGATTCCAGGTGACAAAGCACACCGCCGACGCGCCAAAGCCCAGAAACACCAGATTCCCCAGATACACGGGGTTGGCGAACCGCTCCAACCCCAGGCGGCAGTCAAACACCATAAGCGCCGGGAGCATCCACAAAATTCCCCAGACAAAGGTCCGCCGGGTGGTGAGAATGGTGTTCCAGCCCCAGGCGCTGATCTTCCGGGTCAAAATTACGTAGCAGGCCCAAATCACCGCCGCCAGCAGGGACAAAAGGTCCCCTATCGGGTTCAGCTCCAGCTGGGAGCCGCTGAAGCTGATGAGGGAGATTCCGACCATCGCCACCACAAAGCCCAGGTAGAAGCCGCCGCCGGGCCGCTCCTCCTTCAAAAACAGGTGGGACAGCACCGCCGTGAAAAAGGGAATCACGGAGAGAATCACCCCCACGTTGGAGGCCAGGGTATAGGTCAGGGCGATGTTCTCCAGCAGGTAGTACAGGCACACGCCGCACAGGCCCGCTCCGGCAAAGATCAGCTCCTGCTTTTTCGTGACGCCCCGCATCCTCCGGGGGCAGGCCAGGAACAGGGCCACAAGGCCCATGATAAAGCGAATGAACAAAATCTCCACCGGCTGGAAGTCCCGCAGCAGCACCTTGGTGGAGATGAAAGTGGTCCCCCAGACGGCGATGGTGAAGAAGGCAGCGGCGTGGCCCCTTGCCTGGTCATTTTTCATGGCATAAACGCTCCTTGTCCAAAAACATTTCCCGGTAGGCCCCGGGCGCCAGGCCGATAAACCGGCTGAAATAGTTGGTAAAATGGCTCTGGTCGGAAAAGCCCGTCCGCAGGGCCGCCTCGGCAGGCGGAACCCCCTGCTCCAGCAGCCTCTTCGCCGCGCCCACCCGCAGGTTCTCCAAATAGCGGTAAGGCGTAACCCCCTTCTCCCGGGCGAAGGCCCGGAGCAGGGCCGACTTGCTCAACCCCGCCTCCTCCCGGAGACGCTCCAGGGTAATTCGCTCTCCATAGTGCCCCTCCATAAAGGCGCAGGCCCGCTCCACCGCCTCCCGCCCAGCGGGGGCCGGGTCCCCCACAGGCTGTCCGCACAGCCGCAGCAGCCGGGAGAGCAGCAGCAACAGCCGCTCCTCCCGCTCGAACTCCCGGGAGCCTCGCATGATCTCCTCATGGAGGGCCCGGAAATCCCAGGCGGCCTCCGGGTCGGACACCACATTCTGAGAGAAAGCCGGCAGCGTCCGTTGCCCCGTCAGTTCCCCGGTCAGGTCCAGCATGGTCTCCTTGGGTATGTGCAGGCCCCAGTACTCCAGGGCCGCGCCGCTCTCGGCGCAGGCGTGGAGGTCGCCGGGGTTGTATATGATGATGTCCCCCTTTTTCAAGGCGTACGCCACATCCCGGCAGATCAGCTCCCCCTGCCCGTCCTCGATGTAGCCGACGACGTAATACTCGTGGAAGTGCTTGGGAAAGGAGCGGCGGAAGCGGTATGCCTCTAAGCGCAGCCCGGCGTCGTAAACCGCCGTCCCGAATTCGTCTTTCACCTTCCGTCCCTCCCTTCGCCGGACTCATTATAGCAGGTTTTTCGTCGAATGGCTTGTAAAATATCAGCGCGGAGAAAAAATTTTCTCCGCGCTGATATGGTTGTCCGGCTCAGCCGTTTGTAACTTTTGTGTGCTGGCGGCGGTAGGCGTCGTTGTCCTTCTGCCTCAGCTCATTCTCCACCTGGGCCAGCTGACGTTCCAGGCTCTCCCGCTTCGTTTCGTCGGTCTCCCGGTTGAGCTTGGCCTCCAGCTTTTCCTTTTTTTCCTTCAGCTTCCTGATCTCCCGGTCCACCGCGTCGGTATTGCCGACGCATTTCTCCTCCTTGCCGCCCTTGTCCGGCGGACCAGCCTTCTCCGGAGACATGGGCTCCTTTTCTCCGTCCGGGTATTCTGCCCTGGGAGCCCCCGGGGAAACAGGAGCGCCCTCCGCCGCCTCGGGGTCGTCAAAGTAGATTTTGGGGCTTCCGTCCTCGTCCTTCCCCAGCCAATAGCGGCCATAGGACGCTTGTTTTTCCTCCGGAACGTATTTGTCCTTGACAGGTCGCAGCGGGGCCTCGGAGGCGGGCTGGGACGCGGGGCGGGCCTTTGTGGTCCGTTCGGCTGCCCGGAGGGCGGGCTCTGCGGCTGGCCGGGAACTGCTGCTGGAAATTGGGATCATAAGAACCCCCTCCTTTCTTGTCGTCCAGTGTAGCACCTCCCCGCCGGTTTTCAAGGGCTTTGCCCTGAACTGCCGCTCTTATGTCCTGAGATGTTCAGCAGCACATCCAGGCGGAAGCGCCCCTTGGATTTCTCACAGGCCATCGCCCCGCCGTACTTCTCCGCCGCCGCCCGGATATTCCGCAGTCCTGTTCCCGGCTCCGGCGGCGGCCCGAAGGCACAGCTGTTCTCAAATTCCAGCCGGTAGAAGTCCCCCTGCCGCTGTCCCCGAACCCGGAGGAAGGGCGCTTCCCCCTCCGCCCCGGCGGCGGCCCGAAGGGCGTTGTCCAGGGCGTTGGCAAAGATGACGCAGAGGTCAAAGGCATCCAGGCGTCCATCCTCCGGCAGGCGCAGGGAGACCTCCGCCGGGATGCCCCGGGCCTCCGCCAGGGCCAGCTTCTCCCCCAGCAGCGCGTCCACCGCCGCCTCTCCCGTCCGGCAGGGCGGGGCCAGGGCGGCGGAGGCCGCCTCCAGCTTCTCCAGATACCGGCGGGCCTCCTCCGTCCGCCCGGCGGAGAGGAGGCCGTCCAGCACGAAGAGGTGGTTTTGGAGATCGTGGCGAAAGGCGCGGGTTTTCTCATAGCGGGTCTGGGCCTCCGCCACATAGGTTCGCTGGGCCTGGACCGACTGGCTAAGCAAGTCCAGCTCCGCCTGGGCCCGGACGCCCCGGCACGCCCGACGATAGGCATACAGTGTGCACAGCAGCGCCGCCAACCCCAGGGTCTGGAGGGCCAGCAGGGCCATGTGCCGCCCCAGCGGCTCCGGGGCGAGGGACAGGCGGCTGTAGGCCGTCTCCAGAATATAGAGCTCCACCGCCAGAAAGAACAGGCCGGGCAGGGGCAAAAGCCCCAGATTGGACTGGTCCTCCCCCAGCGGGAGGAGGCGCAGAACCAGCCCATAGCACAGGGCGCACAGGGCAATGGACGATAGGACCGACAGGACGACCAGGGCATACAGGGGCAGGCCCATGGACACATGGGGATAAAATACGACCTCCACGGAATTCACCATGCCCGCGGCCATCTGAAAGACATACACCGCCAGCAGCGCCGCCGTGCAGGAGGGGACGGGCCGGTTCCCCAGGGCCAGGCGGCTCATGGCATACAGGGCCGCCAGCGCCGCCGCCATGGCCGCCGGTGCGCCCCATCCGGCGGCGCTGAATATGGCTTCAATGCCGGACAGCAGCAGGAGGTAGAGGGCAATCTGCCACGCCCGCCCCCGCCGCCCCGTCAGGCGGCAGAGAAAGGCCATGTGCAGAAGGCCTTGAGCGGCCAGGGTCACGGCGTTCAGGCAAAGCGAAAACCAGTCCATGTCATCCCTCCCGCTCCCGCATGCGGCGCAGCAGCGCCTGGGTCAGCTCCCCCTCCCGGAGACGGGAAACCGGGACGGCCCCGCCTCCACTCAACCTCACCTGTCCCTCGCCGCAACCCCGCACGTGGTCCAGGTTTACAAGATAGCTCCGGTGGCAGCGGAAGAAGCCGCTCCCCAGCCGCCGCTCCAGGTCCGCCAGCTTGTCATAGTAGTCCAGGACACCGCCGTCCTCCCGGTGGAGGTAGACCTTCCGCCCCAGCACCTCGCAGTAGACAATCTCCTCCAGGGGGATCACCTCCCGGGCGGTTCCCCGCTGAATCAGCAGCGTCCGGGTCTGCCGCCGGTCCAAATCCTCCAGGGCCCGCTCCAAAGTTCGGCGGAGCCGGGCGGGGTCCACAGGCTTCACCAGATAATCGAAAGCCCGGACCTCAAAGGCGTCGAATACCCGCTCCCGGAGCACCGTCAAAAAGACAATCCGGCACTCGTCCCCCCGGCGGCGGAGGGCCCTTGCCGTCTCCAGGCCGTCGGGCGGGGCCATTTGGATGTCCAGGAACACCAGGTCGAAGTCCTCCCCGGCTTCCAGCAGGGCCTGCCCGCTGGAAAAGCGCCGGAGGACCGCCTCCCGGCAGCCCAAGTCGCCCAGGCTGGTTTCCAGCCAGACCGCGAGCTGGTCCAGCATATAAGGTTCATCGTCGCAGACCGCAAAATGGAGCATATTGATCACCTCTTCCACCGTAGCAGACGGCAGGGCCCAAGGCAAGTCCGCTGCTCTGAACGGGCGTTTTAATGTCATGAATGGAAAATCGGGCTTCTATAGTATACCACCGAAGGCCCCCAGAGAAAAGGGCGCCAGACGCTTCTTCGGCCCCTTTGGCGAAAGATTGGCCGCTCCAAAAAGCGGAGCGGGACAGAGCCCGCTCCCGCGCGCCCTCCTTTGTTCACATGCGTCAGCGGATGCGCCCCCACCCCCTGGCCAATTGACACGCCCATGGACCTGTGCTAAAATCAGGGTATTATTGTCAGGAGGTGTTCCGCCCATGGCCTACACCCGCGAATATTTCCAAGCCAGCGCAGATTTCCTGCGAACCCGTGTGGACTTCACCCCGGAGGTGGGCGTTGTCCTGGGCTCCTGCCTGGGCCCCTTTGCCCAGACCATCGAAAACCCCATCGTGGTGGACTATGCCGACATCCCCCACTTCCTGCTCTCCACCGTGGCCTCCCACGCCGGGAAGCTGATCTTCGGCTCTGTGGAAGGACGGAAGGTGGTCTGCATGTCCGGCCGCTTCCACTCCTATGAGGGCTATTCCTTCGAGGAGCTGGTCATCCCCATCCGGGTTTTGAAGCTGCTGGGGGTGAAAACGGTCATCCTCACCAACGCCGCTGGGGCCGTCAACCGGGACTACCGTCCCGGGGACGTGATGGTCCTCCGGGACCACATCAAGCTCAACGGGGACAGCCCCCTTCGGGGGCCCAACCTGGAGGACTTCGGCCCCCGGTTTTTCGATGTCTCCCGGATGTACACGCCGGAGCTGCGGAAGCTGGCCCTGGACCTCTCCAAACGCTCCCCCCTCCAGTTCCACGAGGGGACCTATATGTTTTTCCCCGGTCCCCAGTTCGAAACGCCGGCGGAAATCCGGGCCGCCCGGCTTTTGGGGGCCGACGCCGTGGGCATGTCCACCGTCACGGAGGCCCTCACCGCCGTCCACTGTGGCCTTCCTCTGCTGGCCCTGTCCGTCATCACCAATATGGCCGCCGGGGTGCTGGACCAGCCCCTTAGCGCCAAGGAGGTGGATGAGGCGGCGGAGAAGATTTCCGGCGCTTTCAGCGATTACATGAAAACCATCGTAGCCGCGATTTAAATAAGGAGGAGACAAGCCTATGAAGCTGCTGCTGAAACACTGTGACATTCTGGCCTCGGAGGGGACGGGCTTCCGCTGCCTGGAAAACGCCTATCTGGGTGTGGACGGCGACACCATCGACTACATCGGAACGGAACAGCCCCAGGGCGCCTATGACCAGGAGAAGGACCTCTCCGGCCGCTTGCTGCTGCCGGGCCTGATCAACTGCCACAACCACAGCCCCATGGTGCTACTCCGGGGCGTGGGCAGCGACCTCTCCCTCCAGGAGTGGCTGTTCGGGAAGATCATGCCCATTGAGGACAAGCTGACGGCCCAGGACATCAAAACCGGCAACCAGCTGGCCCTTCTGGAGATGATCTCCACCGGCACCACCAGCTATTCCGATATGTACTTCGAGCCCCAGACCGCTGTGGAAAACGCCCTGGCCTGCGGCATCAAGGCCAACATCTCCCGCCCGGTCCAGTGCTTCAATCAAGACGAGACCTACGCCGAAAACTTCCGGGCGAAAGAATCCATCCAGCTCTTCAAGGACTACCACGGCGCGGGGGACGGCCGGGTCCGCATCGACTTTTCCGTCCACGCGGAATACACCTGCTTCGAGCATATCGTGGGCCCCTACAGCGCCGACTGTAAATCCCTGGGGGGGAGGATGCACATTCACCTCTCCGAGACGAAAAAGGAGCATGACAAGTGCGTGGAGAAATACGGCAAGACCCCGGCGAAATGGTTCTATGACCTGGGGACCTTCGACTCCCCCACCGCCGCCGCCCACTGCGTCTTTGTCACGGAGGAGGACATGGCCCTGATGCTGGAAAAGGGCGTCAGCCCCATCCACAACCCCACCAGCAACATGAAGCTGGGCAGCGGCTTCGCCCCCATTCAGCGGATGCTGGAGCTGGGGCTCAATGTCACCCTGGGCACCGACGGAGCCGCCAGCAACAACAACTTAAATCTGATGGAGGAGCTGCACCTGGCCGCCGTCCTCCACAACGGCTATCACCGGGACCCCACCATTTTGAAGCCCGCCCAGCTCCTTGCCATGGCCACCCGCAACGGGGCCAGGCTCCAGGGCCGGGAGGACACCGGCGAGCTGGCCGTAGGCAAGAAGGCGGACCTCATCGCCCTGGACCTGACAAAGCCTCACCTCTTCCCCAACCTGGACCCCCTGGCCCTGACGGTCTACTCCGCCCAGGGCAGCGACGTGGTTTTAACCATGGTGGACGGGAAGATTCTCTATGAGAACGGCGAATTTTTAACCCTGGACGCGGACAAAATTCTCTACGAGTCCAAGGCGGCGGTGAAGCGGCTGTACGCCTGAGCGCCTGTATACGGAAAGGGATTTGCTTATGAAAAATTTCACCTATTCGATTCCCACGGTGGTCCATTTCGGCCAGGGGCAGATTCAAAAGCTGGGCGGGGAAATCGCCGCCCGGGCCCGCAAGGTCCTGGTGGTCTACGGAGGCGGCAGCATCAAGCGCAACGGCGTCTTTGACGCGGCCATCGCTCAGCTGAAAGCACACGGCATCTCCTGGACGGAGCTCCCCGGCGTGGAGCCCAACCCCCGGGTTGCCACGGTTCGAGAGGGCGTCCGCCTCTGCCGGGAGCAGGAGCTGGACGGCGTGCTGGCCCTGGGTGGCGGCAGCGTCATCGACTGCGCCAAGGGGATTGCCGCCGGATTCTACTACGACGGGGACCCCTGGGACCTCTCCGCCAAGAAGCTCACCCCAGAGCGGGCCCTGCCCATCTTCACCGTGCTGACCATGGCGGCCACCGGCTCCGAGATGGACAGCATCGCCGTCATCTCCAATCCGGAGACCAACGAGAAGGAATCCTTCGCCGGGCCCTGCTGCTATCCCGCCGTGTCCATCCTGGACCCTACCTACACCTATTCCCTCCCCGCCGCCCAGACCGCCGCCGGCACGGCGGACATCATGTCCCACACCTTCGAGAACTACTTCAGCCTCATTGAGACCAACTATCTGGCGGACAGCCTGGCGGAGGCCATCCTCCGCTCCTGCGTGAAATACGGCCCCAAGGCCATCGAAACCCCCGATGACTACGAGGCCCGGGCCAACCTCATGTGGAACGCCGCCTGGGCCATCAACGGCTTTTTGGACATGGGCAAGCCTGTGGCCTGGAGCGTTCACCGGATGGAGCACGAGCTCTCCGCTTTCTATGACGTCACCCATGGCGTGGGGCTGGCCATCCTGACCCCCAACTGGATGCGCTATGTTCTCCGTGAACAAACCGAAGCCCGCTTCGCCCGGTACGGCGCCGCCGTCTGGGGCCTGGACCCCGCCCTCCCGGTCCGGGAGGCGGCGGAGGCCGCCATTGAAAAAACCCGGGCGTTCTTCAACTCCCTGGGGCTCCCCGCCACGCTGGCGGAGCTGGGCATCGGTCCGGAGCACTTCGGGGAAATGGCCCGGAAGGCCCGGAACAGCGGCTTTGACAAGACCTTTGTCCCCCTTAGTGTGGAGGACATCGTGAACATCTACCAGATGAGCCTATGAGCCTCATCCCTCCTCCCAAAAATTTGGGAGGAGGTTTTTTTCCATTTCAGGAAACCTTCCTTCCCCTTCGGCATAGACTGTTAAATAGACTGAAAAACAAAAGGAGGACCTGCCGTGAGCATTGTGAAAAACACCGCCGGGGACGTGGACGACCTGATTTTCCAGGACTGCTGGCTCCCAAGCGACCGCTAAGCCCCGCCGGGACGCCGTTTTGCGGCGTCCTTTTCGCTTTAAAGCGTTGACAAGCCCTCCACTTGCGCATATACTGGTCTCGTATTTCAAGCGAGAAGGAGCGTGAATCCTATGGACCTGAGCTTAAACAGCGCCGTGCTGGGCCTGGAGCTGTCCGGCATCCGCCGCTTCACCTTCCTGGTGCGGGACACTCCCGGGGCCTGCGCCCTGACCATTGGAGAGCCGGACCAGAACACCCCGGATGTGGTCAAGGAGGCCGCTAAGGCCGCCCTGGATCAAAACGACACCCACTATCCCCCCGGCAACGGCTATCCCTACATGCTGGAGGCCATCTCCAAATTCGAGGAGCGGGCTCACGGCCTGCGCTACTCCCCCGAGGAGATCATCCTCACCGTCGGCGCCACGGAGAGCTTGTTTATCGGCCTGTCCACCGTGCTGAACCCTGGGGACGAGGTGATCATCCCCACTCCGGCCTTCAGCCTCTACGAATCCATTACCCAGCTCTGCCGGGGCGTGCCCGTGGCCCTGCCCACGGAGGATCATCACTTCCAGATTGACCCCCAGGCTCTGGAGGCCGCCATCACCCCGAGGACCAAGGCCATTGTCCTCACCTCCCCCAACAACCCCACCGGCTGCATCTACACCCGGGAGACCCTGGACGCCGTACACGGGATTTTGAGGGACAAGCCCATCTTCGTCCTCTGCGACGATGTGTACCGCAGTCTGGTTTACACGGAGGACTATCACAGCTTCGCGGAGTACCAGGACATGCGGGACCGGATCATTGTCATCAACAGCTTCTCCAAGCCCTATGCCATGACCGGCTGGCGGCTGGGCTACTGTCTGGCAGACGCCCCCATCCGGGACCGGATGCAGATTTTCCACCAGTACGCCGTGGTCTCCGCCCCCGCCTTCGTCCAGCCCGCCTGCGTGGCCGCCCTGGAGAGTGACACCACCCCCATGACGGAGCTCTTCCGCAAGCGCCGGGACTACGTTTACCAGCGTCTCCAAGACTGCGGTCTGGAGGTTCAGAAGCCGGAGGGGGCCTTCTACATGTTTATCAACATCAAAAAGTACGGCATGGACTCCCGGACCTTCTGCGAGAAGATGCTGAAAGAGGGTCTGGTGGGCTTGATTCCCGGTGTATACTTCGGCGCCGAGGGCTACATGCGGCTGAGCTACTGCTACTCCGACGAGGACTTGAAAGAAGGTCTGGACCGGGTGGAGCGCTTCCTCAAAACCCTTTGACGCCCCAGAAAGAGCCTTTCTGCCGCAGCCTCCTCACAAAAGGTATGTCCTTTGGCGGACTGCACAAGTTTGGTGTCTGATTTTATAAGCTTGCGCTTGATTGGGCTCCATTGACTTTGATGGAAGTTGGCGCTATTATAGGCAGGGACATCCGAAATCAGCCAATTTCGATCAGAAAGAGGGGGGTGAATTATGCTGGCGGAACAACACACGGAGACCTTGGCCGCCTTTGGGCAGTACAACTTCACCCTGGGCGCCGCCCGCATCATCACCGACCGCCTTCCAGATGAGCGGTACCGGGACTGCACGGACGTCCGGGAGGTGTGAGGGTGGTCTACACGGTAACGCTGAACCCCGCCCTGGACTATGAGGTCCTGGTGGACGGCTTCCGCCCCGGAGAGCTGAACCGCACCAGCCGGGAGCAGTTGCACTTCGGCGGCAAGGGCGTCAACGTCTCTACGGTTCTCCACAGTCTGGGGGTAGAGACCACGGCCCTGGGCTTTGCGGCCGGGTTCACCGGCAGGGCCCTGGAAAACGGGCTGAAAGCCCTGGGTATTCCCACGGACTTCGTGTGGCTGGAGGAGGGCCTGACCCGAGTCAACGTCAAAATCCGCTCCGGCGGCGGCGAGACGGAAGTCAACGGCCGGGGCCCCGCCATCCCCGTCCCGGCTTTGGAGGCCCTGCTTCGCAAGCTGGACCGCCTGGAGGCAGGCGACGTGCTGGTCCTGGCCGGGTCCCTGCCCGCCGGACTGCCTGGGGACGTATACCGGACCATTTTAGATCGGGTGGCGGGCCGGGACGTGCTGACGGTGGTGGACGCCGCCCGGGACCTGCTGAAAGGCGTTCTCCCCTGCCGTCCCTTCCTCATCAAACCCAACCGGGCCGAGCTGGGGGAGCTTTTCGGAACGGAATCCTTGACCGAGGAGGAGGTCCTCTCCTGCGCCAGAAGCCTCCAGACCCAAGGGGCCCGAAACATCCTGGTCTCTCTGGCCGGGGACGGGTCGCTGCTGCTGGACGAAACCGGCGGGCTCCGCCGCCTGGGAGTTCCCCCGGGAGTGGTCCGTCATACCGTGGGGGCGGGAGACTCCATGGTGGCCGGGTTCCTGGCCGGTTGGCTCTCCACCCGGGACTACACCGCCGCCCACCGCATGGGGGCCGCCGCCGGGGCCGCCACCGTTTTCTCCGAGGGTCTGGCCACTGGAGAGGAAATTCGGGCGCTTTTAGAGGCCATCTGACCCCCTGTTTTCTACGTTTTCCTTAGCCGGGAAGCGGTATACTGCTTCCTGACCCCTAACATATCATGAGAAAGGACGTTCATCTATGAAAGAAAGAGTCCAAAAATTTGGACGGTTCCTCAGCGGCATGGTCATGCCCAACATTGGAGCCTTCATCGCCTGGGGCCTAATCGCCGCCTTCTTCATTCCGGACGGCTGGTTCCCCAACGACACCATCAACGGCATGGTGGGTCCCATGCTCCGCTTCCTGCTCCCCATCCTGATCGGCTACACCGGCGGCAAGGCCGTGGGCGGGCAAAAAGGCGCGGTTACCGGCGCCCTGGCCACCCTGGGCGCCATCGCCGCCACGGAGAGCACCATGTTCATCGGGGCTATGATCTGCGGCCCCTTGGGCGGCTGGTGCATCAAGAAGTTTGACAAGGCCATGGAGGGCCATATCCCCGCGGGCTTCGAAATGGTGGTCAACAACTTCTCCGTGGGCATCATCGGCGCCATCCTGGCGATTTTGTCCATCTATGTCATCGCCCCCGTCTGTGTGACCCTCACCACTTGGCTGGGCGCGGGCGTGGAGTTCCTGGTCGCCCACAGCCTCCTGCCTCTGACTGCCGTCCTGGTGGAGCCCGCCAAGGTCCTCTTCCTGAACAACGCCATCAACCACGGCGTCTTTACTCCCATCGGCACGGAACAGGCCATGGAAATGGGCAAGTCCATCCTCTTCATGATCGAGTCCAACCCCGGTCCCGGCCTGGGCCTCCTGCTGGCCTACTGCGTGGCGGGCAAGGGCGAGACCCGCTCCTCCGCCGGAGCCGCCGCCGTCATTCAGTTTGTGGGCGGCATCCATGAAATTTACTTCCCCTATGTCCTCATGAACCCCATCGTCATCCTGGGCCCCATGATCGGCAACATCGTGGGCATCTTCACCCTCTCCGCCCTGGGCGGCGGCCTGGCGGCCGCGGCCTCCCCCGGCAGCATCATCGCGGAAATGCTCATGACCCCCAAGGGCGGATACCTCGCCAACATCGCGGGCATCGGCATCGCCGCCGTGGTCAGCTTCCTCATCTCCGTGTTTTTGCTGAAATTCTTTGGCAAGGACGCCAGCCTGGAAGAGGCCCAGGCCCAGGTCGCCGCCTCCAAGGCCGCTTCCAAGGGCCAGGCCGCTCCCGCCGCCTCCGCCGGTGCCTCCGTCTCCGCTAAGGATGTCCGGAAGATCGTCTTTGCCTGCGACGCGGGCATGGGCTCCTCCGCCATGGGGGCCACCATGGTCCGCAACAAGCTCAAGGACGCGGGCATCACGGACATTGAGGTCATCCACTTCCCCGTGGGCGAGATTCCCGGCGACTGCCAGATCGTCGTCACCCACCACGAGCTCTCCGGCCGGGCCGCCCAGCGGGCTCCCCAGGCCCGGATCATCCCCATCAAGAACTTCATGGGCGCACCGGAGTACAATACCCTGGTGCAGGAGCTGCTGGATGCCCGGAAGGGCGGTTCCGCCCCTGCGGCTCCCGCCGCCGTGGAAGAGGCTCCCGCCGCCGCGGAGCAGCCCATCCTGCTGGAGAAAAAGAACATCGTTCTAAACTGCAAGCCCGTCAGCCCCGAGGAGGCCATCAAGGCCGTGGGCAAACGGATGGTGGAAAGCGGCTATGTGGAGGAGGCCTATATCCAGGGCATGCTGGACCGGGAAGCCAGCTTCTCCGTGGCCATCGGCAGCCATGTGGCCATTCCCCACGGCACCGAGGAATCCCGGAAGGCCATCAAGAAAACCGGGCTCATCGTCATGACCTATCCCGAGGGCATCGAGTGGGGAGACGAGACCGTCCGTCTGGTGGTGGGCATCGCCTCCACCGGAGAGGACCACCTGGGTATCCTGGGCAAAATCGTCGAGGTGGCCGAAACCGAGGAGGACACCGACGCCCTGGTGGACAACGCCAGCGTGGACCAGCTCTACAAGCTGCTAAACGGTCTGGAATAAGCCCGAGGCACGCCAGACAATCAGACAGCCGGACCTTGCGGTCCGGCTGTCTCCATACCAGTTATTCAACAGTTACAGACTTTGCCAAATTCCTCGGCTTATCGATGTCACAGCCCCGCTGAAGGGCCACGTAATAGGCAAAGAGCTGGAGGGGCACAATGGACAAAGAGGGCTGGAGCAAGGGGTGGGTCTCCGGCACGGCGACCACTGCGTCGGCGGTCTTGGCCATCCGCTCCCGGAAGCCCTCGGTGGTGACCGCCAGCACGGCGGCTCCCCGGGCCTTTACCTCCACCACGTTGCTCATGGCCTTGTCGAAGAGGGCGGCATAGGTCCCCAGGGCCACCACCAGCGTCCCCGGCTCGATGAGGGAGATGGTCCCGTGCTTCAGCTCCCCGGAGGCGTAGGCCTCCGAGTGAATGTAGCTGATCTCCTTCAATTTGAGAGAGCCCTCCAGTCCCATGGCGTAGTCTAAGTTCCGGCCGATGAAGAAAATGCTGTCGTGGTTAAAGAAGCGGGAGGCGAAGTACTTCGTGTCCTCAAAGTTCGCAAGAACCTTCCGCATCTTCTCCGGCAGGGCCTGGAGCTCCGTCAAAATCGCGTCGTATTCGCAAGCTTCCACCGTCCCCAGCAGGTCCGCCAGATACAGCCCCACCAGGTTCAGCGCCGCCAGCTGGGTGGAATAGCCCTTGCTGGTAGCCACGGCGATTTCCGGCCCGGCCCAGGTGTAAAGCACGTCGTCCGCCTCCCGGGCGATGGAGCTGCCCACCACGTTGCAGATGGCCAGGGTCCGGCCTCCCAGGCGCTTGGCCTCCCGGAGGGCGGCCATGGTATCCAGCGTCTCCCCGGACTGGCTGATGGCAATGACCAGGGTGTGCTCATCCACCAAAGGCTCGCTGTATCGGAATTCCGAGGCCAGCGCCACTTCCACCGGGCGGCGGAGCAGCCGCTCCCAGGTGTATTTTCCCACCACTCCCGCGTGATAGGCGGAGCCGCAGGCGATCATGTAGATATGGGAGATGCTCCTCACGTACTCCGCCGTCAGGCGGATGTCGTCCAGCACCACCCGCCCCTCCCGGATGCGGGGGGAGATGGTCTTTTGCAGGGCCTCCGGCTGTTCCAGAATCTCCTTGAACATGAAGTGGGGGAAGCCGCCCTTTTCGGCGGAGGCCGCGTCCCAGTCAATGCGGCTGTGCTGTTTCTCCAGGGGGTTTCCCTCGCCGTCAAAGACATCCACGCTCTGGGCCGTCAGCACGGCAATCTCCCCGTCGTTCATATAGGTCACCTCCCGGGTGTGCCGGATGATGGCGGTGGCGTCGGAGGCGATGAAGTTCTCCCCCTCCCCAAAGCCGATGATCAGCGGGCTGTCCTTCCGGGCGGCGATGAGGGCGTTGGGGTAATCGGAGCAGATGATGCCAAAGGCATAGGACCCCTCAATCCGCCGCAGGCACCGGCCCACGGCCTCCAGCATGTTGCCGCACTCCTGGTAGTGGAACTCCAGGAGGTGGGCCACGACTTCCGTGTCCGTCTCGGAGGTGAAGGCCACCCCCTGCCGGGTAAGCTGTTCCTTAAGCTCCAGGTAATTTTCAATGATGCCGTTATGTACCAGGGCGATTTTTCCGTCCCCGCTGACGTGGGGATGAGCGTTGACGTCGTTGGGCTCTCCGTGGGTGGCCCAGCGGGTGTGCCCGACGCCCAGGGACCCTTCCAAGTCCGCACCGTCATGAATCAGGTCCGCCAGCACCTGGAGGCGGCCCTTGGACTTTCGGACCTGAAGTCCCCTTCTCTCCGATCGGACGGCGACGCCCGCCGAATCATAGCCCCGGTACTCCATCTGCCGCAGGCCCTCCAGCAACACGGGGGCAGCCTGCTTTTGGCCTACAAAGCCAACAATTCCACACATGGAAATTCGTTCCTCCTAATTTAAAAAATTAAGAGGACAAATGCGCAGTCACTTGTCTCCTCAGGACGGTCACGGCTCCTCTGTTTTGCGGTCGCCCGCATATTTGTAAGCCGTGTCACGCGCCCGCCCAGGGCACGGAGGGGCATCCGCCGAACCGTTCGATACTCCCCTCACCTCGTTATCCGGCCGAAACCGGCGCATGGCGCTTTGATGGGAATGTTCCCATGGCCTCCTTTCACCTCTGCGATTTTGATTTGGCCCTTCGGCCTCCCTGCATTATACGAAAGCAGGGCACAAATGTCAACTCACCCGGACGCCCGGCCTCTGTCCGAAAATTTTGCCAACTTTTCCCCCTCCGCGTCTTGCCGCCGCCCCGGCAAAATGGTATACTAATCTCAATACGGTTTCCGGCTCCGCCGGAGCCCACAAAATCCATGAAACCTCACGGAAAGGAAGCTGCATCATGCTGAACGTCAAATCCTTCCAGATCGAAAACTTTATCCCCGCCGATTACCAGAACGCCGCCGCCCCCCGGCTGGCGGAGGCCCAGGAAAAGCTCCAGAAGCACACCGGAGCGGGCCACGAGTTCACCGACTGGGTTCGTCTCCCTGTGGACTACGACAAGGAGGAGTTCACCCGTATCCAGGCCGCCGCCAAAAAGATTCAGGGCGACTCCAAGGCCCTGGTGGTCATCGGCATCGGCGGAAGCTACCTGGGCGCCCGGGGCGTGGTGGAATACCTCTGCTCCCCCAACTACAACCAAAAGCCCGGAAAGAAAACCCCCAACATCTATTTCGTGGGCAACGGCCTCTCTGCCGACGCCATGCAGGAGGTCTTTGACCTCATCGGGGACCAGGATTTCTCCGTCAACGTCATCTCCAAGTCCGGCACCACCACCGAGCCCGCTGTCGCCTTCCGCTTTTTCCGGGACACCCTGGAGAAGAAGTACGGCAAGGCCGGAGCCAAGGGGCGCATCTATGCCACCACCGACAAGGCCCGGGGCGCTTTGAAGTCCCTGGCCAACGAGGAGGGCTGGGAGAGCTTCGTGGTGCCCGACGGCGTGGGCGGGCGGTACTCTGTCCTCACCGCCGTGGGCCTGCTGCCCATCGCCGTGGCCGGAATCAGCATTGAAGAGCTCATGGGCGGCGCGGCCAAGATGATGAAGCTCTGCGAGACCGCCTCCTATGAAAACCCCGCCTGGACCTACGCCGCCCTCCGGGACGCGCTGTATCAGAAGGGCTGGAGCATCGAGGTGCTGGCCTGCTACGACCCCGCCTTCCGCTTCATGCTGGAGTGGTGGAAGCAGCTCTACGGCGAAAGCGAGGGCAAGGACGGCAAGGGCCTCTTCCCCGCAAGCGTGGAGTTCACCGCCGATCTCCACTCCATGGGCCAGTATATCCAGGCCGGGCGGCGCATCATGTTTGAGACCGTGGTCCGCCTGGGGGCCTCTGAACACCAGCTGCTGGTGCCCAAGGACGAGGTCAACGGCGACGGGCTGAACTTCCTGGCCGGGGAGTCCATGGACTACATCCGGGACAAGGCCATGGAGGGCACCCTGCTTGCCCACACCGAGGGCGGCGTGCCCAACGTCATCGTGGAAACCGACGGCAAGAGCGCCGACTCCCTGGGCCAGCTTATCTACTTCTTCGAGTACGCCTGCGGACTGTCCGGCTACCTGCTGGAGGTCAACCCCTTCGACCAGCCCGGCGTGGAGGCTTACAAAAAGAACATGTTCGCCCTGCTGGGCAAGCCCGGCTACGAGGCCCAGAAGGCCGAGCTAGAGGCCAAGCTGGGCAAGTAAGCTGCTTTTTGCGGCAGACCCCAGCGTAAAGCCGCTCACCAAAGGCCGCCCCGTCCCCCAAGCGAGGCGGCCTTCTTCAAACCAGAGCGAAAACGATTACCGCACCCAAATCTTTACTTTCAGGAGGCGTCTATGAAACAGGCAATTCAAATCGGCGCGGGCAACATCGGCCGGGGGTTCATCGGGGCCCTGCTCAGCCAGGCGGGCTGGCACGTCACCTTTGCCGACGTGGTGGAGCCCATCATCGAGGCGCTAAACCGGGACCACGGCTACACGGTTCACATTCTGGACAAGGAGCCCGGCGAAATCGCCATCCACAATGTGGACGGCGTGATCTCCACCTCCCCGGAGTTCGCCCAGAAGGTAGCCCAGTGCTCCCTCATCACCACCGCCGTGGGCCCCAATGTCCTGCCCATCATCGCCAAGTCCATCGCGGGGGGGATTCAGGCCCGCATCCAGGCCGGAAACACGGAGCCCATGAACGTGGTGTGCTGTGAGAACGGCCTGCGTACCACCACCCGCCTGAAAAACGAGGTGGTGAAGCACCTGAGCCAGGAGGAGACCGCCTTCCTGGAGGAGCATATCGGCTTTGCCGACTGCGCCGTGGACCGCATCTGCCCCAAGCCCAGCTTTGGCAACATCCTGGACGCCGCCGTGGAGCGCTACTGCGAGTGGGACGTGGAGGCCGCCGCCTGGAAGGGCGAGAAGCCGGACATCCCGGGTCTCACTTTTGCGGACAACCTGATGGCCTATCTGGAGCGGAAGCTCTTCACCCTCAACAGCGGCCACGCCATCTGCGCCTACCTTGGCTACCTGCGGGGCTATGAAACCATCAAGGACAGCATCGCGGACCCCGCCATCGGGGAGATTGTCCACGCCGCCATCTCCGAGAGCGGCGAGGGCCTCATCAAGGAATTCGGTTTCGATCCGGACGTGCACCACGCGTATGTAGAGAAGATCTTCGCCCGCTATCAGAACCCCTTCCTGGAGGACGAGGTGCTCCGGGTGGGCCGGGAGCCCATTCGGAAGCTGGAGGCCGGGGACCGGCTCATCAAGCCCCTGACCACCACCGCCGCCTACGGTCTACCGGTGGACCACCTGATCTTCGGCGCCGCCGCCGCCCTGCGGTTCGACTGCCCGGAGGACCCCCAGAGCGTGGAGCTCCAGGCCAAGATCAAGGCCGAGGGCCCCGCCGCCGCCCTGGAGGCCTACTCCGGCCTGAATGCGGAAAATCCTCTGTTTGGACGTATTCTGGATGTTTACAACGCCTTGGCGGTGGCCAAAACATAATTCCCTGCTTCCGGCGGGGCGGAGGAGCCTTCCTCCGCCCCGTTCTGATTTCCCGGGAAATCTTTTCCTTCCCTTTTGGGGGAAAGCCTGTTAGAATGGGAGTATCAATCGGAAACATTCCGGGAGAGAGAGGGACGCTTATGAAACGCCGTCTGGCCGCCCTTCTGGCGGTTTTGCAGCTACTGGTATGCGCCGTTCCCGCCGCCGCGGCGGAATGGGACCCCCATGCCCCCCTGTTGTCGCAGCCGGACCTGCCGGAGCTTGCAGGGACCATGCCCCAGAGCGAGGAGACGGAGGACGCCTTCCGTGTCACCGTCAGCTTCACCGGCGACATGCTGCTGGCCTCCCTCCAGGGCAAGCGGGCGGCGGGAAACTTCCTGGACTACGCCGCCAAGCAGGAGCCGGCGTACTTTCTCCAGCATGTCCGGCCCATCTTCGAGGCGGACGACTTCACCGTGGTGAATCTGGAGAACGTGCTGACGGACCGGAACCTCACCCCCAAGGAGAAGGACACGGACCCCGCCTATTGGTTTCGGGCCCCCACGGCCAACACGGACATTCTCACCTCCTCTGGCGTGGAGGCGGTGTCCCTGGCCAACAACCACACGGGAGACTATGGTACGGCCGGCTACAAGGACACGGTGAAGGCCGTTTCCGCCGCCGGGTTAGAATACGGCGGCAACGACCGGACCTTTTACCTGGAGAAGTACGGTTACCGCATTGCCGTCATCTGCCATGGTCTCTGGAACGAGGGGCAGGCCGGGAGCATCCTCCGGCGTCTCAAGGCAGCGGAACAGGAATCCGACTTCCAGGTGGTCTTTTGCCACGGCGGCGCAGAGGGCACCCACACCCCGGAAGCGTGGCGGGTGCGGGCCTCCCGCCGTCTGGTGGACGGTGGCGCGGACCTGATACTGGGGAACCATCCCCACGTGCTCCAGCCCCGGGAGGTCTACCAGGGCAAGGAGATTGTCTACTCCCTGGGAAACTTCTGCTTCGGCGGCAGCCGGGGACCGGAGAATCGGACCGTCATCTACCAGCTCATCCTCCAGGTGGAGAACGGGGAGCTGGCAAGCGTGTCCTCGGAGCTGATTCCCTGCTATGTCCACACCGGCGGCAGGGTCAACAACTACTGCCCCGCCCCCATTGAGGACGAGGCCCAGCGCCAGCGGGTGCTGGACTTCATGGACGGGAAGGTCAAGCTGCCCTGCTGACGGCATACGGAGGAAGGGCTCGAAAAATCCTTTTCAGGGTCTTATCATGTTCATAAAAAGCTTTGCGGCGTCTGAACAGGACGCCGCAATTTTTGATTTTTAGCAGGGAAATTTCCATCTATTACGCAAAATATCTTTACTTTTCTCATAATTTTTATAGAAAAACCCTCGACGGAATTTCCTTTTTCTGCTATAATTGTCTTTATTAGGGTAGGCTCCCGCAATGGAGATGACGTTTCTCCTCCGGCGCGGCAAACGGAAAGACTTCTTTTTCGAGGACTTCGACGTAAGGGCAGGCAATGGAAACGGAAAGGAACAGGTAACATGGATCACACTCAGCTCAGCGTTTTGGACCTTGGCATCATCGCGTTTTATCTGGTCTCCATGGTGGCTGTGGGCATTTACTTTGTCCGGCGCATTAAGAACACCGGGGACTATTATGTGGCGGGCCGGTCCCTGGGCCCCTTGGTGATGATGGCCACGGTCTGCGCCACCATCATCGGCGGCAGCGGCCTTATGGGACGGGCGGGCGTCGCCTATTCCAGCGGCTTTAAGGCGGTGCTCACCGCCATCCCCTACCTTTTGGGTATGTTCATCTTCTCCGGCATCGCCGGGAAGATTTCCGATATCGGCATGAAATACGACGTGACCTCTATCCCAGACCTCTTCCACCGCCGCTTTGGCAAGACGGCGAAAATCCTGCTGGCAGCCATGGTGGCCTTCACCATGATGGGCACCGTGGCCTCCCAGGTGACGGCCACCGCCACCATCATCAACATGCTGGGGGGCCAGGTGGGCCTCAGCTTTGAGGCCGGGGCCCTCATCGCCTGCGTCATCTTCATGGTCTACACCGCCTCCAGCGGCCTCTTCGGCGTGGTGTACACCGACGTGCTCCAGTTCTACATGCTGATTCTCTTCGTCTATATCCTCATCCCCGCAGCTTCCCTCAAGAGCATCGGCGGCTTCTCCAACTTCCTGGCGGGCCTGGACCCCGCCTTGGCGAAGCCCTACCTAAACGGCGATATCCTGGGGGACATCGTGACCTATCTGGTCTTTACCATGGCCGGGGCGGAGATGTGGCAGCGGGCCTTCGCCGCCAAAGACCGCGGCTCCGCCAAAAAGGGCATGTTCCTGGGCACCGCCGTCTACGGCATCACCATTGCCCTGGTCTACTTCATGGGCGTGGCCGCCCATCAGGTCATTGGAGACGACGTTCTGGCGGCCTATGGCAACACCGACGCCGTCGTCCCGGCCCTGGCCATCCACGTGCTGCCCATCGGCTTAACCGGCCTGGCTCTGGCGGGTATTCTCTCCGTCATCATGTCCACGGCGGACAGCTATCTGCTGGTCAGCGTCCAGACCTGTGTCCACGACATCGGCAAGACCTTCTTCCCGGAGATGAAGGACAAGACAGAAATCCTCCTCTCCCGAATCTTCTCCATCATCCTGCCCCTGGGCGCGTTGGTCATTGCACTTTACATTAAAAACGCTTATAATATTCTCATGTTCGCCTGGAGCTTCTACGCGGCGGCGGCAGGCATCCCGGCCTTTGCCGCCCTCTTCTGGAGGAAGGCCACCTCCGCCGGCGTCATCGCTGGCATGGCCGCCGGCTTCACCGTCTGCATCGGCTGGAAGCTGGCGGGAGAGCCCTTTGGCCTGGGTTCCGCCGTGCCGGGGACCATCGCCTGCGGCGTGGCCCTGATCGCGGTCAGCCTGGCCACGTACAAGAGCCGTCCCTCGGTCTTTCTGGATGCGAAGAAGGCTTAAACCGGGCGCATTTCGCTGCGGGGAAAACCCTGCGGAAAGGGGATCATCGATGCTGACCTTGGACATGATACGAGACGCGCAGAAGGCGCTGGAGGGCGTCGCCCGCCAGACGCCTCTGGACCCCGCCCCTAAGCTGGGCCGGGACCTTTACATCAAGGCAGAGAATTTGCAGCTCACCGGCTCCTTCAAGCTTCGGGGCGCCTTCAACAAAATCCGCTCCCTCACGCCGGAGGAAGCGGAAAAAGGCGTCATCGCCTGTTCCGCCGGAAATCACGCCCAGGGCATCGCCCTGTCCGCCGCCCGACTGGGCATCCCCTCCGTCATCTGCATGCCCGCCGGGGCCCCCATCAGCAAGGTGGAGGCCACGAAGGGCTACGGCGCCAGGGTGGTGTTGGTCCCCGGCGTATACGACGACGCGGCGGCAGAGGCCCAGCGCCTCTGCCGGGAGGAGGGCTATACCTTCGCCCATCCCTTTGACGACCCCTTTGTCATCGCCGGTCAGGGCACCATCGGCCTGGAAATCCTACAGCAGCTGCCCGACGTGGAGCAGGTGGTGGTCCCCATCGGCGGCGGCGGGCTCATCAGCGGCGTGGCCTTTGCCGTGAAGCAGTTAAAGCCCTCCTGCCGGGTGGTGGGGGTTCAGGCGGCGGGTGCGCCCTCC
The DNA here is from genome assembly GCA_910587705.1 of uncultured Oscillibacter sp. GTDB lineage: Bacteria > Bacillota > Clostridia > Oscillospirales > Oscillospiraceae > Oscillibacter. Next base: position 192,515 of record CAJUMX010000001.1, read on the forward strand.
ATGTACCTCTCCCTCCACGCCGGGGAACCTACGGAGCTTTCCGGCGTGGCCACCATTGCCGACGGCATCGCCGTGAAGCGGCCCGGAAACCGGACCTTTGCCCTGTGCCGGGAATACGTGGACGAGGTGGTCACCGTCACGGAGGATGAAATTGCCTCTGCCATTCTGGCGCTGATGGAGGAGCAGAAAACCGTGGCGGAGGGGGCTGGAGCCACCCCGGTGGCCGCCTGCATGTTCGGCAAGGTCTCCACCGACGGGCGGAAAACCGTCTGCTTGGTCTCCGGCGGCAACGTGGACGTGACCACCCTCTCCCGCATCATCACCAAGGGCCTGTCCAAGGCGGGCCGTCTGGTGGAGCTGACCACTAAGGTGGAGGATAAGCCGGGCAGCCTCCTCCGGATGCTCCAGGTGGTCTCGGACAGCGGAGCCAACATCATCAGCGTCAACCACAACCGGGAGGACAAGGACTCCGACGTGGGGGCCTGTATCGTCACCATGGTGCTGGAGACCCGGGACAGCCGCCACGCGGAAGCCTTGCAGCTGGAGCTGCTGTCCAGGGGGTATCTCATGCGTTGAATGCCCCGCGGCAATGTCTGCAAAAATCCCGCACCTGGAATCGGTATTCAAACCGGCTCTAACCTGTACGGTTCTCATTACAAAAAGCCCTGGGACGGGAGGAGCGCGCATGAACTTTCAAAGCTATTTTCCGATTTGGAGCAAGCTGACGGTCCCGCAGCAAACTCGCATCCTAACCGGCCTGACGGAACGGAGCGTTCAAAAGGGAGCCCTGCTTCACAACGGCTCCGCGGACTGCACCGGGCTTTTGCTGATAAGGTCCGGCCAGCTTCGGGCGTATATCCTCTCCGACGAAGGCCGGGAGATTACGGTCTATCGCCTGTTTGACCGGGACCTGTGCCTATTTTCCGCCTCCTGCATGCTGCGGAGCGTACAGTTTGACATTACCATTGAGGCGGAGAAGGACACGGAGCTCTGGATCATTCCCACCGAGCTTTACCAGCAGCTCATGGAGGAATCCGCCCCCGTCGCCAACTACACCAATGAGATCATGGCGGCCCGCTTTTCGGAGGTCATGTGGCTGATGGAACAAATCCTGTGGAAGAGCCTGGACAAGCGGGTGGCGGCCTTCCTGCTGGAGGAGTCCGCCATCGAGGGCGGTTCGCTGCTAAAGCTCACCCATGAGACCATCGCCAACCACCTGGGCACCCACCGGGAGGTCATCACCCGGATGCTCCGCTATTTTCAGGGCGAGGGCATGGTTCGGCTGGCCCGGGGCTCTGTGGAGCTTCTGGACAGGAAATCGCTGGAGCTCCTGCGGGACGCATAAAAATACCCCTCCTCAAGCTCCGGTTGGAGCCCAGGAGGGGTATCTTCTCTTTATTGGTCCATTCCACAGGCCGTCGCCCGCTCAATGAGGCCCCGGTCATGGGTCACCGCGTCATAGTAGCGGAACCCGCCGGCAAAGTTGTAGGCCTCAAAGCCGCTGCCGGCTAGAATTCGGGAGGCAATGTAGCTGCGCAGGCCGCTCTGGCACATGACGTAGACCGGCTTGCCGGGCTCCAGCTCTCCCATCCGCTCCCGCAATTCGTCCACCGGAATGTTCCGGAAGCCCTCGATCTGTCCTTGGGCAAACTCGCCCACGGTCCGCACATCCAGCAACGTGGCAGAGCCGTCCCGAGGGAGGGTGGGAAGGTCCTCCAGAAACCACTGCTTCAATACGCCCTTTTCCAGATTGTCCGCCATAAAGCCCGCCATGTTCACCGGGTCCTTGGCGGAGGAGTAGGGCGGCGCGTAGGCCAAATCCAGGTCCTTTAGCTGTGTCACCCTCATCCCCGCGTGGATGGCCGTGGCCAGCACGTCAATGCGCTTGTCCACGCCCTCATAGCCCACGATCTGCGCCCCCAGAAGGCGGAACGTCCCCTTCTCAAAGACCACCTTCATGGTCATAACCTTGCCGCCGGGGTAGTAGCCCGCGTGGCTCATGGGAGAGAGGATGACCTTATCCACCGCCAGTCCGGCCTTTTTGGCATTGGCTTCGTTGACGCCGGTAGAGGCGGCGGTCATGTCAAAGACCTTCAGGACGCTACTGCCCTGGCTTCCTTGATAGCGGCTGTCGCCGCCGCAGAGATTGTCCGCTACAATCCGCCCCTGCTTGTTGGCAGGACCCGCCAGGGAGATCAGCGCGTCCATTCCGGTGACGGCGTGCCGGACCTGCACCGCGTCGCCTACGGCATAGATGTCCGGGACGGAGGTTTCCATCCGGTCGTTTACCACGATGCTGCCCTTGATTCCAAGCTCCAGGCCCGCATCCCTGGCCAGGGCGGTGTCCGGGGTGACGCCGATGGCTAGCGCCACCATATCCGCGTGAAGGGGGCGCTCGTCCTTGAGGAGCACGTCCACGCCGCCATCCCGCTCCTGGAAGCCCTCCACCGTCTGTCCCAGCGCCAGCTTCACGCCGTGCCTGCGCAGCTCGCTGTGAAGAAAGGCCGCCATATCTGGGTCAAAGGGGTTCATCAGCTGCTTGGGCCGCTGCACGATGGTCACATCCACGCCCAGCTCCCGCAGGTTTTCCGCCAGCTCCAGACCGATGAACCCGCCCCCCGCCAGCACGGCGGACCGGGGTCGGTTCTCCCGGATAAATTCCTTCATGCGGAAGGTGTCCTCCACCGTCCGCAGGGTGAACAGCTTCTCCAGCCCGACACCGGGTAGTCTTGGCTGCGTAGGCTTCGCCCCGGGGGAGAGAATCAGCTTGTCATAGCCTTCCTCGAATTCCTCGCCGGTCTCCAGATTCTTGACGGAGACGGTTTTGCGCTCCGGGTGGAGGGCCGTGACCTCGTGGCGGACCCGCATCTCCACCCGGAAGCGGGAGAAGAAGCTCTCCGGTGTCTGAAGGGTCAGGGCCTCCGGGTCGGTGATCGCGCCGCCGATGTAATAGGGCAGACCGCAGTTGGCATAGGAAATGTACCCGGACCGCTCAAACACGATGATCTGCGCCTGTTCGTCCAGACGGCGGAGCCGGGCCGCCGCCGTGGCGCCTCCCGCCACACCGCCTACAATGATAACCTTCATGTCCGTTCCTCCTTTACAGCATGGCGAGAATTTGGCCCTTGGGCCGGGCGCCCACGGCCTGACGGATGACCTTCCCGTCCTTCATGACCACCAGCATGGGAATACTCAACACGCCAAACTGGCCCGCCAGCTCCGGCTGTTCGTCCACGTTGACCTTGCCCACCTTAACATCGGGCCGCTCCTGGGCAATTTCCTCCAGAACCGGGTGAATCATGCGGCAGGGGCCGCACCACGGGGCCCAGAAATCCAGCAGGACGGGCCGGTCGGCGTGGATGACCTCCTGAGAGAAGTTGGTTTTATTGATGGAAACTGTGTTCATGGGATATCCTCCTTGTGTTTTTTCTTGGTGGATTCATCATAGCGCTTTTCCAAGCCGCCTTCCGTGATCTTGTCACCAAACGGCGGTCCGCAAAACAAAAGCGCCCCAACCGCAGTAAGGTTGGGGCGCTCTATTTTCCGATTACGCCTGATCCCGCACGGCGGCCTGCAATTCATCAAAAGCCGCCATGCACGCGTCCACAGACGCGCCGTTCAGCAGGTCCCGCACAATCAAGCAGGTATTCCCCCACTGCTCCACGTTCATTCCGGCGTTGGAGCCCAAGACATAAATGCCCTCCTCAATCCGGTCGTTCAAGGGTCTCAGGGCGGGTACGCAGTCCACCTTTATATTTTTAGAGGGAGAGATGACCCGGTTGGTCTCCGAGTAGAGCTGAAGCGCCTCGTCGGAGATCATAACGTCCAGAACCTTGGCGGCGTCCTCCCGGTGCTCCGCCTCCGCCCCCACGGCCATGCCCGTCATGGGCATCACCGGCATCTGCCCCCAGCTGCTGGGGAAGCCGATGACCTGCATCTCAAAATCCGTCTTTCCATAGGCGGTCTCCGTATTCGCCGCTCCCCAGTAGGCCATGACCATCGGGGTTTTTCCCGCCAGGAAATCCGGTCCCTCTCCCTCAATGGCCTCGCTGACGGCGGCCTTCTCCGCATCGATATAGCCCTCGTCTATCAGGGTCTGGAGAAACTCGAAGCCGGGGCGCAGATAGTCGCTGTACCGGGCCGCTCCGCTGTTGAGGGCGGCAATTTCCTCCTCTACGCTTCCGCCGTTATAAAGGTCCGCGTAAGCAATGGCAAAGACAAAGTTCTCCAGCCACCAGCGGTTCGCGCCCACGGGGGTCTCGATGCCATTTTCCTGGAACACCCGGCAGCACTCCAAAAAATCCTCCGGCGTCTCCGGCAGAGCCAGGTCATACTGATCAAAAAGGTCCTTGTTGACAAACAGCCCGTAAGCCACCACCTCCTGGGGGATGGCCACCAGCTTCCCGTCCACCGTGTTGGCGGCCAGGATGATGTCCCGCAGGTTCTTTACGTTGTCCAGCCCCGATAGGTCCATCAGCTTTCCCTCTGCCCCCAGGGCCAGCACGGTATCCGGATTCAACAGGTAGAGGTCGTCCATGTTGTTCCGGGCCCGGTCCAGGGTAACCTCGTCGTAGGTCTTATCCTGGTAGCTTTCCGCCGTATAGGTCCTGTAGACCATGGTGACGCCCAGCTGCTCCTCCGCCATCATAACCGTCAGGTCCGACGCGGTACGGGCCACGTTCTCTGCGTGAGGGTCGGACTTTTCCATGGGACTGAAAAAATTGACAACCCGTTCCTCCTCCTCATCCTGGGGAATCAGGTTGGTGGGGTTCGTCCTGCCGCCGCAGGCGGCCAGAGACACGGCTAGCCCCCCCGCCAGACAGGCGGCGGCCCATTGCCGGACAATTCTTCTCACACGGCTCTTCATAATGCTTCCTTTCGCGTGACACAGTGTTGGATAACCTTCTTCAAAAGCTCCATATCCAGCGGCTTGGCCACATGGGCGTCCATGCCGGCGGCCAGGGCCGCCTTTTCATCCTCCGCAAAGGCGTTGGCCGTCATGGCGATGATGGGAATGTGGGCCGCGTCGGAACGCTCCAGCGCGCGAATGGCCCGAGCGGCTTCATGGCCGTTCATCACCGGCATCTGAACGTCCATCAAAATCGCGTCGAATTCCCCTTCCTTCGCCCCCTGGAAGCGTTCCACCGCCAGAAGGCCGTTTTCCATGATCTCACAGGAGGCTCCCTCCAGCTCCAGGAGCTCCGCCAAAATCTCGGCGTTGATCTCGTTGTCCTCCGCGGCCAGGAACCGCAGTCCTTCCAGGCTGGCGGTCTCCTCCCCCTCGCCGGCTTCCTCCGTTCCCCACAGCTCCTCCACCTTCTCCCGGAAGGCGGAGACAAAGAACGGCTTTTCCAGGATGCTGGTGCGCTCAATTTCAAGGGCCTCTCCCATCCGCTCCTCGTCGCAGACGGTCAAAAGCAAAATGGGCACGGAAGCCGGAAGCGCCTCCCGCAGCTCCCTTGCCGCAGGCAGACCATGGGCGTCCCAGTCCAGCAGGGCAATCTGATACTCCCCGCCGTCCCGGACCCAGCCCAGCGCCTCTTCTACGCTGGAGGCGGCATCTAGCTGGACGCCCGTATCCTGCATGAGGGCCTGGATATCCTCCCGGTCCTCCTCGTCTCCATCCACTACCAGGACCCGGGTGACGCCTCGCTTCTCCCAGAACTGCCGGTCCGCCTGCCCCTCTTGGATGCGGAACTCCAGATCGACCTGGAAGATCGTCCCCCGGTCCACCTCGCTTTCAACGCCGATGGTCCCGCCCATAAGCTCTACGATGCTCTTGGTGATGGCCATGCCCAGCCCGGTGCCCTGGACCTTGTTCGTCGTGCTGTTTTCCGCCCTGGTGAAGGCGTCGAAGATGGTTTCAAGATACTCCGGCGTCATTCCATAGCCGTCGTCCTCCACCTCGATGCGAATATGCTCGTACTGGTTGGAACGCTGCTTTAGTCCGATGATCCGGAACCAGATATGTCCGCCCTCCGGCGTGTACTTCACCGCGTTGGAGAGAAGATTGATCAGGATTTGATTGATCCGCGTTTCGTCTCCCACCAGGTATTCGTGGTGAACGCCGGTCACTTCCAGATAAAATTCCTGTCCCCTGGCCCGGGCCATGGGCTGGATGATGGCGTCCACGGAGGAAATGACATCGTTGAGGGAGAATTCCTCCAGGTTCAGCACCACCTTCCCGCTCTCGATCTTGGAGACATCCAAAATGTCGTTGATCAGGCTGAGGAGGTGCTGGCCGGAGGCCGTAATCTTCTTTGTGTACTCCCGCACCTTGGCGGGGTCTCCCGCGTCTCTGGAGAGTAGCGAGGTAAAGCCCAGCACAGCGTTCATGGGCGTGCGGATATCATGGGACATGTTGGAGAGGAAGGTGGTCTTGGATTCGCTGGCAATCTGGGCGGCCTGGAGCGCCTCCGCCAGCTGCTGGCTGTGAATCCGCCGTTCCTCCTCCTGCTCCTTGCGGAGCTTATCCTGCTGCCGCCAGTTGAGGTAATACAAAAGAATACACAGGAAAAACGCCGCCAGCATGGAGGCCACGACGAAAAAGAGATTCTGATTGATGGTCCGCCCCTCTCGCTGGATGGCCTCCACCGGCACATACCCCACCAAGAAGGTGGTTCCGCCGTTGACGGACCACATATAGTTCAGCGCATCCTCTCCCCGAATGTCGTGATAGTACAACAGGTTTCTCCCGCTGTTCAGGCAGCGCTCCACCTCCGCCTGTATCTCGGGGTCCCGCAGGTCGTTGGCCCGGTAAAAGTCGGTCAGGTTCAGGTGGCCCGCGTTCCGCTCGCCCATGCCCTTGGGCTTTAGAACGAAGCGCTCGCTCTCCGCGTCCATGATGTAGAGCGCGGCCTGCTGGTTGTAAAACCCCGCTGGCAGAGATTTGTCAATAGCGTCATAGATATACTCCGCGTAAAGCGTCCCGATCTCCCGGCCACCCCGCTCAACAGGGCATTTAATGGTGTAGGACCATGTTCCCATATGGTTCAGATAGGACTGGGACACCGGCATGCCCGTCACCGTTCCGCCGGCGGAGAAATCCAGTCCATCCTCTGCAAAGGTCTCCCCGGTATTGGAGATGCCCTCGGACTCTCCGGCAAGGATCAGGGACAGCTTTGACATCGTTTGGTTTCGCTCATAGCCGCGGATATAATCCTCCGGGTCCTCCACCCGGGCAAGCTCCTGGGCAATCAGCCCCTGGAACTCCGCCTCGCTTCGCAAGATGGCCTCGATGGTGCACTGAAGCAGGTCCAGGCTCTCGCTCAGGTTTTGAATGGCGGATTCGGACATCTCCCTGGTGATTTTCCGGGACACTCCCAATACCATCGTTCCGAGCAGGCAAAAAACCAATATAATGGAGAACAGCAGGGGAATTCCCTGCCGGCGCTCCCACTTGTTTGGAGTCTTTTTCATTGGCGGTCTCCATTCTGACGCTCCGGGAAAGAAACGTCCGCCCGTCCGGGGGAAAACCATGCTCCGCCCCCGGAAAGATCAAGGCTTATTCTGGTTCATTATACTATTTCTTCCCTTTTAGTGTCAATAGAGGCAGCGTGGAGAAAACGGTCCAGCCGCTGGCGAAAGACCCCTTAAAAAATACCGATCTGTTCCAATCCGCCAGTCGGGTAAGCGCAGAAAGCCCCCTTACGGCACCCTTAGGACCGTTTTCATGATTATACACAATTATTAGTCAGCGTTATTGGAAGATATATCCAATACTTCTAAAAAAGCCCGGGCCCTCCTTCCACGGAGACCCCGGGTCATTCCTTCCCCTCTCAATGGGAACACTCGCTCTCATACGCAGCCGGTACTCATGCGCCCGCTCCCCGCTTGGAGGAAAACAGGTCCGCCGACAAAAGGCCCTTGATCAGATTGGACACCCGGCCGCAGGCGGACGCCTGATCGTAAATCGGGGAGACATCCTGATACTTGGGCGTCCCGTCGGGATTCCGCTCCCGGGACAGCTCCGCCCCCCATTTCTTTAGGGAAAAGGCCCACTGATCCAGGTAGTCCAAGGGGTTTCCCGGCCAGCGGTTGATACGGTCCAGCGTGTCCCACATGTCCGCCGAGGTCGGGAAGGGGTTGTTCATATCCCCCAGAGGCACCAGATGGAGCATCATATTCGTTCCCTGGTAATCTATGTCGCTGACGGCACCCATGGCGTTCAGCTCGTGCATCAAATCCATCCACTCCACCTTGGATATGGCGTTCGGGTTGGCTTTCAGCCGCTGCAAGGTCTTTTTCGCCCCGTCGGTGAGCTTGTCGGCAATCTCCTGCTTCTCGCCGGAGAGAAGGTCTGAAAAGTCCACCGACGGCCCGTCCGGGTTTACGCCCGCGGGCTTATACTTTCCCCACTCCGAGGTGGGGATTCCGGTGTTGTTGACAATGTAATTTACTCCCGAATCCATACGATATTCCCCCTTTCCGTGATTCCGCTTAAATCCAGCCCCGGGCCATGGCCTCGGCTCCGGTGATAAAGTCGGGCCAATCGTCCTCCCGGAAATCCTTTGCCCAGGAGAGAATATCGTCCAGGCTGCGGAACCCCACCATGGGGGCCTCGTCAAAGCCGCGGAGCCACGCGGCTTTGGAATCCGGGTCCACAGAGGTCTGGAATACTCCGCCGTCCAAATCCATATCCAGCCGGATCATCGTGGTGCCCTCGGCACAGCGCAGCCCCTTTTCGCTGAGGATGCCCAGCTCCTTCATGGTGTTTAGCGCATCGTAGATTTCAAAAGCGGACAGGTCTCCGGTGTAATGCTCCCGCAGAAACGCCAGGTTTTCTTCCGTCCAGCCCTGGGAGCCCGGAAGAACCGCCTCCGGCTGCCGGGCCTTCCAGGCCCGGTAGTCGTCCTTGAACTGCATATACACGGAGTCCAGCGTCTGGCCCGGCGGAAGCTCCCGCATCTTCTGCCGCTGGCGCTCTACATCTAAATACAGGTCGAAGGCCGACGCCTGACCGGCTCCCCGAGTCGCCTGACGGGGCCCGGTTCCGGAACAGGGAAAGGCGGGGGAAAAGCGATTGCCTGGAATGTTCATGAGTATTCCCTCCAAATGTTGATTGGGGGCAGCTGTGGAAAAAGCCGTCCTCTGGGAAAAGAATACCACTCTATTTTTCTCTTGTCAATATTATTTCTTTAAGAGAGATAATTTGTGTTGTGAAATCACTTTCTATGCTTATTGACGGAGGGGTGGGGATGTTGTATCATGGGCATACTGTGTAATTGTCGGCCACGTTTGAGAAAGGGGGGGCGCAGGATGCCTGCATTGCGGAATGACCCGGGACGGGGCATGGAGGACAACTTGAAACGGGCGGTGACGGAGATGCTGGTCCTGACCCTGCTGAGCCGGGAGGATATGCACGCCCACCAGATTATGCGGTGTCTGGAGGAGGAAACCGGGCATACCCTAAGCTTAGCGTCTCCCTATATGCTGTTCTACCGGCTGATGGAAAACGGCTATATTCTGGAGGCCTATAAAAAAGCCGCCCCGGATGGGCGGCGGAGGCAGTACTATCAGATCACCGTGGAGGGCGTGCGCTATTTGGCGGACCTGCTTACCCTGTACCATCGAATCACCAACGGCGTTGCCCTGCTGCTGGGGGAGCGGGACCGTGAGACCCTGGAGGAGGAGGCGTAAATCCGCCCCTTCGGCGCTGTGGGGCGCTTATAGAAAGATGACCTCCCCTGGAGTGGCCCGTGGATGGGACCGCTCCAGGGGAGGTATTTTATTTTTTTACCGCGTGTCTTTCCGGCCGGGGTTCAGTTGAGAACCGCATCCAGATCCCGGGTGGCGGTCCCGTCCTCCAGGACGAAGCAGGGAATCCCTATGCCGCCGTTTTCCCGGATGTCGGCATAGACGGGGCTGTCCTGCCGCAGGGCCAGGTAGACCTTCAGGTCAGGCAGGCTGGCGGAGAGGTTCTTGAAGTCGATCTCCGTCTTGGCCTCGCTGAGGCGGTTCAGGGCGTACAGGGTGTCGGGGCACAGGTGGCTTCCAATAACGGTAACTTTCATGATCATATCTCCTTTTTAATTGATGACGGGTAATGAATGGGGAATCGGGGATAACCTTCAGACCAGTTCGCCGGAGGCCAGCTTCTTCTCCAGCCAGCCCTTTCCCTCCACCAGGCGGGTGACCATCATGGAGGCGATGGTATCTCCGGCGGCATTGAGGCAGGTGGCGGCAGGGTCGAAGAGGAAGCCCAGGGTGGCGATGAGGGGGAAGGCCTCGGCGGGGAAACCGAACATGCTGACAATCAGCATCTCGCCCACCAGTCCGCCGCCGGGAGCGCCGGAGAGGACAAAGGCGCTGAGGATGGCCACGGCGATGGCCATGGCATAGGTGCCCACGCCGGTGAAGGGCATGTCGAAGATGCCAAACAGGAAGGCGATCTTCACGATTGAACTGAGGACGGAGCCGTCCATGTGCATGGTGCAGCCCATGGGCAGCACCAGGTCGCTGACGTCCTTGGGCACGCCGATGCGGTCACAGGCTTCCTTGTTCACCGGCAGGGTGGCGGCGGAGCTCTGGGTGGCGAAGGCGGTGACGGCGTGGGTAAAGATGTGTTTCAGCATCCGGTTAAGGCCGGTTTTCCCACCGGCGAACAGGGCGTACAGGGGGAAGAAAATCACCACGTACAGCAGGCACAGGGGATAGTACACCACCATGGAGCGACCGTAGTCGCTGAGAAGCTGGGGACCAAACTCTCCGATGAGGTTGGCAAAGTACGCGCCCAGGCCCAGGGGGGCGATGGTCATGATGACCCCCACGAACTTCATGATGATGTCATTCAGGTTGGCCAGCAGCTTTCCAACGGGGCTTTCTTCTCCACCGCAGGAGGCCACGCAGAAGCCGGTGATGATGGCGAAGATGATGAGGGGCAGCATGTGGGACTTGCTCCACAGCTCCGGGAAGTCGCTGACCGTCAGGGAGCCCACAATCATCTGGGCGGCGGTCTGGGCCTCCCCCACCTCTGCGGCGGCCAGCTGGATGTTGGTCCCGGCGGAGGGGCTGAACAGGTTCACCCACACCAGAACACAGGCGGCAGCAAAGGCTCCCGTGCCCAGGAATACGGCCACGGTGCCCCCCAGAATCTTCCCCAGGCGGTTCATGTTGGCCATGGTACCCACGGCGCAGGCAATGGACACAAACACCAAGGGCACCACGATGGTGAACAGCAGATTTAAAAAGATGTCGCCAATGGGTTTCAGGGTCTGGCCCAGGCCCGGGGAAATCACGCCGATGAGCGAGCCGATGGCGATGCCGCCAAGAAGGAGGATGGGGGTCTTATACTGCTGCCAAAGGGACTGCTTTCCAATTTGTGTAGCCATGATAACATCTCCATTTCTCGTTTCTTTGGTGTCTTTTTATAAACCTCCGCCGGGAGGGGAATCACAGGCTGTTGACGGCGGCCTCCAGCTGGTGGAGGGCCCGCTCCAGCACGCTGCGGGGACAGGCGGCGTTGAGCCGCATGAAACCGTTCAGGCTCCGGCCGAAGGCGCAGCCGTCGTTCAGGCCCAGCCGGGCCTTTTGGATCATGAAATCGTGGAGCTCCTGGTTGCTCAAACCCAGCGCCCGGCAGTCCAGCCACATGAGGTAAGTGGCGTCGGGGGCGTAGGTCTTGATCTTGGGAATGTGCCGCTCGCAGTAGTTCACCACGAAGTCGAAATTCTCTGAAAGATAGGGCAGCAGCTGGTCCAGCCACTCCTCCCCCTCCCGGAAGGCCGTCTCCATGGCGGTGACGGAGAAGGCGTTGTTCCGGTGGATGTCCATATTCATCCAGAAGCGGTCAAAGGTCTCCTTCCTGTGCCGGTTGGGGAACACCACGGCGCTGGCCTGGAGGCCCGCCAGATTGAAGGTCTTGGTGCCGGAGATGCCGGTAATCACATTGGCGGCGATTTCCGGAGACAGGGATGCGGTGGGAATGTGCTTCTTCCCGTGGAAAATCAGGTCGGAGTGGATTTCGTCGCTGACCACCAGGACGCGGTATTCCAGGCATAGCTCCATCATCCGGCGCAGCTCCGCTTCCGTCCAGACGATGCCCACGGGGTTGTGGGGATTGCACAGCAGGAACAGGTCCGCCTCCTGGAGCTTGGCCTCGAAGTCTGCCCAGTCCACCGTCCAGCGGCCGTTCTCCTCCATCATCTGATTTTCTATGACCCGCCGTCCGGCAAATTCGGCCATGTCGTAGAACTCGCCATACACCGGCGTCTGAATCAGCACGTTGCCCCCCTGGGGGGTGTAGAGCTGCACGCAGGCGCTAAGGGTTTGAACTACCCCCAGGCAAAAGCTCATCAGGGACGTGTCCGGGGTCCAGCCGTTCCGGCGGCTCTGCCAGTCCCGGATGGCCTCGAAATAGCTGGCGGGCCGGGCGGTGTAGCCCCAAAGACCCTCCTCTGCCCGGGCCTTCAAGGCGTCGATAATGGGCTGAGCGGTCTTGAAATCCATGTCCGCAATCCAGAGGGGAATTACATCCTCAGAGCCGAATTTCTGGAGCCGTTCGTCGTACTTGGCGGAGAGGTTTCCGGTCCGGTCGATGATCTGGTCAAAATCGTATCGCATAGTCTCGCGTCCTTTCTGAAATGATGGGATATCCGCGGCGTTTGGCGAATTATTAAAGCAAAATCCATGCCATTCAGGGAGAAAAGTCGAGACAACATAAATTTTTCCCAAAGAATCAGCGGAGCGCACAAAAACCTCCGGATGGATTTTGGCAAATTGTCAAAATCCATTCCGGAGGTCGAGAGATGAAAACAAGGAAGAAGCAGTTTATGTCCAGGCTATCAATTGGTTAAATAATCTCTATTGGTCAAACCGTTTTATCTTTGACCGTTTTCCCAGAGGGCCCGTCCCTTGGGGGTCAGCTGACTGCCGCCCCGGCCCCGGCTGACCCGAGCCAGTCCCTGAGCCGCCATATCCGTTAAGATATCCCGAACCTCCCTCTGGGAGAGGGGGACATGGGCCTCCCGGGCCTGTTTCAGCAGGGTCTCCCGGCCCATGGAGGCCCCGGTTTCAGATGCCTCGTAGAGCCGAGAGAGGATGAAGCGGAACGGGCCGGAGGGCTCGTCCTCCGGCGGGGCCTTAGCGGCGGGCCGGAAAATCGTTCCCTCGGCGAGAAACAGCGTGGGCGGCAGGTCCTCCAAGCCGATGTCCTCATGGCCGGTATAGATGAAGTACTCCACCGCGTTCCGCAGCTCCCGGATGTTCCCCGGCCAAGCGTGGCGGCGGAAAAAGTCCTTCACCGGCTCCGTCAGGCGGAAGGAGCCCCCCAGCTCCTGGCGGAAATGCTCCGTCAGCAAAAACATGTCGTCCCCCCGCTCCGTCAGGGGCGGAATCAGGGCGGGCAGGGTGTTGAGACGGTAGTAGAGGTCCCGGCGGAAGGAGCCCTCCCGGACCTTCTGCTCCAGGGCCTCATTGGTGGCGGCCACAATGCGGACGTCCACGTGGATGATCCGATGGCCCCCCACCCGCATGACCTCCCGCTCCTGGAGGGTCCGAAGGAGCTTGATTTGTAGGGCGGGGCTCATGCCCTCCACCTCATCTAAAAAGAGCGTTCCCCGATGGGCCAGCTCGAAGAGGCCGGGCCTTCCCCCCTTCTTCGCCCCGGTGAAGGCCCCCTCCTCATAGCCGAAGAGCTCGCTCTCCAGCAGGTTCTCCGGAAAGGCCGCCACGTTGATGGCTACAAAGGGACCGTCTGCCCGGCGGCTGGCCTGATGGACGGCGTGGGCAAAGAGCTCCTTGCCGGTGCCCGTCTCCCCAATCAGCAGAACCGGGCTCTCGCTAAGGGCCATGCGCCCCAGGGTCTCCTTGGTTCTTCGAATGGCCTCCGACTGGCCCACCACGTCGTCAAAGCTGTATTTCGCGTAGTGGCCCTTGAGAAAGAGCTGGCTCCGCAGCTCACTCTGCCGGACCTCCACGTCGTTGAACCGCTGGAGCAGAGCGAAGGCCCCAATGCAGGCGTTCTGGCGGATCACCGGCACCACCTCCACGCTGAGGTTCACGCCCCCCACCTTCACCGCCTTGGCGGGCAGGGTCCGGCGGCCCTGCATGCACTGGACAAAGGGGATGTAGGGAAACACCTCCTCGCACCGCCGCCCCTGAATCAACGGGGCGCTGACCAGGGTCATCTCCTCGGCGTGGCGGCTGCACGCGAAGATCTCCCCCTTTTCGTTGACGCCCACCACGCCGTCCTCCAGGCTCTCCATTAAAATGTGAAACTGGCTCTCCAGGCGGATGGAGCGGGCAAACATCCGGTCGAAGCTGTAATTGCTGGTGGCCACCTCCTGGGCGTAGCGCTGAAAGGCGGGCCCCTCCAGCAGGTGCTCCAAGCCCAGGCGGAGGGCAATCTCAATCATCATGCCAGAGGTGCATACCCGCTGGCCCAGGTCGATGACGGTCTCCATTCCCGGGGGGACATAGCGCAGCTCGTCCGGCGTCACGGCAATGTGGACGTCCGGGACCTCCGCCGCGCCGGGGCAGAAGGGAATCCATTGAATGTGGGTGACGCCAAACTGCTCCAGCTGGGCAATGGCCTCCCGGGCCATGGTTTGGGTCATGTTGACGAACAGCACCCGGCTCCCCGCCGGCAGCTCCTTGAGCTTGCGCAGCTCGCTCCAGCGGAAGGAGACCTCCACCGCCATGGTCTGGCTGTCAATGGGGATATGCCGCATCAGCTCCTCCGGGGAGCCGTAGGCGTCGGTGGAGGCCACAAACAAGTCCGCCCGGTCCAGCACCCCGGCGGCGCTGCCGTCCAGCATGGAAAAGGCGGAGACCTCCGCCACGTCCGCGAACAGCTTTTCAATATCGGACTTGTAGGACTCTCCCGCGCGGGGGTCCAGGGCAATGACGGAAATCTTCTTTTTGGTCGACATAGAAGCTCTCCTTTAACCAGTTTTTAACCAGTTAATCACAGCCGCCGCCGTTTTGCAAGGGATTTCCGGGAAACGCTCGAAAAAATATCCGGCACGGGATTTGCTTTTATGGTACAATGCAAAGCAAAGCGTTCTGCAACGTTTATTAGAGAGGAGCATTCCCATGATTACGAAAGAAGAGCTGCTGTCCCTGCTGCGCCAGGAGGTCGTCCCCGCCTTGGGCTGCACCGAGCCGGTCTGCGTGGCCCTGGCCGCTGCCGCCGCCCGCCACGCCATCGGCGGGGAGATCGTCTCCGTCAAGCTGGAGGTCAATCCCGGCGTATACAAAAACGGCATGAGCGTGGGCATTCCCGGGTTTTCCCGGGTGGGGCTGAAATACGCCGCCGCCCTGGGGGCCCTTCTCGCCAATCCGGAGAAGGGTCTCAAGCTGCTGGAGGACCTGAACGAGGACCGTTCCGCCCAGGCCATCCGACTGGTGGAGGCGGGGCGGTCCGCCGTGTCCATCAAGTCTGGCGAGGCCCAGCTTTACGCCCGGGCGGAGGTGGTCACCTCCAACGGCACCGGCGTCAGCGTCATCCGGGGCACCCATTCCAACCTCATCTACACGGAGCGAAACGGTGAGGTTCTTTTGGAAAAGCCCTGGTCCGCCGGAGGCGGCGACGCTCTCCACGACCGTTTGAAAGCTATGACGGTGGCGGAAATTCGAGCCGTGACGGACCAGTGCTCCCAGGAGGAGCTGGCCTTCATGCTGGAGGGCGTGGAGCTGAACCAAGGTCTGGCGGACTACGGCCTGGAGCACGACCCCGGCATCGGCATTGCCGGGGCCCTGAAACGGCAGATGACCTCCGGGGAGATGGGAGACAACCTGTTCAGCCGAATCATGACCCGGGTGGCCGCCAGCGCCGAGGGGCGCATGAGCGGCTGTCCCTACGCCGTCATGAGCAGCGCGGGCAGCGGGAACCACGGGCTGACCGCCGTCATTCCCGTGGCGGAGATGGCCCGGCATTTGGGCGCTTCTCAGGAGCGGCTGGTGAAGGCCCTGGCCTTTTCCCATGCGCTGAACGTGTACATTAAGCTTTTCACCGGGAAGCTGTCCGCCACCTGCGGCTGCGGCGTTTCCGCTGCCACCGCCGCTTCCGCCGCCATGGTCTGGCTGATGGGGGGAGGCGATGAGCAGATCGGGCGGACCATCATCAACATGAGCGGAGACCTCACCGGCATGATTTGCGACGGCGGAAAAATCGGCTGCGCCTTAAAGCTGGCCACGGCGGCCAACGCGGCGCTGATGTGCGCCTACCTGGCTATGGACGGCGTAGTCCTCCAAGCCGCCGACGGCATCTGCGGCGCGACGCCGGAGCAGGCGATCCGGAACATGGGCCGGGTCAGCGCGCCGGGCATGACGGAGACGGACCGGACCATTTTGGAGATCATGATGGAGAAGGAGGGCTGAAGCGATCCGGCGAAAGGCTCCGTGCCGCCGTTGAAGTGCGGAAGGACTTGGGCTGTCCAGACGCTGTTTGCCAGAGGCCATCCGTAGACCGCTATAGGCTTGCTTTTGTCCCGGAGCTTTGCTATAATTCTCCAATACACGTTCCCTTCCAATTCACCCTCAAAAACCAACGGAGGTGGCCATGTCTTTCCCGACACCAACCCGAGCCGGACGCGCTTCCGGCCTTGCCGGCTGGCAGCAGCAATACGAAACTCTGCGGATGTCCGCCGCCCAGGCGGCGGAGCTGATCCGGCCTGGAGACGCAATGGCCGTCAGCGGCTCGGCCAACTGGCCCTATGCTGTGGACGAGGCCCTGACGGCGCGGCTGCGCCCGCTGGGGGGCCACATGGAGCTGCTGTCCCTTTACGCTCCCCTGGACACCACTCTGCTGGCCCCGGACTATGCGGACTTGGTTTCCTATCAGGCCAATTTCTTCTCCGGTGAGCGGCTGCTGGCCAAGCAGGGAAATGTCTGGTACGTCCCCACGCACCTGGGCGCCACCGGGGACTGGATGTGCGCCCGGAAGCCCCGGGCGGCGGTGATCACCTGCTCCGCCCCGGATGAACACGGATGGATGAGCCGCTCCCTATGGGGAGCCAGCGTCCCCCGGGCGGTGCTGGAGCAGGCGGAAACCGTCGTTGTGGTGGTAAACGACCAGCTTCCCTTTTTCTCCAGCGCGGGAGACGGGCACATGCTGTTCCACGTCTCGGAGGCGGACGCCATTGTGGAGGACAGCCGTCCCCCGGCGGAGCACCCGCCGGTCCCGGCGGGAGAGACGGACCGCCGCATCGCGGAGTACATTGCCGATTTGGTTCCCGACGGGGCCTGCGTCCAGTTCGGCCTGGGAGGCTTGGCCAACGCCGTGGGCGAATGCCTGGTGGACGCAGGAAAACGGGACCTGGGGCTCCAAACGGAGGTTATCGGAAACTGCGTCATGGAGCTGATGAAAAAGGGCGTCCTCAACAACAGCCGCAAGCAGACCTGCCCAGGGCAGTCTGTGGGCGCTTACTTCATCGGGGACAAGCGCCTCTGGGACTTCGCCCGGGACAACCCAGCCTTTTGCCAAAAGGACATCCACTGGACCAACGACCCCCGGCGCATCGCCCAAAACGACCGGGTGGTCTCCATTAACAACGCCATGGAAATGGACCTCACCGGACAGGTCAACGCCGAGAGCGTAGGGCCCCGGCAGTACTCCGGCACCGGGGGCCAGCTGGAATGGGTGCTGGGCTCCCAGTGGTCCAAGGACGGAAAAAGCGTCATCGCCCTCCGCTCCAGCTACCGGGACAAGGCGGGAGTCCTCCACTCCAAAATCGTCCCCCAGCTGCCGCTGGGGAGCGTCGTCACCACCCCCCGCACCTGCGTCCAGTACGTGGTCACGGAATACGGTGTGGCGGATTTGAAATACAAAAGCGTGCTGGAGCGGGCGCGGGCTCTCATTGCCATCGCCCATCCGGACTTCCGGGAAGAGCTGTCCCGGAATCTTGCGGGAACCCTCCTTTGAGGGTTCCCGTTTGTTTTCCAGGTGCCCTCCCAACGGGAGAAATTGGCAAACTCCCTTCTTGACAGTCTGATGTCTGCGTGCGATAATAGACATATGAGCTTTAACGCCCGGCGTTTTGCGGGCAGATCAGAGAAGGGGGATTTTATGAAACGCAAGACCATGGACGGCAACGAGGCCGCCGCCTACGCAAGCTACGCCTTTACCGAGGTCGCGACCATCTACCCCATCACGCCCTCCAGCCCCATGGCGGAGCATGTGGACACCTGGGCCGCCAACGGGATGAAAAACATCTTCGGCCAGAGCGTGCGCCTCATGGAAATGCAGAGCGAGGCCGGGGCCTGCGGCGCCATGCACGGCTCGCTGGAGGCGGGGGCCCTCACCACCAGCTACACCGCCAGCCAGGGCCTGATGCTGATGGTACCGCCCCTGTACCGGATTTCCGGCCAGCTCCTCCCCGGCGTCATCCACGTGGCCGCCCGGACCGTGGGCACCAGCGCCTTCTCTATCTTCGGGGACCACTCCGACGTGATGGCCTGCCGCCAGACGGGCTTTGCCCAACTGGCCTCCTCCTGCGTGCAGGAGTGCATGGATTTAGCCGCCGTGGCCCACCTCTCCGCCATCAAAAGCCGGGTGCCCTTCATGCACTTCTTCGACGGCTTCCGCACCAGCCACGAGATTCAGAAGATCGACGTGCTGGACTACGGGGACCTTGCCAAAATGGTGGACCGGGAGGCCCTGGACCGCTTCCGGGCCAACGCTTTAAACAGCGAGCATCCCCTGATGCGCTCCACCGTCATCAACCCGGACACGGCCTTCCAGCTCCGGGAGGCGGTGAACCCCTACTACGACGCCGTACCCGGCATTGTGGAGGATTATTTGGCCCGGATGTCCGCCCTGACGGGGCGGGATTACCGGCTCTTCAACTACTACGGCGACCCGGAGGCGGAGCAAATCGTCATCGCCATGGGCAGCGTCTCCGGCTGCCTCCAGGAGGTGGTCCAATACTTAAACGCCCAGGGCCGCAAGGTGGGCTTCCTCCAGGTCCGGCTCTACCGGCCCTTCAGCGCCGCCCATTTCCTGGCGGCCCTGCCGGAGAGCTGCCAGCGGTTAACCGTGCTGGACCGGACCAAGGAGCCCGGTGCAAGCGGAGAGCCCCTTTATAAGGACGTCTGTTCCGTTCTCCAGCAGGGGAACCGCCGGGTCCAGGTGCTGGGCGGGCGGTACGGCCTTTCCAGCAAGGACACCACCCCCGCCCAAATGATCGCCGTCTACGACAACATGGCCGGGGAACAAAAGGACCACTTCACCGTGGGCATCACCGACGACGTGACCCACCACTCCCTGCCCGTGGGAGAGAACGTGGTCACGGCGGATTCCCGGACCATCAGCTGCAAGTTCTGGGGCCTGGGCTCCGACGGCACGGTGGGGGCCAACAAAAACTCCATCAAAATCATCGGAGACAACACGGACCAATACGTCCAGGCCTACTTTGAGTACGACACCAAGAAATCCGGCGGCGTCACCAAGAGCCACCTCCGCTTCGGCCACACCCCGATTCTCTCCACCTATTACGTCACCATGGCGGACTTCATCGCCTGCCACAACCAAAGCTACATCGCCAAATACGACATCGTAAACGAGCTCAAGGAGGGCGGAATCTTCCTCCTCAACTGCAACTGGTCCGACGCGGACCTGGAAGCCCACCTCCCCAACAAGGTCAAGCGCCTCCTGGCGGAGCGGAAGGCGAAATTCTATACCATCGACGCCGGCGCCGCCGCCCAGGCCATCGGCCTGGGGAACCGGACCAACAGCGTCTTACAGGCCGCCTTCTTCAAGCTCTCCGGTGTGCTCCCCGTGGACCAGGCGGTGGACTACATGAAGGCCGCCATCCAGAAAACCTATGGCCGCAAGGGCAACCAGGTGGTCCGCATGAACTGCGCCGCCGTGGACGCGGGGCTGACGGGCCTCCATGAAATTCCGGTCCCCGCCGCCTGGGCAAATCTCACCGACGAGCCGGAGGCACCGGACGCCGCCTCTCCCTGGTACGTCCGCACCGTCATGCGGGCCGTCAACGCCCAAAAGGGCGACCAGCTCCCCGTCAGCGCCTTCCGGGATGCGGCGGACGGCAGCGTCCCCATGTCCACGTCCAAATACGAGAAACGGGGCTTTGCCTCCCATGTGGCAAGCTGGCTCCCTGAAAACTGCATCGGCTGCAATTTGTGCTCCCTCATGTGCCCCCATGCCGCCATCCGGCCCTTCCTGTTAAATGAGGAGGAGGTCCAAAAGGCCCCGGCAGGCTATGAGACAAAGGAGACCCGGGGCAAGGGCTTCGAGGGCCTGCGCTTCCGCATCCAGGTGGACCCCCTGGACTGCACCGGCTGCGGCACCTGCGCCGCCGCCTGCATCGCCAAGAAAAAAGCCATCGTCATGGAGCCCATCGAAAGCCAGATGCCGGAGCAGTCCAATTGGGATTACAGCCTCTCCCTCTCCCCCAAGGAAAATCCCATGAACAAATTCACCGTCAAGGGAAGCCAGTACGAGCAGCCCCTATTGGAGTTCTCCGGGGCCTGCGCGGGCTGCGGCGAGACGCCTTACATGAAGCTCCTCACCCAGCTCTTCGGCGAGCGGATGGTGGTGGCCAACGCCACGGGCTGCACCCAGGCCTGGGGGTTCAGCGTCCCCAGCTATCCCTACACCACCAAGCCCAATGGCCGGGGCCCGGCCCTCTCCAACTCCCTCTTTGAAAACAACGCCGAGTACTCCCTGGGCATGGTCCTCAGCATCCGCCAGCAGCGGCTTCATCTCCAGCGGGAGGTCCGGGAGCTTCTGGAGGAGACGAAGGACGAAACCCTGAAAGCGGCCCTGTCCGCCTGGCTGGAGGGCTTCGAGGACAAAGAGCGGACCATCGCCCTCAGCGACGCGGTGATGAACGCCCTGCAACGCACCGCCGAGACTGGAGAGCGCGTCGAGGCCGTCCGCAAGGCTCAGGACCAGCTGGTCAAAAAGAGCATGTGGATGTACGGCGGCGACGGCTGGGCCTATGACATCGGCTACGGCGGCTTGGACCACGTGCTGGCCTCTGGGGAGGACGTGAACATCCTGGTGGTGGATACGGAGGTCTACTCCAACACCGGCGGCCAATCCTCCAAGGCCACGCCCTTCGGCGCGGTGGCCCAGTTCGCCGCCGCGGGCAAGCGGACAGAGAAAAAGGACCTGGGGATGCTGGCCACCCAGTACCAGAACGTGTATGTGGCGTCCGTCGCCCTGGGGGCAGACCCCGCCCAGTACATCAAGGCCCTCCGGGAGGCGGAGGCCCACGACGGGCCGTCCCTCATCGTGGCCTACGCCCCCTGCATCAACCACGGCATTGTCAAGGGCATGGCCTGGGCCCAGGAGGAGGCCAAGCTGGCCGTCCGCAGCGGCTACTGGGTCCTCTACCGCTACGACCCCAAGCGGAAGCTGGAGGGCAAGAACCCCTTCATGCTGGACTTCCAGGAGCCCCGGTATGACCTCCGGGAGTTCTTTATGGGCGAGGTCCGGTTCAACTCCCTCCAGCGGACCTTCCCCGAGGCGGCGGAGGCCCTGCTGGTGGAGGCCCGGAACCAGTGCCGCAACCGCTGGGCCCGGTACACCCACCTGGCCTCCCAGGACTATTCCCGCCTGCTGGACGTGCTGGAGGACTATCCCATCCACGCCCAGGAAAAGGAATAAACGTCTCTCGTTCCATCGCGCCTCCCCGTGTCGTAGGGCTCGGGGAGGCGCTTTTTGACACCGCTTCAAATCCGGCGTACAATGAAATCCGAAAAAATTTTTCATGAGCGCGTCACGTTTTACCCCGCCGGAGCGTTTAAGAGAACAGAGACGAGAGGAGGCGGCACGATGCTGGTATACCTGCAAGCCATCGACAACCCGGAGGACCGGACGCGGTTCGAGGCGATGTACAGCGCCTACCGGGGGCTGATGTTCCATGTGGCCAACCGGATCCTGCAAAATCCCCAGGATGCGGAGGACGCGGTGCATTTGGCCTTCCTCAGTCTCGCAAACTGCCGCCTTCCCGCGGAGCTGGGGCCCCAGGCCCGGCACCTGGCCGCCGTCACGGCGGAGCGGAAGGCCATCGACCTCTACCGGGCGGGCCGGAGGCGGCCCGAGGTGGAGCTGGAGGAGGAATAGTTCCCCGGCTGCGCCCCGCCGCCCTCCGACGGGACCCTGGCGGGGGCCATGGCGGCCCTGCCTCCCCGGTACCGGGAGGCGCTGCTGCTGAAATACTACAACGGCTATTCCGCCGCCGAAGTCGGCGAGCTCCTGGGGACCACGGCGGCGAACGTGCGCCAGATTCTCGCCAGGGCCAAGCGCAAGCTGGCGGAGGAGCTGGCGGAAAGGGGGGAAATCGTTTGAACATCACCGATGAGATGCTGTACGCCACGGCCCCGGAGGCGGCGGAGCGCTGGCTGGATACCCTCCCGAAGCGGGAGGACTGCGGGCACGACTTTTCCCTGACCTTTGAGGCGTCCATGAGCGCCCTTCTTCGAAGGAGGAGGAAACGGCGCTGGAAAACCCTGGCCCTGCTGGCGGCGGTCATCGCGGCCCTGGGGGCCCTGCTGGCCTCCGGAGCGGTGGCGGAACGGCCCGACAACTACCGGGTCTACGCCGCCCAGGAGGATGGGCTGGTCAGCTACTCCGCCCGGCCCAAGGACACGGGCGTGGACCTGCCCTTCCGCCCTCTGACTCCCGGCTGGGCCCCGGAGGGCTTTGTCCTGGACAAGGACCGGAGCACAGTCCAGGGACACGCCGTCTTTTCTTACTCCTCCCAGGAGGACCCGGAGCACCGCAACTTCCGTGTGGAACAGTGGCACGGAGAGGAACAAAACGGCCTCTTCGCGGGGAACTTCACCCTGGAGGACGTGGAGGTGGACGGGGAGGAAGCGATCCTCATCTACAACCCGGACACCTCCCTGTCCCGCCTTCTCTGGACCCAGGGGGCCGACGTATTCCTGTTGTCCGCCAAGGGGGTGGAGCGGGAGGCCCTGTTTCAAATCGCGGAAAATATGAAATGGTAAAGGAGAATCCATCATGCGGCACGGCAAACGAGAAATGAGAAAGAACTATACGCCCTTTGTAGCGGGCATGGTCACCATGGTCCTGCTGATCGGGCTGATTTCCGCCTCTCTGGCGGCCAACACGGGCTCCAGCGCGCAGCCCGCCGGCGGCGCGCAGCCCGCCCAGGTCGGCGTGGGCATCTTCCTGAAGCAGCAGATCGCCCCCGGCGAGACCCTGACCACGGAAAAGGGCGGTACAGCCCCCAAGGTCTTGTCCTATGCCGACAGTAAAGGAGAAACCCATTACTATATCGAAGCCACCGCCGTGGCGGAGCTCTTCGACGTGACCAGCGGCGTGAACTTCCACGAGGAGGCCAACCAGCTGGAGTTTGGGGCCAAGGGCCGGGAACTCCGTGACAAAGAGGGGAAGCCCACCGGGGAACAGGATTGGAGCCCGATTTCCTCCTCCGCCCAGCGGCATGACTTCAACCTGATTGCGTCCGGCAAAACAGACGAGAATGGGAAAATGGACCCCAGCACCGTGGTGATTGCCAGCGAGGGATTCCCCGCAACCCACGACAACGGGATTTCCTTCGAGCGTCATTCCGAGGGCCGGGAACCGAATCCCGACCCGGAGCTCCAGAAGGAGCAGTGGGCCCGCCGGAAAAGTCTCCTGAAAGATAAACCGGAGTACGGCAAGAGCTTCGGCATGTACACGGAGGTAGACCCGGCGGAGATGAACCTGGGCAGCATCTCGGGACGGTCCATGGACGGGCAGGAATTCAAGGACGAAAACAACATTGAGCACACCTTCGCCTTCACGGCCCTGCTGGGCAAATACGCCGCCATCACCATTGAAAACACCGGCGCGTCGGAGGCTCAAATTGGTGTCCACCGGCTCCAAACCGTGGGACACGGCATGGACGTGTTCTCCAGCATCTACCTCCCGGCGGGCGGGAAAATCACCCGGGCCTTCCGCATCGACGAGAACAAGCCCCTGCAAAATCAGCTCGAGCTGCTTGCCAAGCCCCTGGGTCCCGGCGGGGTCAGCGTCAAGCTGACGGCGGAGCAGTACCGCAGCGCCAACTAAATCCCGCTAAAATTTCACGCAGAAAGTATAATTTTTCCAGCCGAAGCTAAAGGTACCACCTTTTTCTCTTGCCTTTTTTCGACGCTTATTGTATAATATTGTTACAATAATCACAAAGGGGAGGGAATTCCATGAGCGGGCAGCTGGAGGATACCATAGCCCTGACCCGAGAGATCACCCACGGTTACTACGCCGGGAATTTAGAGCCCTATCTGTCCCGCCTCTGTTCAAAAAGCGTGTGGCTGGGCACCGGAGGACGGGTGCTGATTGGCGGCGACACCATCCGCTCCCGGCTGGAGGCCGGGGTGGAGCGGCGGACGAAACTTTATCAGATTTTTCAGGAGGAATACACCCCCCTGTCTATCACACCCCGCTGTCAGGCGGTGATGGGCGAGGTGCGGGCCTGTGTTCCAGATCACCCGGAAGAGGACACCGTTACCGCCTCCTATACCTTCTTGTATCAGCTCATCGGCACGGAGACCAAGCTGGTGCTGCTCCACGCCAACTATGAGTTTCTCCACCCCTTCGCCCTGAAAGAGGGCGGGCCCAAGCTGGAGATGTCCGCCTATCAGTTTGTCCGGGACGTTTTAATGGAGGTCCCGCCGAAGAAGCGGCTGGCCATCCCCTGTGGAAGCACGACGCTGTTCGTCCAGCCAGATATGATTTTCTACGTCCAGAGCCGGAACCGGAAGGCGGAGCTCCACTGCGTGGACAAGGTGATTCAAAGCGACCTGGGCATCAGCGAGGTCAACGCCATGCTGCCGGAGCCCTTCTGCCCCATTCACCGCTGCTACACGGTGAACAGCCGCTATGTCATGTCCGTCCGGCGCTACGAGGCGGCCATCATCACCGGGGAGGTCCTGCCCATCCCCTTCCACAACTACATGCAGGTGAAAGCGGAGCTGGAACGAAAAATTACCGGATAACCCAATCCCGCCGGGAGGCCACGCCTTCCGGCGGGATTCTTTTTCTTTCCAGTCTCTTGACAATTGGCCTACAACGTGTTATCTTAATTTTAGCCCACACCTTGTAGTCAAAGGAGGACGTCCTATGAACGCACCGCAGATTTCCGATTCGGAGCTGGAATTGATGAAGATTGTCTGGTCCGCCGGGGGGACCGCCCTGTACGCCCAGATCATGGAGACCCTGGCGGAGGCGGGCCGGAGCTGGCAGAAAAATACCGTCATCACCCTGCTGTCCCGGCTGGTGGACAAGGGCTTTCTCACCGTCCGCAAGCTGGGACGGCGGAACGAGTACGCCGCCGCCGTATCCGAAGCGGAGTACCAGGCCGCCCAGACCCAGGTGCTGGTGAACAAGCTCTACGCCGGAAGCGCCAAGGGCCTGGTGGCCACTCTGATTCAACAGGAGGCCATCTCCCCCGGGGACTATGAGGAGCTAAAACGCTTCTGGGAGAACGGGGGCGAGGAAGCATGAGGGAGGTTTTGAAAACCGCCGCCTCCCTGTCTCTCTCCGGGTCCCTGGCCATCCTGGTCCTGCTGGTTCTCCGGCCTCTTCTCCGGGAGCGTTTCCGCAAGCGCTGGCAGTATTATATCTGGCTCATCGCCGTGTTCCGACTGCTGCTGCCCCTCTCGCCGGAGTTCAGCCCCGTGGGCGCCTTGTTCCGGGAGGCGGAGACCTCCACAGCCGTTCAGGCCGTGGGTCCCCGGCTGCCGGAGGTGGTTGCGGCCCCCAGAGAAAGCCCGGTCCAACCGGAACCTCCTGCCGCCCCAGAGCCGGAGTCCCCCGCCCTGCCGGATGCGGCGGAGGTTTTGGCCCTGGTTTGGCTGGGCGGCGCGCTGGTTTTGCTGGTATGGAAGGCCACCAGCTACCGGAGCTTCTCCCGCTGTCTCCGGGCGGGCTGCCGGGCGGTGGAGGACCCTGCCCAGTTGGACCTGCTGTCCCGGATCGGGGAGGAGCTGGGCGTCCGGCGGCCCGTGGAGCTGTATGAAAATCCTCTGGCGGCCTCTCCCATGCTGCTGGGGCTGTTCCGGCCCTGCGTCGTCCTGCCCTCGGCGGCGATGGCGGAGGCGGATTTCCGGCACACGGTCCTCCATGAGCTGACCCATTACCGGCGTCGGGACCTGCTCTACAAGTGGCTGGTCCAGCTGACGGTCTGCCTCCACTGGTTCAACCCCTTGGTGTGGGTCATGGCCCGGGAGATTGACCGGGCCTGTGAGCTGGCCTGTGACGAGGCAGTGCTCCAGGCCCTGGCGCCGGAGGAGCGTCGGGCCTATGGGGACACCCTGCTCCGGACCCTGGAAACCGGCGGCGGATATCACGCCGTCCCCGGCTCTGCTGGTCTGGGGGAGAGCACGGAATTATTGAAAGAAAGGTTGAGCGCAATCATGAAATTCAAGAAATCCTCTAAATGGACCGCCCTGCTGTCCCTGCTCCTGGCGGCGGCTCTGACCACCGGGGCCACAGCGGCGGGAGCCTACACCGGGCCCGCCAAGCGGGGCGCAAGCACGGTTAAAGGAACAGCCTTGCCGCCGCTTTCCGCCCAGGCGGCGTCCAACGAAAATCTCCAACTCCGGTCCACCCTCCTGGCGGAGCGGAGCTATGCGGAGGGCGACATCGCCACATTCAGTGTGGCGGTTCCGTTCCTGAGCGAGGAAGCGCGGGAGGAATGGCTGGAGCGGTGCTATGAGGACGGCAACAGCGCCTTTTTCTCCGTTCTCGTCCATCATCTGGATTGGGACACGGACACGCTGGACGCCTGGATCGCCCGGACCTCCAAGGCGAACGCCGCTTTTCTCTCGATTCTGTTGCAGGTGGCGGAGCGGGATGCGGAATTGGAAGCCCTTGAGGAAGAATTCGCGGCCCAACAGACGGCGGAGTACAAGGCCGCCGGAATCACCCGGGAGGACCGTGCCTACTATTACCAGGGGAAGCTGGTCCGCATTTTCCTGGACCTCCGTCCGGACGCCTCCTGCGTAGCCCTGGAGACAAATCCCAAGGGCGTGCTGGACATCCGGGTGGAACGGGGTGCGGATGGTAATATTCAGACTGTCCGGGAAATGACCAAAGCGGAGGTTGAAGAGCTGTTCGGCGATTGGGAGGACCCGGAGGAGGGCGACATCACGCCAACCCCGAAACAAGGGGGCAGCTCCCCGGCGCTTTCCGACAGGCCGGACGGCCTGTCCATGACAGTGGAGGAGCTCCCCGCCGCCGCCCGGAAGGCCATGGACCAGTGCGCTGTCAGGACCTGGTACGTCATCCACTCCGAGGGACGGCAGTATCTCTACTGCAACGGCTTCCCCTGGCGGTACGCCTGGGAGCCCACGCGGGGAGAAGGCGTCTGGAGGGTAAAAATCCAGAAGGGCAAGAAGCTGGACGCTGGCTATGTCCTTCTCTCCTTCTCCGACGACGCTCCCTTAAGTGTCACCCTGGAGGGGGAGCCGGTCCCGCTGACGGACATCCGAACATAAGGACGCGGCGGGCCAAAAGGCCCGCCGCAGGTCTGTTTTCTCCCTTTCCGCTCAAATGCCCTGGAGTTCTCCGTCCAGCCAGGTGTCCGTGGGGGACAGCCGGACGGGGAAGGGCCGGGAGCGGTCCTCCGGGTACTTGCTCTGGTGGAACTTGAACAGGGTCTCCCCACTGGGAAGCTCGCAGACAATCTCGATCTTACCCCGGGGGTGGCTCATGGCGTAGCGCACCGCCTTGCCCAGGCCGTTCTGCCGGGACTTGGCGTCGTCCACAATCCGGATGCCCTCGGTGATGGGCACCTGGAAGCGGCCCTTTACGCCGGTGACCGGACGGCACTGGAAAATATAATAGGGCATAACCCCCAGCCGGACCAATCCAGAGAGGAGGGCCCCCAGGGTCTCTCCGCTGTCGTTGATGCCCCGCATCAGTACCGTCTGGTTTCGCACCGGCACGCCCCGCTCGATCATGGCCCGGAGGGCCCGGGCGGCCTGCTCCGTCAGCTCCCGGGGGTGGTTGAAGTGGGTCACCAGGACCAGGGTTTTCTTCTTCCCATATTTCTCGAAGAGGTCCAGGAACTCCGGGTCCCCATAGATGCGCTCCGGCAGGGTTACCGGCATCCGGGAGCCAAAGCGAATCAGGTCCAGGTGCTCGATGGCGGTGAGCTCCCGGAGATAGCGCTCCAAAATGTGGTTGGGATTCATGAAGGCGTCTCCGCCGGAAACCAGGATGTTGTTGACCTCCTTGTGCTCTGAGACATAGGACACGGCCTCGTCCACCCGCTTGTTCAGCTCCGCGTCAGTGAGGCCCACCATCCGCTTGCGGAAGCAGTGGCGGCAGTACATGGCGCACTGGTTGGTGGAGAGAAGCAGGGCCGTCTGTGTGTACTTGTGCTGGAGCCCCTCAATTTTGGTGTTGTCCGCCTCGCCGCTGGTGTCCGTCTCTCCTCCGGCCTCTAGCTCTGACAGGGAGGGAACGCACATCCGGCCAATGGGGTCCTCCGGGTCCTTGGGGTCCACCAGGGACAGGTAATAGGGTGGAATCAGCATGGGATACCGTTCGATTACCCCGGCATAGCGGGCGGTCTCCTCCGGCGTCCATCCCAGGATGGGCGCTAAATCCTCCGCCGTCCGGTATCCGTTCCTCAATTCGTTCTGCCAGCTCATTCGCTGCCACCACCTTTCTAAAAAGATAAAAAAGCGCAGACCCGGCCCTGACCGTCCGGCTCCTGCGCTTTACATAAACGTTGTTTTGATCTTTTCAAATAAGATAAATCCAATCAGATAAGACGCTTAAACGGTGTTCATATAATGCCGAATGGTCCTCCCAAATTACGCGGCCCGGCGGCGGGGCACCGGAAAACAATGCGCCGCAAGTGTTGTTTTATATATTATAGCCGAAAATCCCAGAAATTGCAAGTCCAGTTTTGTACCGTGCACCGAGCGCTCCAAGGCGGCGGCCCCTCCTGACAGCGTACGCGGCAGGATACGCCCCTCTCCTTCCGCCGCCTTGACAAGGGCATTGTCCCCTTGCTATACTTACCAAAATGAAACCCATGGATTTCCCTGGCGGAGGCCCTGCTCATGAACGAAGAACCCCGTTTCCCCTCCCGGCGCGGCTGGTGGATTGCCGCCGCTGCCGCCGCCCTGCTGGCGGCGGCGTACCTGCTGTTTGCCTTCTCCGGCATCCCCTTTATTGCCAAGTGGCGGACGCTGTACATCGAAACCGCCATGGGCACCATGTCCCACCAGTGGCTGGCCACGGCCTTTCTGCCGAGCTCCGTGATTCAGGAGACCATGAAGGATGTGGAGGCCCGGTTTCAGGACAATCTCATTGACGCCAGCGACATTGCCCAGGCTGGGCCCTCCGCATCTCCGGCGCTTGTCGGAACGCCGGAGGAACGGGCCGTGGCCGAATTTTCCGCTCTCTTCCCGGAGGTGGACCTGGATACCCTGCCGGAATCCGTCACCTGGGCGGACCTGCCCACCCTGGAAATGGAGCGCCTGGAGGGGGTTTACACCACCGCCGGAGACAAGGTATGGGCCATCGACGTGCTCAACAAAATTCTCATCTGCACCGTCTCCGGAGAGGGCTACCAGGGCAAGTTGGCCATTGTCAAGGACAGCTCCCAGGTCATCCTGGCAAAAAACACCCTCTCCGGCCGGGGCCAGACGGTGACGGAGCTCTGCGAGACCTACGGCGGGGTGCTGGGCATCAACGCCAGCGGCTTTTACGACCCGGAGGGCAAGGGCCGGGGAAACATGCCCATGGGCTTCGTCCTCTCCGGCGGGGAGTACTCCGGCCAGGCCCTCAAGGGCCGCTATCAGACCGCCGGGTTTGACTATGAGGACAACTTCCGGGCGGGCCGGGGCCTGGACCTGGAGGAGATGCGGGACGCGGTACAGTTTTACCCCATCCTTGTGCTGAACGGGGAGAAGAACATCGACGGCTCCTTCGGCATGGGCATCCAGCCCCGGACGGTCATCGGCCAGACGGCGGACAAGGCCACCCTCCTGCTGGTCATCGATGGCCGCCGGGTGGGGCACAGCCTGGGGACCACCGTGTCGGAGTGCGCAGACAT
This sequence comes from uncultured Oscillibacter sp., assembly GCA_910587705.1. Lineage (GTDB taxonomy): Bacteria > Bacillota > Clostridia > Oscillospirales > Oscillospiraceae > Oscillibacter. The sequence goes on from CAJUMX010000001.1 coordinate 222,508, forward strand.
CCTGCTGCGCTACGGCTGCTGGACCGCCATGAACATGGACGGCGGCTCCAGCTCCTCCATGACCTTCAACGGACGCATCATCACCAAAACCAGCAGCTCCATGACCCAGGGCCGCTACCTGCCCGACGCCTGGGTGGTCAAGGGAATCCCCTTCATAAATGTTTTAAGCTGACCCGGTAGGCCCGCAGGGCCTCCTCGTCGGCCCCGGCAATCAAGCGCTCCAGACCGCCTGCCAGCCGCTCCCGGTCCTGGGGCAGCTCCCCCTGGACCCGGACCAAATTGGAGGCCCCGTCCGTCTCAAAGCGGGTGGGAATCTCCAAATTCTCAATCAGGGTTTTCAGCTCCTCCAGCTTTTCCAGCTCGCTTTCCTCCCTCCAGCGGCCTGCCTGGATTTCCCGGTACAGCGCTGAACTCGGGAAGATGGTCAGCATGGAGGACCCCACCCGCCTGGGGCGGGTCTGGTTGAAAACCTCCGCGCTCCGCAGGGCTCCCTCCACCCCCCGGCCCGCGCCGGAGATGCCCGCCAGATAGAAAAAGCTGTAGGACATCCCCGCCTCGTCCAGGCGGCCTGCCTGTTCCACCACGTCCCGGGCCCCATAGCCCTTGTTCATAAAAGCCAGAGCCTCTTCATCCCCGGTCTCCACCCCCAAGGTAAGCCCGTCATAGCCCAATTCCCGGAGGCGGCGGAGCTCCTCGTCGCGTTTGAGCCCCACGTCCGTCACCCGGGCGAAGCAGCCAATGGTCTCCACCGTGGGAAGATATTGCCGGATGCGCTCCGCGATCTCCTCCAGTCGCCGGGGCAGCAGGACGAAGGGGTTGGCTCCCACCAGAAAGACCCGCCGGGGCCCCTGGGGCCCGGGGAGCCCCTGGAGCCGGGCGGAAAGCCGGGCCATGGGGTCTGTGCCCCAAAGCTGCGCCTCCTGAAGGTCCGCCTCGATTTCCTCTAGTGACGACATGCGGAAGCGGAAGGGCAGGTCCTCGTACAGGGTGCAGAATTTGCAGGCGTGGTGGGTGCAGCCCGCCGTGGCCTGGAGCAGCAGGGAATCCGCCTCATAGGGCGGCCGCCAGATGGTTCCATGAAAGTGCATAAACGCAGCTCCTTTCCAATTGGATTCTGCCGTCATCCTACTCCTAACCGCAGCCTGCCGCAAGTACGCAATTTTTTTAGTATTAGTACCCTTTTTTGTACCAAAGGAGGTTTCCATGGACAAAAACAAATTTCAGACGCCGGACATGATGGCCCGCTGCGTCCCCATGGCCAGCCTCCAGGCCGTTCTGGGGGGAAAGTGGAAGATTCTGATTCTCTGGTACGTCTCCTTCTACAAGGTCCAGCGCTTTGGCCAGCTGCTCCGCCGCCTGGAGGGAATCACCCAGTCCTCCTTGAGCAAGCAGCTCCGGGAGCTGGAGCGGGACGGCTTTTTGCACCGAGAGGTTTACGGGGAGGTTCCGCCCCGGGTGGAGTACTCCCTGACGGAGCTGGGAAAGAGCTTTGCGCCGGTTCTGGAGCAGATGCTTCAATGGAGCGCGGCGCACCTTTGCCCGCCGGACCTCGCCAATCCCTATCCCCAGGGCCTGCCCCCGGAGGCAGACCCCTGACCAAATTCTTATCACAATACGAAGGAGGACAACATGGTATTTCAAAAATCAGCCTGCATCGAGCCTATGTACCAGGAGCTTCTCTTCCTGGATCGCTTCCAGGCGGCCAAACGAGACGGCTTTGACTTCGTGGAGTTCTGGAACTGGACGAACAAGGACCTGGACGCCGTGAAGGCGGCGGCAAGGTCCGCCGGCGTCGGCATTTCCGGCTTCAACGGGGACGCGGAGCTCTCCCTCATCGACCCGGAGCAGAAGGAGGCCTATCTGGACTTCCTCCGCCGGTCTGTGGAGGCGGCAAAGAAGGTGGGGGCCCGGTCCGTCACCATCCATTCCAACGGCCTGGGAGAGGGCGGTGTGGTCATTGACCACTATGACCGCCTCAGCAACACCGTAAAGCTCTGCACCATGTTCGACACCCTGAAGGAATGTGCCCGAATTGCCGAGGCATCCGGCGTTTTGATGAACCTGGAGCCTCTGAACATCACCACGGACCACGTGGGGAACTTCCTCCAGACCACCCGCATGGCGGCGGAAATAACCCGGCTCATCGCCTCCCCCAAGCTGAAGGTACTCTACGACGTGTACCACATGCAGCTAAACGAAGGCAGTCTCTGCGACAACATCCGGGCCTATGGGGATCAGTTCGGCCACGTCCACGTGGCGGACGCCCCAGGGCGGCATGAGCCGGGAACCGGAGAAATCAACTTCCACAAGGTTTTCGCCTGCCTGGAGGACGTGGGCTATCGGGGACTGATCGGCTTTGAGCTCATCCCGGAGACCACCACGGAAAACGCCGCCAGGGTTATTCAAGCCTATTGACCGAGCAAAGCCCCGCTGTCAAAGACAGCGGGGCTTTGTTATCGTTCCATCTGGGGTCAGCTGCTGGGAAAGGTCTATGTTCAGCCGGTCTTAGCCGATGCCACCGTACTTGACGCCCAGCACCAGGGCCGCGATGCACAGGAAGATGAACACATAGCCCAGGGGGATGAACCAGCCGCCGATGGGCTTCTTGGCGCCCCGGTTGACTTCCTCCAGGGCCTTCTCCTTGGGCAGCACCACGAAGAACATGATGGCCGCCAGAGCTGCGCCCAGGGGGCAGATGTAGATGGAAACCACGTCCATCCACTGGGAGGTCCAGGGCTGAATCAGCAGGGCGACCACCGCGCCGAGGATACCGATGACCGCCACGGCGGGGCCTCTTTTCAGCTTGAACTGCTCCTGCATGGTAGCCACGGGGGCCTCATACAGGTTGACGATGGAGCTCAGGCCCGCGAAGAGAACGGCTACATAGAAGATCACGCCGATGATCCGGCCGCCGGGCATGCCGTTGAGGATGTTGACCAGATACACGAACATCAGACCGGGGCCCGGGGTGACGTCGCCCATGGCGAAGCCGGAGGCGCCGATAGCGGGGATGATTACAAAGGCGGCCAGCAGGGCGGCCACGGTGTCAAAGAACGCCACCCGCAGGGCGGAGGTGGGAATGTTCTCATTCTTGGGCAGGTAGGAGCCGTAAATCACGGAGCCGTTGCCCGCCACGGAGAGGGAGAAGAAAGCCTGGCCGAAAGCGTAAATCCACACCTCAGGACTCAAAAGGCCCTTGGGGTCCAGGGTGAACAGGAACTTGTAGCCCTCGGAAGCGCCGGGCTGGAAGCCGATGTAGACGGCCAAAATGAGGAACAGGCCGAACAGAATGGGCATCATGATTTTGTTGGCCACTTCGATGCCGTTGGCCACGCCCATGGCCATGATCGCCAGAGCCACCACCAAGCCGATGAGCAGCCACACGCCGTTGCCGATGCCGAAGATTCCGTTGCCAAGCATCATGCCCAGGGCCTCGCCCAGGGTGGCGGCCTCGGGGGCCGCGCCGCCGAAGGTGCCGCCGATGGTGCCCATATCGGTGCCCATGGCGTACAGGCCGCCGGTGATGGACATAAAGGCATACTTGAAAATCCAGCTCATGACCACCGTGTAGCCGATGGCCAGCATCAGCGCACCCACAATGGGGATAAGGCCGATGGCCTGGCCCAGCTTTTTATTGCCGGATCTGGCCTCGGTGCAGGAGCCGAAGGCGTCGATGGGGCCCGCCTGAGCCCGGCGGCCCAGGGCGAACTCCTCAATCACGCCGGAGGAGCCCACCAGGACGACAATCAGGAAATAGGGCAGCAGGAAGGTCATGCCGCCGTACTTGGCGACCATGATGGGGAAACGCCAGATGTTGCCCATGCCGACGGCGGAGCCGATGCAGGCCAGGATAAAGCCCCACTGGCTCTTAAACCCGTCGCGGGTTTGCAAGGTTTCATTGCTCATAAAAAGATTTCCTCCTCTTTTTCGATATACACACAACCGCCGGCCAAAAAGAGAGAAAGAGAGGGCCGTCCGCCGGGTCCACGTCATTTGACTTTGGAACAGGGCGGACGCCCTCTCTAAGCTGTACACTCAACCTGCGGTACAGTGGCACTTACTTTTCAGGGGGAGCTTACTTCTCCTCGTTGGCATAGGGCTCCAGGAAAGCGTGGAAGTGGCGCATGGGCAGCTTGTGGCCCCAGACAATGCGCATGTTGGGGATGCTCTCCCGATCCTCGTATAGGGCCTTGACAGCGGCGATGACGTAATCCAGATGCTCCCGGGTCAGGCGGTCGCGGTCAATGGCGAACCGCACCACGTTGGCAAGCTCCGCCTGCTGCTCGGGGGTCTTGAGGTCATACTCCATGGAGTAGTCGCCAAGCTCCGAGACGCGGATGCCGTACCGGCGGATGAGCTCCAGGGAGAAGCCCTCTCCGGCGAAGGTGTCGTGGCCCCGCTTGCCGTCGAAGAACTCGTCCATGTTGATATACACCGCGTGGCCGCCGGCGGGCAGCACCACGCCCTTGACCCCGGCCTTGTAGAAGCCCTGGGCCAGATACTCGCACTGCTTCACACGGCCGTCCATGTAGTTGAAGTCGCAGCTCTCATAGAGGCCACAGGACAGAGCCATGATATCCCGGCCGCTCATGCCGCCGTAGGAGTCGTTGCCGTAGCAGGAGATCTGCTTGACCTTCAGCAGAACGCCCACGTCGGTCTTGACGGAACCGTCCTCGTTGAAGTCGGAGAACTTCTGCCAGAACAGACCCTTATCCCGGAAGGCCAGCATACCGCCCATGTTGGAGTGGCCGTCCTTCTTGGCGGACATGGAGAAGCCGTCGCAGTAGGAGAACATCTCGGTGGCGATTTCGGCGATGGATTTGTCCTCATAGCCGGGCTCGTTCATCTTGATGAAGTAGCAGTTCTCCGCCCAGCGGGCCACATCGAAGATCAGGGGGATGTCATACTTCCGGGAAATCCGGTGAATCTCCTTGATGTTGCCCATGGAGACGGGGTGGCCGCAGATGGGGTTGTTGGTGATGCAGGTGAAGATCAGGGGCACATTCTCGGGGCCGACACCCTGGATCAGCTGCTCCAGCTTGTCAATGTCCATGTTGCCCTTGAAGGGGTTTTTCTCGTACTTGCCGCCCTCGGGAACTTGATACAAAAGCTCCTTGTGGTAGAGGTTGCGGGGGATGGAGCCCATCTGCTTGATGTTGCCCTCGGTGGTGTCGAAGTGGCCGTTGGAGGGGATGGTAAAGACCTTACCGGGGTGGCGCTGGGCCAGAATCTTCTTCACAATCTCCATCAGCACGGACTCGGCGGCCCGGCCCTGCTGGATGATAAAGCTGTTGGGACGCTCCATCTGCGCGGCGCCGCCGTTGAAGAGGCCGCCCTCGTACTCGCACAGGTACAGCTCGTTCATCATCTTCTCCACGTCCCGGCAATCGGTGCGCACCAGGTCGATGGACTTCTTCCAGTTCTTCTCCCCGCCCCGCTCAAAGATGTCGCGGAAGGTGTCCAGCAGGACATAGTAGCCGGTGTTCCGGCCATAGGCCTCGTCGCCCAGGAACAGGGTGGCCCACTGCTGGTTGGTCATGGCGGTGGTGCCGGAGTCGGACAGCATATCCACGGTCAGCATTCCGGAGGGGAAGGCGAACTCGTTGTAATGCGTGGCCTTCAGGGCCCGCTCACGCTGCTCGATGGTAACGGTGGGCAGGTCGCGAACCGCGAAGGTGAAGTGATGAGGAGCGGGAACGTCCAGGGGATAATTCGTCTTGTTCTTGTCCATTTTGATCTACCTCCATAAAGTGTGGCTTTCGCCAGATGTTCAGGAGGTACCCCGGTCGTCGCCGGTCCGGCTTTCCCATGGCCGGACGGGGCGCCTAGCGGACAGTACCTGGTGTAAGGGACGGGGCTTTGCAAGTGCTCCTGGGAGGGAGCATGGAAACGGACGCCGCAACGCCTGCGGCGTTCGCCTCTTGGCATGAGACAATTTTATCAGGGCTTCAAAAAATTGTCAATGCCATTTGTGTGTTTTGTATGAATCACTATTTTATCTACCCATTTTTTATGGAAAAGATAAATAACGATCGAAAGATCAACCTTTTTCACTGTAATAAAAAATTGTTTTGACAGAAAAACATTCTAGTAATATAATACTGAAATAAGGAAGAATTGAAAGCCCTCGGGAAAGGAAGGAGGCCCTTATGCCGGATACCACCCATGCGCTCCTGCGCCAATACGTGAAGCTGACGGAATTTCTGGGCGCGGCCCTGGGCCCGGATTACGAGGTGGCCCTTCACGACCTGACGGACAAAAGCCGTTCCATCATCGCCATTGCCAACGGCTATATCAGCGGCCGGGAAATCGGCGCGCCGCTGACCAATATGGCCCTTGGCGTTTTGAAGGACGAGAGCTATGAATGGCAGGATTACCGCCTGCACTACTCCGGCGTCTCCGCCGCCGGCAATCCTCTGCGCTCCAGTACCATGTTCATCAAGGAGGACGGGAAGCTCATCGGGATGCTCTGCATCAACTTTGACGACAGCCGCTTTCAGTCCTTTGCCCAGCAGGTCCTGACCCTGTGCCACCCCAACCAGTTTGTCCAGGCCCTGGACCAGCCGCCGGAGGAGGGCCATGCCGCTAGGCCGGAAACCTTCCGCAACTCCACCGAGGCTGTGGCCCAGGACGCCGTGACCCACGAGCTGGAGCGGCTGGGGGTCCCGGCGGACCGCCTGACCTCTGAAGAGCGTCTGCAAATCATCGACGCTCTGGAGAAAAGCGGCATCTTCCTCCTGAAGGGGGCCGTGAAGGACGTGGCCGCTGGACTGGGCTGCTCCCAGGCCAGCGTGTACCGCTATCTGTCCCATATTCGAAAATAGAGGCGCGTAAAACGCCCTCCCTTGCGGGAGGGCGTTCGATTATAAGCTCACCGCCGTTTTTCCATGCGGATGCACCCCTCCTCATCGGGTGTCCCTACGCCGTCGGAAAAGCGGTATCCCAATTTGAGGTAAAAATCCCGGGCCGTGATGGAGGAGTGAATCACCACCCGCTCCGCCCGGAGGAAATAGGCGTCCCCCTCCAGGGCCTCCATGATCTTTCGCCCCGCGCCGGTTCTCTGGTACTCCGGCAGGACAAAAATCGTCACCAGAATGCTCTCCATCTCGCTGCCCATGTAGGGGGCGATTCCGCCGCAGCCGACGGTCCGCTCCCCATGACGGAGGATGTACAGGTGCTCGTTTTCGGCCTGTTCCAGCAGATGGCCAGGTGTATAGAGCTCCAGCATCTCTTGAATGATTGCGGGCGGGTAATCCGGGGCATTGCTGATCCGCAGGGCCTCCGCAATGACGGCGGAGGTTTCCGCCGCGTCTTGTCCTTGAAACCGTCTGATGTTGAACTCCATAACCGCGCCTCCCGGCCATTTTTTCTTCATTATAGCAGACGGCTTCCCTTGGCGCAAGGCTCTCTGTTTTTCCGGCCTTTGAAAATAATTATACGAAATCAGTAGAATATGATAATTGCCTCTTCCCAACGGAGCAAAAATTTAGTATAATCATAAACTAGCATAATAGCAGTGCCGCTCAGCAGAGAGGAATCGAGGTGCCCAATATGTCATTCAAGGATAAACTATCATCCCTTCTGTTTGGCTCCAAAAAAGAGGAGCCGGTGGATGAGACGCTTCTCACAGAACAGGAGCATACGCCTCAAGAGGCCCAGACGATCCCGGAGGTCATCCCCGACGACCCGACCCGGCTGGAAGTACCGGCGGACCACCCCATCCGCCAGCTCCACGAACTCCGCCAGAAAGAGGCCGGCGCGCTGCCGTATCCCCATCTTTGTATGGACGAGGACGGCGTGCTGCCGCCGGAGATGCTGGATAAAGAGAAAAACCGTCTGCAATCGTCTCTGAAAAGCGTCTGCGGCACCCGGCTGAAGGCGGCCAAGGGCCGGACCCGCGGCAAACACAGCAAGAAAAAAGCCGAGGAGGAGGCGGAAGCCGTAGAAGAAGAACTGGTAATGGACGCCCGCCCCTGGTTCTATCTCTCCTCCGATAAAATCTACGCTTGGATGCTGATTTTCCCTCCCGTGGGAAAGGGTGTGGACGTCACCCGCGATATGATTTATCAGGCCTTGACGGCCCAGGGAATTTCCTTCGGCCTGAATACAGCCCTTTTGGACCGGGCAGCCCGCGACCGTGACCGCTATTTCAATCTCTACCTGGTAGCGAAGGGGAAACACGCCTTCGACGGGCGCAACGGCAACATTGTGGACTATTTCCCCCGGGCTATCCAGCGGGTGCTGGAGGTCAACGAGTTCGGCCAGGTAGACTACACCGCCCTGAACCTGATCTGCAACGTGGAGGAGGGGCAGGAAATCTGTCACCTCATCCGGCCCACCGAGGGCGAGCCGGGCCGGACGGTGACCAACCAGGAGGTCCCCGCCAAAAGCGGAAAGGCGGTGCCCCTTCCCAAGGGGCGGAACACCGAAATCACCGAGGACGGGGATACCCTCATCGCCTCCATGCCGGGTCATGTGGAGTTCAGCGGCTCCACCTTCCAGGTCAAACCCGTGCTGGATATTGACGGCGATGTGGATTTTTCCACCGGGAACATCAAATTTGTGGGAGACGTCAACATCAAAGGCGACGTGCTCAGCGGCTTCTCCGTCAAGGCCATGGGAAACATCTATGTAGGCGGCGTAGTGGAGGCCGGCAGCACCGTAGAGGCCGGAGGCGACCTGACGGTGGTCAAGGGAATCCTGGGGGACGGGACCACCGTCATCCGGGCAGGCCGGTGCATCTTTGCCAAGTATATTGAAAATGCCACCATCTTTGTCCGGGAAAATTTGCAGACGGACTGCATTGTCAACGGCAGAATCTACTGCGACGGCGAAGTGCTTATCCGCTCCGGCCGGGGAAACATTCTCGGCGGCCGGGTCTGGGCGGCCAAGCGAGTCAGCGCCAGCGCTATTGGCGCGAAGTCGGAAGTGAAAACCTCCATCGCTTTGGGGGGTATGCCCTGCGCCACCTTGGAAAAGGACCTGGTACGCAAGAAGCTGGCAAAACTGGCAACGGAGCTGGAGAAGCTGGATGCCCAGCTGGACAGCCCGGCCAAGACCAGTCTCATGGGCAAGCTGCGGATGAAGATATCCGTGTCGGAGCACCGACTAAAGCAGCTTGAGGAAGAGCTGGACAAGGGCCGGGCGGAAATGAAAAACCAGAAGGAGCAGGACAGCGGCCGCATGGAGTGCGGCGTAGCCTACGCGGGAACGGAGATCAGCATTGGAGACGAGTTTCTCCGGCTGCGGCAGGAGACCCACCAGTGCGTGGCAAAGCTGCTGTGTGACGAGATCGTGTTGATGTGACATGACATTCTAATAAACAAAAAGAAAACAGGCGGTGGACGTTTCGCGTCCGCCGCCTGTTCCGTTTATTCATTTTCTGGAGGAGTCTCCCGCTTCCACGCCCTTGACAAAGGGCGGCATCTGGGAAATCATGTTGTCCATATCCTCAAACATGGCACTCTTGGTGGTACCCAGGCGGCTGGCCTGGTCAATGTGCTTGACAACCTCTTGGTATTGGCCCTTGATCCCGTCGAAGAACTGGCAAAGCACCGCCAGCTCCTGCTGGGACGCCTGAATCACCCCGGAGATTTCCGTCTGCACGGCAGCCGCCCCCTCGGCGGTGGCCGTGATCTTCCGAAAACTCTCGTCGGTCTGGCCCACAACCCCTACGCCCTGGTTCAGCGTCTCCTGGGAGGACTGGATGCTGCTGCTAAGCTCTCCCGCCCGAGTTTCCACGTCGCACACGCCGGAGTCCACCTCGCCGGCCAGCTGCTTGATCTCCTTGGCCAGCTCCTTCACCTGGGCGGCCACCACGGCGAAGCCCCGGCCCTCTACCCCGGCCCGGGCCGCCTCGATGGAGGCGTTGATGGCCAGGATGTTAGTCTGGTCCGCGATGGAGACGATCTTCCCCATGCATTGCTGAATACCCCGGATGGCGGATTGGAGATTTTCGAAAATGCCCGCCATCTCGTCATAGGACTCCTGGATTTTAATGGAGGTGTTTTTCAGCTCCTCCATCAGCCCCTCCGCCTCAGAGACCGTATCGCCGATCTCCTTCCGGACATGGGCAAACTCCCCTGCCGCGTCGTCGATGTTGGCGAAGGACTGACCCAGTTCCTGAAGCTTCTCCTGGAAGTGGTCCGCCTCGTTCAGCACGCCGGAGAAGGTGGTTCCCACCAGGCTCAGCTCCGAGAGGGAGGCAACCTCCTTTTTCACCAGCTCCTTCTGGTATTCCTTCAAGCTCTCCGCCACGTGGAGGATCGGGTAGAGGCTTTTCTCCTCCTGAGGATGGGCCGGCTCCCGCCGGTTCTTTCCCGCAAATAACATCCCGAACTCCCCCTTACTCAAAGACCGCGCAGGTCATGGACTGATTGACAAAGCGGTTGTTGTAGTGCTCTCCATAGCCCACAAAGCCGGCGTGGCAGCCCAGGGCCCCCATCTCCCGGAGATAGGTCTGCATATAGCCCCGCTCGGAGAACAGCTTATAGCGGAACAGGCAGTTTACGGAAAAGACCGCCGAGCGCCGGGGAAACTCCCGCTGAATCTGCTGAATCGTGTTCCGGGTAATGGCCTGATAATCCCCCAGCTCCAGGAGGATCAGCACGTCGGAGTCGTTGACCTGCCGGAAGCAGGCCAAGGCGTTTCCGTTGACCTCCTTGATGGAGATGATGCAGGTATCGTCCCCGTTGATTTTACCGAAGGGGTTCTGGAAGGTCCGGGTCAAAATCTCCTCGTCCGTCACGTGGAGAATACTCTTGTAGACCTGCTTGGCGGGCTTTCCGTTCAGGGAGCCCAGTATGTAGTTGGCCCGGTCCGTATCGGAGGCGATGAAACGGTAGTCCCCCAGCTGGTGGTAAATATTTTCCTTATAGGTCTTTACCCGGCCGCCCCGGTTCCGCACCAAGCCATAGGCCACGGCGTCGGCATACACCCGGCCGTTGGCGGAAACCCGGCCCTCGGCTCCGGTGCCCCCCACCAGGGGAACCCCCCGCCTGTGGAGGACGGTATTGATCGTGGTCAGCACGCAGGCGTCGTTTCCGGCGCAGAAGTCGATGCACACGGTATCGCCGCCGGAGCCGCCCACCGCCTGCATATCCCGCTCCATTCGCTGGATATACTTCACCGGCATAGTGGAAACATCCTCCAAAACATTTGCGGTAGCCGTAACGCCGTCGGTAAAGGCGATGACGCCCACTCCATTTTCCACGACGCCGATCTGGTAGCACATTCCGATGCAGCCGATGCTGGGAACGCCGGGAAAGCGCTGCTCCAGGGCCTTGACATGGGCCTCGAACTGGTCGTTGTTGGACAGCAGTATGATAAATTCCGGATTGCGGAGTCCGTTCAGAGCCTCGTCCAGGTTTCCCCGCTGGCTCATTCCATAAAATTGCTTCATGACACGGTGTACCTCCTGCCATAATTTACAGAGACTTTATTATATCGAAAAGTTTTCACCATGTCAATAACCACCGGCGAAAGGGGAGCGTTAGCGGGCTCTGTCCCGCCCCCTGCAACCAAACATCTACGAGTAGGACACGCCCCGGCAAAGAGGCACGCAAGGCGGCCCCATGGACCGGCCTTGCGCCGGATTCCATGAGGCCGCTGTTGATGGAGCATCTAGTGCAGAGCAATCTCACCGATCCTCCCGGAAATAGGCCAGCCCCAGACTGGCGGGGGGCTGCTTTTCCTTGTTGTTACGCATGCTGGAGGCAATCAGCACAATCACCGTCACCACATAGGGCAAAATCTTATAAAGCTGCGTGGGAACAATGGGCAACACCAGCCGCAGGTATAGGATCATCAGCGCGCCGAAGAGCACCGAGCCCCAGATGGCGGACAGGGGCCGCCACATGCAGAAGATCACCAGGGCCACCGCCAGCCAGCCCACGCCGCTAAGCCCCTCGTGGTTCCACACGCACCCGGCGATGGTCATGATGTACACCATGCCGCCTACGGCGGAGACCCCTCCGCCGATGACCGTAGCCAGGTACTTATACCGCTCCACGGCGATGCCTGCCGCATCCGCCGTGGCCGGGGATTCGCCCACGGAGCGAAGGTACAGCCCCGCCTGGGTGCGATTCAGGAAGAAGAACATCCCGGCGGCCAGGAGCAGCCCCAGATAGAAGAACACGCTGTTGCCGAAAAGTATGCCGCCCACCACGGGGATTTTTTGCAAAAACGCCGGGAAGGGAGAATTCTGGAAGAAGCCCTTCAGCGTATTGCCAATGGCAATATAGCCGTTCTCCCGGACCCGCATGTACTCGCCGATGAACTGGCCCACGCCGGTGCCGAAGATGGACAGGGCCAGGCCGGTAACGTTCTGGTTGGCCCGGAGGGTGATGGTGAGGAAGCTGAAAATCAGGGAGGCCAGGGCCCCCGCCAGGAAGGCGCAGAGGATGCCGATGCCCACGGCGATCATTCCGTTGGCCCCGGCTCCCGCCGCCTTCTCATAGTAGAACACGCCTCCCAGGCCCAGGGCGCCGCCCATGAACATGATGCCCTCCACGCCCAGGTTCAGGTTGCCGGACTTCTCCGTCAGAATCTCCCCCAGGGTGCCGAAGAGCAACGGCGTGCCGTAGGTGATGGCGGCGATGACGAGGGCCAGGAACAGACTTAGAAAATTACCCATGCCGCGCCTCCTTCCTCCCCGCGCCGCGGAAAATCAGCTTGTAGTTGATGAAGAACTCACAGCCCAGCATGCAGAACAGCAATATGCCGGTGATGATGTCGGAGATGGAGGTAGGCACCGCCATGCGGGTTTGGAGGGTCTCGGCCCCCTTGCTCAACACCGCCAGCAGGCCGGAGATGCCCACCATGGCGAAGGCGTTGAGCTGGCTGAGCCAGGCCACGGTGATGGAGGTGAAGCCTACGCCTCCGGCCACGCCGTCGTACAGCGTGTTGTTGGCCCCGGAGGCCACGATAAATCCGACGATGCCGCTGATGGCCCCGGAGAGGAACATAGTCCGCATCATCACCCGGCCCACGTTCATGCCCGCGTACCGGGCGGTGTTGACGCTGTCTCCAATGACCGCGATTTCGTATCCGTGTTTTGTGTGGTTCATGTAAATGTGCATGAAAACCACCAGCACCAGCACGATGATCCAGCCGCAGTGAACCCCCAATACCCGAGGGAGGCAGGCGGCCTCGTCAAACTGCGGGATAATCTGGGAGCCCTTCCGCCCCTCCCAGGGCCCGCCCTGGAGCCAGCGGACCACGCCGATGATGATATAGTTCATCATCAGGGTGAACAGGGTTTCGTTGGTGTTCCACTTGGCCTTGAAAAAGGCGGGAATCAGGGCCCAGAGGCCCCCGGCCAGCGCGCCCGCCAGCCCCATCACCAGCAGCAGAACGGGGGAGGGCAGGCGGTTTGCCCAGAAGAGGGCGAAGTAGCTGGCGGCGATGGCCCCGGCGGTAATCTGGCCCTCCGCGCCGATGTTCCAAAAGCGCATCTTGAAGCAGGGGGCGATGGCCAGGGCGCAGCCCAGCAGGGGGACGGCGATCTTCACCGTCTGGCGGATGGCGCTTTTCTTACCCAGAGCGCCGGAAATCATGGTGCCGTACGCGGTGACGGGGTTGGCCCCCGCTAGGGCCATCACCAGAGCCCCCAGCAGCAGGGCGAAGAGGATGGACCCACACCGGATGCACCAGACCTTCCAGCTCTCCATGCCGTCCCGCTTCGCCAGGCGGATGAGGGGAATCTTCTTCTCGTGGTTCATTTACGCGCCCTCCTTTCCCCCCAGGCGGGTCATCAGCAGGCCGATTTGCTCCTTGGTGGCGGACCGGGCGTCCACCACGCCGCTGACCTTTCCGCCGCAGAGGACCAGAATCCGGTCGCACAGCTCCAGCAGCACGTCCAGGTCCTCGCCCACGTAGATGACGGCCACGCCCTTCATCTTCTGTTCCGTCAGCAGATTATAAATGGTATAGGAGGTGTTGATGTCCAGCCCCCGGACCGCGTAGGCGGTCATGAGCACCGAGGGGGCGCTGGCAATCTCCCGGCCCACCAGCACCTTCTGCACGTTGCCGCCGGACATCCGGCGGACGGGGAAGTCCGTGCCGGGGGTCACCACCTCCAGCTCCTTCCAGACCCGCAGAGCCAATTCGTTGGGGTCCTTGCGGTTGAGAAAGACCCCCGGGCCCTTCTTCCAGGAGCGGAGCATCATGTTCCCCGTCATGCCCATAGACCCCACCAGGCCCATGCCCAGCCGGTCCTCGGGGACGAAGGCCATGGCCACTCCGGCCTTGCGAATCTGCATGGGGGTTTTGCCCACCAGATTGGCGGGGGGCTGTCCATCGGGGGTGTAGAGAATTTCCCCCTGGTTAACCAGGCAGAGCCCGGAAATGGCCTCCAGCAGCTCCTTCTGGCCGGACCCGGCGATGCCCGCCACGCCCAGGATTTCGCCCCCCAGGGCGGTGAAGGATACGCCGTCCAGCTTTTTTACGCCCTCGCCGTCCAGGACGGTGAGGCCCTTGACCTCCAGCCGCCCCACGGGTGTTTCGTACCGGGGGCGGTCGATGTTCAGGGTGACCGCGTGGCCCACCATCATATCCGTAAGGGCCTGGGGGCTTGTCTCGCTGGTTTTCACGGTGCCGATGTACTTGCCCTTCCGGAGGACAGACACCTTGTCGGAGAGGGCCATGACCTCGTGGAGCTTGTGGGTGATGATGACGATGGCTTTCCCGTCGGCCTTCATGGCCCGGAGCACCTCGAAGAGCTTGTCGGTCTCCTGGGGAGTAAGGACGGCGGTGGGCTCGTCCAAAATCAGGATGTCGGCCCCCCGGTAGAGGACCTTGACAATCTCCACCGTCTGCTTCTGGGAGACAGACATGTCGTAGATCTTCTGGCCAGGGTCAATGTCGAAGCCATACCGCCGGCAGATGTCCCGGACCTTGGCCTCGGCGGCCTTGATGTCCAGCTTGCCGCCCTCCTCCAGCCCTAAGACGATGTTTTCCGCGGCGGTAAACACGTCCACCAGCTTGTAGTGCTGGTGAATCATGCCGATGCCGTGGGCAAAGGCGTCCTTGGGGGAGCGGATGGAGACGGGTTCGCCGTTCACAAAAATCTGGCCCTCGTCGGGAAAGTAGATGCCGGAGAGCATGTTCATCAGCGTGGTTTTTCCGCTGCCGTTCTCCCCCAGCAATGAGAGGATTTCCCCCCGGTTCAATTGCAGGTCAATGCCGTCGTTGGCCACCACCTCGCCGAAGCGCTTGGTAATGCCTTTTAGCTCAATGGCGCATACATTGTGTTCCAAAAAACGCTCATCCTTTCTAAGAGGTCCCGGCGGGGAACTGCGCTTGCGCCGGGCGGAGTCGGGATGGAGTGGAAAAGAATAGGGGCCCCCGCAGGGGCCCCTATCAAGTTCTTTTGTAGGTTGAATCAGAACGCGGAGTTCAGCCACTCAATGCCGTCGATGGACAGGGCAAAGTAAGGAGCGGACTGGAAGTAGGACTCGTGGAAGGCTCCATCGAACACGGCCTCCTCGGAGTCGGGAGTGAAATCACCGTCGGTATCCAGGGCAAAGGCGCTCTCCAGAGCCTTGCCCTCGATGGTAAAGGTGCTGGTGTCAAAGACCTGGAGCTTGCCGGAGCGGATCTGATCCTCCACCTCGGCCAGCTTCTCGGCGGTGCCGGGGGCGGCAATGGCCTCGTTCAGGTCCGTCATGACCACGGCGTCCATATCCATGCCATGGCACCAGTCCTGGTCAAAGCTCTCTCCGTTGGCCACGGACTCGATGACGTACTCGAAATAGGGGGCCCAGTTGATCCGGGTGCCGATGAGGGACGCCTCGGGGGCGACGGAGATCATGTCGTTGTTGTAGCCCGTGTGGAACACGCCCTTGGACTGGGCCGTGGTGGCGGGGGTGGTGTTGTCGGAGTGCTGGGAGATCATGACGCAGCCCATGTCCGCCAGGGCGGAGGCGGCGTTGGCCTCTTCCGTGGCGTCGGACCAGGAGCCCACGAACTGGACCTTCATGGTGACGCTGGGGCAGACGCTCCGGGCGCCCAGGAAGTAAGAGGTGAAGCCGGAGATGACCTCGGCGAAGGAGAAGGCGCCTACATAGCCGATGACGGCCTGATCGGCGGAGATGGTCCCCTCGTCAATCATCTGCTGGAGCTTCATGCCCGCCACGATGCCCGCAAGGTACCGGCCCTCGTAGATGTTGGCAAAGGCGTTGTGGGTGTTGTCCAGGCTGTCTCCCCAGGAGGCCTGGTTGGTGCAGGCGATGAACTCGATTTCGGGATAGTCGGGGGCCACCTTCAGCATAAAGGGCTCGAAGCCGAAGGAGTTGTTGATAATGAGGTCACAGCCCTCCTCCGCCAGCTCGATGTTGGCGTCCTCGCAGCCGGAATCCTCTCCGATGTTCCACTTGACCACCCATTCCACGGTGATGCCCTTGGCGGCCAGGGCCTCGGTGGCGGCCTCCTTGCCCCGGATGAAGTTGTAGGTGTAGCCCTGGTCGTTTTCGTCGCCGATGCAGATGAGGCCCACCTTCACGTTTTTGCCCTCGGCGGGCTCGCTGCCGGAGTCGGCGGGCTGCTGGGTGTCGGCGGGCTTGTCCACGGTGGGCTGGCTCTGGCCGGAATCGCCTCCGCAGGCGGCCAGGCTTAGGGCCAGAATCATAGACAGCAGCAATGCAAGAAACTTCTTCATTCTGATCTTCCTCCTTAATAAAAATATGTATGGAAGGGAGCGGGGACCACAGTCCTCCCCGCTTGATTTTATTATACAGGAAAGCGGCGGAAAGTTCAATGCGCTTTTTCAGGTTTTTGGAAATTTCCAGAAAAACGCTGGAAATCCCTGACAAGTTCTGCGAATCCCCCAAAGGGCGAAGGCCGGCAAAAGCAGAAGCTTTCTCGGATTTTCTTTGACAAATCCACAAAAATGTGGGATACTCTAAGGGAGAGAATCCCCTATTACACAGGGCCGCAGGCCCTTGGAGCGACAGGAGCGGACCATGGAACAACTGAGAAAGAAAAAGGGCTTCATCTGCGATATGGACGGCGTGATCTACCACGGGAACCAGGTCTTGCCGGGCGTGCGGAAATTTGTGGAGTGGCTGGCGGAGGAGAAGAAAAATTACCTGTTCCTCACCAACTCCAGCCAGTACACCCCCAAGGAGCTCCAGCAGAAGCTGGCCCGGATGGGGCTGGACGTGGACGAGTCCCACTTTTACACCAGCGCCCTGGCCACGGCGCACTTCCTGGACAGCCAGGCCCCGGGATGCAGCGCCTATGTGGTGGGAGAGCATGGAATCACCAACGCCCTCTATGATAAAGGCATCACCTACAACGACGTAAACCCGGACTACGTGGTGGTGGGGGAATCCTCCGCCTATAACTTAGAGCAGATCACCAAGGCCATCCGCCTGGTAAACGCCGGGGCCAAGCTCATCGGCACCAATCCAGACCTGACGGCCCCCGCGGAGGCGGGCATCGTCCCGGCCTGCCGGGCCCTCATCGCCCCCATCGAGCTGTCCACGGAGAAGAACGCCTATTTTGTGGGCAAACCCAACCCCCTGATGATGCGCACCGGACTGCGGATGCTGGGGGTCCACTCGGAAAACGCCGTGATGATCGGAGACCGGATGGACACGGATATCATCGCCGGAATTGAGTCGGGCCTGGACACGGTTCTGGTCCTCTCCGGCGTCTCCACCCGGGAGACCTGCCAGGAATACCCTTACCGGCCCAAGTTCATCCTGAAGGGCGTGGGGGAAATCCCCGGGAAATAAGGGTAGCGGCAGGTCAGGATTTTGCTGTTGAAAACCTGTCCCCTCCCGTGATATACTGTAGCCGCAGTGCCCGGGCCTCCCAGAAGGCGGCCCGGACCTCCGACAAAAACTATTTGCAAGGAGAATGATCATCATGAGAACCGTCAAGATCGGCTTCATCGGCTGCGGCCGCATGGGCAAGCTCCACATGGCAAACCTCATCAACTCCGTCCCCGGCGCGGAAGTCGTCGCCGTGTCCGACCCCTACATCGATACCAACGGGGGCCGGGAGTGGTGCCAGCAGCATGGCATCCCCAACATCTCCGACAACTATGAAAACGTGCTGAACGACCCGCAGGTGGAGGCGGTTTTCGTCTGCTCCTCCACCGACGCTCACTGCCCCATGTCCCTGGCGGCGGTAAAGGCGGGCAAGCACACCTTCTGCGAAAAACCCATTACATACGACGTACCCCAGATTCTGGAGCTCCAAAAGGCCATTGAGGAAGCCGGCGTGAAGTTCATGGTGGGCTTCAACCGCCGCTTTGACCACAACCACAAGGCTGTGGCCCAGGCGGTGAAGCGGGGCGATATCGGCGATCCCCATATTGTCACCGTCTCCTCCCGGGACCCCGAGCCCCCCACCATGGAGTATGTGGCCGTCTCCGGCGGGCTGTTCTACGACATGATGATCCACGACTTTGATATGGTGCGCTACGTCACCGGAGCCGAGGCCCTGGAGATTTCCGCCGTGGGCTCCTGCCTGGTGAACCCCAAGCTCCAGGAGGAATCCGGCGTCCCCGATGTGGACACCGCCGTAGTGACCATGAAAATGGACAACGGCTGCATTGCGGTCATCAACAACTCCCGCCAGGCGGTCTACGGCTATGACCAGCGGGTGGAGGTGTTTGGCTCCAAGGGCATGGTCTCCGACGGGAACGACCTCCACAGCACCGCCGCCATCATGACGGTGGACGGCTGCCGGACGGAAAAGCCCCTCTGGTTCTTCCTGGAGCGGTACACCCAGGCCTTCATCGACGAGGCGGCCAGCTTTGTGGACGCCATCGCCAACGACAAGCCGGTGGAAACCGGCGTGGTGGACGGCCTCATCCCCGTGCTGATGGCCAAGGCCGCCACCGAGTCCTGCCGGGCCGGCGGCAAGTTTGTCAAGGTGGAGCGGCCCTAACCAATTGGAAACCCCGCCAGCGCACAGTCACACAAAAAAGCGGAGGGAAGCGAAATCGCTTCCCTCCGCTTTTTTCAGCTGTTCGAAACGGGCGCTCAGGCGTGGCGATACGCCTTGCGGCAGAACATTCCGCCCTCCGTGCTCCGGTTCTTCCGGGCCTCCTGCTTGCGCAGGTGGTCAAAGCTATCCTCGACCCCGGCCTTATTCATATTGGAAGTAAGCATCAGGCTGCCATAGCAAAGGGCGCCGGCTTCATCAAACATCTTCTGAAACATGGTAATAACCTCCTGTTTACCGGGAGGACCGCGCCTCCCTCATCTTCGTTGTTGGTAGGTTTTCTCCGGTTCCGTGCTCCCCGGAGATTGGCCTTAGTATAGCCCCTCTTCCGGTTTCTGGCAAGAATCAAACTGGGCAAAGTTTCCGAAACTGCGGCCCGCTTTTTATGCGTATCGCACAAAAAAATCCATGCTTTTCCGTTATTATAACCAAATACATTTCGCAAACGAGACGCAGCCCTCTAAACGCACGGAAACGGAAATCTATTTAACATTTTCACTGTTTCTAAAAATAGAAGAGCCAACATTCCTCATATTTTCCCCTCTCATTTTCTTCTGGAAAAAATATTCAATCTGCACCAAAAGCCGACATTTTATTGTGCAAATCTTGATACGTTTGTCGTAATTATATACAAATTCCGCCCCATCTTTTTGTCATCCAATGTTTGAAACTAACATATATTCCGTTCTTCCAAACATTTCTCCATCACATTTCCCCGGTCCTTCTGTTAAAATCAGATATAGAAAGACGGAGGGCCCCGCCGCTTCACAAAGTATGCACGAGAATGAAGGAGGAACCCACAATGACAACCCCGGACACCCAGACCAGACGGCTTCCCGCCAGCCAGAAATACGCCTTCGGCATCGGCGCCATCGGCAAAGACGCCATCTGCAACCTCGTTGGCGCTTTCCTGATGCTGTACATGACGGACACCCTGGGCCTGAGCGCGGCCTTTGCCGGCGTGCTCCTCGGCGTCGCCCGAATCTGGGACGCCATCAACGATCCCATGATGGGCATGATTGTGGACAACACCCACACCCGGTACGGGAAATTCCGTATCTGGCTCATCATCGGCACCCTGATCAACTCCGTGTTCTTCATCCTGCTTTTCACCACCTGCGGCATCACCGACAAGGGGACCCTGATGGTCTATGTGTCCGTCATGTACATCCTCTACGGCATGACCTACACCATCATGGACGTGCCCTACTGGTCTTGGCTGCCCAACCTCTCCAGCGACCCCCGGGAGCGGGAGTCCATCTCCGTCATCCCCCGCATCTTCGCCTCCATCGGCGGCTTCCTGGTGTGCACCTTCGGCCTGAACCTCATCAACTACTTCAATGAAATGGCCGGGGACCAGACCGTCATGCAGACCCAGGACAACGGTCAGGTGCTGAACATCTCCGTCACCGGCTTCACCTACGCCGCCGTGGCCATCGTGGTGCTGTTCATCGTCTGCATCGGCATCACCTGCGCCGTGGTCAAGGAAAAGCCCACCGTCGGAGAGGGCAAGGCGGAAAAGACCAGCCTCAAGGAAGCCTTTGCCATCATCATCAAGAACGACCAGCTGGTGGCCTTCATCGGCCTGCTGCTGACCTTCAACCTCTGCACCCAGATTCTGAAAGCCTTCGCTGTCTACTACTTCAAGGAGGCCTGCGGCAACGCCTACCTGTACTCCATCTTCGGCTATGCCATCATCGCCGAAATGGTAGGTCTCTTCCTCTTCCCCAAGATCGCCAAGAACATGGAGCGCGAGAAGGTCTACCTTCTGGCCTGCGCCCTCCCGGTTGTGGGTCTGGTGCTGCTGTTCGCCTTGGGCTATGTGGCTCCCTCCAGCACCGCCGGCGTCATCGCCTCCTGCGCCTTCATCTTCTTTGGTTCCGGTCTCTCCCTGGGCACCACCACCTGCTGCATCGCCGATGTTATTGACTACGGCGAGCTGAAATTCGGCAAGCGGAACGAGTCCGTCACCTGCTCCGCCCAGACCTTCCTGATGAAGGCCGCCTCCGCTGTGGCCGCCACCCTCACCGGCGTTGGCCTGGACGTCATCGGCTACAATCCCGAGGCCTCCGGCGCTCAGTCCGCCGGCACCATCATGGGCATCCGCTTCCTCATGTTCGCCGTGCCCATCGCCCTGGCCATCCTCAGCTTCCTGATCTACAAGACCCAGTACAAGCTGAAGGGCGCGCGCCTGGACCAGCTGACGAAGGACGTCAACGCCCTCCACGCCAAGCAGGGCCAAAAGTAAGCCCAATACCGAATAAGGAGGACCCTTTATGAGCATCGCCTACCACGAAAGCACGAAAACCTTCCACCTGACCAACGGCCAAATCAGCTACATCATGAAGGTGCTCCCCAACGGGGCCCTGGGACAGCTGTACTTCGGCAAGGCCATCCGGGACCGGGAGAGCTTCGACCACCTGCTGGAGATGAAGCATCGGCCCATGAGCTCTTGGGTTTTCGAGGGCAACAAGCTCTTCTCCCTGGAGCACACCCGGCAGGAGTACCCCTCCTACGGCTCCACCGACTACCGCCACCCCGCCGTGCAGATCCTCCAGCCCGACGGCAGCCGGATTACGGACTTCGTGGTCCAGTCCCACAGCGTCGCCCCCGGAAAGCCCGCCCTGGAGGGCCTGCCCGCCACCTACTGCGAGTCCGGCAGCGAGGCCGAAACCCTCACCGTCCATCTGCGGGACGAGCTGCTGGGGGTCTCTCTGGACCTGAACTACACCCTCTTCGCGGACCGGCCTGCCCTGGCCCGCTCCGCCCGGCTGGTGAACGAGGGGGGGCTGGACCTCCACCTCACCCACGCCATGAGCCTCTGCCTGGACCTTCCCGACCGCGACTATGAGTTTGTCCACTTCTCCGGGGCCTGGTCCCGGGAGCGCTGGATGAAGGTCCGGCGTTTGGAGCAGGGCATCCAGTCCGTGGAGTCCGCCCGGGGCAACTCCTCCCACAACCATAACCCCTTTGTTATGCTCCGCCGCCCCGGCACGGACGAGGACCAGGGCGAGATCATCGGCCTCTCCCTCATCTACTCCGGCAACTTCCTGGCCCAGGCGGAGGTGGACACCTGGGACACCACCCGGGTCACCCTGGGCATCAACCCCTTCGGCTTCGACTGGAAGCTGGCCCCCGGAGAGTCCTTCCAGACGCCCGAGGCGGTGATGGTCTACTCCCACGAGGGCATGAACGCCATGAGCCGCACCTTCCACCAGCTTTACCGCAGCCGCCTGGCCCGGGGCCAGTGGCGGGACAAACCCCGGCCCATCCTCATCAACAACTGGGAGGCCACCTACTTCGACTTTACCGAAGATAAGCTGGTGACCATCGCCGAGGCCGCCCACAAGGACGGCGTGGAGCTCTTCGTCCTGGACGACGGCTGGTTTGGCGCCCGGTGCAATGACTTCGCGGGCCTGGGGGACTGGACCCCCAACCGGGACCGCCTGCCGGAGGGACTGGCCAGTCTGGCCCGGCGAATCAACGACCTGGGCATGCAGTTTGGCCTCTGGTTCGAGCCGGAGATGGTCAACAAGGACTCCGACCTCTACCGGGCCCACCCGGATTGGATCATCCACGTCCCGGGCCGCCGGGAGTCCCATGGACGGAACCAGTACGTGCTGGACTTCTCCCGGCCCGAGGTGGTGGACTGCATCTATGACCAGATGGCAAAACTCCTCAGCGAGGCCAACATCTCCTATATCAAATGGGATATGAACCGCAGCATCTCGGAGCCCTTCTCCGAGGCCCTGCCTCCGGACCGGCAGGGAGAGCTGTTCCACCGCTATATCCTGGGCGTTTACCGCCTCTACGAGCGGCTGACCGCCAGCTTCCCCCACGTCCTCTTCGAGTCCTGCTCCTCCGGCGGTGGGCGGTTCGACCCCGGCATGCTGTACTACGCGCCCCAGTGCTGGGCCTCCGACGACTCCGACGCGGTGGAGCGGCTGAAAATCCAGTACGGCACCTCCTACTGCTATCCCATTAGCTCCATCGGGGCCCACGTGTCGGCGGTGCCCAACCACCAGGTGAAGCGGATCACCCCCTTGGCCACCCGGGCCAACGTGGCTCACTTCGGCACCTTCGGCTATGAGCTGGATTTGAACAAGCTCACGGCGGAGGAACGGGAGCAGGTCCGTCAGCAGATTGCCTTCATGAAAGAGTACCGGGAGGTTCTCCAGTTCGGCGACTTCTACCGGCTCCGCTCTCCCTTTGATGGGAACTTTACTTCCTGGATGGCGGTGAGTCTGGATAAGAAAACCGCTCTGGTGGGCTGGTACCGGACGCTGAGCGAGACCAACGGCTCCTGCCGCCGGGTGAAGCTCCAGGGCCTGGCCCCGGATCTCTGCTACCAGGTGGACGGCGGAGAGACCCACTACGGCGACGAGCTGATGAATCTGGGCCTCGTGACCACCGACAGCGGCGCGGGCGAATGCCAGCCTGGCGAGCGGCCCATCTGTGACTTCGATTCTCACATCTTTGTGCTGAAAGCGTGAAAACCGGCGGGCCCCTTTTCCGAAGGTCCGCTCTCCCTTCCCCTATAGACGGAGGCGGGCCGCCCCATGGGCGGCCCGCTTCCGTTTGGTTCGTTGTATTCTAGGGGACGGGCTGCCGCTCATCCTCCGGCGCTTCCGCCAGATGCTCCAGGCTCCGCAGAGCCCGCTCCCGGTCCCACTTCCGGTACTTGATCGGCGTGATGCCGAACTGCTGCTTAAAGGCTTTGGAAAAAACCTGGGGGTCCTGATAGCCGCAGCTCATGGCGATGTTGGCAACCGACGCGTCTGTCAACGTCAGCTGCTCCTTGGCCCGGGTCAGGCGGAACTGGGTCAAACATTCCTGGGGAGAAACCCCCAGCACCCGCCGGAACAACGTGAAGAGATAGCTCCGGTTCAGGGCCACGTAGCCCGCGATATCCGACACGGTAATACCGTTGGCATAGTTGTTCCGGATGTACTCCATGGCCTGGTGGATGTACAGATTTTCCCGCTCCCGCTTGGTGAGGCGGCGCTCCGAGTCCCGGGAAATCCCCTTGGCAAGGCAGGCGAAAAATTGGCACAGCAGGGACTGGAGCATAAAGTCCGCCTCCGTGTCGGACTTGTTGTAGGTCAGCATGGACTCCACCAGCTTCAAAAGCTCCCCGCCGTCCTCACAGCGGAAGGTCAGCTGGTCGCTTCCCAGGCCCAAGCTCCGCAGGCAGCTCTCGCACTTGGCCCCGTCGAAGCCAATCCAAAGATAGGTCCAAGGGTCCTCCCCAGAGGCCTGATAGAAGGTCTGCTTATTGGGCTCAATCAGGAAGCCCTCCCCCTTGTGGAGGGAGAACTCCTGGTCCTCCGCCCGGTAGACGCCGCTGCCGTCCAAAATATAGTGGAGCAGGTAATTGGGCCGGACCGCCGGTCCATAGCTGTGCAGCGGCTCGCACCGGGCATGGCCGCAGTAGCAGAGGTAGAAATCGGAGAACTTTTGATACTGCTTTTGCAGATGCAGGACATAGCTTTCTTCCATGGCCCTCGCCTCCTATTCCAAGCCTGTGCGGCGTTTATCCGCCGCAGTGCCCACCATGCTTGTCCTCCCCGCAGGCTCCGTGCTCTTTGTGGTCATGGTGTCCGCACTGGACATTGGCATTGTAGTCCAGCGTTCCCGCCAAAAAGGCCCGGACCGCCTCGTCCGCCCCGCCGGTAACGCCGCCATAGAGCCGGATTCCCGCCTGGGCCAGCGCCTGCTGGGCTCCCGCGCCGATGCCGCCGCAGATCAGCGTGTCTACCCCCAGTCCGGACAGGAAGCCCGCCAGCGCGCCGTGGCCGCTTCCGGCGGGGTCGGCGGTCCGCTCCCCGGTAATCTGTCCATTCTCCACGTCGTAGAGCTTGAATTGGCCGGTGTGGCCGAAATGCTGGAA
The DNA here is from genome assembly GCA_910587705.1 of uncultured Oscillibacter sp. Taxonomy (GTDB): domain Bacteria; phylum Bacillota; class Clostridia; order Oscillospirales; family Oscillospiraceae; genus Oscillibacter. The sequence goes on from CAJUMX010000001.1 coordinate 247,355, forward strand.
TACCAGTCCGTTTTCATAGGGCACCGCAATTGTCATGATACGCACTCCTTTTCATCTTGTCTCCCCGGCGTCTGCCGGGGCGTTTTTTTGCTTGTCTGTATGAAAGCTGGCTCTAGGCCGGCGGCTTGTAGTCGCATCTCTGCCAATGAGCCGGAACGCAGATGATCTGGGATTTCCACTTTCCGCCGAACACCTCCAGTCCGTACCCCAGCGGACGGCGGATGTCCCTCTCCAATTTTCGCTGGTATGTCATCGCTCCGCCTCCTCGGCTGTTCCTATTGTAGAACGAAATCGCCGGATTTGCAAGTCACGATGAAGCTTATAAGCAGCTCATAAGTTTGTGGATATCTTTACAGGCTTGCCTGGGCCGCTTACAATGGGCCACATGCACCGGCAGAGATCCGCCGCGATAAGCCGAGCACCTCACCGAAGGTCCCCTAATGAACCGCTTCAAGCGGCAGGTGGAGGCCCTGTTCCAGGGCGCAGCCACCGTCAAGGGCGCTCTGCTCATCACACTGGAGCGGGTCATCGTCACCCCCTGGTCCGGACAACAAGAAGGAGCTCTGATTCCAGACGTTGCCGTTGCAATCAAAAAAGGAATATGTTACCATAAGCCCATCAAGGCGCAAGCGAAACCGCTTTGGAAGGGAGAGACATTCTATGGCAAGACAAAAAATCATCTGCGACTGCGACCCCGGGCACGACGACGCCGTTGCCATTTTGCTGGCGGCAAACAGCCCGGAGCTGGAGCTCCTGGGCATCACCATCGTGGCGGGGAACCAGACGCTGAACAACACCGGCCGCAACGCCTGCCACGTATTGCAATGGCTGGGGATGGAGCACATTCCCGTCTACACAGGCTGCGACCGTCCCATGGTTCGAGACCGGGTGACGGCGGGGGACATCCACGGTGAGTCGGGCCTGGATGGCCCGGTTTTCCCGCCCTTGCACAAGGCGGTGGAAGCGGAACACGCGGTAAACTACCTGATCCGCACCCTGCTGAACTCCCAAGGAGATATCATCGTGGTCACCTCCGGCCCCATGACAAACCTGGGCATGGCCCTGCGGATGGAGCCCCGGATTGCGGAAAAGATTCAGCGAATCGTCCTGATGGGCGGCTCCTACACCAACGGCAACGTGACCCCGGCGGCGGAATTCAACATCCTGGCTGACCCGGAGGCCGCCCACGTGTGCTTCTCCTCCGGCCGTCCCATCACCATGATCGGCCTGGACGTGACCCGGAAGGTCCTCTGCTGCCCGGAAATCGTGGAGCGTATGGCCCAGGCAAACACCTGCGCCTCCCGGCTCTTCGTGGACCTGATGGGGCATTTCTGCAAGGCCCAAAAGGAGGTTTTCGGCTGGGAGGGCGGCCCCCTTCATGACCCCGTGACCATCGCCTCCCTGCTGGACCCGGAGCTGGTGGTTACAAAGCCCATGAACGTGCAGATTGACTTGAGCCATGGCCCGTCCTATGGGCGGACCAACTGCGACGCCTTTGGCTACTTGGGGCTTCCCGCCACGGCGGACGTGGCGGTGGACATCCATGTGGACCGCTTCTGGGACCTGATCGAAGCCGGGCTCCGTCGCTACGGCGAAACGGAGGCCAGGGCGTGAGGTCCCACATGCCGGAGCCACTGGATGGGACGAGCTTTTCCTCAAGGAAGGCTTGAACGCGATGGAGGCGGAGCCAGTGGCTCCGCCTCCGTTCAACTGTCTCCAAATCGGCGGCCCCGGTTCTTCCGCTCCCGCTGGTAGCACTCGTCGCACAGCCGCCCCCGGTGGTACAGGGGCAGGGCCTTTCCGCAGACGTGGCAGAAGCGGATGTTGTTCCGCAGGCGGTGGAGAAGAATTTCGTTGATCTCCTCCGCCACCCGCTCCCGGCTGTCATAGAGCCGGTCCTCGTCCACCGGGCAGTCGAAGGCTTTGGCAAAGGAAAAATACAGGTCCAGCTTCCGGTAGTACAGCTCCAGCTCCGGCAGGGTGGGGTCTCCCTCCGGGAGGCCGGGCTGTTCCACGTCCTCCCCCTGCTGCCAGCGGCGCAGAAAGGAGAAGAACTGCTCCCGCAGGGCCTCCTCCGTCTCGTCAAAGGGGATGTTGGCCGCTTTCAGCTCCTGCTCCCGGGTGAGGGTGAAGCCCATCTCCCGCATCTTGGAGATCAGGGCGATATACCGGGAGATGTCCAGCTTCCGATAGGGCTCCACCGTGGGCATTTTATTCCACTCCGTCAGTACCTCCAGCAGGTCAAACTCCGCCTGGAGCACCAGGTCGGAAAACCCAGCCACAGCGTAGTCCAGAGGCGGAATCACCGCCTCCAGCCCCGCCCGGATGATGGGCAGGCCCTGGGTGGCCCCCACATAGCCCCGGTTGTACATGCCGAAGCGGCCCGCCCGCCCGGCAATCTGCCGGATTTCCTCCGGCCTCAGCTCCCGGCGCTCCACGCCGTCGAACTTTTCCGTCTCCAAGAAGATGATTCGCCGGATAGGGAGGTTCAGCCCCATGCCGATGGCGTCGGTGGAGACGATATACTGCATCTCCCCCTTTAAAAAGCCCTCCATCTGCCGCCGCCGGGTGGAGTAGGGCAGAGCTCCGTAGATGATGGCGGGCTCCTTCCCGCTCTGGCGCAGGTCCTCCGCCACACTAAGGACCCCCACCTTGGAGAAGGTAATCAAGGCGTCCCCCGGCTGGACCCGGTGATAGTCCACGGTGCGGGTCATGCAGAGCAGGGGCGTGGTCCGCTTGTGGCGCTCCACCTCATAGCTGTCGCCGCAGCTCTCAATGAGGCGGACCAGCAGGTCCTCCGCCTCCGGGGCGGCGCAGAGGTGGACCTCCGGGGCCAAAACCCCCAGGATGGCCCGGGTCCAGGCGTAGCCCCGCTGTCCGTCGGCAATCATCTGGCACTCGTCCACCACGGCCACGTCATAGTACCGCCGCATGTCCAGCTTCTCGGCGGTGGCGGCGGTGTGGGTGTCCCAGGTGCGGGAATCCTCCTCCTCCCCGGTGGTGAGGCTACAGTCCACCCCCGCCTCCAGCAGCGTCTCCTGGGCCTCCAGGGCCAGAAGGCGCAGGGGAGCCAGATACACGCCGCTCCGGGCCTGCTTTAACCGCTGGAAGCCAGCGTAGGTCTTGCCGGTGTTGGTGCCTCCCAGGTGGAGGATGAAATGGCGGCGCATCGCCCGGGCCTCCGGATACTCGTCCTTGGGATTCAGGGCGATGAGCAAAGACAAGCTGGTGCGAATGGCCTGGGGCACATACCACACGGACCACACCGCCCCTAAACCCTCCTGAAAGAGCTGGAGCGCAGGAAAGCCCTCTGTCCGCAGCATGGCCTCCACATCCGCCTCTGGTTGAGCGGCGGCAAACTCCGCCAGAGCCTGGGCGGAGGCTCCCCGGAGTACTTGGGGATATCGCTCCAGGACCGCTCGGGCCTGGGCGTGATCGGAGCACTCCCCCATCCAGGGGACCGCCCGGAGGAAGTTCCGCAAAGCCGCCGTCAGGTCCTTCCCGCCCCCCTCCAGGGACAAAAACTCCCGCAGCTGCCCGATGGCCTGGCTCTGGTCAAAGGTCCGGCTCCGGGGCACCGAGGCCAGCCGGGCCAGAATCGCGGCGTGGTAGTGCCCCGCCAGCACCCAGGGGGCGGTGTCGTCCTTCTCCGCCTCCTCCCAGGCTTGAGCCAGCAGGCATTTGGCGTGCCGCACGCCGGGAGCGGCGGCCCGGAGGGCGGCCCCCCGCAGCTCTGGGTCCTTCCGGGCCTGGGCAAAGGAGACATCCTTCTCCGCCCGGCGCACCTCCTCCTGGCTCCACATGCGAATGTGCCGTCCGTTGGACACCAGGATGCGGGGCTTGGGCAGCAGCTGCTTCATCAGCTCGTTGGTCCAGCCCCGCCGTTTCAGCACGGAGACCGACCAGTTTTTTCCACCTGCCCGTCCGGACACGGCGCTCCCTCCTTTCCATTCCCGAAACATGTCGATTCTTCTATTCAGTATACCCCAGATTCGGAAAATCTTCAACGCCGGATTTTCCGCCCCGGCAGGCAGGAGAATTTTGTGGATTTTCCGTCGGATTTATGGTATAATCAGTCATCGACAACACCAAAAAGGGGTATTGACATGGAACGGGAACTGCACGCCAAAATCATCAGCCGCAACGCCAACAGCGAAGAAGTCTGCGCCAGCGCCGCCCGCATCTCCACCACGGCCGGGGACGCTCACGAGATTTTTGAACGCGCCGGGGGGAATCCCAAAAACCGGGGCCTCATCGAAAAGGTCCTGGCCTCCGGCCACAAGTCCCTCATTGAGCACGCCGTCTTTACCATCGCCCTGCGGGATGTATCCGTCTTTGTGGAGCAGTTCCTGATTGAGTGCCGTCTGGCCTCCTTCACCGTCAAGTCCCGGCGTTACGTGGATTTCAGTCACCTGGGCTATTACATCCCCCCGGAGCTGGAGGGAGAGGACCTGGACCGCTACCGCCGCTATATGAACGGGCTCTTTGAAGCCTATGGGGAGCTGCTGGAGGCCGGGGTCCCCCGGGAGGACGCCCGCTTTCTCCTGCCCTACGCCTTCCACAGCAACTTCTACTGCACCCTCAACGCCCGGGAGCTGGGCCACCTCCTCTGCGAAATTCGCTATGGCCGGGGCCGGGACATCCCGGAGCTCCAATGTCTGGCAGAGGAGCTTACAAAGCAGCTGGAGACGCAATTCCCCTGCCTGCTGCCGGAAATCCGGCCTGTCTCCGGCAATCTAACCGCTGTGGAGGCCCATCCCCTTCGCTGCTCCGCCCAGGCCCCCGTCTATCTCTCCCGACAAAAAGCCGGGACCGTGGCCCTGCTGAACGTCCCCACAGAGCCTGGGAAGCTTTTGGAGGCCGCTTGGCGCACGCAGTATCCCGGCGGGGGCGTTCCCTTCTCCCTGGAGGCCCTGCTGGAATCCTCCCGGCCCCGGGAACTGGAGCAGCTGGCTTATACCTTCACCGTCTCCAACATCTCCCTTTCCGGTCTCACACATCTGGTCCGGCACCGGATGCAGTCCATCGTTGTCCCCTCCATCCAGAGCGTGGACCACAGCAAATTCATCCTTCCAGACTCCATTGCCGCCGACCCGGCCCGGCTGGAGCGCTACCAGCGGGCCGTTGAAGCCGCTCATGCCCAGGCTCTCCGGCTCCACGAACACCCCTCCCTGGAGAAATACCACTACTATTTCGCCCTCAGCGGCAACCTGATGGACGTAATGACTACCATGAACGCCCGGGAGCTCCAATGGTTCATCCGTCTGCGGTGCTGTAACCGGGCCCAGTGGGAAATCCGGGAGATTGCCGTGGAGCTCCTGCGGCAGCTCCGGCCCGGCTTTCCAGCGCTTTTCGGCCGCTTCGGCCCCAGCTGTTTTGCCAGTGGGCGCTGTCCCGAGGGGCGGCTCTCTTGCGGGCAGCTGGAGGAGGTCGTGGAACGCTTCCGGGCGCTTTCCTAATCTAAGCAAAGGGAGCGGCCTGCGCGCACCGCGCAAGTCATTCCCCCAAAAGAAAGGAGTACTGCTATGCTGCTGGGTGTCGACTACTACCCTGAGCAATGGGACCCTGCCCGGATGGAGGCCGACATGGATACCATCCGGGAGATGGGCGGCAACACCATCCGAATCGCCGAATTTGCTTGGCATCGGATGGAGCCCACGGAGGGACACTATGATTTTTCCTTCTTCGACCGGGTGCTTGCCATGGCCAGGGAGAAGGGGCTGCAAGTGATCCTGGGCACTCCCACCGCCACCATTCCTGCTTGGCTGGCGAACAAACACCCCAATATCCTCTCCCAGTTTGAAAACGGACAGCCCCGTGCTTTCGGGGGCCGCCATGTCTGCTGTTACAACAGCCCGGAATTGTACGATTATTCGGAAAAAATTATCCGGGCTATGGCAGGCCATTACCAGAACGAGCGGCTGGTTGTCGCCTGGCAGATTGACAATGAAATCGGCCATGAGGGCAGCGATCTCTGCTGGTGCCCCCGGTGCCGGGAGGCGTTCCGGCAGTTCCTCCGCCGGAGGTTCGGCGGGGATATTCACCGGCTCAACGACGTTTATGGCACCGCTTTCTGGTCCCAGGAGTACAACGACTTTGACGAAGTTCCCCTGCCCGCCCCCACCGTCACCACCCACAACCCCGCCCTCCGGCTGGACTGGGAGCGGTTCCGAAGCGAAACCCTCTGTCGTTTCCTGGACTTCCAGTCCCGCCTGCTTCGGGAGCTGATTCCCAACCCCCTAATCCTCCACGATTTTCCCGGCGGCGGCCTAGACAAGCACGTGAACTACACTCAGGCGGCCAAGTATCTGGACATCGCTGCCTACAACAACTACCCCGTCTGGGGCGGGCAGAAGGAGCCCCTCCCGCCCCATGAAATCGCCTTTGGCCTGGACCATATCCGAGGGCTGAAACAGCAAAATTTCTGGATTACGGAGGCCATCATGGGGGCCCAGGGCCACGACGTCACCGGCTACCTCCCCCGGCCGAACCAGGCCAGGCTGTGGTCCTGGCAGAGCATGGCCCATGGCTGTGAGGCCCTGCTGTACTTCCGCTACCGGGGCGCAGCCAAGGGCGCGGAGCAGTTCTGCTACGGCATCCTGGACGCGGACAATCGGAAGGGCCGGAAATTCTACGAGGTTCAGAGCTTCTTCCAGGAAGTTCCCCGGTACGCACAGGCCCTAGAGGCCCCCATTCAAAGCAGCGTCGCCATCGTCTACGACTACGATTCCCTGGCCTCTTTCCGTATTCAGCGCCAGAGCCTCCTGTTGGACTGCCCAGCGGAGATGAAGAAACTCTACAAGGCGTTCTATGACCGGAATGTCTCTGTGGATGTGATTCCGGCGGAAGCGGATTTGTCGGGCTACAAAATCGTGCTCCTGCCCCAACTCACCGTCACCAAGCCGGAGTTTCTGTCCAAAGCGGAGCGCTTCGTCCGGGAGGGCGGCGTCCTAGTCCTCACCTACCGGACCGGGGTAAAGGACCCAGACAACAACCTCTTTTTCGGGAAGGTCCTGCCGGTGGGCTACGCCGGGCTGGCAGGGGTGACGGTGGCAGAGACAGAAAGCCTCCAGGACGCAAACGCCTTCCCCATCTTGGGCGAGGGCGCGTTTGCCGGAACAGAGGGCTATGGCGGCGTCTTTCGGGATATGCTGGAAGTACAAGACGCCGATGTTCTCTACCGCTATGGCGATCCCTTCTACCGCTCCTTCGCCGCCGTCACCCGGAGACGACAGGGGCCAGGTACGGTCTACTATCTGGGTTGTTCCCTGGATGAGGGCACTACCGCCAGGCTCATGGAAGCCGTTCTGTCGGAATGTGGAATTGAAACTGTTTCTTCCCCCGAGGGCATGGAAATCGTCACCCGGGGCGGGGCGGAACAGCGCATCCGAATGTTGATGAACCACAACGCCTTTGAGGCGGAGGCCCTGGGCGTAAAGCTGCCGCCCTATGGCTGTGTGATTGAAATTCTTTAAAGATAAAACGACCGAAGGGCGTAAGCCCTTCGGTCGTTTCGTTACGCTAAAACTCGGTTGCCGTCGCTCCAGCCCGGTTTACCACCAGACTACCAGAGCGCGCGAAAGTTCTTTGGATGACATTTCCCCTTCGGGGACGTACTCCACTAAGATTTTGCTCCGCAAAATCAAGTGTCGTTACAGTCTTTCAAGAACGTATCACTTCGCGGCCTTCGCAGCCCGGATGGCCTCGGTCAGCAGCGGGGTCACCTTGAAGAGGTCGCCGCAGATGCCGTAGTCCGCAATCTCAAAGATGGGGGCCGTGTCGTTCTTGTTCACCGCGATGATGCACTCGGAATCCTGCATACCGGCCTTGTGCTGAATCGCACCGGAGATGCCCAGAGCCACGTACACCTTCGGGTGCACCGTCTTGCCCGTCTGGCCCACCTGATGGTCCGCAGACAGCCAGCCGCTGTCGATGGTGGCACGGCTTCCGCCGACGACGCCGCCCAGCTCCGCAGCCAGCTCCTCGGCCAGCTTGATGCCGCCCTCGACGTCCTTGCTGATGCCGCGGCCCACGGACACGATGAAGTCCGCGCCGATGAGGTCCACCAGCTTCTTCGCCGCCTTGACCACCTCGGTGACCTCGGTCTGCACGTCCGCCTCGCTCAGGGTGAAGGCGGGCTTTTCAATGACGCAGGCGTCAGCTTTCGCCTGATCGAAGGGGTTCTTCTTCATAACGCCGGGGCGCACCGTCGCCATGCAGGGACGGAAGCGGGGGCAGATGATGGTGGCCATCAGGTGGCCGCCGAAGGCCGGACGGGTCATTTTCAGGTTCCGGTCCTCCATGTCCCACTTCTGGCCGTCCACGTCGAGCGTGGAGGCTTCCCGCAGGAATTGGATGTAATTGGCGACGTCGATGTCCAGGTGGGTGCAGTCCGCGCAGAGGCCGGTGTGCAGCCGGGCCGCGCAGCGGGGAGCCAGGTCCCGGCCGATGTTGGTGGCGCCAATCAGGAACGCCTCGGGCTTCAGCTCCTCAATGACGTCGCAGATGACCTTGGCGTAGGCGTCCGTGTTGTAGACGGACAGCATGGGGCTTTCGCAGACATAGACCTTGTCCGCGCCGTAGCCGCCCAGCTCCTTGGCCGTGGCCTCGATGCCCTCGCCGCCCAGGAGGAGGCCGCAGAGGTTCACGCCCAGCTCGTTGGCCAGGTCCCGGCCCTTGGAAATCAGCTCGAAATCGGTGGGCATTAGCTTGCCCTCGCGCTGCTCGCAAAAGACCCAAACGTCCTTGAAGGCAGCGATATCCGCGCTATTGAAAGTAGACATATTCGTTTTATCCCCCTTCTCAGATGATGTGCTTGGCGGCCAGGATGCCCGCCAGCTTCTCGCAGGTGGCCTTGTCCGCACCCTCCAGCATCATGCCGGCGCCCTTCTGGGGGGGCGTGAAGCTCTTGAAGATGTTGGTGGGAGAGCCTTTCAGGCCGATGGTGGTGGCGTCGATCAGGGGATCGTCCTTCAAGTCCTCATAGCCATAGGTGGTCAGGGGCTTTCCATAAGCCTCGAACACGCCGCCCACGCTCATGTAGCGGGGCTCGTTCAGCTCCTTGATGCAGGTGATGAGGCAGGGGGTCTGGGCCTTGATGGTCATATACCCGTCCTCCAGCATCCGCTTGACGGTGACCGTGTTCCCTTCTTTGGTGATGTCCGCGGCGTAGGTGATCTGGGGCAGATGCAGCTTCTCCGCCATCTGGGGACCCACCTGGGCAGTATCGCCGTCGATGGCCTGGCGGCCGCACATCACAATGTCGTCGGCTTCCACGCCGATGCGGTTCACCGCCGCGGCGAGAATCTGGGAGGTGGCGTAAGTATCAGAGCCGCCGAACTCCCGGGCGGAGACCAGGATGGCCTCGTCCGCGCCCATAGCCAGGGCTTCCCGGAGCATGCCCGCCGCCGGCGGGGGACCCATGGTGACCACAATCACTTTGCAGCCCGTGGCGTCCTTCATTTTCAGGGCGGCCTCCAGGGCGTTCATATCATCGGGGTTTGTGATGGTCTGCATGGAAGCGCGGTTCAGGGTACCGTCGGGATTGACTGCGACCTTACCGGAGGTATCGGGAACCTGCTTGATGGAAACAATGATTTTCATGACCGTTTACCTCCTATCTTATTTCACGCCCAGGCGGCTGGAAATGACCATGCGCTGGACTTCGGATGTACCCTCGTAAATCTCGGTGATCTTGGCATCGCGCATCATGCGCTCCACGGGATACTCGCGGGTGTAGCCATAGCCGCCGAAGAGCTGGACGGCCCGGCGGGTCACGTCGGACGCGGCCTCGGCGGCGAAGAGCTTCGCCATGGAGGCGTCCATGGAATAGTCCTCGTGCAGCTGCTTCTTGCAGGCGGCGGCATACACCAGGTACTGAGCGGCCTGCATGCGGCAGTGCATGTCAGCCAGCTGGAACTGGGTGTTCTGGAACTGGCTCAGGCGGCGGCCGAACTGGACGCGCTCCTGGGTGTACTTCACGGCCTCGTTCACCGCGCCCTCGCCCAGGCCCAGGGCCTGCGCCGCGATGCCGATACGGCCGCCGTCCAGGGTCATCATGGCGATCTTAAAGCCCTTGCCCTCTTTGCCCAGCAGGTTCTCCTTGGGAACGATGCAGTCCTCAAAGATCAAATCGCAGGTAGAGGAGCCCCGGATACCCATTTTCTTCTCGTGCTTGCCGGTGGAGAAGCCGGGGAAGTCCTTCTCCACGATGAAGGCGGAGATGCCGTGGTTTCCCTTGGACTTGTCGGTCATGGCCATGACTACAAAGGTGTCCGCCACGTTTCCGTTGGTGATGAAGCACTTGGAGCCGTTGAGGACATAGTGGTCGCCCTCCAGGACGGCGGTGGTCTGCTGGCCGGAGGCATCGGTGCCGGCGCCGGGCTCCGTGAGGCCGAAGGCGCCGATCTTCTTGCCGCTCAGCAGGTCGGGGAGATACTTTTTCTTCTGCTCCTCGGTGCCGTGCTCAAAGATGGGGGCGCAGCACAGGGAGGTATGGGCGGAGACGATGACGGCGGTGGTGCCGCAGACCTTGGCCAGCTCTTCCACGCACATGGCATAGGAGAGAACGTCGCCGCCGGCGCCGCCGTACTCCTTGGGGAAGTAAATGCCCATCATGCCCAGCTTGGCCATCTTCTCCACGGTCTCCATGGGGAAGCGCTCTTCCTCGTCGATCTCCTCGGCCAGGGGTCTGACCTCGTTCTCGGCGAACTCACGGTACATCTTACGGAGCATCAGCTGCTCATTGGAAAGGTGAAAATCCATACCTTATATACTCCTTTACTCCGGTTTTACTTGGAATAGTCGTAGAAGCCCTTGCCGGTCTTTTTGCCCAGCAGACCGCCGCGGACCATCTTCTTCAGCAGCAGGGCGGGACGGTACTTGGGATCGCCGCTCTCGTTAAAGAGGGTCTCCATGATGGCCAGGCACACGTCCAGGCCGATGAAGTCGCCCAGAGCCAGGGGGCCCATGGGATGATTCGCGCCCAGGCGCATGGCCTTGTCGATGTCCTCCACGGAGGCAACGCCGGTCTCCACCAGACCCGCCGCCTCGTTGATCATGGGAATCAGGATCTTGTTGACCACGAAGCCGGGAGCCTCGGCCACTTCCACGGGGTCCTTGCCGATCTCCTGGGACAGCTTATAGATGAAGTCGAAGGTCTCCTGGGTGGTGTTGGCGCCCCGGATGATTTCCACCAGCTTCATGCTGGGGACGGGGTTGAAGAAGTGCATGCCGATCACGGGATGGTTCAGGCCGTTGGCCATCTCGGTGATGGACAGGGAGGAGGTGTTGGAGGCAAAAATGGCCTCGGGCTTGCACATGGCATCCAGCTCGCTGAGCAGGGCCTTCTTGGTGCCCATGTCTTCCTTGACGCACTCAATGACGAGATCCGCGTCGGCGCAGGCGGATTTCTCCTCCACCAGCACGTTGGCCATGATGGCGTCGGCGGCGGCCTGCTCCATCCGGCCCTTGTCCACGCGCTTCTGGAGAGAGGCGGCCAGCTTGTCCTTGTGCTTCTGGGCGGACGCCACGGAGCTGGCATACATCAGGGCGGTGTGGCCCTTTGCCGCGAAGACCTGAGCGATGCCGCTGCCCATCGTACCCGCGCCAAAAATCGCTACCTTCATGATTGTTCCTCCTGTTATTTTGTAAAATTGTGGCTCTGTTACCTCGTTCAAATTCGGACAAAGAGAGCAAATCCCGACATTGCTAATTTGCTCACAATCTTTATTATAGGGTCCTTCCGCCGAATTATCAAGTACAATTTTACTGCCGCCCCCCTCTTTTTTTCTTTTTTACGATTCGTACAAAATACTCGTTAAAATTTATACAATTTTCTATCTCCCGCCGTTTTCTTCCATCCCCGCTGTCCTTTGGCAGAAGCTCCCGCTTTGCCGAAAAAGGACGTGCTCCTTTGGCGATTCTGTCAAATTTTTAGATTGCCTAAAAATTTTTTAGATTCCCTCTTGCATTTTCCGGTTTCTATGCTATCATGGGAGCATCACCTGAAATTTTTTTAGCTTGATCAACAATATATTTTGGAGGCGCACCATGAAAGAAGCCATCAAGTGGACCCTGAACCGCATGCCCAAGAGCGAGGACAAACAGCTCCCCGTCATGTCCCTGTCCAACGTGGCGAAAGCCCGCTTTTTCCACAGCAGCTTCCCCCAGTACTCCATCACCCCTCTGGCCGAGCTGGACGGCATGGCCAAGTATCTGGGGCTGGCGGGCCTCTATGTGAAGAACGAGGCCCACCGCTTCGGCCTCAACGCTTTCAAGGTCCTGGGCGGCTCCTTCGCCATGGGCCGGTACATCGCCAAGGAGATGGGCCGGGACGTGTCCGAGATGACCTATGACTATCTGACCAGCGAGGCCTTCCGCCGGGAGTTCGGCCAGGCCACCTTCTTCACCGCCACCGACGGCAACCATGGTCGGGGCGTGGCCTGGGCAGCCAACAAGCTGGGCCAGAAGGCCGTGGTCCACATGCCCAAGGGCAGCAGCCAGCCCCGCTTCGACAACATCGCCAAAGAGGGGGCCCAGGTGACCATCGAGGAAGTCAACTACGACGACTGCGTCCGCATGGCCGCCGCCGAGGCCGCCCAGACGGAGCACGGCGTCATTGTCCAGGACACTGCCTGGGACGGCTATGAGGAGATTCCCTCCTGGATCATGCAGGGCTACGGCACCATGGCCGGGGAGTCCGCGGAGCAGCTGCGGCAGATCGGCGTGAACCGCCCCACCCACGTCTTTGTCCAGGCAGGCGTGGGAAGCCTCGCCGGGGCCGTGGTGGGCTATTTCACCAACCTCTTCCCCAACGATCCCCCGAAGTTCATCGTCATGGAGGCCCAGGCGGCGGACTGCCTGTACCAGGGCGCTCTGGCCGGGGACGGAAAGCCCCGGGTAGTGGACGGCGACTTGAGTACCATTATGGCGGGCCTGGCCTGCGGCGAGCCCAACACCATTTCCTGGGACATTCTCCGCAACCACGTCACCGCCTTTGTCTCCTGCCCCGACTGGGTGAGCGCCCGGGGCATGCGGATGCTGGGCGTGCCCGTGAAGGGGGACCCGGTGGTCATCTCCGGCGAGAGCGGCGCGGTGGGCATGGGCCTGATCGCCGCGCTCATGGAAACCGACGAGTACAAGGACCTGCGGGAGGCCATCGGCCTGGACCGCTACAGCCAGGTGCTGATGTTCTCCACCGAGGGCAACACGGACCCTCTGAAGTTCCGCAAGGTGTTGTGGGACGGCGAATACGCCACGGTCTGACGGAATCGGGTATATTATATAATGTATCGGGAGTCAGGCCGCAGGGTCTGGCTCCCCCTTTGTCTTGCCTCCAGGGGATGCGGAATTTTGTTGCGCTCCGCCGAAAAATGTGATATAACAGCAGAGGGAAGAAACAACTATTTTTATACAATGGAGGACAGTCTATGAATGGCAACATCCGTCCCGCAGACATGAAGCGGATCAATACTCCGGAGCTGGCGGAGGCGTTCATCGCCGAGCAGGTGGCCCAGGTCCGGGCCCAGGTGGGAGACAAAAAGGTCCTGCTGGCCCTCTCCGGCGGCGTGGACTCTTCGGTGGTGGCCGCGCTTCTCATTAAAGCCATCGGCAAGCAGCTGGTCTGCGTCCACGTGAACCACGGCCTGATGCGTAAAGGCGAAAGCGAACAGGTCATCGAGGTCTTTAAAAACCAGCTGGACGCGAACCTGATTTACGTGGACGCCACAGACCGCTTCCTGGATTTGCTGGCAGGTGTGGATGAGCCGGAGCGGAAGCGGAAGATCATCGGCGGTGAGTTCATCAAGGTCTTTGATGAGGAAGCCCGGAAGCTGGAGGGCATCTCCTTCCTGGCCCAGGGGACCATTTATCCCGACATCCTGGAGAGCGACGGAGTCAAGGCCCACCACAACGTGGGCGGCCTGCCGGAGGACATGGACTTTGAGCTGGTGGAGCCGGTAAAGCTGCTGTTCAAGGACGAGGTTCGAGCAGTGGGCCGGGCCCTGGGCCTGCCGGTCTCCATGGTGGAGCGCCAGCCCTTCCCGGGACCGGGCCTGGGCGTGCGGTGCCTGGGGGCCATCACCCGGGACCGTCTGGCGGCCCTGCGGGAGTCCGACGCGATTTTGCGGGAGGAGTTCGGCAAGGCGGGCCTGGCGGAAAAGGTCTGGCAGTTCTTCACCGTGGTGCCGGATTTCCGGTCCACCGGCGTGCGGGACGGCAAGCGGGCCTTTGACTGGCCGGTGATCATCCGGGCGGTGAATACCGTGGACGCTATGACGGCAGAGGTGCCGGAGATTCCCTGGGCGGTGCTCCAGACGATCACGGGCCGGATTCTGGCGGAGGTGCCGGGCGTATGCCGGGTGCTGTATGATTTGACGCCGAAGCCGGTGGGGACGATCGAATGGGAATAATTTTCGTTTTTTCGCAGTCCTAAATATTAAGCAGCAGGAGGGCACTCCAAGGGGTGCCCTCCTGATTTATACTTGTCAGCAGGTGTTTTTACTGTTATAATGAGAGGGACAAATCGGGATTTGTGAGAAAAAACATATGATTAGAATAAGACCATATAAAGCTTCGGATGTGAATACGATATTATCGTGGTGTCAAGATGAAAAAGCATTTTATCAATGGACAGCAGGTATACTCGGTAATTACCCGATAACCCAAAAAGAATTTTGTTTTGTTGAATCTCTAATGCCGTTTACTGCATTTGATGAAACAGGAATTGTTGGTTTTTTTACACTAAGGAACCCTGCTGAATCATTGGATGAATTGCGCTTTGGATTTGTTATTGTTAATCCTCACAGGAGAGGAAAAGGCTATGGAAAAGATATGCTCCGATTAGGCATAAAATTTGTATTTGAAATATATGGAGCAAAAAAAGTATCATTGGGCGTTTTTGAGAATAATCTTCCAGCTTATTATTGTTATAAAGCAGTCGGTTTTAGCGATGTAGTTCTTGATACAACAGAAAAATATTGTATTCTGGGTGAAGAATGGAAGTGCAAAGAATTGGTTATGGAAAAGTAGATAAATGCCGATTTGTTGGGGTGTTTTCTACTAATGAATATCTTGGAAAAGGGAGGGGAATACGGTTGCATTTCCCCATCTTTTATGATACGATTTTGATACTAAGAAAATTAGCGGCCAAAAATAGCAGGTGAAATATTAACAAATTTGCGAATGTTACACCTGTGAAAGCATAGAAAATACAGCCCCATATAATAGGATTTGTCGAGCGGGAATGAGCCTTTGAAACCACAAACTCGTTGCGGCACAATGGATAGACAGTTTTATGTCTCTCTTTTGATAACGCTCCCCATAGGCCATATCATTCTGTATCCCCGGCGGATTGCAGGTAAAACGTGTTCCTTTGCGGCTTGTTGGTGACAAAAATCACATTAGAAAGCCCTTACCGATGGCAGCGTCGGTAAGGGCTTTTTACTATCTGTTATTCTTTGCCCAGTCCGGCTTTGAAAACCGCTGTCAGAATGTCGGCAAATCCTCGGGCGGGGACTTGGATCTATCTACGGGTTATCGTATAGGGATAGTCATATCGAGATCACCTATCGCTACGCCCACCAGCCTCTATACCAGGCAGGATTGCTTTACCCAGTGGCTAAACCGGGACACTATGATGCAGGACAACCCCAAGGTCTATAACGCTCCGCAGGAGATCGTTGCCAACTATGAGTAGGTCAAGCAAGTTCGGTCCGGAGAAGGCGGAACGGGCTGTGGAGGACGCCAGGCAGCGGAGAAGGAACAGAAGAACGCAAAACCGAATCTTAGCAAGGTAAATCCACCAGGAAAGCACTTCAAGGGGTATTTTCCGGCTTTCGATTTATCAGCGGTTTTTACCGCTGAGGCAGAACTATTCATTTTGGCATTACAGGTATTTCAATCTGTACGAGAGCATCTTCCGCCCGGTCAATCACATTTTCATTGATAATCACTTCATACGAAAACCCAGATAATACAAGGCCATGTGCTTCAACATAATCAAATATCCTTTGGTAGCACAGCACAGGGCTTTCCGCCGCATCCCTATAAAAGGCCCGCACATAATCTCCGGCAGGCTGTATGTGCAATCCATCTTTCTTTATGGGAAAGGGGATTTCAATAAAAAGCTTGGAATAATCCGCAAAGTCCCCATTTCGCAGACTATCCACCGCAATCATCGTTCCATACAAGGCGTCATGCAGACGGCGAAGCTGATATTTTTTCGTTTCAGCGGTAATCAGCTCTACCTGCTTATCAAACGTCGTGTCCTGATGGATGTCTACGGTAACAAAACTGCGCTCTTTCTTCTGCACAACGCTGATTTCCGATAAGTCCATCGTCAACAATGTCTGCATGTTCTGGCGGTGGTAGGACAGCGTTTTCCGCACCGCTCTTAGATGCTCCATGCTGCGGTCCAAATCTTCGATCTTTTCCTGCAAAAGCCGTTCCATGCTGGTGGCGGAACGGTTTTTCATAAAGGTCCGGATTTCCTCAATCGGTACATCCAACTCCCGCAGCAGCAGGATTGTTTCCAGAATGGCACTTTGATAGTAGCTGTAATACCTGTATCCATTTTCGGGATGGATCAACGCTGGATGAAAAAGGCCAATTTCATCGTACCACATCAGCGTTTTTTTATTGATGCCATGCAGAGCCGCAAATTGACCGATGGTGAGCAGTTTTCTTTTTTTCTCCATTTTTTCAAATACCTCTTGACTGTACCGTTACTGTACGGATTATTCTATCGCATATACCGGAGAAAAACAAGAAAAAAGGAGAACACTTATGGAAAATCAAAATGCTTACAACAAGCCGGTCACGTTGAGGAACATCCTCCAATTCGCGGTTCCTACCATTGCAATGTCTGTCTTTATGTCCTTTTACACCATGGTTGACGGCCTGTTTGTGTCAAATCTGATTGGCACAAGCGCGCTGTCCGCCATCAATCTGACGGCCCCGGTGATACAAGTGGTGACCGCCATCTCCACCATGCTGGCAACCGGCGGAAGCGCGGTCATCATGAAAAAAATGGGAGAGCAAAAGCCAAACGAGGCCAGGGAGGACTTCACGTTCCTGATAATCGTAAACGTCGTGGTTGGCTTGATCATGACCCTGCTGGGTTATTCCCTGATGGACCCTATCTTCGGGAGTATGGGGTTATCCCAAGAGGTTGCCGACTACTGCACCGCCTATCTCAGCCGCTACCTTCTCTTTACCATCCCAATCCTGCTGATGAACAATTTCACCCTGTATATGATTGCTTCGGAAAAGGCGACCCTATCCCTGATCTGCTCCGTGGCTGGCGGTGTGCTGAACATGGTGCTTGACTATGGGTTTATCCGCCTTTTGGATATGGGAATCAGCGGCGCGGCCATTGCCACGGGCCTGGGCTACTCGGTGACCGCCGTTGTTGGTCTGTTTGTGTTCAGCCGCAAAAAGAGCCTCCTGCACTTCACAAAGCCCGCTTTCCGCTTCAAGGTCCTCGCAAGCGCGGCGGCAAACGGATGCTCTGAAATGGCGACCGCTTTGGTCACAGGCATCATTACGATGATGTTCAACTGGACGATGCTCCGCTATGTCGGCGAAGATGGGGTTGCCGCCGTGACCATCATCATGTATGTGCTGATGTTTGCAAGCTCCCTTTACACAGGGTATTCCTATGGCGTTGCTCCCATGCTCAGCTATTACTACGGCGAGAAAAACCACGAAAAGCTGAAAAAGCTGGTTTCCACCAGTTTGAAAGTAATCACCGGCATTTCCCTTGTGACCGTGGCGGCGTCCTTTGCCGCCACAAAGCCCCTGGTGTCCATTTTTGCCCGACCGGATAACCCAGTCTATGCGCTGGCTGTCACCGGAAACCGAATCTGCACTCTGGCACTGTTCTTCATTGGCTTTAATATCTTTGCCAGCGGGATGTTTACCGCATTGTCCAACGGTATCGTCTCCGCAATTCTCGCCTTTTCCCGCTCCTTCGTGTTCATGCTGATTACCATGCTGGTTCTGCCCGCAGTTTTCGGGGTAAACGGCATCTGGCTGGCTACGCCGGCGGCGGAGCTTATGGCCCTGGCCCTGTCCGTATGGATGTTCGTGAAATATCGGAAACGGTATCAATACTAAGCGGGGCCGCCTTGAACACAGAAAGCAGCCGCAAATCGCTTCGGCATTCTTTTGACGGGGGCAGATGATAAAAGGGTAGCTTTATAAACCATCTTGTGCTACACTTTTATCAGAGGAAAGAATTGCACGGAGGGAAGAACTATATGAAGATGTTTACATACGTCTTATACGGAGCAGCCATATTGGGACTGCTGCTTTCATTTGTAAAAGACCGGGCGAAAACAAAGCTCGCTTTGAAGAAGGCATGGCGGTCTTTTGAGAACATATTGCCATCGATCTTGGCAATTTTGCTCCTAATCGGTTTTATTCTTACTTTTCTGGACGCACAAGCAATTTCCAAGCTTCTCGGAACCGATTCCGGGGTGTTCGGTATGATCATCGCCGCCGCTGTTGGCTGCATTACGTTAATCCCTGGCTTTGTGGCGTTTCCTCTTGCGGCCTCCCTTCTATCCGCCGGAGCGGGATATGCGCAGATCGCCATTTTTATTTCGACGCTCATGATGGTTGGCATTGCCACATTGCCCCTTGAAATGAAATGCTTTGGGAAACGCATTGCGCTAAAGAGGAATGTTTTATCCCTGATTCTTGCGGTTATCACATCTTGCGTGGTAGGGGTGATTATGTCATAACAACACTCAAAAAATTTGCAAAACGGTATCTATTTTTTCTGCTCTTGCTCCTGCTAAATGTTCTGCTATTGATCGCCGACCCGGGAGTAGGACGAGAGATTGTCTCTCTTTCTCTGGATAGTCTTTTGGAAATGCTGTCTATCATACCGCCTATTTTCCTGCTCTTAGGACTAATGGATGTTTGGGTGCCGAAAGAAACGATCATGAAATTCATGGGAAAGGACGCAGGTATAAAAGGAGGAATCTTTGCTTTTGTTTTAGGTTCGTTTTCCTCAGGACCGTTATACGCTTCATTTCCGGTTGCAATGGTCTTTCTCAAAAAGGGAGTTTCTCTGACCAACATCTTTATTTTCCTCGGCGCCTGGTCGACGACAAAAATTCCCATGATGCTATTTGAAATAACACAGTTGGGCCCCAAATTCGCACTCCTTCGCTTTGCCTTGAATCTGGGCGCAATCATCGTCCTAGCTGTAATTATGGAACGGACAACGACAGCCAAGGATGCAGAGATCCTGTATGAGCTTGCCTCTCAGCAGGCAGGCAAGGACTGAGCGTCTCATTGAAAACATGGCATTCCTCCGCCTTTTATATGACAGGCAAACAAGTTTCTGAAGTTTCCGATAAATCCGCAGACTGGGCCGGAGCGCAGACGGCGCCTTCGACCGAGCTGCATTCTATAATAAAAAATGCCCCGGCAAGCCCGCTTGGACGGCAAGAAAAAATTACCGTCAGAAAAACAGCATATTCCCACTCTTTCGAGTCAAACTATGCTCGCGATACCCAGTGACCCGCAAACGCATGATTTGATGAAGATGAAAAGGAGAGATTCAATTATGTCTAGCAAGAACACCAACAAGCTCAATGTCCCCGAGGCCCGCAGCGCTATGGATAAGTTCAAGATGGAGGCTGCCTCCGAGGTAGGCGTCAACCTGAAGGAAGGCTACAACGGCGACCTGACCAGCCGGGAGGCCGGCTCTGTCGGCGGCCAGATGGTCAAGAAGATGATCGAGTCCTACGAGAAGTCCCTGTAACTTCCCGCTGGAACGAAAGGGGGAGAGGCAGCCGCCTCTCCCCCCGTTTCTCGCATCCTCTCACCGCAGCAAAATCGGCTGGTACTGCTCCCCCCGCAGGGCGGCGTCCACCGTCTCCGGCAGCTTTGAAAAATCCGCCACCAGAGAGCCAGGCTTTTGCACTGCGTTGTCCTGGCCGAAGGGCACGAAATAATAATTCCGCCGGACCAGCAGCTCGCCGATGTTCTTCGCCCCCGCCGCCAGCCCGTCGTTGCTGGACACCGCCAGCACCACCGGACGGCCATTCCGCAGATGGGATTTGGCCGCCATGGTCACGGAGGTATCCGCAATGCCCGCCGCCAACTTGGCAATCGTGTTCCCCGTGGCCGGGGCAATCACCAGTACATCCAGCAGGCCCTTGGGCCCGATGGGCTCCACCGACGGGATATCCAGCAGCACATCGTTTCCCGTCAGGTCCTCCAGCCGCTCCAGCAGGTCCTCCGACCGGCCGAAGCGGGTGTCCGTAAAGGCGGAAATCTCCGAGACAATGGGAATCACCGTCTCGTAAATTCCCGTCAGCGCCTCCAGGGCCTTCAGCACCTTTTCGTGGGTGCAGAAGGAGCCGCAGACCGCAAAACCGACCCGTTCCTTGCGCATACAGGTCACCTCATTCTTCCAATAGGATGTAATACACCGCGTCCCGGATGGCCGCCGCCGCAGACCGCGGGCTAAGCCGCCCCGGCAAGGAGCGGGCCCAGAGAACCTCTGGGCCACCCTCCGCCGCCTCGATGCCCCGGACAGAGGCCAGGTCCATCAAAAGGCAGTCCGACGGCAGCTGGGCCAGAAGCGGCCCGCCCAGGACGGGAGAGGGAACCGTGTTGAACACCGCGCCGAAAGCACCCAAATGGCCCTCCAGCTTCCCGGTCTCCAAGGCCCGGTAGCCGTAGGCCCGAATCCAGGCCAGGTCCTCCGGCCGTCTAGCCGTAGCCGTGACCCTGGCCCCCAGGCCGTGGAGGCGGCAGCTCAAGAGCTTTCCGATGCGGCCAAAGCCCAGCACCAGACATTCCTGGCCCAAGAGCGTCCGGTCCAGTCGCTCCATGGCGGTCTGGACGGCTCCCTCCGCTGTGGCGGCGGCGTTGGCCACCGCCAGCTCCTCCCGGAGAAAGTAATCCTCCACCGTCAGGCCCAGGGCCTCCGCCTCCTGGCGCTGCTGGGGCCGCACCTGGCCCGCCAGAATCCGCTGCCGGGGCCGGAGGCGGCGGAACAGGTCCGCTGTGGGCACCGCCCCCTCCTCGCAGTTCAAAACGCCGTCTCCCCTGCACAGCGGCAGGGGCAAAATCACCACGTCGGCAGAGGCGGCACAATCCAGCGTGTCCGCCCCTACAGGTTTCCAGCGCTCTAGGCCATAAGTACGGACGGAACAGCCGTCCCCGGCCAGCAGCCGGGCCAGCTCCGCCTGGCGGCGGTCTCCACCGATGACGCCAAAGGTCTTGTTCATCTCAACACTCCCCCTCGCTCCATGGTATGGTCAGGAGGGGCAATGGGTGATTGTCTTTTCCCGCCAGGCGTGGTACAATGAAGGCTGTCAAAATTCCCGAAAGGATTTTTTGTAATGAACTACGAATACCTGCTCTTTGACGCCGACGATACGCTGTTCGATTTTCCCAAAGCCTCTTCCCGGGCCTTTGACGCCATGTGTCAGGCCCATGACATTCCCCGCACGCCGGAGATTTACCGGCTCTACCATGAAATCAACCTGGAGCTCTGGGCCGCCTTCGACCGGGGCGAGGTGACCAAGGAGTTCGTCACCCTGGAGCGTTACGTCCGCTTTTTGAAGGCTCTGGACCTGGACCGGGACCCGGCAGCCTGCAACCGGGACTTCCTGTCCGCCCTGGGAGAGGGCGTCTACCCCCTGCCTCACGCAGAGGCGGTCTGCCGGGAGCTCAAGGCCCGGGGCCATCGCATGTTTATCATCACCAACGCCGTGGCCTCCGTCCAGCGCAGCCGCCTCCGGGGCAGCGTATTCGGGGAGCTTTTCGAGGCCGCCTTTATCTCCGAGGAGGCCGGGGCCGCCAAGCCCAGCCGGACTTACTTCGACTATGTGCGCCGCCGGCTCCCAGGGCTGACGGAGGAAAACGCTCTGGTCATCGGGGACTCTATGTCTACGGACATTCAGGGGGCCAACAACGCCGGGCTGCCCTGCTGCTGGTTCAACCCAGCAAAGAAGCCCCGGCGGGCGGGGCTGCGGGTGGACTATGAAATCACCGATCTGCGGAAACTGTTGGAGATTGCATAAAACAAGAATGCGGCGCCGGAGGCTTCCGGCGTCGCATTTCAGGTCTGCTTCGGCTTTCTTCGTAGCTTCAGCAGCACGCCCTCCCGCGCCGCCGATGCCTGGAGCAACGCGGCGGTCTGCGTTCCCCGTTCTTTTGGGGACTGTTCCGCCATAGCTCTGGCCTGCTCCCGGGCCTCTTGAAGAGCCTTTAGAGACAGCAGGTTTGCCGCCAGGTAAAACAGCGTCTTTCGCCGCCCGTCGTTGCAGTTCGCCAGGAAATAGTCCAAAAGCTCCCGCCGCTCTCCCAGCTCGGTCTGGTAGTCCGCCAGCCCAGCGGCCCGGGCTCTCTCCATATCCGCCAGCCGCTTCTGATGGGTGATGAAGGAGTCGTATTCGTCGATTCCCTCATACCTTCCGCAGGGGAATTCTCCACACTGGAAGCAGTAAGCAGGGCTCCCGTGTTCCAGGCTGCACCGGGCAATTTTGCAGGACTGGTTTCCCGCTCCCCCTCCGCAGCCGGGACAGTGCCCGTCCAACTTCATCGGGCACAACCCGCAGTTCAGCCCGCAGAGGGAAAACGCCAAATCCGCTCTTACAAAGCCGTTCATTTCACGTTCCTTTCTCCGTCCCCAGGTCCCGTTGGAGATACGCCAAAAGGACCTCCCGTTCATTGGGCAGCGCGCCGTCCATCACCTTCTCCAAAAGCTCCTCCAAAGCCCTTCCCACCGCCGGTCCGGAGAGGCCCAGGGCCAGCAGGTCCCGCCCGTTGACCGCCAACCGCTTCAAGGAGAAACAGGCGTCCTCCGCCAGGAGGCGGTTCAGGATTTCCTCCGCCTTGTCCAGCTCCTTCTGCCGGTCCCAGAACTCCGGGGCCTGTCCCAAATTGTCCGCCCGCTTCACCAGGATCAACCGGCGCAGGTCCTCCTCCCCCAGAATCCGCAGAGCCCGCCGGATGGACTTATCCGTCCGGGGAATGTCCTTGTCGTGCCACTCCACCAGCCGGACCACGGTCTCCCGGAATTCCGTGGCGCATTTCAGGCGGCGAAGCATCTCCTCCGCCATCTGGTGGCTGACGGCAGGGTGGCCGTAGAAGTGCCCGACGCCCATCTCGTCCAGGGTGAAGCTGGCGGGCTTCCCCACGTCGTGGAGGAGCATCGCACAGCGGAGAACCGGGTCCCCCGGTACAGCCGCCAGGGCGTGGAGGGTGTGCTCCCACACGTCGTAGCAGTGGTGGCGGTTTTTCTGGTCGAAGCCCACCATAGCCAGCAGCTCCGGCCAGAAAACGCCAAAGACCTCCGGACAGCTCCGCAGAACCTCCGCCGCTTGTTTCCCTGCCAGGAGCTTGAAAAATTCCACCTGTATCCGCTCTGCGGCAATGTCCCGCAATCCCTCCCGATTCCTTCGAATCGCCTCCTCCGTCCCGGGCTCAATGGAAAATCCCAGCGTCGCCCCAAAGCGGAGACCCCGAAGAATTCGAAGCGCATCCTCCTGAAACCGCCGGTCCGGGTCCCCCACGCAGCGGAGGACCTTTTTCTCCAAATCCGTCCGTCCTCCCCAGGGGTCCCGGAACTCGCCCCGCAGATTCCAGGCCATGGCGTTGACGGTGAAATCCCGGCGGGCCAGGTCCTGGTCAACGGAGCGGGTGAAGGTCACGGACGCCGGATGCCGGTGGTCTTGGTAGGCCCCGTCGATCCGGTAGGTGGTAACCTCCACAGGTCCCTCTTCGGTTTTGATGGTAACCGTGCCGTGCTTCAGCCCTGTGGGGAGCGCCCGGGAGCCAAATACCGCCAGGGTTTCTTCCGGCCGGGCGGAGGTGGTCACGTCCCAGTCCTCCGGTGTCCGGCCCAGCAGAGCGTCCCGGACGCAGCCCCCCACGCACCAGGCCGCATGGCCCGCCGCCTCCAGGATGGTCAGAACGTATTCCACATGCTTTGGTGTCTCCATAGCGCTGCTCTCCCTTATTTTTTGGGGGTTTCCGTACTAGAATAAACCAGAATTCCCCGGTTTTCCGAAGGGTTCAAAGAGGTGCCTCTCCCCTTGTCCCAGGACCGCCGGAGCGGCCTGCGAAGGGCCCTTGACCGGGCTGTGGTTCAAATCCGGCATATTCGGTAGCCGGATGTTCCCTTTCGCCGTTGCATTCTGCCGATTTCTATATTATAATAAAATGCTCGGAAGGATACAATCTTTTTTAAGTTCCGTTTTCTGGAAAGGAAGCTGAGTTCCATGATTCATAACGAAAAACCCATCAGCGACTTCTTCGTCCCAGGCGTGCGGGCCCATCTGGTAGGCATCGGGGGCGTGTCCATGTGCCCCCTGGCAGAGGTTCTGCGGGACAAGGGGCTTGTCATTCAGGGCTCCGACATGACGGAGAGCGAGACCGTAAAGCGCCTCCGCTCCCTGGGCATCTCTGTGGCCGTGGGCCACAATGCCGACAATCTGGGGGACTGCGATCTGGTGATCCGCACCGCCGCCGTCCACGACGGCAACCCGGAAATCGCCGGGGCCATTGCCCGGGGCATCCCCGTCTATGAGCGTGCTCAAGCCTGGGGGGCCATTATGCGCCACTATCCCAACGCCCTTTGTGTGGCCGGAACCCACGGGAAAACCACCACCACCTCCATGTGCACCCACGTCTTTATGGCGGCGGAGGCAGACCCCACGGTGATGATCGGCGGTACCCTGCCCCTGCTCCATTCCGGCTACCGGGTGGGCCAGGGGGATACCATCATCCTGGAATCCTGCGAATACTGCAACAGCTTCCTCAGCTTCTACCCCACCGTGGCGGTCATTTTGAATGTGGAGGCGGACCACCTGGACTTCTTCCAGGACCTGGAGGACATCAAGCGCTCCTTCCGCCGCTTCGCGGAGCTGGTACCCGCCGGCGGACGTGTAATTGTCAACGCGGACAACGCCGGGGCCCGGGACGTGGCCCAGGGCCTGGACGCTTTTACCTTTGGCCTGGAGCCGGGGGCGGAGTGTACCGCCGTGAACCTCCGGGAGGACAAGGGCCGCCCGGTCTTTGACATCCACGTTCATGGAACGTTTTACGCCCACGCGGAGCTGCGGGTTTATGGGCGGCACAACGTGTCCAACGCCCTGGCGGCGGCCTCGGCGGCCTATGTACTGGGCCTGCCGGGAGAAGCCGTGGAAAAGGGTCTGGGCTCCTTCACCGGCGCGGGGCGGCGCTTCGAGTACAAGGGGACCTTCCAGGGCGCGGAAATTTACGATGACTACGCCCACCACCCCGACGAGCTCCACGCCCTGCTGACCACCGCCAAGGGGCTGGGCTACCGGCGGCTTATCGTGGCCTTCCAGCCCCACACCTACTCCCGGACTGCCAAGCTCTTCGACCGCTTTGTGGAGGAATTGAAGCTGGCGGACGTGGTGGTGCTGGCGGAAATTTACGCCGCCCGGGAGCAGAACACCCTGGGCATCTCCTCGGCGGACCTTGTTCAGCAGGTCCCCGGCTCCGTGTACTGCTCCACCCTGGACAAAACGGCGGAGGCCGTCCGACGTCTGGCCGGGCCGGGGGATTTGATCCTGACCGTGGGCGCAGGCGATATCTACCGGGCCGGCGAAAAGCTCTTGGCAAAGGACTGACAAGCGCATGGAATGTTCACCTTTCTATCACAATGTCCGCCCGGAGGGGACCTTGCTTCCCCAGGAGGAAGCCGCCTTCGCGCTGCTGGAGGCACTGGGCATGGACTATGACCGGGTATCCAGCGAGCCTGCCGATACTATGGAGAAGTGCGCCGCCGTCAGCGAAGTTCTGGGCATGCCCATCTGCAAGAATCTGTTTCTCTGCAACCGGCAAAAAAACCAGTTCTATCTGCTGCTCATGGGACCGGATAAGCCCTTCCACACCAAGGACCTGTCCCATCAAATCGGCTCTTCCCGGCTGTCCTTCGCGCCGGAAGAGGCGCTTTGGGAGCTGCTTCACTGCACTCCCGGCTCCGCCACGGTGCTGGGGCTGATGAATGATGCGGAACACCGGGTCCGGCTGCTGATGGAGCGGGAGGTGTACGAGGCGGAGTATTTGAGCTGCCATCCCTGTATCTGTACCAGCAGCTTGAAGCTACGGACGGCGGACGTGCTGGGGAAGCTGCTGCCCTATACGGGGCATGAGGTCACGGTGGTGGACTTGTAGCGCGCAAATCAAGACCGGAGGTCGTGAAGGGCCTCCGGTCCTTCTGCGTTATGTCCTTTTCTTCTGAGGCAAAACCACTGCCTCGCCGTCCAGTACGCGGTTTCCCATCTGATCAAAGCGCTCGGTTCGCAAACTAGAAGCTCCTACTCCATATAAATCTATTACAGAATGTTCCTAAAATCTAGTGTCTACACAGGAAAGGATGGTCCAAATAGCAAAAAAGTGACCTTGCATCTTGCGATGCAAGGTCACTTTTTCTATGGCGTAGGCTAATGGTTAGTGCCCTAGACAGGCTGAATCACATTGCCCTACGACAACAAGCACCGCAGGTCCTCAACCCTCTTTGATCGCCGCCTGGGCCGCCGCCAGACGAGCGATGGGCACGCGGAAGGGAGAGCAGGAGACGTAATCCAGGCCGGTGCGGTGGCAGAACTCCACGCTGGAGGGGTCGCCGCCGTGCTCGCCGCAGATGCCCAGGTGCAGGTCGGGATTCGCGCCCCGGCCCAGCTTCGCCGCCATCTCCACCAGACGGCCCACGCCGTTCTGGTCCAGCTTGGCAAACGGGTCGTTTTCGTAGATCTTCCGGTCATAGTAGGCGTCCAGGAACTTCCCGGCATCGTCACGGGAGAAGCCAAAAGTCATCTGGGTCAGATCGTTGGTGCCGAAGGAGAAGAAGCCGGCCTCCTTGGCAATCTCGTCGGCGGTGATGGCCGCGCGGGGAATCTCGATCATGGTGCCCACCAGGTACTTCATGTCGGACCCGGCTTCCTTGATGATGGCGTCGGCAGTCTCTACCACCACGCCCTTGACGTATTTCAGCTCCTTGACCTCGCCCACCAGGGGAATCATGATCTCGGGGACCATCTTCCAGTCGGGATGGGCGGCCTGGACCTTGAGGGCAGCCTTGATGACGGCCCGGGTCTGCATGGCGGCGATCTCGGGATAGGTGACCGCCAGGCGGCAGCCGCGGTGGCCCATCATGGGGTTGAACTCATGGAGCCCGGCGATGATGGCCTTGATATCCTCCACGGTCTTGCCCATATCCTGGGCCAGCTTGGCGATGTCAGCCTCCTCGGTGGGGACGAACTCGTGCAGGGGGGGGTCCAGGAAGCGGATGGTGACGGGGCAGCCCTCCATGGCCTCGTAGATGCCCTCGAAGTCGCTCTGCTGCATGGGCTCCAGACGGGCCAGGGCCTTCTCCCGCTGCTCCAGGGTGTCGGAGCAGATCATCTCCCGGATGGCGGGGATGCGGTCCTCGTTGAAGAACATGTGCTCGGTGCGGCACAGGCCGATGCCTTGGGCGCCGAATTTCCGGGCCTGGGCGGCATCGTGGGGGGTGTCGGCGTTGGTGCGGACCTGGAGACGGCGGTACTTGTCCGCCCAGCCCATAACCCGGCCGAACTCGCCGCCGATAACGGCGTCCACGGTGGGGATGGCTCCGTCGTAGATCTTGCCGGTGGAGCCGTCCAGGCTCAGCCAGTCGCCCTCGTGATAGGTCTTTCCGGCCAGCTCGAACTTCTTGTTTTCCTCGTCCATTTTGATCTCGCCGCAGCCGGAGACGCAGCACTTGCCCATGCCCCGGGCCACCACGGCGGCGTGGGAGGTCATGCCGCCGCGAACGGTCAGGATGCCCTGGGCGGCCTTCATGCCCTCGATGTCCTCGGGAGAGGTCTCCAGGCGGACCAGGACCACCTTCTCGCCCCGGGCGGCCCATTCCTTGGCCTCCTCGGCGGTGAAGACGATCTTGCCGCTGGCGGCTCCCGGAGAAGCGCCCAAGGCGTGGCCCACCACGGGGGCGGCCTTTAGGGCCTCGCCGTCAAACTGGGGATGCAGCAGGGTGTCCAGGGACCGGGGCTCGATCATGGCCACGGCCTTTTTCTCGTCGATCATTCCCTCGTCCACCAGGTCGCAGGCGATTTTCAGAGCGGCGGCAGGGGTGCGCTTGCCGTTGCGGGTCTGGAGCATGTAGAGCTTGTTGTTTTCCACGGTGAATTCCATGTCCTGCATATCCCGGTAATGGTCTTCCAGGATCTTGCAGACGTTCTCGAACTGGCCGAAGGCCTCGGGGAACTTCTCCGCCATCTGGCTGATGGGCATGGGAGTCCGCACGCCGGCCACCACGTCCTCGCCCTGGGCGTTGGTCAAGAACTCGCCGAAGAGCTTCTTCTCGCCGGTGGCGGGGTTCCGGGTGAAGGCAACGCCGGTGCCGCAGTCGTCGCCCATGTTGCCGAAGGCCATGGACTGGACGTTGACGGCGGTGCCCCAGGAGTAGGGAATGTCGTTATCCCGGCGGTAAACGTTTGCACGGGGGTTGTCCCAGGAGCGGAACACGGCCTTGATGGCGCCCATCAGCTGCTCCTTGGGGTCGGAGGGGAAGTCCACGCCCAGCTTGGCCTTATACTCGGCCTTGAACTGGCCCGCCAGCTCCTGGAGATCCTCGGCGGTCAGGTCCACGTCCTGGATGACGCCCTTCTTTTCCTTCATCTCGTCAATGAGCTGCTCAAAGTACTTCTTGCCCACCTCCATGACGACGTCGGAGTACATCTGGATAAAGCGGCGATAGCAGTCCCAGGCCCAGCGGGGGTTGCCGGACTTGCGGATCAGCACCTGGACCACGTCCTCGTTGAGGCCTAAGTTCAGGATGGTGTCCATCATGCCGGGCATGGAGGCCCGGGCGCCGGAGCGGACGGAGACCAGCAGGGGGTTCTCCAGGTCGCCGAACTTCTTTCCGGTGATTTCCTCCATCTTGGTGATATACTCCATGATTTCGGCCATGATGGAGTCGTTGATTTTCTGGCCGTCCTCATAATACTGGGTGCAGGCCTCGGTGGTGATGGTGAAGCCCTGGGGGACAGGCAGGCCGATGTTGGTCATTTCGGCCAGGTTCGCGCCCTTGCCGCCCAGCAGCTCCCGCATGTTGGCGTTGCCTTCGGTGAACAGGTAGCAGTACTTTTTGCTCATTTTCATTCCTCCGTTATTTTTAGCGTTCGCTGGGCGGCGGTGTCCGCCGTCCGCTTGGCAAACGTTTGCCTTAGTGCGTTACTTATTATAATCGTTCATTTTCTGGAAAGCAATACATAAATAGCATAAGAAATTACCAGTCATTTAAAACAATCTGCCCAAAATTGATAAGAGGGGCGGCTCCCGCCGGTTTCGGGCGGGGAAAAACCGGGGCCCCCGGTGTATCCGGGGGCCTCGGCGTTGGATTTGGTTTTTTGCCCTGGAGCAGATATCAAAGGTCCACAGCCTTGATGGCCTGTTCCTTGATGCCGTGCTTTTCGGCGTAGCCGGTGAGGATCAGGGTCAGGGCGCCGTCGCCGGTGACGTTGCAGGCGGTGCCGAAGCTGTCCTGGAGGGCGAAGATGGCCAGCATCAGGGCGGTGCCGTCGCCGTCGAAGCCCAGGACGCCGGTGATGAGGCCCAGGGAGGCCATGACCGTGCCGCCGGGGACGCCGGGGGCGCCAATGGCGAAGATGCCCAGCAGGAGGATGAAGAGAATCATGTTGCCCACGCTGGGAAGCTCGCCGTAGAGAACCTTGGAGACGATCATGATGAAGAAGGTCTCCGTGAGGGCGGAGCCGCAGAGGTGGATGTTGGCGAACAGGGGGATGCCGAACTCCACCATGTCGGAGCGGAGGCTCTTGCTCTTCCGGGCACAGTCCAGGGCCACGGCCAGGGTGGCGGCGGAGGACATGGTGCCCACGGCGGTGAGGTAGGCGGGGCCGTAGTGCTTCACGACCTCAATGGAGCTGCGGCCGGAATACACCCCGGCGAAGCCGTACAGCGCAGCCATCCAGATGTAGTGGCCCGCCATGACAATGACGATGGCCAGCAGGAAGGCGGGGAACTGCTTGGTGATGGTGCCGTCGTAGCTGAGGCCGCAGAAGGTCAGGGCGATGAAGAAGGGCAGAATGGGGATGACCACTTTCTTCACCACGCTCAGGACGATGTTCTGGAACTCCTGGAGGACGGCGGTGATGGTCTTGGCCTTGGTCCACACGGCGGCAAGGCCGATCAGGACGGAAAAGACCAGGGCGCTCATGACGGGCATGATCTGGGGAATGTCCAGCTGGAAGGCCACGCCCGGCAGCTCCTTCAATCCCTCCATGCTGGAGGCGATGGGCAGGAAGGGCACCAGGACATAGCCCGCGATCATGGACATCAGGGTGGCCAGGACGGTGCTGACATAGGCCACGATGATGGCCACCACCAGCATCCGGGTGGCGTTGGAGCCCATCTTCGTGATGGAGGGGGCGATGAAGCCGATGACAATGAGGGGTACGCAGAACATGATGAGCTGGTTGAGAACGTACTTGAGGGTGACTACGATGGTCATGACGCTTTCAGGCAGGAACAGTCCGCAGACGATGCCCACGGCAATGCCGATCAACAGCTTTAGGGGAAGGCTCATGCCCTTTTTCTCAGTGGCCATAAAAGATTCCTCTCTTTCTGTGTTGACACACAATTTCAGTTTGCTCCGCGGTCAGGGTCTCCCTCCAGCATACGCGCGGCGGAGCCTGCGCATGCGTACGCCGGGTGGAAGCGGGGGAATTTTCAGGCCTTGGGGGGCTGGCCAGTCATGATGCGGATGATCTCCCGGTCCGTTTCCCGCATGCCCAGGCGGCCCAAACGGCCGATGTTGGCGATGGTGTTTTCCACGCCCTTGGAGACGATGCCCTCCCCGCCCCGGAACTGCTGCTCGCTGCGGTACATGTTGTACCCCAGGAGGCCGGCGTCCACGGCGGCGGCAATCTTGGCGGCGCAGGAGGGCTTGGCCCCGTCGCAGATCATGCCGGAGATCGTCGCCAGGGCGTTCACCAGGGTGTGGGCGATTTCCTCAAAGCCTCCGCCGTTCAGCCAGGCGATGGCCGCTCCGGCGGCGCACCCGGCGCTGACGGCCCCGCAATAGGCGCTAAGCCTCCCGATGCCGGTTTTCATGTGGATGGTGAGAAGATCGCTAAGGGTAACGGCCCGAAGGGTCTTTTCCGCGTCCGCTTCCAGGTGTTTTGCGTACTCGATGACGGGAACCGAGGCGGTGATGCCCTGGTTTCCGCTGCCGGAGACGATGATGACCGGCATCTCACAGCCGCTCATCCGGGCGTCGGACCCGGCGGCGGCCATGGCCCGGGCGCGAATCTTGATGTCGTCGCCGTAGTGCTCCCGGAGGACCTTGCCGATGTTGGCTCCCCAGGGGTTTTTCATGCCCTCCTGGGCGATGGCGTAGTTGTAGTCGATCTGCCGCTGGACGATTTCCCGCACGTCCTCAATATCGCAGGTGTTCACAAAGTCCACGATGGCCTCCACAGACATGCAGCTGCGGTCCGTCAGGCCTCCGGCGGCGTCCTGGGACACCACGGTTCCCGCCTCCAGCAGGGTCTCGCCGTTCTTTTCAATCAGGACAATGTTGGTGTGATAGTCCGCAATGCGCAAGCGCACGGAGTCCTCTCCGGCGGTGAGGGTGACGATGATGTCGAACACCACGTCTCCCGGCGCGGGGGCCACCTGGACCTCGTGACTGGCCAGATAGGCTTTGATTTCCTCCTTCTGGGCGTCGCTCACCTGGGAGATGACCTCCAGAATCTTTCCCGCGTCCCCCGCCACCACGCCGGCGGCGGCGGATGCCTCGATGCCCTTCAGCCCGCCGGTGTTGGGCACCACGACGCTTTTGACATTTTTAATAATGTTTCCGCTGGCCTCTACCAGAATCTTGTCCGGCAGGCAGCCCAGAACCTCCCGGGCCTTGGCCGCGCCGTAGGCGATGGCAATGGGCTCGGTGCAGCCCATAGCGGGCACCAGCTCCTCCCGCAGGATCTGTACAAAGTGGTGATAGCGCTGATCAGTTTTGTTCACGTTTTTCCTCCTTCCGTTTTTCTTCCTTTCTATCTGGGGCTCCGCCACCGAAGGCACCGGAAGCCCCGCCGCTTTTGCCCAGCGGCTTGGCCCTGCCGAAAACGGCAGCTCATCCCGGCGGGATGTTTTGACATTTTTCTAACAAAGGGCCAGAATGACCATAACATTTTTTGGAAGCCTTGTCAAGGTGTATGCGCCACCGTTTCCCGCACCGTTTTCAAAACCGTTTACGGACCGTTTACGGACCGTTTGCAGACCTCCAAAGTCCTGTTGACATTTCCTTTCCCATGTCCCATAATGACAGGTAGATCAACATGGGAGGACGCGCCATGAAAACCATCCTCGGCATTGATATCGGAGGCACCACCACGAAAATTGTGGGCCTTGACCATACGGGAAACCTCCTCTCCACCCTCCGGGTTCAGGCGGAGGACCCGGTTACCAGTCTTTACGGCGCCTTCGGCAGCTATCTGTCCGGAAACGGCCTCACCCTGACGGACGTGGAGCGGGTGGTTCTCACCGGCGTGGGGGCCTCCTATGTGGAGGGAAGCATCTACGGCCTGCCCACCTGCACGGTGGACGAGTTCTCCGCCAGCGGCACCGGAGCCCTGGCCATGAGCGGGCAGGAGCGGGCCGTGGTGGCCACCATGGGCACCGGCACCGCCTTTCTCTTTGCGGAGCGGGGCAAGGGCGTCCGGCATCTCTGCGGCAGCGGCATCGGCGGCGGCACCCTGGGGGGCCTTTGCCGGAAGCTGGTGGATATGGAGCGCTTTGGTCAGATCAAGAAGCTGGCGGAGCAGGGGGACCTGGGAAAGGTGGACCTGATGATCCGGGATATCACGCCGGACCCCGCCGCCACCCTGGACCCCACCCTCACCGCCGCCAACTTCGGCAACCTTTCAGAGGACGCGGCCCCCGCCGACCTGGCCGCCGGGGCGGTGAATCTGGTGCTCCAGGCCATCGGCACCATGACGGTGCTGGCCTGCCAGTGCTGCGGCGCAGACACGGTGGTCCTCACCGGCTCCGTCACCACCCTGTCCCAGGCCAAGCCCAATTTCGAAAACTTCCAGCGGCTCTACGGCATCCGCTACATCATTCCAGAGCGGGCCACCTTCGCCACAGCCATCGGCGCGGGGCTGTACAGCCTGGAGCAGAAAGCGGTGACGTGATGGACCTGGAAGCGCTGCGCCTTGCCGAAGCCTTCTTCGCCCGAAAGCCGGAGGCCCTGCCCTCTGTCCGGGCCGTTCTCCTGGGAGCGCTGGAGCGCTGGCCCGAGACGAAGATCGTCACGCAAAAATCCCAGGTGGGGCTCCGGGACCCCCGGCCCTACTGCGCCCTGACCGCGCCGGGGAAGCACGTCAAGGGCAGAGCTACGCCCGGGGCGCTGCTGTCCCTGTTCCTCCCCCGGCCCCTGGAGGCGGAGTGCCTCCTCCTGGCCGTGGAGGCCTACCCGGGCCGGTTTACCAACCATTTGATCCTCCCGACGAACCCGGAGGACTTCCCCGAAGGGCTCTGGGACTGGATTGGCGAAGCCCGGCGCTTCCGCTGTGGAAGCAACGGAAGCAGCCCCCCGCAAAATCCGACAAAGCGAAGCAACCTGGAAAACGAGGACTAGCTCTGGGCCTCATCGCCCGGTGAGCAGACAGGAGAACCGAGATATGAAACTCTCTCTGGTGATTATGGCGGCGGGCCTTGGGTCCCGCTACGGCGGAAACAAGCAGGTGGACGGCATCGGCCCCCACGGGGAAATCCTGATGGAATACTCCATCTACGACGCTCTCCGGGCAGGCTTTGGCAAGGTGGTCTTTATCATCAAGCCGGAGATGCGGGAAATGATGGAGGGCCTCTGCGGCCGCCTGGCCGGCCGGACCGCCCTGGACGGCAGTCTGGTGGAGGCGGCCTATGTCTATCAGGACTTCTCCTCCATCCCCGCCTTCTACTCCATTCCAGCGGAGCGGACCCGGCCTTTCGGCACGGTCCACGCGCTCCTCTGCGCCGCAGAGGCGGTGTGGGAACCCTGTTGCGTCATCAACGCCGACGATTTTTATGGTCTGGACGCCTACCGTCAAATGGCCCAGGAGCTCCGCCGCCTCCCGGCGGAGGGCTGCGCCGCCATGGTGGGCTACCTTTTGAAAAATACCGCCAGCCTCCACGGCACCGTCACCCGGGGACTGTGCACCGGGCAGCAGGGCTATCTCAAGAGCGTTCAGGAGACCCGGAACATCCAGCTCTATGCCGACGGGACACTTCGAGACACGAAGGCGGACCGCCCCCTGGACCCAAGCGCCGTGGTATCCATGAACTTCTGGGGCTTCATGCCCTCCATCTTCTCCGTCCTCCGTCAGGATTTTGCGGACTTCCTCCGCGCCGCCGGGGATGACCCCAAGGCCGAGCGGCTTTTGCCGGAGATGGTGGATGACCGGCTCCGGCAGGGAACGCTGAAGGTCTCCCTCCTCTCCTCCGCCGGCCAGTGGTTCGGCATGACCTACCGAGAGGACCGGGAGCTGGTGGCCCAGGCTCTGCGGCGGCTTCATGAGGACGGCGAGTACCCCGAAAATCTCTGGTCCTAAGTCCGTCATAAACGAAAGCCGCCCCGCATACGCTGGGTAGAACCGGAAAGATGGAAACATTTTGTCACCAAATTTTTAACAAATTGTTTCGACATTTTTCGAGGGTTTTCGCGTATAATAAAGGAGTGCGGATTTCCTGCCGCGCAGGATGACATAGATGAGGAAGGGATCAAGCTATGGAGGGAAAACGGGAAAAGGTCCGGAAACGCCGTCTGCCCAGCGTCGCAGCGGCCCTGGCAGCGGTCACGCTGCTGCTGACCACCGGCGCGTCCGGTGGCACGGCGATCAGCTCTCCGTCGGTGGAAGCAGCGGAACCTTCATTCTATAAGGCGGTTCCCACCAAAAAAATGGGGACGCAACCGGAGACCCGGGCAAAAGCCCTGCCAGAGGACGCTGGAGAGCTGGAGGCTCTGCCCTGTCCTCTGCCGGAGACGGAGGCGGTAGCGGATACATACTTCGATGACGCCGTTTTCCTGGGAGACTCCCGGACGGAGGGTCTCGCCCTATACAGCGGCTTGAAAACCGGGCATTTCTATACCACTGTGGGAGCCACGGTGGAGTCCGTGTTTACCAAGAAGAACTTCGAAACCGAAAGCGGAGAAAAGACCCCTCTGTTAGACGCGGTGGCAGAGCAGTCTTGCGGCAAAATCTACATCATGCTGGGCATCAACGAACTGGGCTGGTCCAAGACCGAGACCTATTACAAGCAATACGCCAAGCTCATCGACCGGGTTCGAGAGGACCATCCGGAGGCAAAGATCGTCCTCCAGTCCATTCCCCCCGTCAGCGCCAAGCAGGAGGCGAAAAAAACCTACGTCAACAACGCCCGCATCTCCGACTATAACGCCGTCATCCGGACCCTGGCGGAGGAGAAGGCGTGCTATTTCCTAGATGTGGCGGCCTGCCTTACCGACGGTGACGGCTTCCTGCCCAAGGATTTGAACTTTGACGGCATCCACCTAAATCCCGCCGGGTGCAAGGTCTGGCTGAACTACCTGCGGACCCACAGTCTGGAGGAGGAGGCCATTGCCGCCGGGAAAGCGGGCTGAGGCGGCGCTTTGAACCCACAGAACAAACAGGCAGAGACGACTGGTCTCTGCCTGTTTCCTTTCGCTATGCTTTTCACACCACAGCCTTGGCCCGGCTCCGCAGGCGCTCCCGCGCGGGACGCTCCGCTGCGGCCCGGCGGGGAAGCTCCGGCGGGCACTCCGCCGACCGCTCCGCCAGACGCTCCCGGGCCACCGCCAGCATCAGCTTGATGCGGTTTTCCTGGTTCACCCGGGTGGCGCTGGGGTCATAGTCAATGGGGGTGATGTTGGCCTGGGGATAGAGCTCCCGAATTTTGTTGATCATGCCCTTGCCGCAGATGTGATTGGGCAGACAGCCAAAGGGCTGGGCGCAGACGATGTTCTCGTATCCTGCCCGGACCAGCTCGATCATCTCCGCCGTGAGAAGCCAGCCCTCGCCCATCTTGTCCCCGGTGCTGATCACCCCGTCGGTGAGCTTGATGAGCTCCCGGAAGGGCAGGGGCGCGTGATAGCCGTTGTCCTTTAAGACCTTGATGACCACACTCTCCATGCCCTCGATGTATCCCAGCACCAGGTCGGACATGTGCTTTTCCAAAAAAGTGCCGCCATAGAGCCGGGCGGTCTCCGAGGGATTGTAGGCACAGTATTGCACGAAGCCCATCAGCCCCGGCAGGTTTACCTCGCAGTCCTGGGAGGCCAAGAACCGTTCCAGGTCGTTGTTTCCCAAGGGGGAGTACTTGACGTAAATTTCGCCAACCACGCCCACCTTCACCTTCGGCACCCGGCGGATAGGGATGGCGGCGAACTCCCGGGCGATGACGGGCATGGCCCCCTTCATCTCCCGGTTGGACCAGCCCTTGTCCTCATGAATCCAGCCGCAGATGGTATCCAGCCACTTTTCCTGCAACCGGGCCGCGTCGCCCCGGCGGACCTCGTAGGGCTCCGTCTGGGCCCGGAGGGCCACCAGCAGGTCGCCGTAGTAGATGACGGCCAAGAGCCTGCGCAGGAAGGGAAGGGTCATGGGGAAGCCGGAGTCCTTCTCCAGACCGGAGAAGTTCAGGCTCACCACGGGCACCTGGGGATAGCCCGCCTTCACCAGGGCTTTCCGCAGCAGGTGAATATAGTTGGAGGCCCGGCAGCCGCCGCCGGTCTGGGTGATGATGAGGGCGGTGTGGTCCAGGTCATACCTCCCGGAGGCCAGGGCATCCAAAAACTGGCCGATGACCAGCAGGGCGGGGTAGCAGGTGTCGTTATGTACGTACTTCAGGCCCAGCTCGCTGACCTGGCTGCCGCAGTTTTCCAGCAGCTCGCAGGTGTAGCCCGCCCGCTCCATGACGGCCGCCAGGATGCGGAACTGCACCGGGGCCATGTTGGGGATGAGGATTTTGTGGGTTTTCTTCATCTCCGGCGTAAACTTGGGATAGTTCAAGGCTTCCATCGTGGTCTCACTCCTTTTCATCCAATTCATCCAAAGCGGCGAAGAGGCTCCGTAACCGGATGCGCACCGCGCCCAGGTTGGTGATCTCGTCGATTTTCAGCTCTGTGTACAGCTTGCCCCCACTTTGTAAAATGGCCTGGGTCTCGTCGGTGGTAATGGAGTCCACGCCGCAGCCAAAGCTGACCAGCTGCACCAGATCGCAGTCCCGGTGCTCGACACAGTACCTGGCGGCGGCGTAGAGCCGGGAGTGGTAGGTCCACTGGTTCAAAACCGTGGTGGGGAATCTCTCCACCAGGCTGGAGACGGAATCCTCCGTCACCACCGTCGCGCCAAAGCGGGTGATCAGCGTGTCGATGCCGTGATTGACCTCTGGGTCCACGTGATAGGGCCGCCCTGCCAGGACGACGATCCGCCGCCCCTCGGCACGGGCCTGTTCCATCATCCGGGACCCTGCCTGGCGGACCTGGGCCATGTGACGGGCGTACTCAGCATAAGCCGCGTCCCCAGCCTCCCGGACCTCCGCCTTAGAGACATCCGGAAAGTACCGCCGGAGGGATTCGTAAATCTTTTTGGCAAAGTCCTTGGGCCGGTGGAGGCCCACGTAGTCATAGAGAAACTTCGTGCCCTTGATTTCCGGGCAATTCCCGGCGATGACCTCCGGGTAGTAGGCCACCACGGGGCAGTTGTAGTGGTTATCTCCCAGGCCCTCGTCCAGGTTATAGGTCATGCAGGGGTAGAAAATCGCGTCCAGCCCCAGCTTGGAGAGGAACTGAATGTGCCCGTGGGCCAGCTTAGCCGGGAAACAGACGGTGTCGCTGGGGATGGTGGCCTGGCCCTTGAGGTACAGGTCCCGGCTGCTGAGGGGGCTGTGGTACACGGCAAAGCCCAGCTTGGTGAAAAACGTGTGCCAGAAGGGCAGCAGCTCCCACATGTTCAGGCACAGGGGAATACCGATGCTTCCCCGCTTGCCGGGGACGGGCTTATAGCCCAGGAGCAGCTTGCGCTTGTAAGCGTACAGGTTCCGCTCCTCGCCGTCGGCCCTGCCGGTAACGGGGCGGTCACAGCGGTTGCCACTGATGAAGGTCTCCCCTCCCGCGAAGGTGTTGACGGTGAGCTGGCAGTTGTTGCCGCAGAGGCCGCAGACCCGGCTCTCCGTCTCCTGGGTGAAATTCGCCAGGGCCTCCCGGCTCAAAAGGGCGCTGACCTGACCGGGAGCGGCCTTGCTCCGGCCATAGAGCGCCGCGCCGAAGGCCCCCATGAGCCCGGCGATGTCCGGGCGGATGACCTCCACCCCCATCTCCTTTTCAAAGGCCCGGAGGACGGCCTCGTTATAAAAGGTGCCCCCCTGGACCACCACGTTCCTGCCCAACTCCTCGGGGCTGGCGGCCCGGATGACCTTATAAATGGCGTTTTTCACCACAGAGATGGAGAGGCCCGCCGAGATATTCTCCACACTGGCCCCGTCCTTCTGGGCCTGCTTCACGCTGGAGTTCATAAAGACGGTGCAGCGGCTCCCCAGGTCCACGGGCCGGTCCGCGAAGAGACCCAGCTTTGAGAAATCCTTCACGTCATGGCCCAGGGCCTGGGCGAAGGTCTGGAGAAAGCTGCCGCAGCCGGAGGAACAGGCTTCATTTAAAAAGATGTTACTGATGGCCCCGTCCTCGATTTTGAAGCACTTCATATCCTGTCCGCCGATGTCGATGATAAAATCCACATTGGGCAGGAAGTGCCTTGCGGCGGTGAAATGGGCCACGGTCTCCACCACGCCGTAGTCGGCGTGGAAGGCGTTTTTCGCCAGGTCCTCGCCATAGCCGGTGGTGGTGACGGAGGCCACGTGAAGGACCGGGTGCCCGTCATAAAGCTGCTGAAGCACACCCCGAATCAGGGGCACGGGGTTGCCAAGATTCGGCTGGTAGTCCGTGAACAGCAGCCGGGCCTCCTGGTCGATGACCGCCACCTTGACGGTGGTGGACCCGGAGTCGATGCCGATGTGGACCGGGGCGGCGTAGTCCGGGCCGAAGGGGGCCCGGGCAACCTTCGCCCTGGCGTGGCGGGCCTGGAAGGCCTCGTATTCCTCCCGGGTCTCAAACAGCGGCGGCTGGCTTCGGTAGGTCTGGTCGGCTCCCCGCTCCCGGAGGCGGTCCGCCAGCACGCTTAAATCGAAGCTCTGGTCGGCGTAGAACGCCGCCCCCAGAGCCACAAACAGCAGGCTGTTCTCCGGGCAGGTCCCGGCGACGCCTAAGGTTTTGTCAAAGCTCTCCCGGAGGCACCTGGAGAAGGTCAGCGGCCCGCCGAGATACAGGACGTTTCCCTTGATGGGCCGCCCCTGGGCCAGGCCCGCGATGGTCTGGTTTACCACTGCCTGATAGATGCTGGCGGCAATGTCCGTGGCCTTTGCCCCCTGGTTGATGAGGGGCTGCACGTCGCTTTTGGCGAAAACGCCGCAGCGGGAGGCAATGGTGTAGGTTTTCTCCGCCGTCTGTGCGGCGGCGTCCATCTCGTCGGCGGTCATTTTCAGGAGGGTTGCCATCTGGTCGATGAAAGCCCCGGTGCCTCCGGCGCAGGAGCCGTTCATCCGGACCTCCATGCCGCCGGTGAGGAAGAGGATTTTCGCGTCCTCGCCTCCCAGCTCAATCACCACGTCGGTGCCTGGAACCAGCCGCCCCGCGGCCACCCGCGTGGCAAACACCTCCTGGACGAAGGGCACGCCCACACTCTCCGCCATGCCCATTCCGGCAGAGCCGGAGATGGCCAGCTCCGCCCTCCCGGACGGGACATACTGCCCGGCCACCCGGCGCAGCAGCTCCTCCGACTTCTCTAAGATATGGCTGAAGTGCCGCTCGTAGGTGCTGTATACGATGTTGTCCGCGTCGTCCAGCGCCACGCATTTGATGGTGGTGGATCCCACGTCAAGACCGATCTTCAAGCCCCGTTCCTCCTTTGCGCAAACGATTACCTCCCGTCATTCCGGCAGGAATCACAAGATATCACATCCATGGTATCATACACGCTTTCGACGAATTTTTCAATCGGCAATCCCTTGAAAAACTGTAAAGAACCTGTTAAAAATGGCCTGTCCAGCCGGGCTTGCGGTTTCCCCGGGGACGTGCTATACTCATCTTATTCCACTTGGAAGCGAGGCATGACCATGAAAACCGTTCTTCTCCACTGCTGCTGCGCCCCCTGCTCCATGAGCTGCATTGACCCCCTCCGGGCCGAGGGCATTGAACCGACGGCTTTTTGGTACAACCCCAACATTCACCCCTGGAAGGAGTACCAGGCCCGGCGGGACTGTTTGCTGGAGTACGCCCCCACCATCGGTCTGGAGGTGCGGGTCCAGGAGGATTACGGCCTCCGGAACTTCGTCTGCCACGTGGCGGGGGACATTGACCACCGCTGCGCCTACTGCTACGAGCACCGGATTGAGGGGACGGCAAAGTATGCGGCGGAACACGGCTTTGCCGCCTTCACCACCACGCTGCTGTCCAGCCTCTACCAGGATCATGAGGGCATCGTCCGGGCGGCAGAACAGTACGCGGCGCAGTACGGCGCAGAATTTTTGTACCGGGATTTCCGGCCCAATTTCCGGGAGGGGAACCGGCGGGCCAGGGAGTTGGGATTCTATATGCAGAAGTACTGCGGCTGTGTGTTTTCCGAGCAGGACCGCTATCAAAAGCAGATTGACCGGGATAAGGCAAAATTTGCGGAAACATGAAAACGCGGGAGCGTCACTGCTCCCGCGTTTCTTTTCTTTCCAGCGATTTTTCCACCAGCGCCCGCAGGACCTCACCAGCCTGCCGCTCCGTTTCCGGTTCCTCCTGCTTCATGTAGCGGCGGCGGCGGTGAAACTCTCCCCTCGCCCAGCCCAGAAGGTCGATGATGATTTGACGGGGCTTTTCCGCACTTTGCAGCTCCGCCAACGCCGCTACGGCCCAGGCGCACATGTGGTCCTCAAGAGCATGGTAATCCTGCCAGGCCATATGGTCCAGGCTTTCTTGATTGAGACGCATTTTTTCACCTCCAGTAATAACCTTTACTCTACTCTTTCATACGCTCCAGCGATACACCAGAAATATACACTAGATTTCTATATGAGAATTTTCTGCGTTATTCTTTTGAGGTATTGCGGTTATATAATACGCATTGGGGTGAGACGATGAAATTTGAATTGCGGCAGTTTCCCGCTAAGGAAGAGTCTATTTATAAAACCCTTTACATCAAGCGCAGCCTCGCCGACCACATAGAGGAAATTGCCTCGGAAAATAACACCAGCTTCAACAATGTGGTAATTTCCATGATTGAAAGCTGCCTGAAAGAGGAGTAAAAAGGACCGCCCTAACGGGCGGTCCTTTGCTCGTTCAACCGTTCAGTTCCGCAGGCTGTGCAGTGGCGCGGGGATTCGTCCGCCCCGGGCGATAAAGGCGGCGGAGGTCTCCCGGTGGACCGGCATCACCGGAGCGCTGCCCAGTAGCCCGCCCATCTCAATGGTGCCCCCCACATCCTTCCCCGGGGCGGGGAGGATGCGCACGGCGGTGGTTTTGTTGTTCACCATTCCGATGGCCGCCTCGTCGGCGATGATCGCCGCGATGGTCTCCGCCGGGGTGTCTCCGGGAACGGCAATCATGTCCAGACCCACGGAGCACACACAGGTCATGGCTTCCAGCTTATCCAGGCACAGCGTTCCGGCCCGGGCAGCGGCAATCATGCCCTCGTCCTCGCTGACGGGAATAAAGGCCCCGGAGAGACCTCCCACGCTGGAAGAGGCCATGACGCCGCCCTTTTTCACCGCGTCGTTCAGCATGGCCAGGGCCGCCGTGGTGCCGTGGGTGCCGCAGACCTCCAGACCCAGCTCCTCCAGAATCCGGGCCACGCTGTCTCCGATGGCGGGGGTGGGGGCCAGGCTCAAATCCACGATTCCGAACGGCGTGTCCAGCCTCCGGCTGGCCTCCTGGGCCACCAGCTGGCCCATGCGGGTCACCCGGAAGGCGGTTTTTTTGATGGTCTCCGCCACAACGTCCAGGGACTGACCCTTTACGGCCTGGAGGGCGTGGTAAACAACGCCGGGACCGGAGACGCCTACGTTGATGACCTTTTCCGCCTCTCCCACGCCGTGGAAGGCCCCGGCCATGAAGGGGTTGTCCTCCACGGCGTTGCAGAACACCACCAGCTTTGCGCAGCCCAGGCCGTCCCGGTCTGCCGTGCGGGCGGCGGTATCCTTGACAATTCGGCCCATAAGGGCCACGGCGTCCATGTTGATGCCCGCCCGGGTGGAGCCCACGTTGACGGAGGAGCAGACCAGCTCCGTCCGGGCCAGGGCCTCGGGAATGGAGCGGATGAGGCGCTCGTCCGCCTGGGTCATGCCCTTCTGGACCAGGGCGGAGTAGCCCCCGATGAAGTTCACGCCGCAGCTCTGGGCCGCCCGGTCCAGGGTCAGGGCGAAGGGGACGTAATCCTCCGTCTCGCTGGCCCCGGCCACCAGGGCCATGGGGGTGACGGAGATGCGCTTGTTCACGATGGGGATGCCGAACTCGTCCTCGATATCCTGGCCGGTTTTCACCAATCGCTCGGCGCAGTGGCAGATCTTCTCATAGACCTTTTCACAGGCCCGCTTGGGGTCCGGGTCGCAGCAGGAGAGCAGGGAGATGCCCATGGTGATGGTGCGGATATCCAGGTGCTGCTGGTCGATCATCTCAATGGTGGAGAGAATTTCCTTCTGATTCAGCATGGGGTTCCCTCCTTAAATGCTGTGCATGGCGTTGAAGATTTCCTCCCGCTGGATGCGGATGGAGAGGCCCAGCTCCGTCCCCAGGTCGTTCAGACCCTTCCCCAGCTCTCCGAAGCTGGCGGTGGACTGGCTGACATCCACGGCCATGACCATGGTGAAGGCCCCCTGGAGAATGGTCTGGGAGATGTCCAGAATGTTGACATTGTAGTTTGCCAGGCGGTTGCAGACGGCGGCGATGATGCCCACCCGGTCCTGCCCCAGGACGGTGACGATGGCGTTCATGGTTGCTCCTCCTTCATTTTAAAAACGGCCTCCGGCGAGGGGAAACGGATTCCCCCCGCCGGACGCGAAGTTACAGCTCGTCAAAGAACTTGTCGTGAATGGCCCGCACCGCCCGGTTCACGTCCGTCTCGTCCAGAAGGACGGAGACGCGGATCTCCGAGGTGTTGATCATCTGGATGTTGATGCCCGCCTCATAGAGGGCCTCGAACATTTTGGCGGCCACGCCGCAGTTGCTCATCAGGCCCACGCCCACGATGGAAACCTTTCCGATCCGATCGTCCGCCTCGATGTGGTCAAAGCGCAGGGCCTCCTTGTGCTCGTTGAGGATGCCCTCCACCTCCTGCTGGTCCTTCCGGTGGATGGTAAAGGTGATATCCTTCGTGTCCTCCCGGCCAATGGATTGGAGAATCACGTCCACATTGATGTTATGCTTGCTCAATAGGTCGAATACCTGGAAGGCGACGCCGGGGTTATGCTGGAGGCCCACCAGGGCCACCCGGGCAATGCTGGTATCCTTGGCCACACCGGCAATGTTGGTCTTTTCCACTTTTGTAACCTCCTTGACTTTCGTGCCGGGCTTTCGCTCCAGGCTGGAAAGCACTTCCAAATTCACTCTGAACTTTTTCGCCAGCTCCACGCTGCGGTTGTGGAGCACCTGGGCCCCTTGAGACGCCAGCTCCAGCATCTCGTCGTAAGTAATCTCCTCCAGCTTCCGGGCTGTGGAGACAATGCGGGGGTCCGCCGTATACACGCCGTCTACATCGGTGTAAATCTGACACAGGTCCGCCCGGAAAGCCGCCGCCAGGGCCACGGCACTGGTATCAGAGCCTCCCCGGCCCAGGGTGGTGACGTCGCCGTTGCGGTCCACTCCCTGGAAGCCCGTGACGATAACGATACGGCGCTGATCCAGCTCCGCCTGGATGCGCTCGGAGTCAATGCGCTTAATGCGGGCATCGGCGTGGACAGTGGTGGACTGGATGCCCACCTGCCAGGCCGCCAGGGACACGCAGGGCAGACCCATGGCCTCCAGGGCCATGGCACAGAGGGAGACCGAAATCTGCTCGCCTGTGGAGAGCAGCATATCCAGCTCCCGCTTGGAGGCATTGGGGTTAATTTCCTTTGCCTTTTCAATCAGGTCGTCGGTAGTGTCCCCCTG
Organism: uncultured Oscillibacter sp.; assembly: GCA_910587705.1. Classification (GTDB taxonomy): domain Bacteria; phylum Bacillota; class Clostridia; order Oscillospirales; family Oscillospiraceae; genus Oscillibacter. Next base: position 291,582 of record CAJUMX010000001.1, read on the forward strand.
GGCGGACAGGACCACGATCACGTCGCTGCCTTTTACGTAAGTCTCCGCAATGATTCGGGCGACATTTTGGATGCGCTGGGCGTCCCTCACGGAGCTGCCGCCGAATTTCTGTACAATCAAACTCATGAATCTATCTTCCTTTTCCGCTTGAAATCAGGTTGGACGGGGAAGGCCGCTCTCCCCCGCTCTATCCTATGCGGGAACGGCGCGCCCCGTCAGCCCTCCAATACCCGCATACAGGCCAGCACATGCAAGGACCGGGACTGCTGCGCCGCGTCCCCTCCGCTGAGTGGCTCCGTCAAAAAGGCGGTCTCGCCGTCCTCGCTGAGGACCTCTACCTGGCCGAAGGCCCTGGCCGCATCGGTGAGGCTGCCCTCAATGCGGAAGTAATGCCGGGTTTTCAGCACCGTGGGCTCCCGGAAGCCCGCCTCATCCGCCGACCAGCCAATCTCCTCCCGTTTGGGGCTCTGCTGAAGGCACTCCATCACGTCCGCAACACAGGCGGAGGCGGTGGGCAGCTCCCCGGCCCCCTTGCCGTAGAACATCACTTCCCCGGTGGCGTTGCCCCGGACCATCACGGCGTTGAACACGTCCTCCACATTGGCCAGGGGATTGTCCTCGGGAATCAGGTGGGGGGCCACATAGGCCGTCCGCTCACCGCCGGGGAGGCGCACCGCCCGGCCCAAAAGCTTAATCCGATAGCCCGCCCGCTGGGCGATTTTCACGTCTCGGAGGCTCAGCTTCGTAATCCCCTCCATAGGCACCCGTTCCGGGTGAATTTGGCTTCCAAAGGCCAAGTCCCCCAGGATGCAGATTTTCCGCCCCGCGTCGATGCCCTCCACGTCGGAGGTGGGGTCCGCCTCGGCATAGCCCTTGGCCTGGGCCTCCCGGAGGGCGTCGGAGAAAAAGGCCCCGGTGCGGACCATCCGGGTGAGGATGTAGTTGGTGGTTCCGTTCAGGATGCCATACACCTCGTCGATGCGGTTGGCCGCCATACACTGGGTCAGGGGGTGAAGCACCGGGATGCCGCCGCCCACGCTGGCCTCAAAGAGGTAGCTGACATTCTTCCGCTTCGCCAGGGCCAGCAGCTCGCAGCCCCTCTCCGCCACCAGCTGCTTGTTGGCGGTAACCACGTGCTTCCCGGCGGACAGGGCTCGCTTTGTATACTCGTAAGCCGCCTCTACCCCGCCGATGGTCTCCACCACCACGCGGATATCGTCGTCCTCCTCAATCCTTTTGAAGTCGTCGGTCATCAGCTGGCGGTAGGGCCCGTCCTTGAAATGCCGGACTAACACACTTTTTACCTGTAAGGGTTCCCCCAGCTTCCGCTCGATCTGCCGGGCGTTTTCCGCCACCACCTTGGCAACGCCGGTACCCACGGTGCCAAGGCCCAGAATCGCAATTTGTATCATTCCGCAAACCTCTCTCTTTATCCAGCTAAAATCTCAAATTTCAGCACACCCTCCAGGGCGGCCACATCTCCCATCAGCTGCTCCAGAGACTCCGAAAGGCCGCTGGTCTCGGCAGAGATGGTCACCGCCGCGCAGCCGTTGGTGGGGATGCTTTGATTGATGGTCAGGATATTGGCCCCAGAGGCGGCAAACACCGCCAGCACGCCGGAAAGCACCCCCGCCACGTCCTTGAGCATGGCATAGAAGGTGATGATGTGTTCCGCCTTCATGTCGTTGAAGGGCTGAACGGAGTCCTTGTATTTATAGAAGGCGCTGCGGCTGATCCCCGCCAGCTTGGTGGCGGCCCCCACGGTGTCCGCCTCGCCGGTCTGCATCATCCGCTTGGCCTCCGCCACCTTGACGAAGATTTCCGGCAGCGCGTCCGCCGCCACAATGTAGTATTTAATCGCCTTTGCCATAGCGCCCTCCCTATGCGCCGCCTCTCCGGCGGACGCCCAGTCCGCCTATTGCGGTCATTTGTCCTTCCTGCATGGTAACACATTTTGGGACGCTTCGCAACTGTCGGAATCGGGGAAACTGGCCGGAAAATCGCCCTCTCCGGTGGGCAAAATGCCGGAGAACCGGGAGCCACTCTGCCACTGCGGAGAGAATATTCATCCCAATATTCATATTTCATCCATCACCTGTCTAAAAAATGCACAAAGCCGCCGGGACTACCCGGGTTTTTTCGGCAATTCTGGAGAAATGCCCCAAATAAATATGCACGGGTTCTGAAAAAGTATTGACAGATGCGCCGGTCCGTGCTAAGGTAGCCACAGTTCCGGGGGAAGAACGCCTCCCGAACCCAGCGCCCGGTCCGCCGGGCAAAGACTTTTGGATGAAAAGGATGATTGTATCATGAAGAAGATGCTAACTCTGCTTTTGGCCCTGGCCATGGTTTTGAGCCTGGCCGCCTGCGGCGGCGGAGACAAGCCCGCCGACAACGCCGGGGACTCTGCTCCTGCCGATACCTCCGCCCCCGCCGATACCGGCAGCGAGGACGCCGGAACGGAAGCTCCTGCCTTCACCACCGTGGAAGCGGGTAAGCTCCACATGTCCACCAACGCCGCCTTCCCTCCCTATGAGATGACCACCGACGCCGGCGGCTTCGAGGGCATCGACGTGGAAGTGGCCCAGGCCATCGCCGAGAAGCTGGGCCTGGAGCTGGTGGTGGACGACATGGGCTTTGACGCGGCCCTCACCGCCGTCCAGACCGGACAGAGCGACATCGCCATGGCGGGCATCACCGTTACCGAGGACCGCCAGCAGGTTATGGACTTCTCCGACAGCTATGCCACCGGCATTCAGGTGGTCATTGTCAAGGAGGACTCCCCCATCGCCACCCTGGACGACCTGTCCAACGCCCAGATGATCGGCTGCCAGAAGGCCACCACCGGCTATATCTACTGCTCCGACACCCCGGAAAACGGCGGCTATGGCGAAGATCATGTCACCGCCTATGAGACCGGCGCCCTGGCCGTCATGGCCCTGGTGAACGGCCAGGTGGACGCGGTGGTCATTGACAACGAGCCCGCCAAGAGCTTTGTGGCCTCCAACGACGGCCTGAAAATCCTGGACACCGAGTTTGCCGTGGAGGACTACGCCATCGGCCTTGCCAAGGGGAACACCGCCCTGCTGGAGGCCGTCAACACCGCCATGGCGGAGCTGAAAGCCGACGGTACCTTCCAGGACATCGTGGATAAGTATATCACCGCCGAATAAACGCGCCGAGAAGGGCGGCCTTCCGGGCCGCCCTTTTTCCCGCGCAACGAGAAAGGAGCCCCGCCATGAAACCTTCGCTCGCGCAGCGGTTCGTCACGGCCTTCTTGGAAGGCGGCCGCTGGAAGCTTTACCTCCAGGGACTGGGAACCACCCTGGAGCTGACCGTTGTGGCCCTGATTTTCGGCGTGCTGCTGGGATTGGTGGTGGCGGTGGTCCGCTCCGCCCACGACCAGCAGCGCATCGGCCGGAAGAACCCCGTGCTGGGCATTTTAAACGTCCTCTGCCAGATTTACACCACCGTCATCCGGGGCACGCCCATGCTGGTGCAGCTCTTCATCTGGACCTTTGTCATCTTCCCCACCCAGCGGAACAAGATTCTGGTAGCCTTCATCGGCCTGGGGGTCAACTCCGGGGCCTATGTGGCGGAAATCATCCGGGGCGGATTGATGAGCGTGGACGCGGGCCAGTCCGAGGCGGGCCGCTCCCTGGGCCTTGGGTACTTTGACACCATGCGCTTCATCGTCATTCCCCAGGCCTTCAAGAACATCCTGCCGTCCCTTGGCAACGAGTTTATCACGCTGTTCAAGGACACCTCCCTGGCCCAGGCCATCGGCGGCATGGAAATGCTGTACTACGCCAGCACCATCGGCGGGCGGACCTTTGACTATATGCCGCCCCTGCTGGGCATCGCCGCCATGTACTTAGCCATTGTCATCATCTTCACCTGGCTCCAGGGGAAGCTGGAAAGGAGGCTGCGGGAAAGTGATCGACGTTAAAAACCTCTCCAAGTCCTTCGGGGACCACCTGGTGCTGGACGACATTTCCCAGCACATCTACCCCGGCGAGAAAGTGGTTGTAATCGGGCCCTCCGGCTCCGGCAAGTCCACCTTCCTGCGGTGCTTGAACCTGCTGGAAACGCCCAGCGCGGGGACCATCTCCTTCCAGGGCACCGTCATTACGGACCCCAAGGTGAAGATCGACCAGGTGCGCCAGCACATGGGCATGGTGTTCCAGCACTTCAACCTGTTCCCCAACATGACCATTCGGAAGAACATCACCCTGGCCCCGGTGCGGACGGGATTGATGAAGCAGGAGGAGGCCGACGAGCTGGCGGGAAGCCTTTTGCAGCGGGTGGATTTGACGGACAAGGCCGACGCCTATCCCAGCCAGCTCTCCGGCGGGCAGAAGCAGCGGGTGGCCATCGTCCGGGCCCTTGCCATGAAACCCCAGCTGATGCTGTTCGACGAGCCCACCTCCGCCCTGGACCCGGAGATGGTGGGCGAGGTGCTGGACGTGATGAAGGAGCTGGCCCGGGACGGCATGACCATGGTGGTGGTGACCCACGAGATGGGCTTTGCCCGGGAGGTGGGCAGCCGGGTGCTGTTCATGGCCGACGGGAAGGTGCTGGAGGAAGCGCCTCCGGCGGAGCTCTTTGGGAATCCCAAGCACCCGAGACTACAGGACTTCCTCAGCAAGGTGCTGTAAAGCAAAGACCGGGAGCGACGCTCCCGGTCTTTTTTACATTTGCCGCAAGTCCTTTAAGCGAATGGGGCCGTGCTCCTTCTCGAACTCCTGGATGCGCAGCCGGATCATGTGCTCCAGCTCCTTGTTTTTTGTGCGGGCCTCAAACTTCGCAATATATTCCAGCTTATCTAATAAATCCTGCGGTACTCTCAACGTGTAACGCGGAAGATCATCTTTCATTTGGCACCTCCTCGACGCATTATTGACTTTATAATGACGCCGTGCTAAAATGATATGCAGGATTGACGCAATAAATGCGAAGTAATGACGAAATTATGCGTATGAGCAAGGAGGTACACTTATGACAGAAGCGGAGCTATACAAGAAAATGTACGCGATTTTATGCGGAGCCTATTCGGAGGCTTTGGATCTGCTGGAGCAGTGCAAAGTTGCGGAGCTTCACCACAAACTGACGGACGCCCTGAACCAGGCGGAAGAGCTCTATATGAGCGCCGAGGAGCACCTGACATAAAAAAGACCGCCGTCTAACCGACGGCGGTCTTTTTTTATTTCGTTCCGAAAATCCGGTCTCCCGCGTCCCCCAGGCCGGGGACAATGTAGCCGCTCTCGTTCAGTTTTTCATCCACCGCGCCGCAGTAGATGTCCACGTCCGGGTGGCTCTTCTGAATGCGGGCAATGCCCTCCGGCGCGGCCAGGAGGACCATCAGCTTGATGGTGGTGCAGCCGTATTCCTTCATGAACCCGATGGCCGCCTCGGCGCTGCCGCCGGTAGCCAGCATGGGGTCCACGATGAGCACCTCCCGCTCCGCCACGTCCTTGGGCATCTTGCAGAAGTACTTCACCGGCTCCAAAGTCTCCTCGTTCCGGTAGAGGCCGATGTGGCCCACCCGGGCAGAGGGGACCATGCGCAAAACGCCGTCCACCAGCCCCAGGCCCGCCCGGAGGATGGGCACCACGGCGAACTTTTTCCCCTTGAGCATGGGGGCGGTGGTCTTGCAGATGGGGGTTTCCACCTCGCAGGTGGTCAGGGGCAGGTCCCGGGTGGCCTCGTAGGTAATCAGCATGCCAATCTCGGAAACCAGCTCCCGGAAGTCCTTGACGCTGGTGTTCTTGTCCCGGAGGATGGTCAGCTTGTGGGCAACCAGGGGGTGGTCCATGACGTGTACTTTTCCGTTCATAAAAACGCTCCTTCCTAATGTATTAAATGGATAATTGAAAATGGACAATGAACGGTCAGGGGGACCGCTTCTCCATCCGCAGCCGTTCCGCTTGGGGAGGGCGGAGATAGACCGGGGCCAGCTCCTGGGCCGTCACCAGCCCGCCCGCCCGGGCGATGTCCTCCGCCTCCAGGGCAACGCTCACGGCGTTTTCCTTCACCAGGTGGGCCGGGGCCAGGCGACAGGGCACCCCCGCCGCCGTCAAAAAGTCATAGGTCATCCGCCCCCCGTCCCCCAGGACGGTCTTGGGCCTGGGGTCGCCTCGCAGCTCCTCCGCCAAGTCGGAAAGAGCAATCGCCCGGTCCTCCGTCAGACGGGCGAGGGTTCCGTCCCGGGCCTCAAAGAGGGCGTTGTAGACCTGCTGCCGCCGGGCGTCCATGGCGCAGACGACAAGCCCGTCCCAAAAGGCCACGTTCCGGGCCAAGGCCGCCAGGGTGGACACCGCCGCGCAGGGCTTGTCCGCTGCCCAGGCCAGTCCCTTGGCGGCGGAAACGCCGATGCGGACGCCGGTAAAGGACCCCGGCCCTGCCGAGACGGCAATCACGTCCAAGTCCGCCGCCGTCATATCCGTATTGCGCAAAAGCAGCTCCACCAGGGGCATCAGGGTCCGGCTGTGGGTCAGCCCCGTGTCCTGATAGGCGGAGGCCAGCACCTTCCCCTCCTCGGTGACGGCGGCGGAGACGGCCTTTGCGGCGGTCTCCAGAGCCAAAATTCTCATACCGGCCCCACTCCTTCCATGGCAATGACCCGCCAGTTTTCCCCTTCCGGGCAGCGGGCAAAGGAGACGGTTACCGCGTCCTCCGGCAGGGCCTCCTCCACCCGTTCGCTCCACTCCACGGCGCACACGCCCCCCCGGTCCAGGTAATCCTCCCAGCCTATGTCGAAGAGGTCCCCGGCGTCCTCCAGGCGGTACATGTCGAAGTGGAACAGGGGCAGCCCCCCGCCCTCGTATTCGTTGACAATGGTAAAGGTGGGGCTGGTCACCCGGCCCTCATAGCCCAGCCCCCGGGCAAGGCCCCGGGTGAAGGCCGTCTTTCCCATCCCCAGGTCCCCCCGGTAGGCCACCACGGCCCCGGGGACCAGGACGGCGGCCAGGCGGCGGCCCAGGGCCTCGGTCTCCGCCTCGCTGTGGGAAACGTAGTCCACAGGCGGGCCTCCTTTCTTGTAAGGTCGATTCAGTATACCACAAATTAAATAAAGTGTAAAAAGAAATTTTCCGGCGTTTACAGGTTTTTTCATTTGTGGTAGAATACCTTATTGTCGTATTATTACTTCCGAACTGAAAGGTCGGAAGTAATATGTGCCATGTTTTGCGGTTGCCGCTGTTTACAGCGGTGAGCAAAACGGCTTGAATCAAATTTATTATTTTCGAGCTTTAAGCTCGGAAATAATATCCCGGATTTCAAGGAGCGTATCATGCTGAACCGATTGAAAGACACCCTGGCAGACTTCATCCAGCAGGCCGACCTGGTGCTGCTGGGCCTGTGCACCACCGCCACTTTGTACGGCATCGTCCTGGTGTTCAGCGCCACCCGGTACCTGGACCCCTCCAAGGGCTTGCGGCGGATGATCACCCAGTGCGCGGCCCTAGGCCTGGGGGTCTGCGTTTATATTTTCTTCTCCATGCTGGACCTGGAGTCCATCACCCGGAAGTGGAAGTGGATTCTGGCCTTTAACGTGGGCTTCATCCTCCTGCTGCGGACCCCCTTCGGCGTGGCGGGAGGCACCGGCAACCGAGCCTGGCTGAAATTCCCCGGTATCCCCTTCCAGATCGGCCCGGCGGAGGTGGTGAAGATCACCTTCGTCCTGCTGCTGGCCAAGCAGATCGAGTGGCTCTGGCAGGAGAAGGAGGACGTGAAATCCTTCTCCTCCGCCTTCGCTGTGGCCGCCCACACTCTCGGCCTCTGCGGGCTGTACTTTGTGGTCTCCCACGACATGGGCAACGGTCTGGTGTTTGTGTTCATTTTTTTGTGCATGGCCTTTGTGGCGGGCTTCGCCCTGCGGTGGTTTTTGCTGCTGTTCGCCGGGGCCGGAGGCGTGGCCGCCATTGTGCTGCTGCTGGATTTGGTGCCGGAGAATATGGAGTATATGCTGCGGCGCTTTCAGGTGCTCTTTGACCACAGCTTTGACCCCCAGAGGACTGGCTGGCAGCAAACCCGGAGCTTGCTGGCCATCGGCTCCGGCGGGCTCTGGGGCCAGGGCTATCTGAACGGCAGCCAGACCCAGAGCGGCAGCACCTCCCTTCCCGCCAAGCAGACGGACCTGATTTTCTCCGTGGCGGGAGAGGAGCTGGGCCTCTTCGGCTGCCTTGCCATCATGCTGCTGCTGCTGGCCATCATCCTCCGCATCCTGCTGGTGGCCCGGAAGGCCCGGACCCCCTTCTACCGCTATGTCTGCGTGGGCATGGCCTCCATCCTGATTTTCCAGACCGTCATCAACATTGGCATGTGCCTCTTTGTCATGCCCACCATCGGCATTACGTTGCCCTTTTTCAGCTATGGAGGGTCCTCCGTCCTGACGCTGTATATGGCCATGGGGGTGGTGTCGGGCATCAAGAAGCGCTCGCCGGAGATGCGGCGGGTGGCGAGGTCGCCTTTGCGCTGAGCATATAAAACAGCCGCCCCGGAAAACCGGAGCGGCTGTTTTTCGCATAATTTCAAAGAATGGGAAAACACTACTCCCGTACCAATTCATACAGGAGGATGATTTTCCTATGAAACACCATCTGACGAGAGCCGCCGCTCTGCTGGCCCTGGCGGCGGTGCTGCTGACCGGCAGCGCCTCGGCGCTGTTCGGCAAAAAGGCCGACGACACGCCCCCGGAAGGCGCACCCCAGGTCTGGGACCTGGAAATCCGGACCTATCGGGACATCCCGGGACAGGGACAGTTCCTGGCCTCGGACCCGGAGGGAGACGAGATGACCTTCGCCCTGGCGGAGGAGCCCCGGAAGGGCACCGTGGTCATCGAGGGAGACAGCTTCACCTACACGCCGGACGAAGGCATCACCGGCTCGGACCGTTTCACCTACACCGCCACGGACAGCCAGGGCCATGCCTCGGCCCCCGCCAAGGTCAGCGTCACCATTGACAAGACCCGTTCCGGCGTAACCTACGCCGACCTGGAGGGCTGCCCCGCCGCCCGGGCCGCCCAAACCCTGGCAGAAAAGGGCGTCTTCACGGGCGGGAAAATCGGGGACTTTTATTACTTCCAGCCGGACCAGCCGGTAAGCCGCAGTGAATTTTTGGCCATGGCCCTGGAGACGGCGGGTCGAAAGGTAACGGATGTCACCATGACGGGCTTCTGCGACGACGGCAGCATCCCCACCTGGGCGAAGGCCTATGCCGCCGCCGGGGCGGCGGACGGGGTTATCCGGGGCAGCTCTACCGCTGAGGGCGTGGCCTTCCGGGGAGATGAAACCGTCACCTTTAACGAGGCGGCTACCATTTTGGACCGGGTGCTGGACCTGGGCGACGTGGACCTGGAGGTCTGGTACGCAGACCGGGGGGCGGCCCCCTCCTGGGCGGCTCAGGCCGTGGGGAACATGGAGGCGGTCAGCGTCCTGTCCGCCGGGAGCTTCGGCAGCCAGTCCATGGAGCAGGCGGTAACCCGGGCCGACGCGGCTCAGATGCTGGAGGCCGCCGGCATCCTGCTGGAGGGCGGAGCGGAGCCCCGGGGGCTCTTCGGCTGGCTGGCGTAAAGGCCGCTACGCAGCAAGGCAAGAGGCCCGCCGGATCATCCGGCGGGCTCTTTCGCGCCTGTGGAACAACGGGCTGCCTGCCCAGGGGCTCGGGGAAAAGCCCTGCGCAAAGTCTTGCCCTGGTTTAAATCCGCAGGCGCCGTCCACGGATTCTTCGCTGGGCTGCCATCACCTACGGCAGGTCCTGCGGCCAGGATGAGGAGAAAAATTTTTCAAAGAAAATTGAAAATAGGTCTTGCATTTTCTGGCGAAGTATGCTAATCTATACAAGCTGACGTGAGTGAGCACAATGTATCCGGGTGTAGCGCAGTTGGTAGCGCACTTGACTGGGGGTCAAGGGGTCGTGAGTTCAAGTCTCGCCACTCGGACCAAAAAATTGCGAAAACCAGCTAATTGAGCCGGTTTTCGCAATTTTTTGTTGCATATATGCAGCTTTCACTTTCCTGCTTTGAACCTATATTAGAGAGAGGAGGACCTACTTTGTATCGTATTTTTCTTGTGGAGGATGACGGCGTTATCGCGGGAGCCGTGGCCCGGCATCTGGAGAGCTGGGGCTATCAGGTGGCCTGCGCCCGGAAGTTTGACGCCGTGCTGGCGGAGTTTACGGAGTTCGATCCCCAGCTGGTGCTGCTGGACATCTCCCTGCCCTTTTTCAATGGCTACCACTGGTGTCAGGAGATCCGGAAAGTCTCCAAGGTCCCCATCCTCTTTTTGACCTCCGCCTCGGACAATGTGAACCTGGTCATGGCGATGCAGATGGGCGGAGACGATCTCCTATCCAAACCCTTTGACCTACAGGTCCTCTCCGCCAAGGTGCAGGCCATGCTTCGGCGGGCCTATGACTTTGCTGCGGGCCCGGCCCTTCTCTCCTGCAGTGGGGCGGTGCTGAATCCCGCCAACGGAACCGTCACTGTGAACGGCCAACGCGTCGAACTGACGAGGAACGAGGGGAAGCTCCTCCAGCTCCTGCTGGAGAAAAAAGGCCGGATCGTCAGCCGGGATGCCATGATGACCGCCCTTTGGGAGTCGGACAGCTTCGTGGATGAAAACACCCTGTCCGTCAACGTGAACCGCCTCCGGCGGAAACTGGAGGCGGCGGGGCTGCCGGAGTTTATCCGCACGAAAAAGGGCGTGGGCTATCTGGTGGAGGAGCGCGAGGCATGAAGGTCCTACAGGCGTATTGTTGGCGGCACTGGAAGCTGCTTTTTTTGCTGGGCGGGTGCCTTGGCATCTGCTCTGTCATCTTCTATCTCTATGGTCTGCCCCTGGAATCGGTGGGCTATGCCTTTGTGCTGTGCTTTGCCCTGGGGCTCACCCTGTTTGTCATTGGTTACTTCCAGTTTCTCCGGCGGCACCGGGAGCTGGAGCGACTTCTGGTCCAGGTCCGGGAAAAGGTTCTCCCCCTGCCGCCTCCCAAGGGTCTGCTGGAGGAGGACTATCAAACTCTGCTCCAAGCCCTGGCGGCAGAACGGGCCGCCCTAGCTCTGGAGAGCCGGAACCGGCTCCAGGACATGACGGACTACTATACCCTCTGGGCTCACCAGATCAAAACCCCCATCGCCGCCATGCATCTTCTCCTCCAGGAGGCGCCCCGGCCGGAGCTGGAGGGAGAGCTTTTGAAAATCGAGCAGTATGTGGAGATGGTCCTGGGCTACCTCCGCCTGGGCAGCGAGACCACGGACTACGTTTTTCGGAAATACGACCTGGACGCCCTGCTCCGGCAGTCTTTGCGGAAATACGCCCGGCTGTTCATTCTGAAAAAAATCTCCCTGGACTTCCAGGAAACTGGGAGGACGGTGCTGACCGACGAGAAATGGCTAACCTTCGTCTTGGAACAGCTGTTGTCCAACGCGGTGAAGTACACCCCCGAGGGTGGGCGGGTCCGCATCTATGGCGATGGGGAGACCCTGGTCATTGCCGACAGCGGCATTGGCATCCAGCCGGAGGACCTGCCTCGGGTCTTTGAGAAGGGCTTCACTGGCTTCAACGGCCGGGAGGACAAGAAGTCTACCGGCATCGGCCTCTATCTCTGCCATCAGGTGCTGGACCGCTTGAATCACGGCATTTCCATTTCCTCCCGCCCTGGCCAGGGAACCTTGGTAAGGCTGGATTTAAGCCGCACCAGAAGAGGGGTGGAGTGATGGCGGTCGTCACCAAGGTCATTTCACCAGAGGAGGATGGGGCCACTGTCCGGCACATTCTCCGGGCCAAGCTCCACTTCTCCTCTCACGCCGTCTCCCGGCTGGCCCATGGCGGGGCGTGCATATTTGTCAATGGGGTCTCTGTCCATACGCCTCATGTGCTCCGGGCCGGAGACGTGCTGGCGGTGGAGACGGAGGACCGCCGCCCGCCCAAGGCCGCTGTCACCCCTGGAAACTGGCCTTTGCCGGTGGTCTGGGAGGACGAGCACCTGCTGCTTGTGGACAAGCCTGCGGGCATGACGGCCCATGCCTCCAACTTCCTGCCGGACACGCCTACGGTAGCGGGGGCCCTGGCCTGGAGCCGGGGGGCGGACTTTATTTTTCATCCGGTGAACCGTCTGGACAAGGGCACCACCGGGCTGATGGTCATTGCCAAGAGCGGCTATGTCCACGACCTGCTCCGGCGGCAGCTGCACTCAGAGCGCTTCCGGCGGGAATACCGGGCCATCTGCCTGGGCTGTCCCACGCCGGAGCGGGGAACGGTGGAGGCTCCCATCGAGCGGGACGACACTTCCGTTGTGGCTCGGAAAATCCGGCCGGACGGTGCTTTCGCCGTGTCCCATTACGAGGTTCTAGCCCAGGGGGAGCGGCTCAGTCTACTGACCCTCCGGCCGGAGACCGGGCGGACCCACCAGCTGCGGGTCCATATGGCCTCCCTGGGCTGCCCCCTGGCGGGGGACTGGCTCTATGGTGTGGAGGAACCGGAGCTTATTGCCCGGCCCGCCCTGCACTCCCGGCGGGTAACGCTGGACCACCCCGTCACCGGAGAGCGGGTGGAGGTTTCCACGCCCTTGCCGGAGGACATGCAGTCCTTGCTCCGGCGGTGGTTCCCGGCGGGAACGGAGGCTTACGCATAAAAAAAGAGCGGGACCCGGTTTTCAGGGTCTCGCTCTTTGTCAATTTTCCTCGTCCTCTTCGGCTTCCTCCAGCAAAGGGGCGTCCTCTTCCTCCGCCTCTTCCGGTAGCGGGGCTTCCTCCTCCGGCTCCTCTGGCAGGGGGACCTTGAACATTTTCCAGGCCAGAAAGCCCAAAGCCGCCGCGCCGCCTCCCAGGACCACCGCCGCCAGGATGAACTGGACTGTGGTGGGCCCGTAGGGGTCATGAGTCAGGTAGGGCTTGGCCACCTGATAGAAGAGATAGACCAGGTACAGCGCCGCCAGGGTATAGACGTTGGCGCGGGTTCTGGGGTTGATGGGCCCCCTGGGGGCCTTGGGCTTAGACATGGATTTCCTCCTTTTCCGCCCCGTCGGGCCGGGTGACGCTCCGCACCCACTTCCAGCTGTGAAGCCGGAGGGCTACGGGAATGATCTTGTAAATCTGGTCCCATTTCAAGAGAAAGAACACCATCTCCGGCGGGCTCTCCCACCAAAACGCCGCCATGGCGGAGAAGGGCACCACGACGCCCCACATGCTGATGAGATTCATCTTGGCGCTAAAGGCCGTGTCTCCCCCTCCCCGGATGACGCCGGTGTCACAGGCCATCTGATAAGAGGTGCCCACGGTGGTGACGGCAATGACCGCCATGAATCGGAGGGCCAACTCCCGGGCCCGCTCCGTCAGCGTTCCGCCGAAAACCAGGAGTATGGGATTTCGGGCCAGGAAGATCAGCCCGCCGGAAAGCAGCCCAATGGCCACAAACAGGACTTGCAGCGTAGTCACCAGGGGCCGGAGGGCGTCTTTTCGTCCCTCTCCGATGCTCCGTCCCACCACGATGCCGGAGGCGGAGGCCGCGCCGTAGGCCACCACGGAGAGCACCTGATAAACCTGAACCGCAATGGCGTTGGCCGCCGTCACGTCGCCTCCCAGGTGGCCCAGGATGCCTGTCTGCACCATCTGGGCCACGCCCCAGAGGGCCTGGTTTACCAGCACCGGGGCGGAGACCCGGTTGTAGTCCCGGAGATAGCTTCTATCGATGAAGAGGAGTTTTTTCAACGTCAGGTTCAACTGCTTCTCCCGATACTTTAAATAGTACACCACAATCAGCAGCTCCACACAGCGGGACACCAGGGTGGCCACGGCCGCTCCTCGAACGCCCAGCTCCGGACAACCAAAATTGCCGTAAATCAGCAGGTAGTTCAGCGTGACGTTGATGCAGAGAGTGGAGAAGGAGATGGCATAGCCGATCTTCACCACGCCGACGGACCGGAGGGAGGCCACTAGGATGTTGGTGACGGTGAAAATCATGTAGGAAAAGCAGATGATCTGGAAGTAGGCCGCCCCTTGGGCGATGACCCCGGCATCGTTGGACAGCAGGCCCAGCAGCTGAATGGGAAACAGCAGCACCGCCCCAAACAGCAGGGCCGACAGCGCCGCCCCAAAGCGCAGGGCCACGCCGATGATATGGGGAATGGGCTCCAGCTTCTTTCTGCCCCAATACTGGGACCCCAGCACCACGGCCCCCTCTCCCGCGCCGCCCACCAGCATCTGGAGCAGGAACTGAATCTGGTTGCAGAGGCTGACACCGCTCATGGCCTCCTGGCTGTAACGGCCCAGCATAACGGTGTCCATCAGGTTCACGCCGAAGGTCAGCAGATTTTGCAGGGCCAGGGACAGCGTTAGGGCGAAGAAGGCGCGGTAGAAGGTCTTTTCTCGAATCATGGAAGTGGCTCCTTTGAAAAGGCCGGGCGCCCAAAGGCTGCCCGGCCCCCATATTCGTTTTGCTTACTCTTCTCCGTCTTCCCCGTCGTCCTCGTCCAGGCTCTCCAGGTCAAACTCCAGCTTCTCGCCGCAGTTGGGGCAAATGACCTCGCCGTCCTCCAGAACGGACTCGTCGAAGTAGATGCTCTCCTCGCAGGTGGGGCAGGTAGTGGCGTAGCAGTCCTCATCCTCCCCCAGGTCGTCCAGCTCGTATTCGCTGTCCTCATCGTCCTCGTCGTCCTCGCCGTAGAGCAGGTCCTCCACGTCCTCCAGATCGTCGCTGACGGCGTCCAGACCCTCGCCCAGCTCCTCCTGGGCGTCCTCAATGTCGCTGAGCTCCAGGGCAATGTCCTCCAGCACGTCGATGATGGCGGCCAGGAGCTTGCCCTCCTTCTTTTCGGTGTTCAGCTCCATGCCTTCTGCAAGGCCCTTTAGATACGCGACCTTCTCCGTGATTTCCATAGTCAATGACCTCCTTTTCGTCCTTCAAGCGGTTGATTTTTGTGGGCAAAAGGGGGGAACGGCTCCCCCCTTTCAGCACTCATTCTTTACAACGTCCCAAATACTCGCCGGTACGGGTATCCACCTGGATTTTCTCGCCCTCATTGATAAACAGGGGCACCTGGATTACCGCGCCGGTCTCCAGGGTGGCCTTTTTCGTCACATTGGTGGCGGTGTCGCCTTTGACGCCGGGCTCGGTCTCGGTGACCTCCAGGTCCATGAAGTTGGGGACCTCCACGGTGAAAACGCTGCCCTTATAGCTCACCAGCTTGCAGACGGTATTCTCCTTCATGAACTTGAATGCCTCGCCCAGCACGTCCCGGTTCAGGGGGGACATATCGTAGGTCTCGGGGTCCATGAAGTAATACAAATCGCCGTCGTTGTAGCTGTATTCGGCATCCTTGCGCTCCACACTGGCCTGCTCAAACTTGGCAGTGGGGTTGAAGGACTCCTCCCGGATGGCCCCGGTGATGACGTTTTTGTACTTGGTACGCACGAAAGCTGCGCCCTTGCCGGGCTTGACGTGCTGGAAGTCCACCACCAGCATGGGCTTGCCTTCCATCTCGAAAATCATTCCCTTGCGAAAATCGCCTGCGGAAATTGTCGGCATAATAAAATCCTCCTCACAAATCTTTATCCGAGAAAACGACCTGCGTGAGGACATTTTCTCTCTTTCCATGGTTCTTCCATTATAGCCGTAGCTATTTTATCCCATATAGGCGGCGATTGCAAGTATTTTTCCGCCAATTGTCCAGGACCATGCAAAAATATTTTGGCTAACTCTAGCCTCGCTTCTCTGTCCGGCGGCGGCAGACCGCCTTAAAGGGAGCTTGGAGCGCGTGGAGAACTCTCTGCCACAGCGTCACCGCCCCGCCCAAGGGCTCCACCATCAGAGCCAGCACCCCGGCCCGGTTGGCCGCCAGCATGTCTGTCAGCAGCTTGTCGCCCAGCATGGCGGTATGTGTCCGGTCTGCTCCTGCCCGAGCCATGGCGGCTTTTAATCCCTGGGTGGAGGGCTTCCCGGCATGGCCCTGGTAGGGGATGCCCAGGTCCGCGCAAAATTCCGTTACCCGGGTTCCGGAGCGGTTGTTGGAGACGATCATCACCTGGATATCCGCCGCTTTCATCTCCTCAATCCAGGCCCGGAGGTCCGGGTCGGAACGGCGGACGGATTTGGGAGCCAGGGTGAAGTCCAAATCGCTGAGCAGCAGCGTCACCCCCTCTTTCCGCAGAAACTCCGGCGTCACCTCGCGATAGTTTCGGAATAGGCGGCTGGGAATCAGAGAAAGGGGCATAGGCGGCGGCCTCCTCGCATAAAGTCTTTTGAAGTCATTTCCAGTATACCAGCTTTTCAATCCAGGCGCAAGGGGGAGTGGGAGTTGCAGATCTACCTGGCCGTGACGCCGGAGGCGTCCCAGGAGGCCCTGGGCCATTGCCGGAACCTGGCCCACGTGGCCTATCGTATTGGCCCCGGCTCGGCGCTGCTGCGGCAGAGCCTGCTTTTGCAAAACAAAGGGGGGCTTTTGTCCGTCAGCGACCGGGAGGCCCCCTTCATCGATAGCCCAGAGGACCTGCGGGACGCGGCGCTGCGGGAGTGCGGGCGGCGGGGCTATACTGGCGTGCTGCTGGATTTTGAGGAACCTCCCCGGCGTGATCGGACGGCCTTCGTCTCCGCCCTGGCCCCGGCTCTGTCCGCCTCCCGGCGGACGCTGTATCTGCCGGAGAGCTATGCGGGAGCCGCCCCTGGGGCGGTGGTTCTCCTCTGCACGGCCGTCTCCGGTGGTAGCTTCTCTCAATACCTCCAAGAGGCCGTCACCCAGGCGGGCGGAGCCGGACGGCTGGCCCTGGACGTGCAGCGGCTCCGCATGGACTTTCGTCTCCCCGCCCGGTCTGGGGAGGGGGAACCCCTTACCGGGGAGACCCTGGAGAGGCTGATGGAGCGGGAACACCCTTCCGTTTTCTTCTCCCAGGACCTGTGCGCCCGATACTTCACCTACAGCCGGGACGGAGAGGCCCACTTCGTCCTCTTTGACGACGCGGACACCCTGAACCAGAAACTCCGCCTGGGGGCGGGGATGGGCTTCCACGCCGCTTTCCTCATGTGGCCGGAGGTTCGGGACATCGCGCCCCGGCTCTTCGGACCCTGGCGGGGCGGCAAAAAACCACCGTGAGTTCTCACGGTGGTTTTTTTATACTCCGTTTGCCGTCATGCCGTCGATCAATTCCAGCAGGTGATCAATGTCCAGGGGCTTGGCCAGGTGGGCGTTCATGCCACATTCCGCAGACTGCTTCCGGTCCTCATCGAAGGTATTGGCCGACAGGGCCACGATGGGCACATTGGCCAGCTCCGGATTCTCCAAGGCCCGGATGGCCCGGGCAGCGCTGTGGCCGTCCATCACGGGCATCCGCAGGTCCATCAGCACCAGGGCATAATAGCCGGGGCGGGAGTTCTTTACCTTCTCCACAGCCTCCGCGCCGTCTCCAGCGGTGTCTGCCAGGAAGCCCGCCTCCTCCAACAGGTCTACGGCGATCTCCCGATTCAGCTCATTGTCCTCCACCACCAGCACCCGGCGTTCTCCCTTTGAAAGCGGAACGGCATGAGCCTGTGTTTCCTCCTGAAGCCGCAGGTTCAGCGACGCCGTGAGACTGCCGCCGCCGTCCGGCAGGGTCTGAGCGGTCACTGTGCCCCCCATCAGCTCCATGACATGCTTTGCAATGGGGAGCCCCAGGTCCGCCCCCGCCGCATCGGCGGCAGCAGTGATCTCCTGGCGGGAAAAGGCGGAGAAAATCTGGTCGCTGAGGGGCGCCGCCGTGGCGGAACACAGGGCGGTAAATTGATAAGACCCATAGGCCCGGGTGGCGCTCCGCTCCTGGAGGGACAGCTCCACCCGACCGCCTGGCTCTGTCTGGCGCACCGCTCCCAGGGCCAGACGCTCTAAGGATTGGCGGAGCTTCTGGCGGTCGCACCAAACTTTGGGGTGCTCCGCGCCCAGGCTGGAAAGGAGCAGCTCCACACCCCGCTCCTTGGCCTGGGGAAGAATCTCCTCCCAGACCTCCCGGGCCAGCTCCGGCAGAACACAGGCCGCCTCCTCAATATGAATCTGACCGGACTCCAGCCAGCTCAACTCCAGCACGTTATTCAAAAGGCCCATCAGCTGGGCGCTGGACGCCTCGATCCGCTCCAGGTCTTTTTTCAGCCGTTCGGGCTGCTCCAAATGTCGTTTTGCCAGGGCCGCGAAGCCTACGATGGCGTTCATGGGTGTGCGCATATCGTGGGAAATATTGGACAGGAAGGTATTCCGGGCGTCTCCCGCCAGCTTCGCCTGGGCCAGGGCCTCCTCCAAAATGGCGGAACGCTCCCGCTCCCGGCGGACCTCCTCATCCACGGTCCGGCAGGCGAACATAATCTGCGTCGCCTCCTCGTCGGGGCTGACGTTGACGATAAATGCCTGGACGTATTCCGGGTCTCCCTGGCGGAGAATACGGTAATTGATATGATAGGACTTCTGCTTTTTCAGGGTCTCCCGAATATAGGCCGGACCTACCTCCCGGCGGAAACGCTCCCGGTCCTCCGGGTGGACCCAGCGGTTGGCATAACCTTCGGCAAAGCCGGTAAAAAGCCGGACCTGTAAGTCCCGGCCAAATTGGAAGCACTCCCGGCGGCTGACCCGGTAGGGCTGGATCACGTCCGCCTCCAGGTCCGCGTGGAACACCATCTCATAGTCCGCGCTGAGGCCCTCGATCAGCTCCAGCCGCCGGACCAGCTCGTCGTTCATCTGCTCCAGGAAATCCAGGGTCTGATCCGCCTGCTCCTGGAGCTCCCGTTCCTTTTGAAGCTTCTCCTCCAGAATGGCGGCCCGCTCTGCGACCCGGCGGCGGTAACGTTCCGTGATGTCGGCCAGGAAAACGTAGAACACGCCTCCCAGATTCTCTGTTTGGATGAAGTGGCCAAAATCCTCTACCCAGCAGACGGCCCCATCCCTCCGGGTGATGCGGTACTCCACATAATCCAGGTCGAAGCTGTTCTGGGCAATCTGCTCCCGGATGCTGGCCTCCACAGACTCCTGGTCCTCGGGATAGACCATGCCCTGAAAGGTTCCCCCGGTGAGCGCCCGGAACTCCTCCTCCGTCTCGCAGCCAAATATCTGGAGAACCGCGCGGTTGACGTAGAGAATTTGACCGTCGCTGTTCCGGTAAATGAAGAAGCCGCCGGGCATCTCGTCGGTAAAATGCTTGATCTGCCGGGCGGTGAGACTCTCCCGGTCTGAGAAGTCCCCACCGGCGGTTAAAAGGTATTCAATCAGGCCGTGGTTTTCAATCACAGGGCGGGCCTCCTTTCCGGGTTTTTCCTTATCATAGCACACTTGTGAGCGTTTGTCACGCATGACTTGCGGGAAGATTTCAGGACGGCTCCCCGCAGGGCAAAAAGGACCCGCCCCAGGCGGGGCGGGTCCTTTCTTTGTGTGGGATTGCTCTGATCTCGCCAGAACCTATCAGGCGTTCGCGCCCTTGATGGTCATGGTAGCGGCAGCGGTAGCGGCAGCAGGACCGGTAACCGTAACCGTCTTGGTCAGATCTTCGTCAGTCGTAGAAGCGCTGAAGGTAGCCGTGGTGTCCACAGTGCAGCCGGTAGCTGCCACAGTGATGGTATCAGTCTTGGCAGCATTAGCACCCGTGAAGGTATCAGTCACAGCACCGTCGAACTTGATTGTCACAGTCAGCTCTTCATCCTTCTGCAGGTAATAATCATTAGTATCCTTATAAGCAGCGGAGGTAATGCTGTAGGTGTACTTACCGATAGAAGTGGCACCCGCGTCGCCAGAAATCACGGCAGCGGCAGTCACGTCGGCGGGAACAGTCAGCTTCATAACGTAAGCATCCTTGGTGTAGGTCGCTCCGGGAATAACCACATCGGTGGTAGGAGCCTTAACAGGAGCCATCTCCTCGCCAATCTCCGTGACACCATGGAAGGCGTTCGTAGTAGCAGCGGTCAGCACATCGGCCACAACCTTGGCAGAGCTGGCTACGATCTTCTTGCCCTCGGTAGTACCGTCCTTGGTGTAAACCAGAACCTTGCTGGAAGAAGGATCGAACTGCATGTCAACTCCGTTGGCAGACAGATACCAGATGCTACCAACCTTCCGGATGTTGCTCAACACGATATCGTCGGTGTTGGTCTCATTGTAAAACTCAACAGCCTCTTTAACCTGAGCCTCATCCATGGCCGCATCACCGGTCTGCAGGAACGGGAAGTCAAACGTCTTGGCACTGGTGTCCAGAGCCACATCGTCACCATCGTTCCAGTCAGTATCGGTGTAGCCGTCAGCAGTAGCCACATTCAGCCCGACAACCGTGGTGTTGACGTAGGAGGTAGGAGTCAGAGCGCCGATGGTGAAGGTGTACGTTGCAGGGTCACCCTTAAGGTCGGTCACGGTAACCACGATCGCATCATTCTCTTTCAGCTCGCGAGAGGAACCATTGGAAATCTCCGTGCCATTCAGCTTAATCTCCATCTCCTTGCCCTCATAGGCAAAGCGGATCACGGCGTTCTTCGCGACCTTCTCAGTCAGGGTAACAGTGCCGCCGGCGAGGGCAAAGTCGTCAGGAGCCTTCTGGTCGCCGATGGTGGCGCCCGTCAGCTCTTTCTTAACCGCCGTGGTGCTGTCTTCCGCTGCCGTAACATCGGTGATGATCACCATGGAGACCTTGCGGAATCCGTCGTTTCCGGCGTTGTCGTTGACCACCAGCTGAGCCTCGACCGTGTTCATGCGCCACTTGGAGTCGTCTCCGTTGGGCTTGGTGTACATGTAGTCCTTCAGGTCGTCGAAGCTGTCGATGTCATGTTTGGTCAGGTCCACAAACACGGCGTTCCGCAGGCTGACGATATCCTCCTGGTCGCCGATACCCAGGCTGCCCTTCTGGGCGGTAGAGATGTTGGGCATCAGGCCGTCGTCGAAGGCATCGCCGGAGCCAACCTTGCCGTAGCTCGCCAACTCCACCAGGCTCGCGTTGACATTCACGATGTCCATGATGTCGGCCTGGAGGGTGGAGGTGGTGCGCTGGATAAAGTTGTTGCGCTGGCGCAGAGTGTAGAACTCGTCATACTCGGCGTGCTCGGTCTTGGCGTAGGAAGCAAAGTCGCCTCTGTACAGCCGGTCATAGGAGTAGATGGTCATTTCGTCGTCCACCAGGCCATCCTTGCCGTTCATGGCCACGGTGTACGCATAGACCATTTTGCCATTGGCGTCATAGTGAGCGCCGCCGGGCATATCACGGATGTAGAGCATGGAGGCGCTATCCGCGTCGTTGCTTTCCTGCTTGATGACCACAGCCTTGATGGCTCCCTTGTCGGTCACCGCGGCCTGGGCGGAGTTGTAGCCATTGATGTCCTTATCAACCTCACCGTCAGCCTGGTAGGGGATCTTGTCCGTGTAGGTCTGGCGCAGTTCCGCGTTCTCAACGGCCTGGACGCCGCTCTTGACCTGGATGGATTCCACTTCGCCGTCCACGTCGAAGGTCACATAGATGAACTTCACGCCCTTGTCGATGAACAGGGCATCGTCGGCGGGATAGTCCATCAGATCGACCTTGACGTTGCTGGCCTTGATCCGGTAGGGAGCATGGGCTCCGTTGCCGTCAACATCGGTGGTTTCATCCTCTCCGGTGTAGACATTGTACACGCCCTTGGTTTCGCTGATGGTCCAGTCATACAGGTTGCTCTGGGAAGTGCTCTCGTACTTCACCAGGTCGCCAGGACGGACGCCGGAGGTGTTCTTGTCATAGTTGGGACCCAGGTTCAGCTCCACGGCCTCGCCGGAGATGTCCCAGCCGGTGACGGTGGTCACAATGCGGCCGTTTTCCACGGAGGAGCGGAAGGAACCGACGACCATCCAGTCGTTGGTGGCGCCCACGTCCTCAGCCAGCAGGGCATAGCCGTGCTTGTCGAGGGTCAGGGTGACGTCCTTCTTGGTAACCTTGATCTTGTCCCCGTCGATTTCGGACATGTCCTTGTTCCACAGGGAGATGCTGTACTCGGTGCCGCCCACGGTCAGGGAGACGGCGTTCTTGTTCTTGTTGGTGGGGCCGTAGTCCTTCACACCGGTCAGGGCGCCGGACACGGTCTCGGGCTCATAAGCCTCGGCAACCTCGAACTCAGTTTTGTCATGGTCGACAGCCACGGGGATGACAACCACATTGTCGCCGGCCTTCAGGTCCTTCAGGGCGGAGTAGGCGACGTCTTCAGCCTGGACGTTGCCGACCTTCACGTCGATGGGGTCCTGGTTGAAACCGGGGAAGTTCTTCTTGCCGTCATCGGGATCCTTCTTCTCCAGGGAGACATAATCGGAACCGATCTTCTTGACCTCCATGAGCTGGCTCTTAACCACCACAACGTCGGTGATGAAGTCAGCGTCATCCTCGGAGACATAGACCTCAACGATGGTGCCGTTGTCGGTCAGGTCGCAGATGTTGGAGACCTTGGCCGCATTGCCGGCGACAATCAGATCGGTGTCATCGGTTTTGACAAGATCATCGGTGGTCCAAGTGATGGAAGTGCCGCTCTTGGCAAGAGTGTGCTCCACACCGTTGACCCAGAAGCTGGTGGTGGCGTCGTTGCCGTCCTTATCCACGCCGCTCAGGTCATAGCTGCCCAGACCGGTGGCCCGGTTCTTCACAGCATCGGTCTTGTCAGCGTAGGCCATCTGCTTGTCGAAGGTGAAATCAGCGGCAATGGGGAATACGCCGATGGTAACCTTCTTGTAGCTCCACTCGTTAGAGGGACGGCCGAAGCTGTCACGGGCGCTCACGTGCTCGTCGTTCAGGCGCAGGTCCTTGAAGTGCTCCTCGCCGAACTCCACGGTGTAGTGGTTGTTCGCGACGGCGTTACCCTGGGTGTCCAGCTTCCGGTTGCTGATATTGGCAGCATAGGACTGGTTACTGGTTTTGTAAGTACGGGTGGGATTCACCGTCATGGTGTCTCCCGCGGCGGTATTAATGTTCACGCCTCCGGTGTACTCGACCATGGTGGCCTTCAGGGTGTTCAGGGCCAGCTGGCAGGCCGCGTCACGGGTCACGGCGTCCGCGCCTACGAAGTCCAGGCGATTGAACAGATGAGCCTCATTGCCGATCCGGGCCACGTTCATGGTCCAGCCGGTGCCGGTGAAGCCCTCAATATCGCTCTTGTAGCCAACGGCGCCCAGGAGCATCTTGGCGAAGGCATAGCCGGTCAGGGAGTCGGTGGGCTTGAAGGTGCCGTCGCCATAGCCGCTGATGTAGCCGACCGTCTTGCAGTAGCCGATGACGCCCGCAAAGGCGTGGCCAGCGGGAACGTCGGGGTAGGGGCTCGCATCATTGGGCAGAGCTGCGGCAGCATCGGGGCCGATCATCAGGGAAACGATGATCTTGGCGGCCGCGCCGCGGGTCAGCTTGGTCTCGGGACGGAAGGAACCGTCCTCATAGCCGGTGATAATGCCGATACGGTTCAGAACCGCAACGGCTTCCTCGTACTGGATCTCATCCTTGTCGGTGAGGTCCTTGTACTCGGTGGCCCCAGCGCTGATGGTGACCAGAGACATGGTCATAACCAGAGCGAGGACCAGGGATAAGAACTTCTTCATGGATTTTCATCCTCCTTGTTTTGCGGCGGGAAGTTCACCGCCGTTATTTGCGGACCGGGACGCGTCGGCTTTTCCGGCGCACATACAGTGGCTAGCCGTTCCCGTATCTACCCCGGGACTGCCGCCTCATCCGTGCCGCATGATGAATATAACACAGCGGTTTTTGAAAATCAATATGTTATCAATAGTTGTAACATAACAGTAACAAAACAGCCTCAAGCTGGAAACTTGCCTTCTTTCTGATAATTTGCTTAAAATACTAAATTTTTTGCTTGATTTTAAATTTTTTTCATGACGCCAAAGAATATATTGACGATTTATTTTATCATATGTATGTAACTTCTCCACCCTCCTTATCTACCTCGTCTGCCGTGCTCTCAAACATCTCTCATTTTCAAAATTTTCAGCCGCAGAAAATGCTCTCATCCCGTTCTTTTAAAATGCGGATTGACTTGCCGCCCAAAGCCGTAGTATGATAAAAGTAGTTATTTCGCAAACGTTTGAGCGCCTATGCGCAAAAGGAGGCCCGGCGTGAAAACAATCTTAGGCTACCTCCGCCCCCACGCTCCCCGGGTAGCGGTAGGCGTAACGGTGAAGTTCACCGCCGCCCTGCTAGAGCTGCTGCTCCCCTTGCTGCTGGCCCATATCATTGACGAATGTGTCCCCACTCAAGACCTCCCCTGTGTTTTCCGAGCGGGCGGACTGATGCTGGTCATGGCCTTTGGAGCAGCCTTTTGCAACATCACTGCCAACCGCATGGCAGCCTGGGTATCCATGGACATGACCCGACAGCTCCGCCGGGACCTGTATCAGCGAACCCTGCTTCTATCCCAGGCCCAGCTGGACCAATTCTCCGTGTCCTCCATCGTCTCCCGGCTAACCAACGACACCTATAATGTTCATCAAATGTTTGATAAAATTCAGCGCGGAGGCATCCGAGCCCCCATGCTGGTGCTGGGAGGGCTAGCCCTGACCTTTTTCCAGGCTCCGCCTTTGGCCCTGGTACAGCTGGCAGTCTGCTCCGCCACCTTTTTTGCCATCTGGCTGGTGACCCGGCAAGGCATTCCTCGTTACACCCGAGCCCAGGAGGCAGTGGACACCGTGGTCCGCATTCTCCGGGAAAACGCCGCCGGTGTCCGGGTTGTCAAGGCCCTGGCCTGCCAGGAGCGGGAGCGGGAACGCTTCACCGCCGCCAGTCGGGCCTCCAAGGAGGCGGAAGCCGCTGCCGGAAGCATCATGGCCGCCGCCAACCCCCTGTCGGATTTTCTGCTGAACCTGGGTCTAGTGCTGGTGGTGCTGGTGGGAGCCCTGTTAGTAAACCGCGGCTGGATGTCCTCCGGGCAAATCGTGGCTTTCCTCTCCTATTTCACCATCATTCAAACCGCCACCTTGGGCTTGGCCAAGCTCTTTGTCAAATACAGCAAAGGCGTAGCTTCCGCCCGACGGATTGAGGAGATTCTGCTGACCCCGGAGGACCAACGGGTCCGCCCGGCGGAGGAGCCGGACCTCCATGGGCCGGAACTGGGCATGCGAAACGCCTCCTTTTCTTATCTAGGTGTAGAAAAGGACCTGGATGGCGCGTCCTTCACTTTGAATAAAGGAGAGACCCTTGGCATCTTGGGCCCCACCGGCGCAGGAAAAACCACCCTGGTCTCCCTGCTCCTCCGGCTGTACGATGCGGACGGTGGCGTGGTCTGGGCCGGCGGTAGGGACGTCTCCACCCTCAGCCGGGAGCAACTCCGGGGCCGCTTCGGCGTAGTCTTTCAAAATGAGGCTCTGCTGAATGATAGCGTATATGAAAACATTTCCTTCCTGCGGAATCTCCCCCGGGAAGCGGTCATTGCCGCCGCAAAAACCGCTCAAGCCTGGGAGTTCATTGAAAACCTCCCCGATGGGCTAGACGCCCAGCTGGACATTCGGGGAGCCAACCTCTCCGGCGGGCAGCGCCAGCGGCTGCTCATCGCCCGGGCCCTAGCAGCCCGGCCCGGTATTTTGATTTTGGACAGCGCCGACAGCGCCCTGGACTACCGTACCGCCGCCACTCTTCATGCCGCCCTTCACCGGGACTTCCCTGACGTGACGCTGGTGGTAATCTCCGAACGGGTGGCCTCCCTCCGGGACGCAAGCCACATTCTGGTGCTGGAAGACGGTGTAATTTCCGCCCAGGGGACCCACGAAGAGCTTCTTCAGTCCTGCGGGCGGTATCGCCGTATGGCAGAACTACAGATGGGAGGGGCCTTATGAAAAAATCGATGCTTGTCCGCCTGAGCCGCTTTCTGCGCCCTTATGGGCTCCATTTTCTGCTTCTGCTGGCCCTGCTGATGGTGAGCAACCTCTTATCTCTGGCCGCCCCTCTACTCTCCGGCCGGGCGGTAGATGCGGTGGGCATCCGGGCGGGCGGAGTGGATTTCCCCAGCGTATTCCGGAACTGTGCGCAGATGCTGGGCTGCTATGCCCTGTCCTCCTTATTAAATTATATGGTTTCTTCCCGGCTGATCCGGGTGTCTCAGGCCGTATCCCACGATCTCCGCAAAGCCGCCTTCGACCGCATGAGCGAGCTGCCGGTGGACTACTTTGACACCCACCCGGCAGGAGACCTCATCAGCCGGGTCTGTTACGATGTGGACACCGTAAACGCCACCCTCTCCACCGACCTCCTGCAATTGGGAACCAGCGTATTCACCGTGGCAGGGTCTTTTCTCATGCTGCTGCTCCTCTCCCCTCGTCTGACCCTGGTCTTTCTGGTCACGGTTCCCCTGTCGGCGGCGCTAACCCGCTTTCAAATGAAGCGCATCCACCCTCTCTTTCGCCTGCGCTCCAAAGAGCTAGGGGCCCTCAACGGCTTTGCCGAAGAACGGATGGGTTGCCGCAAGTCCATTCGGACCTACGGCGTGGAGGGCGAGGACCTGCGTCTTTTTGACCAGCGTAACGACACAGCCTCCAAGGCCTATTATGACGCAGACCGGGCCAGCGCGGCCCTAGGACCCTCGGTAAATTTCATCAACAACCTCTCCCTGGCCGCTGTCAGCGTCTTTGGAGCGCTGCTGTACCTGGGGGGCAGCCTGTCCCTGGGAAGCCTCTCCTCCTTCGTCCTCTACTCCCGGAAGTTCTCCGGCCCCATCCGGGAGGCAGCCAACCTCCTGGCGGAGCTCCAGGCCAGCGCCGCCGCTGCGGAACGGGTGATGGACCTGCTAGACGAGGAGCCGGAGGCATCGGATTTGCCGGAGGCCCTCCCTGTGGAGCATCTGCGGGGCGACATCCGCTTTGACCATGTGACCTTTGGCTACGACCCCACCCGTCCCGTTCTTCAGGACTTCAGCGCCCACATCCCGGCAGGAAGCCTGGCCGCTGTCGTCGGTCCCACGGGAGCGGGTAAGACCACCCTGGTCTCCCTCCTCCTCCGGTTTTACCGTCCCCAAAGCGGGACCATTACCATGGACGGCGTGCCCCTAGACGCCTACAGTCGGGACGGTCTCCGCCGCCGTTTGGCCCTGGTGCTCCAGGACACCTGGCTCTTCGGCGGCACCATTGCGGAGAACATCGCCTATGGCGCGCCAGAAGCCACCCGGGAACAGATTGTGGACGCTGCCAAGGCCGCCCATATCCACCGCTTCATCTCCTCCCTCCCCCTGGGCTACGACACCGTTCTCACCGACGAGGGCATTTCCAAGGGCCAGAAGCAGCTTCTGGCCATCGCCCGGTGCCTCCTCACTGACGCGGATGTCGTCATCCTGGACGAAGCCACCAGCAACGTAGACACGGAGACCGAGGGGGAGATCAGCCTCGCCATGGAACGGCTCCGCCAAGGGCGGACCTGCTTTGTCATCGCCCACCGTCTAGCCACCATCCGGGGGGCGGACCACATTTTAGTGCTGGACCAGGGCGGTGCGGCGGAACAGGGCACCCATCAGGAACTGCTGGCCGCCGGCGGCATTTACGCCCAGCTCTACGCCGCTCAATTCCAATCCTAATTTTGGAAAAACCCGGCGAAAACGTATTCGTAGTTTCAGAAAATTGAAAAAATTTCAATTGACAAAATAGCAAAAACACGCCAGCTCTCTTTGTCTAAATTGTAAACAAACCGTGAAAACAAACAAAAAACCCCCCTTAAAATCGGGAGGCTGACAATTGACAAACCCACTTTGGATTCTTTATAATGAACGCAGGAAGTCGCAAACGTTTGCGCAAAGTGGACGCATTTCCGCCCCGCGTGAACAACCCTAGGCGTGACCGGATTGGGAGGACTCGATCGCCTGGGGAGTTCCTGGCAGTTATCAGAAAGAGGTGTTATCGTGTCAAATGCAGTAACCGTGACCAAGGAAAAACCCCCCAGAAAGAAACTGACGGCACGCCGGATCAAGAACCTGATCCTGAACGTGCTCAAAAACCCCTTCAACATGGTCGTGCTGGTCAGCCTGATCGTGTTGTTCTGCCTGATCGTCATTCCCCTGCTGACCATGATTAAGTCCACCTTTACTTTGGCCCAAGGCGAGCTGCGCCGGGTGAAGGGCGCCCAGGTGGGCGACTTCACGCTTTACTACTGGCAGTACATGATCGCCAGCAACATGTCCAAGGCCGTGCTGTGGGAGCCCCTGATGCACTCCTTCGTCTGCGGCTTCTTCACCACGCTGATCTCCGTGCCTCTGGGCTCGGTGCTGGCCTGGCTGATGATCCGTACCGACCTCCCCGGCAAGAAGGTCCTGGGCATCCTCATCACCGTTCCCTACATGATTCCCTCCTGGACCAAGGCCATCGCCTGGCTGGCAGTGTTCCGAACGCCTACAAGCGGCGCAAACGGATTCCTGACCGGCATGGGAATCCCAATTCCCGACTGGCTGGCCTACGGGCCCACGGCCATCGTGCTGTGCATGTCCATGCACTATTACGCGTTCTCTTACATCCAGGTCTCCGGCGCTCTCCGCTCCATCAACTCGGAGCTGGAGGAGATGGGCGAGATTCAGGGAGCCAATAAAATTCAGATTCTCCGCTACATCACCCTGCCTCTGATTCTTCCCTCCGTGCTCTCCGCTCTGGTCATGACCGTTTCCAAGTCCATCGGTACTTACGGCGTGGCGGCCAACCTGGGCAACCGCATTGGCTACTACACCCTGGCCACCCGCATGCGCGTGTACATTGATCAGGGTCCCCGGGGCGTGGGCTACGCCATGTCCATCGTCCTGGTAGGTCTGGCGGCCATGATCCTGATGAGCAACCAAAAGGCCATCGGCGTCCGTAAATCCTATGCCACCGTGGGCGGCAAGGGCGGCCGCAGCACCCTGATGCCTCTGGGCGCGGCGAAGAAGCCTATGATGGGCTTCCTGGGCATCTTCCTGTTCCTGGCCATGGTCATGCCTTTCTTCGTGCTGATTATGGAGACCTTCCAGGTCACCACCGGCGCGGGCTATGGTCCCGAGAACCTGACCCTTTACAACTGGATCGGCCAGGCCGGCGAGGCGGAAGTCTATACCAACTACGAGGGCATCTTCCGCAACAAGGAATTCTTCAACGCCCTGTACAACACCGTGCGCCTAACCATCATCACCTCTCTCATCACCGCCTTCTGCGGCCAGTTCCTGGGCTACATCAGCTCCCGCGGCCGCGGCAAGTGGTACGGCAACCTCACCGAGCAGCTGGTGTTCGTTCCCTATCTGATGAGCGGCGTGGCCTTCTCCACCATGTACTTCTCTATGTTCAGCGTGCCTCACTTCGGCGGGCTGATTCCCTCCCTGTACGGCACCTTCACCCTGATCGTTCTTACCTCTGTGGTCAAGCACTTCCCCTTCGCCAGCCGTTCCGGCACCGCCAACATGCTCTCCATCAGCGTAGAGCTGGAGGAAGCTGCGGACATCGCCGGCGCCAGCTTCTGGAAGCGGATGGCCACCATCATTGTTCCCCTGGCGAAGAACGGCTTCATTTCCGGCCTGATGCTGGTGTTCATCTCCATCGCTAAGGAGCTGGACCTCATCATCATCATGATGACGCCCACCACTCGTACCATGTCCTATCTGGCCTTCACCTACTCTCAGGAGGGTTACGCCCAGATGTCCGACGCCATTTCCGTGTGTGTGCTGCTGTTCATCCTGTTCTGCTACATCTTCGCCAACAAGGTTGCCGGCGCCGACATCGGCAAGAGCTGGTAAGAGGCGTCGCAAAGTCCGCTTCACTCCGTTCCCGCCGCTGGCCTGCGGTCTCTGGCGAGAACTGCGTGCGCTCCCATGCTCCGCCTCCCTTCAAGGGGGAGCTGGCTCCCCCTTGAGCGACCCCCTTCCCCTGCGGGGGGACGGGGGACGAGAGACGGGAATTGGGACGCGGTGGCTTGGCGAGCTGTATCGGGATTCTATGTTAAGATAAGATCAGAAAGGAAACGTGCCATATGAGCCGCATTGAACTGAAAAATATTGACAAATTTTACGGCAACAACCACGTCCTCCGCAACGTAAACCTGACCATTGAGGACGGAGACTTTATGACCCTGCTGGGCCCCTCCGGCTGCGGCAAGACCACCACCCTCCGCGTGGTCTCCGGCCTGGAAAAGCCCCAAAACGGCATCATGACCATCGACGGAGTGGAAATGATCAATGCCGACGATGCCTACTATGCCGAACCCAGCAAGCGCGGGCTGAACCTGGTGTTCCAGTCCTACGCCCTGTGGCCCCACATGACGGTGTACAACAACATCTCCTTCGGCCTGAAAATCCAGAAGATGAGCCACGACGAGATTGACCGCCGGGTCATGGACTCCCTTCGGATGATGCGCATTGACATGTACAAGGACCGCTATCCCACGGAGCTCTCCGGCGGCCAGCAGCAGCGCGTGGCCATCGCCCGTGCCGTGGCCTCCAGCCCCAAGCTGCTCCTCCTCGACGAGCCCCTGTCAAACCTGGACGCCAAGCTCCGTATCGACATGCGTTCCGAGCTCCAGCGCCTCCACAAGGAGCTGGGCACCACCATCATCTACGTCACCCACGACCAGGTTGAGGCTCTGACCATGTCCACCAAGATCGCCCTGTTCAAGGCCGGCGAGCTGAACCAGGTGGCCACTCCCATGGAGCTGTACAACAACCCCATCGACCTGGAGGCCGCCGACTTCATCGGCAACCCCCGGATCAACCTGGTCCCCGGCAGAGCCGAGATGAAGGGCGGCCAGCTGGTGGTCAAGAGCGAGCTGGGCGGCCACACCTTCGCTGCCGAGCACCTCACCAACGAGCAAAAGCCCTCCAGCGGCGAGTTTGACTGCGTGCTGGCGGTCCGTCCCGAACAGATTCTCATTTCCCGGGAGCCTGTGGAGGGCGCCCTCCCCGTCACCGTGTACGCCAGCCAGCCCGCCGGTTCCGAGACCATCGTCACCCTGAAGGCCGGTCAGGACGAGTTCCTCTCCAAGGAGATCGGCCAGGCTCACTACGCCATCGACCAAAAGGTCTGGGCCATCATTGACCAGGACAAAATCAACGTGTATAATAAAGAGACCACCCGGCTCATCAAACGCTCGGTCTAAGCGCTCCCCTCCTTCCTCCCGGATAGGCAAAGAGGCGCACCCCCGGCGGCGGGCCCGCCGCCGGGGTACGGGCTAACCTCCCGGTTTCGCCCCCTTGGCTATACATATTCCAGCATCACTATTCCCCCCCAAAACGAAAGGAGAAGATCTGATGAAGAAGAAACTCTTTGCGCTGCTGATGGCCTTAAGTTTGGTCCTCAGCCTGGCCGCCTGCGGCGGCGACAAGGGCGGCGACACCCAGCCCGCCGACGGCGATTCCCAGACTGCCGGTGATACCCAGCCCTCCGGCGAAGGCGATGCCTCCAGCACCCTGCCCATCGGTTATGATATGGCAACCGATACCAATTACTATGGCCCCTACTATGATGAGTGGAGCGACATGACCGACGAGGAGCTCTACGAAATGGCAAAGAAGGAAGCGGCGGACGGCCACAAGGAAATCACCGTTTACGCCACCTCCTCCAAGATGCTGAAAGCCGAGGAGCCCTTTGAAGACATGTATCCCGAGCTGGACCTGGTGGTGGCCGACCTGGACTCCGACGAGGTTCTGAGCAAGGCCCAGATCGAAAATGAAACCAACAACATCACCGCCGATGTCCTGCAAACCAAAGACGTCAACGGCGAAGTGTTCCACGAGTACTATTCCAACGGCGTCATTGAGCCCTTCTATCCCAGAGATATCTGCACCCACATCTCCGAGGAGAACCTGAAGTACAGCTATCCTCTGTACTCCTCTCAGTCCTTCTGGTATTACAACACCGCCGCGTTCCCCGATGGCCAGCCCATCCAGAGCTGGTGGGAAATCATTGAGAAGGACGACGCCGGCAACCAGAAATTCGCCCTCTATGCCAAGGAAATCGGCCAGGAGACCGCGTACCTCTCCCTGTTCGCCAGCTTCATCAACAATGCGGATGAAATGGCCCAGTCCTACAAGGACACCTATGGCAAGGACCTGGAGTACACCTATGACGCCTCCAGCTTCGCCTTCGAGGTTCCCGAGAACAACGCCGGCGTTGAGTACCTGTGGCGCTTCACCCAGGCCAAGATGACCTTCATCGGCGACGGCGACGAGCTGGTGCTGGCCGTTCACAACTCCACCGCCGACCGTCCCGCCCTGGCCCTGGCTTCTGCCGGTAAGATCGAAAACCGGGATGAGTCCGGCTACGACATTGCCTGGTGCATCAACCTCAGCCCCTATACCGCCCTGCTGAACACCGAATCCATGTTCGTGGTTAAGGGCTGCGACAACCCCGCCGGCGCCCGTCTCTTCATCCGCTACATCACTGGCGGTGCGGACTGCCAGAGCGGCGGTCTGAAGCCCTTCACCAAGATGGGCAACTGGCCCCTGCGTGACGACTTTGTTGACGAGAAGAACCCCGCCAAGCTCTCCGAGCTGGGCGCCCGGGCCAACGATCTGGTTTCCATCTACAACATCTATCCTGACGTGCAGGATATGTGGATGTACTGGCTGAACCAGAGCCCCAACAAGTAATTCGCCGCGTTCACAGCTTCGCTGGGCGGGCGGCCATCCGGCCGCCCGCCCGCCTTCTAAGAAGCTGTATTCACAGGCGAGAAACGGCACAGGCTTCCCGCCTGTGAATACAGCTTCTATGTTTTCAAGGCTTTTAAGGAGGAACCCTATGGCAAATCCCATCCGGCAAAAAGAGATTGACGAGCGGATCGGCAAATTCGCCGACAAGTTCTGGGGCGCATTCCAGATGACGGAGAATGGCAGGGTAAAAAGCACAATCCTGCTCTACTCCTTCTGTCTCTGCTGGGTCCTGCTGGCCCTCTACGGCGGCTGCTTCGCCCTGATCAATCCCTGGCTGAACGCCCTGCTCACAGAGTCTGGAACCCCCATCTGGCTGATCAACCTGATCGAGGCCCTGGCCCCCGCCATTGCCGGGACGGCCATTGCCTCTCTGGTGTGGCTGCTGCCCGGCGACAAGCGTCTGCTTCCCGCCAGCTATGTCTGGCTGACGCTGCTGCTGCTGGCCTGCCTGATTGCCCTGTTGATTCTCATGGGCTGGAAGAGCGCCGGTCTGGTCCTCCAATTCTTTGGGATGTTCGTGCTGGCCCCCCTGGTGCTGGGCCTGGGCTCATCCCTCCTGGCATATTATCTATACTGGAAAAAAAGGCCCCCTGCCGGAGACCCGGCAAGGCCTTGGAAAAGGCAGTGAGAATTTATGATTGATACCGTATTGTTTGACATGGGCGGGACCCTGGAGGATATCTTCATCGACGAGACCAGCAAAAAGGCCTCCGCCGAGGGCGTTCTCCGCATCCTGGCGGACCACGGCCATCCCCTGTCCCTGGACATCCCTGCCGCCATCCAGGCCTTTGCCGACGGCTGGGACCGCTACGCCGCCTACCGGGGCCCCACGAATCGGGAGCTCAAGCCCGAGGAAATCTGGGGCAATTACATTCTGACAGAGCTGGGCCTGGATTTCGACACTGTGAAACCCTTCTCCGAGGAGCTGGCCCACATGTGGGAGGTCACCCACTACCACCGTCAGCTCCGTCCCAAGGTGAAGGAGATGCTGGAGGGCTTGAAGGGCCTGGGAATGAAGCTGGGCGTCATCAGCAACACCGCCGCCCTTTACCAGGTCTTTCGCACGCTGGAGGACTACGGCATCCGGGATTACTTCCAGGACGTGACCCTCTCCTCCGTCACCGGCTACCGCAAGCCGGACCCCAACATCTTCCTGGTCTCCCTAAACCAGGTCCGCTCCGATCCCAAAACCTGCGCCTACGTGGGAGACACCTACTCCCGAGATGTCATCGGGCCTCAAAACCTGGGCTTCGGGGCCACCTTCCACATCCACTCCTTCCTCACCCAGTCCCGGGACGGCGACGTTCCCAAGGATGTCCGGGCCACCTACACCATCCAGGATATTTACGAGGTCTACACCATCTTGAAAGAGCAAGCGTGCTGAAAGGCGGCGGAGTATGTATACGTTCAATCACCTCAATTTCAACGTCACCGACCTGGAGCGTTCCTTGAAATTCTACAAGGAGGCCCTGGGCCTCTCCCCGGTCCGCCGGAAGGAAGCGGAGGACGGCAGTTATGTGATTGTCTTTCTGGGGGACCGGAGGACCACCTTCCGCCTGGAGCTGACGTGGCTCCGGGACCATCCCCAAAAGTACGACCTGGGGGAGTGCGAATTTCATTTGGCCCTCAAGGCCCCGGATTATCAGGCAGCCTACGCCAAACACAAAGAGATGGGCTGCGTCTGCTTTGAGAATCCCGCCATGGGCATCTATTTCATCACCGACCCGGATGGGTATTGGATTGAGATTATTCCCTGAACGCTCGTTATCTCCTTCGTTTCCACAGGAAAAGCCGCCGGCTCAAAAGAGCTGGCGGCTTTTCGTTTTCAGCCGATGACGACGCCTACAATCAGGAACACCAAGGTCAACAAAAAGAAATACAAAATCAGCTTCCATACATACCGAATCCACTTGTCATAGGGCACATGGCCCAGGGCCAAGGCCCCCATCACCACCGCCGCCGTGGGGGTGATGATATTCACAAGGCCCGAGGCAGACTGGAAGGCCGTCACCACCAAATCGCCGCCCACCCCGGCAAAGCGTCCCAGGGGAGCCATAACAGGCACCGACAAGGTGGCAAGGCCCGAGGAGGAGGGAATCAGCACCGTCAGCGGCAGATAGAGCAGGTATACCAGCAGGACAAAGCTGACAGGCCCCGTTCCGGAGAGGGCCTTCTCTCCCCAGTGGAGAATGGTCCCAGTGATCTGCCCGTCGTTCATCAGCACGGTAATGCCCCGGCTGATGCCGATGATCAAGGCCACTCCCAGAAGGTCCGCGCAGCCCGCCACATAGGTTTCGGAAATCTCCTCCTCCCCCATGCGGTCAATGAGGCCGATGATCACACCGCCTACCAGAAACAACGCGCTGAGCTCCGGAAACCACCAGCCCAGAACCGGCAGAGGCAGGCCCATCTCGTCAAAGGGAATGACACCGTAAATCATAATCAGGAAGGTCAGGGTAAAGATCACCATGATGACCTTCCGCTTCGCCGTGAACTCCACCGGCTTTTCCATGTTGGCCTGAATTTTCCCCGCGCCCACGCCCACCACGGACCGGGACGGGTCCTTTTTCACCCGGGCAGCGTAGGCCATGACAAACCAGATGGCCGCCCCCTCGAACACGATCCATTGCAGGGCCCTAAGCAGGATGCCCTCCCCCAGGGACACCCCGGCGAAGCCCGCCGCGATGCCCGTGGCAAAGGGGTTGACCGTAGAGCTGATGATGCCCGCCCCGGCCCCCAGGAGGATGACGGAGATGCCCACCACCGCGTCATAGCCCGCCGCCAGAAAGACGGGAATCAGCAGGGGATAAAAGGCCATGGTCTCCTCCCACATACCGTAGGTGGTGCCCCCCAGGCCGAAAGCGATCATCAAAATCGGGATGAGCCATTTTTCCTTCCCGCCCAGGCGCTGAATAATCCGGCCCACACCGGCGTCCACCGCCCCGGTTTTCATGACCACACCCAAAAAGCCGCCCACCATCAGGATGAATACGCACACGTCCACCGCGTCATAGAACCCGGCAAAGGCGGCTTTCAGCACCGCTCCCGCTCCCTGGGGGCTCTGGGCCACGGTGTGATAGGTCCCGGCCACCGGGGTCTCATTCACATATTGGTAGGCTCCCGCCGGAACCAGCCAGGTGCACAGGGCGACCAGGATAATCAGCAAAAACAAAATGGTGTACGCCGTAGGCATACGGAATTTTGCTCGTTCCAAAGGGTTCTCCCCCCTTTATTTTCCGATGGTGGCCACCAGGACGGCCTTGATGGAGTGCATCCGGTTTTCGGCCTCGTCAAAAACCACGCTGTGACGGCCCCGGAAAACCTCGTCGGTGACCTCCCGGATGTCCACGCCCTTGTCCTTCCACTCCTTAGCCAGCTTCGTCTCAAAGTCGTGGAAGGAGGGCAGGCAGTGCATATAAAGGACATCCGGATTCCCCGTGGCCTTCATGGTCTCCTCCGTCACCCGGAAGGGGGAAAGGAGCTCTGCCCGCTTGGGAATCAGCTCCTCCTCGCCCATAGAGGCCCAGATGTCGCCATAAATCATGTCCGCCCCCTTGAGGCTTCCCATATCGTCGGTGATTTCAATGAGGCCACCGTTTTTCCGCGCCTCGGCAAAGACCCGCTTCACCAGCTCCTGGTCCATCTGCTTGGCCAGCTCCTGGGGCCCCAGGCCCACGAAGTGCATGCCCATTTTGGCCGCGCCGATCATCCAGGCGTAGCACATGTTGTTCCGCACATCGCCGGGGAATACCACCTTCATCTTGTTCAGGGGCTTGGCACAGTGCTCCTCCAGGGTCATCATATCGGCGAGGATCTGGGTGGGGTGGTCCCAGTCGGTAAGGCCGTTCCACACGGGTACGCCGGACCATTTTGCCAGGTCCTCCACCACCTGCTGGGCATAGCCCCGGTACTCGATGCCGTCGAAGAAGCGGCCCAGCACCTTGGCGGAGTCCTCCAGGGACTCCTTCTTTCCCATCTGGGAGCTGCCTGCGTCCAGATAGGTGACGTGGGCGCCCTCCTGGGTGGCGGCAACTTCAAAAGAGCACCGTGTCCGGGTGGAGGTTTTCTCGAAGAGCAGCACAATGTGCTTGCCCTTCAGGGCGGGCTCACAGACGCCGGAGCGGCGCTTGGCCTTCAAGTCGTGGCCCAGGTCCAAAAGATAGCGGATTTCGCCAGGGGTGAAATCCTCCAGGGTTAAAAAACTGCGGCCTTTTAAATTCAATGCCATGTTGCATTACCTTCCTTTTTTAAATTTCCCCATAAAGGGGAGCTTTTGCCCGCCCTTGCAAGCAGGAGAGAACGAACCCCTTCCCCGTCCGGGGGAACCTTACGGGTCCTCCCGCCAGAGCGGCATGCTCATACACCGGGGCCCGCCGCGCCCGCGGCTCAGCTCCGCGCTGGGAATGGTGTGGACCTTGATCCCCGCCTCCTCCAGGGAGCGGTTCGTCACGTAGTTGCGAGAATAAACCACCACCTCGCCGGGGGCGATGGCCAGGGTGTTGCTTCCGTCGTTCCACTGCTCCCGGGCCGCGTCTACCTCGCTGCCTCGGCCACATTCGATGAGGGTCACGTGGTCCAGCCCCAGGTGCTCTTTGAGGATGTCCTCCAAACGGTCGTCCTCCTGGGTAATCTTCATCTTTTTGTTCTCGTCCAGCTCCATGACGAACACCGTAATGCTGGAAAGAATGTTGGGATGCACCGTGAACTTGTCCCGGTCCACCATAGTAAACACCGTGTCCAGGTGCATGAAGGACCGGCTCTTGGGGATGTTGAAGGCCAGCAGCTTCTTGAAATTCGTCCGGCTGTAGGTCAGCACCGCCTCCGCCAGGGTGTCGATGGAGTCCCCCTTGGTCCGCTGGGAGATGCCCACTCCCAGCACCTGGGGGCTGAGAATCAAAATATCCCCGCCCTCCAGAGAGGAGGTCTCGCCCCGGTCGTACCACCGGGGGGCGTGCATATACTCCGGGTTGTGCTCGAAGATAAACTTGCCGAAGAGAGTCTCCCGGTTTCTCGTCTCCGTCAGCATCTTGTGGATGGACACGCCGGTGCCGATGGTGGCGAAGGGGTCCCGGGTAAAATAGAGATTCGGCATGGGGTCCACCACGAAGGGATAATCGTCCCCGGCGGCGGATAAGAGGTCCGCCAGCTTCTCGCTCTCGCCCTGGAGCTGGCTTTTCCGCACGCCGGCCATCATGGTGGAAACCATCTGCTTATCCGGCATCTTCCCCAGGTATTCCCCCAGGAGCACCCGGCTTCTCTGGTCCTTGACGCCCGCCTCGTCCAGGAACTGAATCACCAGCTCCTTGCGGACCTCGTCGCTGGTGATGGAATTCACCACCAAATCCGTGAGGTAAACCACCTCCACGCCCTGCTGGCGAAGGCAGTCGGCAAAGGCGTCGTGCTCCTTCTGGGCCTCCCGGAGATAGGGGATGTCGTCGAACAAAAGCCGCTCCAGATACTCCGGCATCAGGTTTTCCAGCTCCTGGCCCGGGCGGTGGAGCAGGACCTTTTTTAGCCGCCCGATCTCGGAGGTGTTATGGATTCCCGTTTCCAAATGGGCTCACTCCTTTTGCGTTCAAATCGTTTGGGTGG
Source organism: uncultured Oscillibacter sp. (assembly GCA_910587705.1). Lineage (GTDB taxonomy): Bacteria > Bacillota > Clostridia > Oscillospirales > Oscillospiraceae > Oscillibacter. Next base: position 329,747 of record CAJUMX010000001.1, read on the forward strand.
TTTTAGGGTCCCTGATTTCGGCGGTTTCATGCGCGGCGGAAAAATTTACAAAAAGAGACGGCCTCTTACGAAGCCGCCTCCTTATTGTCCCCCTCTTTCGGGCTCCCCCCCGCTTTCCACGTCCCCTGCGGGTTCCCCAGCTTCCCCCTTCTCCTTCAAAACCGCCGCGAACCGCTCCGCGAAGAGCCGCCCCGCCAGCACCGCCTCCTCCGGGGAGTTTCCGGCGGCCCCCACCTCCAGCAGCAGCGACCCGGTGGTAGCGTGCTGGTTGTACCGGGAGTTCCGCAACAGCACCGGGCGCATCAGCGTGGGGTAATGCTCCAGCACGTCCTGCTGCACCGCCGCCGCCAGCCGCAGATTTTCCAGCCAGTCCGGGTGCTCCAGCCCGCTGCCGTCGCTGCCCATCACCAGGGACATTTGGGCCGGGACCCCCACGCCCTCCACCTCCGACACCGCCTTGTACTGGTTCCCCTGCCCATCCTCAATGGCGTCCCGGTGCACATCCAGCACGAAGCGAATGGAGGGATACTGCTCCAGGTACTTCCGTATGGAGACCAGGGCCCGGTCATAGGCCCCCGTATAATTGGGGTAGTCGTACAGCGTCCGGTCGTGGAGGACGGAGATGCCCGCCTCTCCCAGAACCTCCGCCATCTCGTCTCCCACCTTCACCACGTTATAGCGGTAATCCGTAGTCCGGTAGTCCCCAGACCAGACAATTCCCTCCGTTCCTGGGACGGGGGTATAGGCCTCGCTGCCGTGGGTATGCAGAATCAGCACCTGGGGCTCCCCCTCTCCCAGGGCTGCGGCAAAGGGCTTTTGGAGCTCCGAAACGGATAGCTCATGGCTGGTGGAGTTGCTGATGTACACCCGCCCGCAGACGGTATAGCCGCTAGGGTCCGTGGGAATCAGCGTCTTTGCGGGGACGCCGTTGTCCGCTGCGATGGGGGCCGCAGGCTCCACCGGGGTCTCCTCCACCGGGGCCCGAACGGGGGCCTGGGTCTCTCCGTCCTCCTCCGGCGGCTCCTGCCGCTCCAGAGCCTGGAGCTCCGCCACCTCCTCCCGGGCCGCCAGCAGCAGCGGCGACTCCCCGATGGTCAGCGCCGCCGCTGGGGACAGGCCGTCTCCGGCCCACAAATCTCCCAGCTCCCAGCGGAGCATCCGCTCCGGCAAAGCCTCCGCCAGGGCGGAATATGCCGCCGCCGCACTGTCACTTCCAGCGGTGACGGCGGCAGCCCACAGCGTCCCCGCCGCCAGAAGGGCCGCCTCCACCCGCCGGAGGACCTTGACCAGACTTTTCTTTTGTTTCATATCCGCTCACCTCTGGGACAACCTATGTCCGGCGGGCGGGAAATATGTCAGTCTTGCAATCCCGCCCCATTCAGTATATACTTGGATACGAATAATCACCTTGGCAAAGACCCGATTCCACAAAAGGAGCTGAACTTAAGTGACAAGAACCCAGCTCGCCGGCGGCGTGTTTCTCACGTATCTCCCGGCGAAGAAATTTAAGACAAGCCTCCTCTCCGCCCAGTTCGTGGTTCCCCTGAAATGGGAAACCGCCTCGGCCAACGCCCTCCTGGGCTCCATCCTCCGTCGGGGCACCGTCTCTTGCCCGGACATGGGCGCCCTGGCCCAGCGCCTGGACCAGCTCTACGGCGCCCGGATCGACGGCACCGTCCGCAAAAAGGGGGAATCCCAGTGCGTGGGCTTCGTGGCCAGCCTCATTGACGACAGCTTCGCCCCCGGAGGCGAACGCCTGCTGGAGCCGGCCGCCAGCCTCCTGGGCGAGCTGATTTGCCATCCCGTCACCCGGGACGGCCTGTTTCTAGAGGAGTACTTTGAAAGCGAGAAAACCAACCTCATCGACGCCATCCGCAGCATCCTAAATGACAAGCGCTCCTATGCCGACAGCCGCCTCCTCCAGGAGATGTGCACCGGGGAGCCCTATGGCGTGCCCCGTCTTGGCAACGAGCAGATCACCGCCGCCCTCCACCCCCAGCTGCTCTTTGACGCCTATCGGGAGCTGATTTCCACCGCCCGGCTGGAGATATTCTACAGCGGCAGCGCAGAGCGCTCCCGGGTGGAGGACGCCCTTCGCTCCGCCCTGGCGGACCTGCCCCGGAAGGACATCGCCCCTCCGCCGGAGCGGACGCCCCACGTCCTGCCGGAGGAGCCCCGCATCCTCACAGAGCGGCTGGACGTCACCCAGGGCAAGCTGGGCATGGGCTTCTCCTGTGGCAGCGATGACGCCGCCGCCCTGCTGCTGGGCAACACCCTCTTTGGCGGCAGCAGCAACTCCAAGCTCTTCCTAAATGTCCGGGAAAAGCTGTCCCTCTGCTATTACGCCTCCTCCCTCTTCCACCGGCACAAGGGGCTTATCACCGTCTCCTCGGGCATCGAGTTTGAAAACTACCAGAAGGCCTATGACGAAATCTGCACCCAGCTAGAGGCCGTGCAGAAGGGGCAGCTGGAGGACTGGGAGCTGGAGGCCGCCCGGAGCACCCTGCTGAACGCTTACGCCTCCATGGGAGACTCCCAGGGAAAGCTGGAAAACTTCTATCTGGGCCAGGCCGCCACCGGCCGGGACGAATCCCCGGAGGACCTGGCATCCCAGGTTCGCGCCGTCACCCCGGAGCGCATTTTTGCGGCCATGGGCACGGTGAAGCTGGATACCGTATACTTCCTACAGGGAAAGGAGGCGGAGGCATGAAACCCATTCTCTATGAACGCCTGGGCGAGACCGTCTGCTGTGAGACCCTGCCCAACGGCCTGGAAATCCGGGTGATTCCCAAGCCGGACCACGCCAAGAAATACGCCTTCTTCGCCACCCGTTACGGCGGTATGGACACCTGCTTTCAGCTAAACGGCCAGTGGATGGACACCCCCGCCGGAATTGCCCACTATTTGGAACACAAGATGTTCGACACCGAGGAGGGCAACGCCCTTCAGGAACTGGCGAAAAACGGCGCAGAGCCCAACGCCTTCACCTCCAACGCCATGACCGGGTACTACTTCGACTCCACGGACCACTTTGACGAAAATCTGGAGATTCTGCTGTCCTTCGTCTCCATCCCCTACTTTACCCAGGAGAGCGTGGACAAGGAGCAAGGCATCATCGGCCAGGAAATCCGCATGATCGAGGACAACCCCGACTGGCAGATTTACGCCCGGCTGCTCCGGGCTCTCTATCAGGTCTCCACCGCCCGGACCTCCATCGCCGGAACCGTGGAGAGCATCTCCCACATCACGGCGGAAACCCTCTACGACTGCCACAGGGCCTTCTACACCCCCTCCAACATGATCTTGACGGTGGTGGGCAATGTAGACCCGGAGAAGGTTGCTGACCTCGCCCGCCGGGTGCTCCCGCAGGAGGGCGGTCCCGTGATTCCCCGGGACTACGGCGACGAGCCCGGAACCCTCTCAAAACGGGAAACCCGCCTGGCTATGGAGGTCTCCAGCCCCCAGTTCCTGTCGGGCTATAAGTGCCGCCCGGTTCCGGAGGGAGAGGACCGCCTCCGGGCTATGATTCTGGGCGATCTGGCCTGCGACCTGCTCTTTGGCGAGTCCAGCCCCCTGTACCAGCGGCTTTACAGCCAGGGCCTTATCAACGCCAGCTTTGGCGGGGCCTACGAGCTGCTGCCCGGCGCGGCCTTCCTCTACGCCGGCGGCGAGAGCAAGGAGCCCCAGGCCGTGGCCGCCGCCCTCCAAGAGGAGGCGGACCGTCTGATCCGAGAGGGCGTGGACCAGGACTTTTTCCAGCGGACCCTCCGGGCCAGCTTCGGCTCCAACCTCCGGGGGCTGAATTCCTTCGAAAACATCGCCGTCTCCCTCACCGAGGGCTGCTTCGGCGGCTACGATCCCTTCCGCTTCCCCCAGGTCTTTGACTCCGTTACCCAGGAGGACGTGCTGTCCTTCCTCCGGGAAAACCTGGTCCAGGAGCGGTGGGCCCTGTCCGAAATCGTCCCTAAGGAGGCTTGATATGTCCGCACCTGAACTGACCGCGCTGAAAGACATGCCCATTAGCTTCCCAGGTCTCTTCGGGAGCTGGGAATTCAACCCGGACCCCATCGCTATCCACGTGGGCCACGGGGTCTACTGGTACGGCATCATTCTGGCCCTCGGTTTCCTGGCGGGGCTACTGCTGTGCATGCGTCAGGCCAAGCGCTATGGCCTGACGGAGGACCACGTGCTGGACTTCGTTCTCTGGGCGGTGCCCTGCTGCATCCTGGGTTCCCGCATCTATTACGTCCTTTTCTACCTGGACCTCTACCGGGACGCCTCCGGGGCTCTGGACTGGAGCCGGGTCGTCGCCATCTGGGACGGCGGCATCGCCATCTACGGCACCGTCATCGCCGGGGCCCTGGTGGCCTTCGTATTCACCCGATACAAAAAGATTCCCTTCGGGGCCATGGCGGACCTGGCGGTGATGGGCCTGCTGCTGGGTCAGATCATCGGCCGCTGGGCCAACTTCATCAACCGGGAGGCCTTCGGCGGCCTGACGGACCTGCCCTGGCGGATGCGCCTGTGGACCAGCGCCACCCAGTACGTGGAGGTCCACCCCACCTTTTTCTACGAGAGCCTCTGGAACCTCGTGGGGCTGCTGCTGATCCTCTTCGTCGTCTCCAAAAGCCGCCGGTTCGACGGGGAGAACACCTGGTTCTACTTCCTCTGGTACGGCCTGGGCCGGACCTGGATCGAGGGTCTGCGGACCGACAGCTTATACCTCTTCGACTGGACCCTTTTCGGCCAGCCCATCCGGGTCTCCCAGGCCCTCAGTGCCGTCATGGTTTTCGTGGCGGTCCTGGCCCTGTTCTATGAAATCAAGCGCAAACCCCACTCCCCCCTGGACCTGCTGGTAAACCGCGTGGCGGCAGAGGCCGCCCAGGCAGACGGGTCAGGGGTCAAAACCGCCGTTCAGGCAAACGGTGACTCGCCCGTCGGAGGAGAGGCCCCTCCGAAGCCGGAAGGAGGTTCCGATGGCAGTCAGGCTTGACGGCGCGGCCCTGGCCGCCAGAATCAAAGCGCACATCCGGAAGGAGGCCGCCGCCCTGCCCTGCCCCCCCATGCTGGCGGTGGTGCTGGCGGGAGAGGACCCCGCCTCCCTGGTGTACGTCCGGGGCAAGGAGCGGGACTGCGCGGAATGTGGCATCCGCACCCAAACTCACCGCCTCACGGCGGAGGTCTCCCAGGAGGAGCTGCTGGCTCTGGTGGATGCGCTAAACCGGGATGAGGACGTGGACGGCATCCTGGTCCAGCTTCCCCTGCCGGAGGGTCTGAACTCCTGGCCCATTCTTCACGCGCTTTCCCCGGAGAAGGATGTGGACTGCTTCCACCCCCTGAATGCCGGGCTGCTGGCCCTGGGGGAGCCTCGCTTTCTCCCCTGCACCCCCGCCGGAGTTTTGGAGCTGCTGGACGCCTACGCGATTCCCATTCGAGGCCGGCACTGCCTCATCCTCGGGCGGAGCCTCCTGGTGGGCCGTCCCCTGGCCCAGCTTCTCACCTCCCGGGACGGCACCGTCACCCTCTGCCACTCCCAGTCGCAAAATTTGCCCGCCCTGACCCGTCAGGCGGACATTCTGATCTCCGCCGCAGGCCGCCCGGGCCTTGTGACGGCGGACATGGTGAAGCCCGGGGCGGCAGTCATCGATGTGGCCATAAACCACGGAGCGGACGGGAAGCTTACCGGGGACGTGGATTTCCCGGCGGTGGAGCCTGTGGCGGGCTTCCTCACCCCGGTGCCCGGCGGCGTGGGCCCCATGACCCGGGCCTGCCTGCTGCAAAACGTCCTCCGGGCCGCCCGGTCCCGGCGGCTTCCTTAAGAAGTTGCAAAAACGCTGGTTGGTTTCGCTGAAACCGGCCGGCGTTTTTTGTCACTCCAACCAATTTTTTCCTCTTTTTTCCGGGAGCACATTGACTTTTGGCCCATCTCTGGTATAATTAACGAAATATGTACAATATAAAGGGGAGCAGCTTATACACATTGCCCGTCCTGCCGCTCCGCAAATGCGATTGAGGTGTTTTTTTGCTGGTAACAAGAGAAATGGATTATACGCTGCGCATCCTCCGGGCACTGCACCAGGACGGGCAGCTCTCCGCCGCCGCCGTGGCCCGAAAAGAGCATATACAAAAGGCCATCACCTTGAAGCTGCTGAACCGGCTGCTGTCCGCCGGCATCGTGGAGAGCCGCCGGGGCGTCAGCGGGGGCTATTTCCTCAAGCGCCCCTGCGAGGAGCTGACCATTTACGACGTTTTCCAGTCCATCGGCGAGCTGCCCCTCCTCAACCGCTGCCAGCGGGAGGGTTATTCCTGCGAAAACTTCCCCAAGGGCGGCTGCGGCGTCTGCCGGGAGCTGAACCGTATTCAAGGAACTCTAAACCGGGAGCTCCGGCGCATGCCGCTGAGCGATATTTTCTAGCGTATCCAGGTTTCATCCGTTTCATATGCCACAACTGACCATTACGGGAAAAGGAGGCACCCAACATGCTGTATCAAACCACGCAGGCCCACGAGGATCTCCGGGCAAAGGTCCGGGAATTTGCGGAGGCCGAGATCAAGCCCATCGCCTTTCTGCTGGACAAGGAGAACCGCTTCCCCGCGGAGGCGGTGAAAAAGATGGGAGAGCTGGGCCTGATGGGCCTGCCCTACGGCACGGAATACGAGGGCGCGGGGTCCGACGCCCTGAGCTATGCCATCGCCGTGGAGGAGCTGGCCCGGGTGGACGGCGGCGCGGGAGTCATTCTCTCCGCCCACACCTCCCTGGGCACCTATCCCATTGCCGCCTTCGGCAATGAGGAGCAGAAGAAGAAATACCTTCCGGACCTGTGCGCGGGGCGGAAAATCGGCGCCTTCGGCCTGACGGAGCCCAACGCCGGGTCCGACGCCGGCGGCACCGAGACCACCGCCGAGGATATGGGAGACCACTACCTCCTAAACGGCGAGAAAATCTTCATCACCAACGGCGGAGAGGCCAGCACCTATGTGATCTTCGCCGTCACCACCCCCGGCATCGGCACCCGGGGCATCAGCGCCTTTATCGTGGAAAAGGGCTGGGAGGGCTTCACCTTCGAGGAGCACTATGACAAAATGGGCATCCGCTCCTCCGCCACCTGCCAGCTGAACTTCAACAATGTCAAGGTTCCCAAGGAGAACCTCCTGGGCAAGGAGGGCCAGGGCTTCAAGATCGCCATGTCCACCCTGGACGGCGGCCGCATCGGCATTGCGGCCCAGGCCCTGGGCATCGCCCAGGGGGCCTATGAGGCGGCGGTGGAGTACTCCAAGGACCGGGTCCAGTTCGGCCGTCCCATCTGCCAGCAGCAGAACATCGCCTTCAAGATCGCCGACATGGCCACCAAGCTCCGCTGCGCCCGCTTCCTGGTCTACAGCGCCGCCGAGCTGAAGCAGGCCCACGTGCCCTACGGCATGGAGTCCGCCATGGCGAAGCAGTATGCCTCCGACATCGCCTTGGAGGTCACCAACGACGCCCTCCAGATTTTCGGCGGCTGTGGCTACCTCAAGGGCATGGAAGTGGAGCGCTTCTATCGGGACGCGAAAATCACCACCATCTACGAGGGCACCAACGAAATTCAGCGGGTCGTCATCGCCTCCCACATCCTGGGCAAGGCGGGCAAGGCCGACAGCGCCGCCCCCACTCAGCAAAGAGGGCCCGAGACCGGCGCGCGGAAGCGCCAGATTTGGAAGGACGGCTCCGCCCAGGAGAAGGTGGAGGCCCTGGTCGCCAACCTCAAGAAGGACGGACACGACTTCACTGTGGGCATTCCCATAGACACTCCCATCACCCAGGCAGAGCGGGTGGTTTCTGCCGGACAGGGCATCGGCGAGAAGAAAAACATGAAGCTCATCGAGGACCTGGCCAAGGCCGCCGGAGCCGCCGTGGGCTCCAGCCGCCCCGTGGCGGAGACGCTGAAATACGTGCCCCTGAACCGCTATGTGGGCATGTCCGGGCAGAAGTTCAAGGGGAACCTCTACATTGCCTGCGGCATCTCCGGCGCGATTCAGCACCTGAAGGGCATCAAGGACGCCTCCTGCATTGTGGCCATCAACAAAAATCCCAACGCGAAAATCTTCAAAAACTGCGACTACGGCATCGTAGGGGATGTCATGGAAATTCTGCCCCTGCTCACCGCCGCCCTGGACACCGGGGAGAAGCAGCCCGCGCCGCCCATGGTGAAGATGAAGCGGATGGTGCCCAAGAAGGTCACCCCGCCCCGGAAACTCTATATCTGCAACGGCTGCGGCCACGAGTACGACGTGCTGGTGGGCGACCCCGAAAACGAGGTCAAGCCCGGCACCGCCTTCAAGGACCTGCCGGAAGGCTGGACCTGCCCCCACTGCGGCGAGGGCGTGGACGCGTTCATCGAGATCGAAGTTTAACGGCCCCGGACTTAAAATAAGGAGGCAGATCTATGTATAACTACCGTCAAGTCACCGACGATCTCTACTGGGTAGGCGCGGACGAGCACCGTCTGGCCCTCTTTGAGAATATCCATCCCCTGTACCACGGCGTCAGCTACAACGCCTACGTGCTTCTGGACGAGAAAACCGTCCTCTTCGACACCGCCGACTGGGCGGTGGGCCGCCAGTTCATCACCAACGTCAAGGCCGTTCTGGCAGGCCGTCCCCTGGACTACCTGGTCATCAACCACGTGGAGCCGGATCACGCCGCCTCCATTGAGGAGATCCTCCTCCGCTGGCCCAAGGTGAAGATCATCACCACCCCCAAGGCGGTGACGCTCCTCAACCAGTTCGGCTTCGCCCTGGACCCCAACCAGATCGACGAGGTGAAAGAGGGGGACAGCCGCTGCTTCGGCAAGCACACCATCGCCTTTGTCTACGCCCCCATGGTCCACTGGCCGGAGGCGATGGTCTCCTTCGACACCACCAACGGCGTCCTCTTCTCCGCCGACGCCTTCGGTTCCTTCCGCTCCTTGGACGGGAAGCTGTTCGCCGACGAGGTGGACTTCGACCGGGAGTGGATTGACGACGCCCGGCGCTACTACACCAACATCGTGGGCAAGTACGGTCCCCAGGTGGTGGCCCTTTTGAACAAGGCGGCCAGCATCGTGGGCCTGGACAACATCAAGATGCTCTGCCCCCTTCACGGCCCCATCTGGCGGAAGGACCTGGGCTATATCATCGACAAGTACACCCACTGGGCCACCTACGAGCCGGAGGAAAAGGGCGTCATGATTGTCTACGCCTCCATGTACGGCAACACCGAGGCTGCCGCCGAGGTCCTGGCCGCCAAGCTGACGGCCCGGGGCGTGACGAACACCCGGCTCTACGACGTCTCCAGCACCCATGTGAGCTACCTGATTTCGGATCTTTTCAAGTACAGCCATCTGGTGCTGGCTTCCGTCACCTATAATCTCGGCATCTTCCCGCCGATGCACAATTTCCTGATGGACATGAAGGCGCTGAACCTCCAGAAGCGCACGGTGGCCATCATGGGCAGCGGCTCCTGGGCTCCCCGGTCCGGGGCGCTGATGCGGGAGGAAATCGAGCAGCTCAAGCATATGGAGATTCTGGACGACGAGATGACCGTCATGTCCTCTCTCCAGCCCCAGAACGAGTCGGAGATCGACGCGCTGGCCGACGCCATCGCCGCCTCCGTACTCAAATAATTTGCTTCTCCGTCCATTCCCAAAGCGAAATATCCGCGAGGATCTTCCAACACGCAGCGGGGGACAGTGAAGACAAGGGCCAGCCTCTCCACCAGGCTGGCCCTTGGTTTGTCTTGAGACAAACCAAGGGCCAACGATTTGGAGCAAGCTCCAAATCGGCCGCTGCGGCGGGTTTATTCAAAACGAGAGGGACCCCTGATGGGTCCCTCTCGTAGCTCTCCTCCTTTCCGATCAGACAGGGCCGCCGTCATGGCTGATATCCCCCGCCGCCAGGCACGCCGACAGGGACCAGGTTCGCCAATCGCTACACTGGGCCCTTGCGGAAACCCGGCGGCTGTCTAGCTCCTCCGACAAGGCGGTCTTGTGATAATCCCAATTCCCGTCATAGTCGGAGACAGGACGGCTTCCGTCCAGCCGCTCCAGCTGGGACAGCGTGTCAAAGGAAAGCCTTGCCAAATAATTTACGCTTACCGTGGGGCTCTCCCCACTCAAATAGCGGTCCACTTGGTTTTTCGCCACCAGATAATCCACCGGCACGCAATTGATAACCAGCCACCCGGCCAAGGCTGCCGGGAAAACCCATTTACAAAACCGGAACTCCGGCCTAAGCGCTTTCCACAGCCCCGCCAGGAGAAAGAGCGCCATCATCATCATGCCCCAATAGGTCATGCATCGCTTAAAGCTCAGGCCGTAGGCGGAGACGTACAGCGTCATTTTCCAGGCGGCGGAGGCCAGCAGAACCAGGCTCTCTCCGGCAAGGGCCGCGCACAGCCACCGCAGGGCCCTCCAGGCCCGCCCCTCCCGCCGGGAGAGGCACAAGGACGCCAGGGTCAGGCTCAGATTTAGCGCCGTCACCCCCACCATCTGGAAAAAGCCGCTCCGGGCCCAGTCGGCGTAGCTGATCCCCAGGCTCTCTACGTATTCCGGTCCGCCGAACAGCCCCGCTGACTGCACCGCCAGAAAGGCAAGATACAGTCCGTCCACCGCTGCCAGCGCCAGTACAAAGCCCAGGGCGTCCACCTGGAGAACCTTCTTCTCCTCCGGCGGGCACAGCCGCTTGGGATGGGACAGGGCGTACAGCAGGCTGAACACAAAGGGTGTAAACACCAGGGCCCAGAACAGCCGCTGCACCCCGTCGCTGAAATGAATCATGCTGATGAACCGCTGGAGCTGTTTTGTCGACGCGGCAAAGAGGGCGTCCGCCGAAATCAGCACCGGCAGCAAAAAAGACACCAGCGCCACGGCCCCACAAAGTCCCAGCACCACCGCCATAGTTCGCCGGGGCCTCCCCTCGCTCTGCTTGTCGGGAACCGCCGCCGCAAAGCAGGCCCACAGGTTTCCAAACAGCCCTTGGAACAAAAGCTGGAACCGTTCCCCCAGCATCCAGGGGTCCCACCAGGGGCGGCTCCCCAGGCCCGCCGTGACATGGACGGGAAGCAAGACCACCAGGGCCAGCAGATTCCAAATGCGGAAATACCAATTCGACCCCAGGGCCATGGAGGCCGCCAGCAGCAGGTTTGCCGCCAGCAGAACCCGGCTGGACCGCTTCTCAAAGATCCCCGGGCCCATCCAGGACAGAAACAGCGCATACCAGGCAAACACCGTGGCCGTCAGCCCGGCGGAGGGGCCGTGCCACAGAAATCCGTCCACCAGCAGAATACAAAATCCAACGGTCAGGACCAGGAAGAGCCGGTAACGGCTCATGGATTCCCCGGATAGCTTCCATTTTTGGGTGCACTTCGTAGACCCTTCGGTTGGAAGGGCATCTTTTCGTTCATCCATATGAAATTCTCCCATTCCTCTGTCCGTCTCATGCGGACAGTTTTTCTTTATTCGGCCTTTCCGGCCCCGTCGGGGACATACTCCAGAATGTCCCCCGGCTGGCAGTCCAGGGCAGCGCAGACTGCCTCCAGAGTGGAAAAGCGGACGGCCTTGGCCTTGTTGTTTTTCAACACCGATAGGTTTGCCAGGGTGATGTCCACCTTCTCCGACAGCTGGGAAAGGCTCATCTTCCGCCGTGCCATCATCACATCCAAATTCACAACGATCATGGCGGCCACCTCAAATGGTCAGGTCATTCTCCGCCTTCAGCTCCGCCGCCTGGCGGAAGAGAGCGGACATGACCAGACACAGCAAGCCCCCCATGGCGAACATGGGGACAAACAGAGCGTTGTAAGTGGCCAGGGGCCGGGGAGACTGATAGTAGCACACGCTGAACGCCACCCGGGCCAGGGCCGCCCCGGCAATGAGGAAGCAAAAAACGGCGGCCCGCCGCAGGCTGACGGCGTTTTCCGGCGCAAAGGGCTCCCCTCGGAGGATGGTGCTCAGCACCCGGCGGGCCTGCCAAAGGATAATGGCAGTGCAGCAGCCAGAGAACAGGAGGAAGCAGCTCAACACAATTTGGTAGGAGTTGAAGCCCCTCCACCAGCCAATGGACCAACACTTTGCGCTCCCCAAAATGTAGGCCAGGATCATGTGGCTTTCTCCATCCAAAATCAACCCGTTGTCTGAGTAGATTCGTATTCCATTTGGCAGGCCAATCCTTCCCACGGCCACAATCATTGGAACGAGGTACAGCGCAATTACGTTGCACACCAAAGCAATCAGTATCAGGATATAAAGCACCCTGGCGATTTTCTGAACCGGAATTTTTCCCATAAACCTTCCCCCTCTCACAGCGGCCTTGTGATGAACTCCATCAGCACGGTCATACCTACCCCCAACAGGGCAAAGGCCCCGGCGGCGGAAAAGAGTTTCAGCTTGTTCCTCTGCCGGAAGCCGCTCACCGCCATCGCGCCGCCCCAGAGGGCCAGCATCAGGGCGGCGGGAATCAAAATCTTGGTCAAACTCATGGCAGCACGCCTCCTTTTTCTGGTATCCTACCACTGGTTTGGTTGATTGTCAATAAGAATTTATCGTTTTTCAATAAAAATAAATTGATAGACAGTAAAACGGTAGGGGAAGAAACCCTTAGTGGGGCCTGCTCTCCAGGTCAGGCCATTCCTCCGGAACCTCCACCCCCTCTGGAAAACAGGAAAGCGGGCCGTCCCTTCGGACGGCCCGCTTTCCTGTATGGTATAGAGAAAGGAGAGGGAAAATGGTGGGGTCAGCAAGCGTTTTTCGCTTGTTGGGTTTATCTTAACGGCAGGTCCTCCAATTGTCAACGTCTTTCCGGGAACCTTCACACTTTGTTTACATTCGACAAATTACGCTCCCTTATATTTACAAATCGTTCAAAAATTATCCAGGTTTCACACTTGACAGCCTTGTTAGGATATGCTAATATTTAGCATGCTAAATATTAGCACACTAAACGTCTTGTCCTCTCGGGGCAGGGAAGGAGCCGCTGTCATGAGCAAATACTTTCAAGGCCTGGGGCCCACCCTGGGCTGGACGGCCAAGCTGTCCAAGGCCCGCATGGACGCCCGGGTCTCCCAATATGACGTGACGCCGGCCCAGACCCATGTCCTTCTCTACCTCCAGCAGCACGGCGGCCAGGTCCTCCAAAACGAGCTGGCAGACTATCTCCAGGTGAAGCCCTCCACCGCTAACGGCGTGCTGGACCGGATGGTGGAAAAGGGACTGGTCTGCCGCAGCGTCAGCGGCAGCGACGCCCGCCGCCGCCTCATCCACCTGACGGAGAAGGGGGCGGAACAACAGGCCTTGCTCCAGCGGAGCTTTCTGGATGTGGAGGAGGCCATGACCCGGGGCTTTTCCCCGGAGGAGCGGGAGGTCCTGCTGGCCTTTCTGAACCGTGTGATTCAAAATCTCAAGGAGGATTCCGAAACATGAGAAACAAGCTCTGGCCCCATGCCCGGCCCTACGCCCTGTGGATTCTCGCGGGCGTGGCTTGCAGTGCCATGGAGGCCGTGTTCGAACTGCTGATCCCCCTGGTGATGAGCGACATTGTGGATGTGGGAATCGCCAATGGCGACCAGTCCTACATTCTGCGAAAGGGTGCGCTGATGATTGTTCTGGCGGTGGCCTCCCTGTGCTTCGGCCTGGGGGCGGCGGTGACGTCCTCCGTGGCCGGCATGGGCTTCGGGGCCAACCTCCGCCGGGCGGAGTACGACCACATTCAAACCTTCGCCTTTTCCAACATCGAGCGGTTTTCCACCGCCTCCCTGGTGACCCGGCTCACCAACGACGTGCACAACCTGCAGATGTCCCTGATGATGTCCATGCGTCTGATGGTCCGGGCCCCGGTGATGCTGGTCTCCGCCCTCTTCTTTTCCATCCGCATCAGCTATCGGCTCAGCAACATCTTCCTGGTAGCCCTGCCTCTTCTGTTGGCGGTGGTGTCCTTTCTTCTGGTGACCACCGGGCCCCTGTTCCGCTCTCTCCAGGAGAAAACCGACGCGCTGAATCTGGTGGTGCAAGAAAATCTGGCGGGTATCCGGGTGGTGAAGTCCTTCGTCCGGGGGGACCACGAGCGGGAGAAGTTCGCGGAGCGGAACAACGACCTGAAAGACACCTCCCTCCGGGCCTTCGGCAAGGTGGTCATCAATATGCCCATCATGATGCTGATTGTCTACGGAACCATCATCGCCGTCATGTGGTTCGGCGGGCAGATGGTCTACGCCGGAACGCTGGAGGCCGGAAAGCTCATCACCTACTTCACCTATATCACCCAGATCATGATGTCCCTCATGATGGTTTCCATGATCTTTATGATGCTGACCCGCACCGTGGCCTGCGCCAAGCGGGTGGCGGAGGTCCTCAGCGAGACCCCCGCCATTACCGACGGCGGAGCCGAGACCGGGGCGGACGGCCTTCCTGCCGAACCGGCGGACGGCTCCATCGATTTCGACCACGTGTCTTTCAAGTACAACACCGAAAGCAGCGAGTGGATTTTGGAGGACGTGAGCCTCCACATTCCCTCCGGCAGCACCGTGGGCATTCTGGGGGGCACCGGCAGCGGCAAGACCTCCCTGGTCTCCCTGATTCCCCGGCTTTACGAGGCGGATCGGGGCACAGTGCTGGTGGGCGGAAGGCCCGTGAATACCTACACCATGGAGCGCCTCCGGGAGTCCGTTAGCATGGTGCTGCAAAAGAACACCCTTTTCACCGGTACCATCCGGGAAAACCTCCTCTGGGGCAATCCCCAGGCCACGGAGGAGGAGCTCTGGGCCGCCTGCCGGGCCGCCTGCGCCGACGAGTTCCTGGAACGGATGCCCGAGGGGCTGGACACAGACCTGGGCCAGGGGGGCGTCAACGTCTCCGGCGGGCAGAAGCAGCGGCTTTGCATCGCCCGGGCCATTTTGAAGCAGCCCAAGGTGCTGATTCTGGACGACTCCACCAGCGCCGTGGACACAGCTACAGACGCAAAAATCCGGGCCGCCTTTGCCACGGAATTGAAGGACGCCACCAAGCTCATCATCGCCCAGCGGGTGACCTCCGTCCAGGAGGCGGATTTGATCCTGGTGATGGACGGCGGGAAAATCGTGGCGCGGGGAACCCACGCAGAGCTGATGAAAACCTGCTCCATTTATCAGGAGGTCTATCAGTCCCAGCAGGAAGGAGGAAGCATGGATGGCTAAACACGAACATGGTCCCGGCCCCCACGGACCCGGCGGTGGCTTCCGCAAGCCCAAGAACATCCGGGGCACTTTGGGGAAGCTGATGCGGTATTTGGGCCGCTACAAGCTCCATCTGGCCCTGGTGGCGGCACTGCTGATTGTCAGCTCCGCTTGCACGGTAGGCGGGTCCTATCTGATCCGCCCCCTGATCAACGACTATATTCTCCCTGGCGACTTCCCGGGTCTCGCCAGAATGTTGGCGGTCATGGCCCTGGTATATGTGCTGGGCGCGGTGTGCTCCTTCGGCTACAGCCGTATCATGGTCCACATTTCCCAGACCACCGTGGCCAACATCCGGGCGGACCTGTTCAGCCGGATGCAGGATTTGCCTCTGAAATTCTTCGATACCCACACCCACGGCGAACTGATGAGCCGCTATACCAACGACATCGAAACCGTCTCCGAGGCTTTAAACAACAGCTTTGGCAGTCTCATCTCCTGCACACTGACCTTCACCGGCACCATCCTCATGATGCTGGTTCTCAGCCCCGTGCTGACCCTGGTCACCTTCGCCACTTTGGTGGTGATGCTGCTGGTGGTGAAAACCATCGGCTCCCGCTCCCGGCGATACTTTGCCGACCAGCAAAAGGCCCTGGGAGAGGTCAACGGCTATATTGAAGAGATGATCGAGGGGCAGAAGGTCATCAAGGTATTCAACCACGAGGGAGCGGCCCGGGAGGGCTTTCGAAAGCGGAACGAGGCCTACCGGGATGCGGCCACACGGGCGCAGGTTTTCGCCGGCATGATGATGCCCGCCATGGGAAACTTGAATTATATCAACTACGCCGTCACCTGCTGCGTCGGCGGTCTCCTGGCCATCCGGACCGGGGACCTGGGGGGACTGGCGGCCTTCCTCCAATACTCCCGACAGGTGGGCCAGCCCATCACCCAGATTTCCCAGCAGGTAAACACCCTCCTCTCCGCCGTGGCCGGCGCGGAGCGCATCTTTGAGATCATGGAAGCCCCAACCGAAACCGACGAGGGCAAAATCCGCCTGGTCCGGGCGGCGGAGGACGAGACCGGAACCCTCACCCGGGTTCACCAGGACACCAACACCTGGGCCTGGCTGAAGCCCGACGGGACCTTGGTTCCCCTCCGGGGAGACGTGCGGTTTGACCATGTGGTGTTCGGCTACGACGAGGACCGGACCATCCTCCACGACGTATCCCTCTTCGCCAAGCCCGGGCAGAAGATCGCCTTCGTGGGCTCCACCGGCGCGGGGAAAACCACCATCACCAGCCTCATCAACCGCTTCTACGAAATCCAGGGCGGAACCATCACCTACGATGGGCTGGACGTCAAGGACATTGCCAAGGAATCCCTCCGCCGCTCCCTGGGCGTGGTGCTCCAAGATACGCACTTATTCACCGGCACCGTGGCGGACAACATCCGGTACGGCCGCCTGGATGCCACAGACGAGGAAGTAGAGGCCGCCGCCCGTCTGGCGGGAGCCGACGGCTTCATCCGCCATCTGCCCCAGGGATACAAGACGGTCCTCTCCGGCGACGGCGGCAGCCTCAGCCAGGGAGAGCGGCAGCTTTTAAACATCGCCCGGGCGGCCTGCGCCAATCCCCCGGTGCTGATTCTGGACGAGGCCACCAGCTCCATCGACACCCGGACGGAAACGCTGATTGAAAAGGGCATGGACCGTCTCATGGCGGGCCGGACGGTGTTTGTCATCGCCCACCGGCTCTCCACCGTCCGCAATGCCAAGGCTATTATGGTCCTGGAGCAGGGGGAGATCATCGAGCGGGGAGACCACAGCGATCTCCTATCCCAGAAGGGGCGGTACTACCAGCTCTATACGGGACTGGCGGAGCTGGCGTAGGGCTTTGTCCCCCTAAAAGCGCCCTGGCTGTTTCCTTGACAAACCGGACGCTATTCGATATAATACAAATAGAAGGACGCCGCTGCAAAACGGTCAGTCCGGTTTAGCCAACTAGTTCACAGTTGACCGCTCGGGGGCAGACCGGGCGGTCAACACGCTTTTGTGGTAAGTAGCAGCGATGCCATGGTGAAAAACACCATGAACCGCAGCACAGCAAAAAGCCGTTTCTTCCACATCCACGCCACCTCCCCCCATGTTGGATTCGCGCAGGGGTGCAAACGGTGGACTGACCGCTTCCATGCAACAGCGTCCTTCTGCCATCATCCTACCATACTGTCCAGCGCCTGTCAATTTCCGCCGCCCGCTTGGGCGGCTTTTTGCCGCTCTTTTCCCCTTGCCCCTTGACAATATCGATGTTCGATATTATACTGTGCTTAGTAATAACGATATTCGATATTGGGAGGTGCGCCGTGGCGAGAGAGAAGTTTCAAACCCTGACGGAGCCGATGTTCTACATCCTCCTCACCCTCCGGGAGGAGTGCTGCGGCACGGACATCATGACCCGGGTGTCCGCCCTGACCCACGGACGGGTGGACCTGGGGCCCGGCACCCTGTACAACCTCCTGGACAGCTTCCAGCAGGCGGGGATGATCCGGGAGACCAGCGTGTCGGGCCGGAAGCGGAGCTATCTGATTACGGACAAGGGCCGGGAGACCCTGTCGGCGGAGTACCGCCGCCTGCTGGCCCTGACGGAGGATTACAAGACTTGCGTAGGAGAGGAGGAGACAACATGAAAGACGTGATCTTCCGCTTGGAATCCCTCAGCCCTTTTGATCTCCGGGGTACGGCGGAGCACCTCTCCGCCATGGCGGAGAAGGGCTGGCATCTGGAGCGCATAGGCAAATGCTTTTGGCGGTACCGAAGGGCGGACCCGGCCAGGGTCCACTACGCCGTCACCTGTCCCCCCGCTGCCGGGGAGGACGGGGACTTGGGAGACCGCCTGTTTTTCCAGGAGCTCTGCGCCGCCGCCGGATGGGAGGCGGTGACGGACTGGGCGGAGCTGCAAATCTACGCCTCGGAGCAGGAGAACCCCACGCCCCTGGAAACCGACGGGGCCCTGCTGCTGGACCGGGTCCACGGCTCTATGCGGCGGACCTACCTGCGGGACTGCTGGTTCACGGCCGGCGCCCTGATCCTGCTGCTGCTCCTTCTCCTTTACACCATGCTGCGCCAGCCCCGCTCCTTTTTCCTCAGCAGCGTCGAGCTCCTGGTTATGGCAATTTGTCCCCTGTTCCTTCTGGGGACGCTCTGGGCCGCGGGGATTTATTACCGCTGGCGCCGCCGTTCCCTCCGCTCGGTGGAGGAGGGCGGACCCCTGGCCGCCGTTCCCCGGAGCTGCCGGTTCCTCAAGTACCTGTCCCGGGTCCTCCTGCTCCTGCTGGCCCTGACCCTGGCCTCCATCGTCCTCTCCCCGGAGAGCTCCGAGGATTCCTTCCACCTTGCCCTGGTCCTGCTGCTGAATCTCCTGATCTCCGCGCTGCTCTTCCCGCTGCTGGGGTGGCTGGAACGGAAGGGGATGTCCCTGGGCTATCGCTTTTTGTCCGCTTTTCTCGCGCTCCTGGTCATCCTCCTGTGCCTGGCCTACTGCGCCCCACGCCTCTCTCTTCGGGCCAACTCTCCGCCCCCGCCCTCCTACACCTGGGACAACCGGGAATGGGACGCGGAACCCCAGGCCCTTCCCCTGACCGTGGAGGACCTGACCGGAAAGCCCTGGGACCATGTGCGCCGCGACGTCTACCCGGACGGCCGCTCTCCCCTGGCCGCCCAAACCGCCTACGGCGAGCGCGCCGCCCGGGAGGACGGCACGGAGGCCTACCTGTACTATTCCGTTTTGGACGTCCGGGAAGGCTTCGTCTGCCAGACCATCCGGGCGGGCCTGCTGGATGTCTCCCCGGCCCATGCCTACTCCCCGGAGGACCCGATCCCCTGGGGGGCGGAAGCGGCCTACTACCGTCCCTGGAACGGGGAGTGGCTGCTGTGCTGGCCCGGGCGCATCGTGACCCTTTCCACAGAGAACCTACCCCTGGGCGACGGGCAAAGGGCCCTCATCGCCGCCCGGCTGGCCCCGGAGGACTGGAAGGAGGAGACCACATGAAAAACGTAACGTACCACCGGAATCCATACTGCCTCTATGATTACCGGGGGGTAGAGGAGCATCTCTCCGCCATGGCCGCCCAGGGTTGGCGGCTAGAAAAGGCGGGAAACACCTTCTGGAAGTACCGCCGGGCGGAGCCCGCCCAGGTCCGCTACGCCGTCACCTACAGCGACAGCGCCTCGCAGTACAACCCCGGTCCCACAGAGGACCAGCGGTTTCTGGCCGATCTCTGTGCCGCCGCCGGGTGGGAAAAGGTCTCCGACTGGTTCCAGATGCAAATTTTCTCCACGGAGAACCCGGACGCCGTCCCCCTGGAGACGGACGAGGCCCTGCGGCTGGAAAACATCCACCGCTCTATGAGGAAGAGCTTTCTCCCCGCCAACATGGCCCTTCTGTTCCTGATGCTCTTTTTAAGCCGGGATTTCCTCCTGGCCCTGACCACTGGGAATCTCTATAAGCTGCTGATCCGCAACACGGTGCTGCTGATCGGGCCTCTGGCCCTGGCACTCGTGGCTTTCCAGCTCTACACACTCTGCGCCTATTTCCTCTGGCGGCGGCGCTCCCTCCGCTCCGTGGCGGAGGGCGGAGCCTGCCTCCCGGCGGGCCGGGGCTACCGCTGGGGCAATCTGGCTATGGGAATCCTGCTGCTCACGCTGGCGGCGGCCTACCTGCTGCTGGAGCTTGGCCTGGGGAACGGCGGCGCCGCGCTGTACTTTGTGCTGTATATGGTCCTGATCAGACTGATCCATCTTGTGGTCTTGAATACTACGTCCCTGCTACGGAAGCGGCAGGTCTCCAAAACCGCCAACATCGCTTGGACGCTGGCGGTGGACGTCGTTCTGTGCGCCGCCCTCCTGGGCGGGCTGCTATATGGCCGCGTATTCTTAGGCTGGTTTTCCGATGGCCGCCCCGCAGGGGAGACCTACGAATACCGGGACCGGCAGTGGGACGTCTCCCCCCGGCAGGACTTCCCCCTGACCCAGGCGGAGCTCACCGGAGAGGAGTACGGCCACGTCCACCGCCGGTTGGAGAACAAGGGCTCCTTCTTCATCCCGGTGTGGAGTTATTCCGAGACGGCCCTACTTCACGACGGCCCCAAGGTCTGCGAGCTTGACTATACCCTCTGGGAACTCTCCTCCCCCCGGATGCGGCAGTTTTTGATGGAGGACCTTTTGAAGGACGAAGCCTACAAATACAAGGGCATGACCATGCTTACCATGCAATACCTCCCGGAGGACCCGGCCCCTTGGGGGGCGGAAGCGGTTTACCGTCATTTTTGGAATGACGGCGCTGTCAACACATGGCTGCTGGTCTGGCCGGGCCGGGTGGCGCGGGTCCACACGGAGGACACCCCCGAGGCGGAACAAAAAGCCCTCATCGCCGCCCGGCTGGCTCCGGAGGACTGGAAGGAGGAAACCACATGAAGGACGTGAAATACCGCTGGAACACCCTCTGCCTCTACGACTACCGGAGCGTGGAGGACCACCTCTCCGCCATGGCCGCCCAGGGCTGGCGGCTGGAAAAGGCGGGGAACACCCTCTGGAAATACCGCCGGGCGGACCCGGCCCCGGTCCGCTACGCCGTCACCTACAACGTTGGGGCCTCCCAGTTCAATCCTGGCCCTACAGAGGGGCAGGAATCCCTGGAGGAACTGTGCAATGCCGCCGGGTGGACCAAGGTCTGCGACTGGGCCCAGGCTCAAATTTTCTTCACGGAGGACAAAAACGCCGTCTCCCTGGAGACGGACGAGGCCCTGCGGCTTCAGAACATCCACCGCTCCATGAGGAAGAACTTCCTCCCCTCCAACCTCGTTTTGCTGCTCATCGGTCTCTGGATGTCCTCTTCCCTGGTCTACTCCCTAGTTTCGGGAAACATGCTCCGGCTGTTTTCCAGCAACGCCCGCCTCTTCTCCGGGACGCTGTTCCTGCTGGTGGTCCTTCTGGAGCTTTACACCTTCTTCCACTACTACCACTGGCGGAAACAGTCCCGCCGCTCCATTGAGGACGGCGGGGACTGCATCCCCATTAACACCCGGGCTTATCAGCGGCTTAACTGCGGCGGGCTGGTCCTGGTGGGGATTGTGTCGGCCCTGTATCTGCTGGCGGAGCTGCTGGGCCGCGGCAGGGGCTACGCCGCCTTCTTCGTGGTATACATTCTCCAATTCGCCCTGCTGGTTTTCCTGGTCCAGCGGACCACGGCAGCGCTGCGGAAGCGAAAAGCCTCCAAGGGCGTCAATATGGCGGTGACACTGGCGGTGGACGTTGTTCTGGCCTTCGCCCTCATCGGAGGGATGATCTTCTGTTCCATCCGCTTCGGCTGGCTCACCGGCGGCAGCGGGGAGACCTACACCTACCAGAACATCAAATTTGACGTACACCCCCGGGAGGACCTGCCCCTGACCCTCACGGATCTGACCGGAGAGACCTACCGCCACGACAGCCGGGATCGGCTGACCCAAGGCTCCTTCTTCCTGCCGGAAGAGTCCTGCCGGGAGTATGCCTTTCAGAATACCGAGGATGAGGACGAAACCGCGTGGCCCGGCTCCCTCCGGCTCAGCTACACCATCTACGAGCCCCGGACCCAATGGCTCCTGGAGGCGCTGATGGAGGACCTCCTGGCTGACGACGACTCCCCCGACATCCCCGAGTTTTCCAAAACCTACCGCCAGGAAAACCCGGCCCCCTGGGGGGCGCAGGCCGCCTACCAGCAGTACTACCGGCAGGGCGGCAAGGCCACGGACAACTGGCTCTTATGCTTCCCGGGCCGGGTGGTGTGTCTCGACCTGGACTGGCCCCCCACGGAGGAGCAAAAAGCCCTTGTCTCCGCCCGGCTGGGACCGGAAGCATAAAAACGAGGAGAGGCGTCTGCCTCTCCTCGTTTTCGCATGCGTTCAGCCCTGGTCCCGCAGGACCCAGCTGTCCCCGTTGAGCATCAGCCGGTCGGCGATCATGGCGATGAACTCCGAGTTGGTGGGCTTTCCCTTGGTGTTGGACACGGTGTAGCCGAAGTACTTTTGCAGCGTCTCCAGGTCTCCCCGGTCCCAGGCCACCTCGATGGCATGGCGGATGGCCCGCTCCACCCGGGAGGGCGTGGTGCCAAAGCGCTTGGCAACCGCCGGATACAGCACCTTGGTGACGGCGTTGATGACCTCCATGTCGTTTATCGCAATGATGATGGCCTCCCGCAGATACTGATAGCCCTTGATATGGGCCGGGACGCCAATTTCGTGGATGACGGCGGTGACCGTATTCCGCAGGGCGTGGACCCGCAGGTCCGGGGATGTGGGGTTCTCGAAAATGCCGTGCATGCGCTCCAGTAAGGAGGCGGGCTCGCAGGGCTTGGGCAGATAGTAGCACACCCCCAGCTTCTCCGCATCCGCCAATGTCTGGTGTCCGCAGAAGGCGGAGACAATGATGGTTTTGGGTGCGGGGTCGCCCTGGTCCTTCAGCGTTTTCAGCAGGCCCAGTCCGTCCAGCCCCGGCAGGGCCACGTCCGTCAGCAGGAGATCCGGCCTTCGCTCCTCAATGAGCCGCAGGGCCTCCCGTCCGTCTCCGGTGGAAGCCGCCACGATAAACTCACCGGCCTGTTCAATGGCCTCCTGCAGCATCGTGCGGAATTCCTCGTTGGCATCCGCCAGAAGCACAGTTCTTTGATTATCCATGATGATTCCAAACCTTTCCTTCTAATGATCGGCTGTCTGAGCGTCCTGACACTCTCAGCTCGTTTTCTATAAAATAGCATAAATTTCCAGATTTTTCAAGATGGGATTACAAAAAAACAGAAGTTTTCTTCGACATTTTTTTCGTTTTCCGCAGCAAACCCCATATATTGTGTATTTTTTCCATTTTTCTGTCAATTTCTACCAAAGTTGTCCACGGCAAATGCAACTTTTTCGCTCCCCAAGAAGAATCCAACCCTTCCCCACGCATTTCCCGCTCCTCTGGAGAGACGAGAAACCGGGAATTTTACCGCTTTTCCTTTTGGGAAAACTGTGCTATGATGGAGACGATTACCAAACCGCAACAAGGAGGAACCACCCATGGACCTGATTTCTCAGATGCGGGCCTTCCAGCCCTGGAATGAACAGGAGGAGCGGGACCGGGAGGTCCTGCTTCACCTGCTAACATGCGGACAGGCCCCTTACGGCCGGGAGGACCCGGCTCATCTAACAGCCTCCGCCTGGGTGGTGAGCCCGGACCGGAAACAGGTGCTGATGGCCTATCACAACCTCTATCGCTCCTGGTCCTGGCTGGGGGGCCACGCCGACGGGGAGCGGGATTTGTGCGCCACGGCCCTTCGGGAGGTCCAGGAGGAAAGCGGGCTGGCGGAGGTCCGCCCCGTGTCCCGGGACATTTACTCCGTGGAAATTCTGACGGTGGACGGCCACGAGAAGCGGGGGCAGTACGTCTCCTCCCACCTCCATCTAAACGTCACCTTTCTGCTGGAGGCAGACCCCGCCGCACCGGTGCGGTGCAAGCCCGATGAGAACAGCCAGGTGGGCTGGTTCGGGCTGGAGGAGGCTGTCGCCGCCTCCACGGAGCCCTGGTTCCAGAAGCGCATTTACCGCAAGCTCAACGCCAAGCTGGCAGGCTTCCCGCCCCGGGAGGAGTGAGCCATGGAGCACTGGGAGCTTTTCAAGCCCGGCGGGCTTCGTTTCGTCTGGGCCGACGAGCTGTTTCCGCCGGGAACCGACAGCTTTCTCCTGTCCGCTTTTCCCCGGCTGCGGCCGGGGCTTCGGGTGCTGGACCTGGGCTGTGGCACAGGACTTTTGAGCCTGCTGCTGCTCCAGCGGCAAAGGGAGCTGGCGGTAACGGGACTGGAGCTTTCGCCGGAGGCTGTGGCCCTGGCAAAACGGGCGGCGGCAAAGAACGGCTTGTCGGACCGCCTCTTCTTCCATCAGGGGGACCTGCGGGACCGGAACGCGCTCCCGGCAGGGCCCTTTGACCTGGCGGTCTGCAACCCGCCCTATTATCCCGTAAACAGCGGCGCCCTGACAGAGGAAAGCCGCCGCCGGACCGCCCGGGCGGAGGTGGACTGCACGCTGAACGATGTCTGCCAGGCGGCATGCCGGTCCTTGCGCTGGGGCGGGTATTTCTGCCTGGTCCACAAGCCGGAGCGGCTGACGGACCTGCTCTGTGCCCTCCGGGAAAACGGGCTGGAGCCCAAGCGGCTGCGGCCGGTCTGCACCCGGCCGCAGCGGGCCCCCTCCTTGGTCTTGCTGGAGGCCCGCCGGGGCGGAAAACCAGGCCTGCGCATGGAGCCGCCGCTGGTTTTGGAGAATTCCGACGGTTCTCCCACAGCGGAGCTGAACCGTATCTATTTTCGAGAGGAGGCCCCGCTATGAGCGGAATCCTGTATCTGGTGGCCACGCCCATCGGCAACCTGGGGGACCTGTCTCCCAGGGCGGTGGAAACCCTGGGGGCGGTGGACTTCATCGCGGCAGAGGACACCCGGGTGTCCCTGAAGCTGCTGAACCACTTCCAGATCAAAAAGCCCCTGGTGAGCTATCACGAGCATAACGCCGCCGCCGCCGGGCAGACGGTTCTGGGCCGCCTCCTGGCGGGGGAAAGCTGCGCCCTGGTCACCGACGCCGGGACCCCCGCCATCTCGGACCCCGGGGAGCTCCTGGTCCGCCTCTGCGGAGAGCGCGGCGTGGAGGTGCTGTCCATCCCCGGCTGCTGCGCGGCGGTGAATGCCCTGGCGGTCAGCGGCCTGCCCACAGGGCGCTTTACCTTCGAGGGGTTTTTGTCCGTCAACAAGCGGAGTCGCCGGGAGCATCTGGAGAGCCTCCGGAACGAGACCCGGACCATGATCTTTCACGAGGCCCCCCACAAGCTCCGGCCCACTCTGGCGGACTTCTGCGAGACCTTTGGCCCAGAGCGCCCGGTCGCCCTCTGCCGGGAGCTGACCAAGCTCCACGAGGAAACCCGCCGCTGTACCTTGGGCGAGGCGGCGGAGTACTACCGGGACCACGATCCCCGGGGGGAATACGTGCTGGTGGTGGCCGGGGCGGAGCCCAAAGAGGACGCCGCCGTCACCCTGGAGGAGGGGGCGGCCC
Source organism: uncultured Oscillibacter sp. (assembly GCA_910587705.1). GTDB lineage: Bacteria > Bacillota > Clostridia > Oscillospirales > Oscillospiraceae > Oscillibacter. Next base: position 355,008 of record CAJUMX010000001.1, read on the forward strand.
AGGTGCTGGCCCTGGTGGAGGCCGGAGCCCGCTTGAAAGACGCCGCCAGGGAGGTGGCGGAGCACACTGGCCTCAGCAAAAACGACCTTTACACCGCCGCCCTGGAGGGGCGAAAATAAAAACAGCTTCCGCAAGAGCGAACTCGTATAATTTTCCATTCCGCCGTCCATACTTCCCTCAGAACATTTCAAAGAGGGAGGAACTCTTGCATGGAACACAAATTGAAATCCGTTCTCAGCGGCACGGGCTTTTACCTCCTGCTGGCCGTCTGCCTGGTTACGGCGGCGGTAAGCGGCTGGTTCCTGCTCTTCGGCAGAGACGAGCCCGCCCAGGAGGAGACCCCGCCCCCGGCGGCGGTCAGCGCCCCGGTGGAAAACGCCTACGTCCCCGAGCCGGAGCCGGAGGAGGACGAGCCCCCGGTGGAGGCTTCCGCCCCGGTGGAGGTGGAGATCGTCCCCACCATGCCGGAAGTGGAGATTGACGACACGCCGGTGATGGCGGAGCCCCCCCGGCTGGTGGTGGAACCCTTGAAGGGGGAGGTTTTGATGGCCTTCTCCGTGGACCAGCTGGTCTACAGTCCCACCCTGGCGGACTGGCGAACCCATGACGGCGTAGACATCTCCGCCAAGCCCGGCACCACGGTGCTGGCGGCCACGGCGGGCACCGTCGCCTCGGTGGAGGATCACCCGCTAATGGGCACCACCGTGGTCATCGAGCACGAGGGGGGCTACGCCACCACCTACGCCAACCTCCAGGCCAAGCCCACGGTGGAGCCCGGGGAGCTGGTCACCGCCGGGCAGATCATCGGCGCGGTGGGAACCACCGCCTCCGCCGAGGCCGCCCAGAGCCCCCACCTCCACTTCTCCGTCACCCGGGATGGAGAAGCGGTGGACCCCAGCGAGTTTTTAAACAGCTGACCCCAGAGCCCCGCTCTCCCGCCTCTCGAGGCTGGAAGCGGGGCTTGCCTTTTGGCCGCCTTTGTGCTATGCTGGACGGGTAAAACAACCTGTCCGCCCTTCCCGGCGGCTTGAAAAGGAGTGCGCACTATGAAAACTTATACCTTCCAGCCCCGAGGCGTCTGTTCCCGGGAAATGCAGGTGGACCTGGACGACCAGGGCGTCATCCAGGCTCTTCGGGTCACCGGCGGGTGCAGCGGAAACCTCCAGGGCATCGCCTCCCTGGTGAAGGGGATGCCCGCGGAGGAAGCCATCCGCCGTTTGAAGGGCATCGGCTGCGGTGCCAAAAGCACCTCCTGCCCGGATCAGCTGGCCCTGGGGCTGGAACAAGCCCTGGGTCAGGGCTGAGAGGACCGGCGGGGTTATGAAAATCGTCTTGGTCATCGACCAGTTCGACGACGCCAACAACGGAACCACCATCAGCGCCCGGCGCTTTGCCACCGCCCTGAAAGAGCATGGCAACGAGGTCCGGGTCATCGCCACTGGAAAGCCCACGGACTACAAATACGCCGTCCGGCAGATGAAGTTCCTCCCCATTGTGGAGCACCTCATCACCAGCCAGGGGATGCGCCTGGCCATTCCCAACAAGCACGTGTTTGAAAAGGCGGCGGCCTGGGCAGACGTAGTGCATTTCATGATGCCCTCTCCCCTGGCCATCATGGGTCTCAGACATGTGGAGCGCCTGGGGATTCCCCACACGGCGGCCTTCCACTGCCAGCCGGAGAACATCACCTTCACCCTCCACCTGGGCAACAGCAAGCGGGTGAACGACTTTGTTTATGTCAAATTCCGGGACACCTTCTTCAACCGCTTCACCCACATCCACTGTCCCAGCAACATGATCGCGGGCCAGCTCCGGGACCACGGCTACACCGCTCAGCTCCACGTCATCTCCAACGGCATCAGCCCCCAGTATACCTATGGCCGCAGTCCCCAGGAGGACTGGATGCGGGGAAAATTTAACGTGCTGATGGTGGGCCGCTACGCCGGGGAGAAGCGGCAGGACGTGCTCATCGACGCCTGCGCCCAGTGCCGCCACAAGGACGCCGTTCAAGTCATCCTGGCGGGCAAGGGCCCTCTGGAGAAGAAGTACCGCCGCCTTGCGGAAAAGCTCAGCAACCCCATTGTCATGGAGTTTTACGAGCCCGGCCGCCTGTTGGAAATCCTCCACATGGCGGACCTGTACGTCCACACCTCCGACGCGGAGATCGAGGCCATGAGCTGCATGGAGGCTTTTGCCTGCGGACTGGTGCCCGTCATCGCCGACTCCCCCCGGTCCGCCACGCCCCAGTTTGCCCTGGACGGGCGGAGCCTGTTCCCCGCCGGGGACGCCACCGCCCTGGCGGAGAAGATCGACTGGTGGTTTGAACATCCCCAAGAGCGGGAGGAAATGGGGAAGCGCTATGGTGAGCACGCCAAGCGCTATGCCCTAGACCGCTCCATCCAGCAGACGGAGGAGATGTTCCAGATGGCCATTCGGGAGCAGAAGAAATAAGAGAAATGACCCCGCCTTCTGGCGGGGCTTTTCAAACCGCGAAGAGGAGGAACCTCCCATGGATAACCGCAAGGTCTTTGCTATGAAGCTCTCCAAAATCTACCCCCTTCTCGTGCAGAAGGCGGAGCGGAAGGGCCGCACGGAGGAGGAGGTCCGCCAGGTCATTTGCTGGCTGACCGGCTATGACGAGGCGGGCTTGACCCGGCAGCTGGAGCAAGACGCCGATTACGGGACCTTTTTTCAGGAGGCTCCCTGTATAAATCCCAATGTCGCCCGGATTACCGGAACCGTCTGCGGTGTCCGGGTGGAGGCGATTCCAGACCCCCTGATGCGGAACATCCGGTATTTGGACAAGTTAATCGACGAACTGGCAAAAGGCAGACCCATGGAAAAAATCCTCCGGGAATAAGCCGCCAGGACCCGAGGGGCCGCTGTCACCAGCGGCCTCCTTTTTGCGTATGCTAAACCAGCGACAAAGGAGGAATGCACCATGGCATATTCCGACCGGGAGCTGCTGGCGCGCCTGATCGAGTGCGAGGCGGGCGGCGAGGGGGAGAACGGCATGAAGGCCGTGGCGGGCGTGGTGATGAACCGGGTCCACGCCCGAGGCGGCGAGTACGCCCGGGTGGGCCAGGGCAGCATCCGAAACATCATTTTCCAGCCCTACCAATTCGTCTGCGCCAGCGAGACGGAGGGGGGCGCCTACAACCCCCAGAACATATACAACATGCGGCCCGAGGCCATTCACTATGAGATTGCCGACTGGGCCATCGCCGGGAACCGCCTGCCGGATGTGGCGGAATCCCTCTGGTTCTACAATCCCTTCGGTCCCGACTGCCGGCCCTTCTTTCCCACCGGCGTGGGCTACTGGCAGACTCGCATCGGGGACCACTGTTTTTATAACCCTACCGACGCGTACTATAAAACTTGAGAGGTGTCCATTATGCCCAACACACAGCGTATGTCCCAGCCCATCCGGGACTGGTCCACCGAGATCAGCGCCCCCCAGCCCGCCTCCTCCACGGCGGCCTCTTCTTCCGCGCCTGCATCTCCGGCGGCCTTCCAGTATCCCGCCGCCCCTATGCCCGCCGACATGCCTCCGGCCTTCCAGTTCCCCGCTCCCGGGACGGCCAACAGTCCCTCCGGCGTGTCCGGCGCCCCCGCCTTGTCCCGTCCTGCCGTTCCGGCGGCTCCTTCCGGCTCTACGGGGCTCTCCGGTTCCATGGGCCCCACTGGCTCTGCGGGCTCCTCCGGTCCTATGGGTCCCACTGGCTCTACGGGCTCCTCCGGCTCTATGGGCCCTGCCGGCTCCACAGGATCGACCGCTCCCCTTCCGTCCTCTTCCGTCCCGGCTGTGCTCCCGGCCTCCCGGCATCCTGCCCACAACGAGTTTGCGGGCAGCACCGGCGACCTAGACCTTCAAAACCACCAGCCTGCCGAGGTCATCGAGGCTCCCACCAGCACTGGGGAGGCCTTCCTGGGTTCCCTGAAGGCCATGCTCCTGCGGAACCGGGGGAACTTTGTGGCGGCCACCCTCCTCATCGGCACCCAGGGCACCATGGTCTGGGAAGGCATTCTTCACGAGGTGGGCAACGACTATTTCATCATCTACCAGACAGGCCGCCAGCGCTATATTCTCTGCGACATCTATGCCCTGAAATACATGGAATTTTACGACACCAAGCAGCGGGAGCTCTGTGAGCATCTCCTCCAGGAGAACGGGTCCCGGGGCTTCTGCTAAGCGCGAAAACAGCGGGACCTCCCAAAGAGGTCCCGCTGTTGATATACCATATAGGGCTGCGCGAACTCAGCGCTTGGAGAACTGGGGTGCGCGGCGGGCGGCCTTGAGGCCGTACTTCTTCCGCTCCTTCATACGAGGATCGCGGGTCAGGAACCCGGCCTTTTTCAGGATGGGGCGGTTGTCCTCGCTGGCCAGCAGCAGGGCCCGGGCGATGCCGTGACGCAGGGCGCCAGCCTGACCGGTGACGCCGCCGCCGGAGACGGTGGCTACGATGTCCATTTTGCCAGTGTTGCCGGTGGCCTCCAGGGGCTGGCGGACCACCATTTTCAGGGTCTCCAGGCCGAAGTAATCGTCGATGTCCCGGCCGTTGATGGTGATGCTTCCGGTTCCGCCGGGGAACAGGTGGACGCGGGCGACGGAGGACTTCCGGCGGCCGGTGCCGTACAGATAGGGCTTCTTAGACTGATACATACGCTTCCTCCTCCTTATTCAGCATCCAGGGCGATGGGCTTCTGGGCCTGCTGCTTGTGCTCCGCGCCGGCATAGATGTGCAGGCGTTTCAGGGAATCCTTGGCCACGATATTCTTGGGCATCATGCCCCGGACGGCCACCCGCATGGCAACCTCGGGCTTCTCCTGCATCAGGATGCGGTAGGGGGTCTCCTTGAGGCCGCCCACCCAGCCGGAGTGGGTGCGGTAGATCTTCTGCTCGCCCTTTTTGCCGGTGAGGACCGCTTTTCCCGCGTTGATGATGATGACATTATCACCGCAGTCGGCGTGGGGCGTGAAGGTGGTTTTGTTTTTGCCGCGCAGCAGGTCGGCGGCCCGGACGGCGGTCTTGCCCAGGGGCTTCCCGGCGGCGTCCAGGATGTACCACTTGCGCTCAATGTTGGCCTTGTTTGCCATAAAAGTGGACATGGTCTTTCCTCCATCAATATAGTTTCCATTTGGTTGAACAAAGTAAGAACTCCTTGCGGAGCAAGGTTATTTATACCATGGCTTCCCACCAATGTCAACCTAATTTTTAATTTTTTCCGCATATTCTTTAGATTTCTCTAGTTTTCTTAAAAACGCTCTCAAATACTAAGGTTCTATTTTAAATTCCAGGCGTTAAAAAAGAACCGGCCCCACGGGACCGGCTCCTATGTATCCCCTACAACACCCACTGGACCAGCAGCAGCAGGACAAAGCCCGGAAGCCCCAGAACTCCGATCACCAGGGCATTCCAGACGTTGACCCCCAGGGCGATGCCCGTCACTCCGGCGGTGGCGTTCACCGCCCAGAGAGCCAGGAAGCCCAGGAGCGTATTTGCCAGCAGCTTTACCGCCAGCTTCAGCGGAGCGCTGAACACCCGCAGCAGGGCAATGAGAAAGAACCCTGCCAGCAGAGCGGCGATAATCTTTTGATTCAGGTCCATACCGCGTCGCCCTCCAGCCGGGACAGGGCAGGGATGCTCTCCGGGCTCCGCTCCTTGATGGCCCGAATGAGGTAATTGCACCGGGCCTTCTCCGCCTTAATTTGATAGATGCAGGACTCCACCAGCTCCGGGTCCACCGCCTGGTCAAACTGCCGGTAGGCCAGGGATAAATCCCCCTGGGCGCTCTGGAGTTCCGCCCGCAGAACCGCCAGCTCCGGGTCCGGCTGGCCTTTTTTGAAAAAAGTAGTTTTCATAGCGTAATTCCTCCTGTATAATACGTTTATAGGATATGGCAATTTTGGACAGATATGCCAGCTTTCATACAGGAGGTTTCCCATGCAGGAACTTTTTATGAGACAGGCTCTGGCTCTGGCCCGGGAGGCCGCCGCCGCCGGGGAGGTCCCCGTGGGCTGTGTCATCGTCCGAGAGGGCGTGGTGGTGGGCCGGGGGAGAAACCGGCGGGAGGAGAAATGCTCCGCCGCCTCCCACGCCGAGATGGAGGCCATCGCCCAGGCCAACGAAGCCCTGCACTCCTGGCGGCTGGAGGACTGTGAGCTCTATGTCACCCTGGAGCCCTGCCCCATGTGCGCCGGGGCCATTCTCAACGCCCGGATTGCCCGGGTCTGGTTCGGGGCCCGGGACCGGGCCTTCGGAGCCTGCGGCGGGGTGACCAACCTCTTTATGGAAAATTTCCCCCATCCCCCGGCCCTGGTAGGCGGCGTGCTGGAGGAGGCGTGCCGAGAGGTGCTATCCGATTTCTTCCGCCACCTCCGGCCGGAAATAGGGTGATAGCAGCGTCCAGACACTTCTATTCCCAAAAGCTTCCCAACCATTCCAGCAGGTACTGCCTTGTTCCTATCCGGCAAAAAACCGCCAGCAAAACCAAATAAGCATAAACCAGCGGAGGTCAAGGATTTTATCCCCGGACCTCCGCTGGTTGTTTCAACGGTTCGTTTTAATATCAGAGCCTGTCGTTACACCAAAACCGTCTTTAAGCATAGGTGTTCCCCCAATATCCATTTATCCAGTGTTAACAAAAAAGCACCAGCCTTCACCCGCATCCCCCGTCCCCTCTCCGCCGCGAACCCAACGAAGTGGTCCGCGGTGGAAGGCGAAGAAATTCCCACCAGAGCGCAGTTTTCGGCAAAGCCGGAAACGGAGCGGTGGTGGGAATTTCTGAGCTGGCAGCGGGTGAAGGATTCGAACCCTCACATACAGAGTCAGAGTCTGCTGTGCTACCTTTACACAAACCCGCTGTATCTCTTTGGAACAGCTATCATTATACTAAAAAAATCCGCCTTGTCAAGGGGTTTTCAGATTTTTTCCCAAATTTCTTTTTTACGGAAAAATCCACTCCCTCCCCCTTCCGTCCGGCGGCGGCACTGTGCTATAATAAAAACAATACTCCCACGAAAGGAGACCCCCATGATCAAGCTCGAAGGCCTCCGCCTGCCCCCTGGCAGCGGCGAGGCGGACCTCTGCGCCCAGGCCGCCAGGCTGCTGCGCCTCGCCCCTTCGGATATCCGGGACCTCCAGATTCTCCGCCGCAGCATCGACGCCCGGGAGGGTGTGGCGGTGATTTACACCGTCTGCGCAACGGTGGACAGCGAGTCCGCCGTTCTCCGCCGCTGTCGGAATCGGAAGGTTGGCCGCCTGGAGCCGAGCCCGGCCTACCGCCTGCCGGAGCCCCTTCCCCCACCGGAGGCTGCGCCCGTTGTTGTGGGGGCGGGCCCAGCGGGGCTCTTCGCCGCCCTGGTTCTGGCGGAGGCGGGCCAGCGGCCCATTCTCCTGGAACGGGGCCGTCCCGTAGAGGCCCGCAAGGCCGATGTGGAGCGCTTCTGGTCCACCGGCCAGCTGGACCCGGCCAGCAACGTCCAGTTTGGCGAGGGCGGAGCCGGAGCCTTTTCCGATGGCAAGCTGTCTACCGGCACCAAGGACCTCCGCCACCGCTTCATCCTGGAGCAGCTGGTCTCCTGTGGTGCGCCTCCCGACATCCTCGTCGACGCCAAGCCCCATGTGGGAACGGACTATCTCTACACCGTCCTCCAAAACCTCCGTCAAAAGCTGACCGCCCTGGGGGCGGACATCCGCTTTGAAACCCAGCTGGAGGATCTGCGGACGGAGCACGGCGTGCTCACCGGCGTGGAGCTTTCCGGTCCGGAGGGGCGGGAGACGCTCCCCTGCCGGAGCCTGATTCTCGCCCCCGGGCACTCTGCTCGGGACACCTTTGAAACGCTGTACAAGCGGGGCGTGCCCATGGAGGCCAAGCCCTTCGCCGTGGGCCTTCGCATTGAGCACCGGCAGGCGGACTGCGACGCCGCCCAGTACCGCCAATACGCCGGGCACCCGGGCCTGTCCGCCTCTACCTACAAGCTCTCCTGCCACCTGCCCAATGGGCGGGGGGTGTTCTCCTTCTGCGTCTGCCCCGGCGGGGAGGTGGTGGCCGCCGCCTCGGAGCCGGAGCGGATTGTGACCAACGGCATGAGCGAATTTGCCCGGGACAAGGAGAATATCAACGGAGCAATACTGGTCAATGTCACGCCGGAGGACTTCGGCAAGGACGCTCTGGCCGGGGTGGCCTTCCAGCGGCAGCTGGAGGCGGCGGCCTACACCCTGGGAGGCGGCGGCTACCGGGCCCCTGCCCAGCGGGTGGAGGACTTTTTAGCCCGGCGGCCCTCCAAGGGGCCGGGGCGGGTCCGACCCAGCTACCGCCCCGGCGTCACCTGGACAGACCTCCACAAATGCCTGCCACCCTTTGTGGCGGCGGCGCTGGAGGAGGCCCTGCCCATCCTGGGCCGGAAGCTCCGGGGCTACGACGCGCCAGACGCCGTGCTCACCGCTGTGGAAAGCCGCAGCTCCTCTCCCCTCCGCATCCTCCGGGGCCCGGACGGTCAGTCCGCCCTGGGGGGGCTCTACCCCTGCGGTGAGGGGGCAGGCTATGCCGGGGGCATTCTCTCCGCCGCGGCCGACGGCATGAAATCCGCCGAGGCCCTGCTGGAACATTTACGACAAGGAGACCATCGGTTATGAAAACAATCTGCGTTTACCAGGAATTTCTCACAGAGGCCCACAAGGCCCGGATTCGGGACACGGCGGAGGCTCTGGGCTTCGCCCCTAAATTCTTCCGCCCGGACCAGTTTGAGGAGGCGAAAGCCTGTCTCCAGGACTGCGAGGTCCTCTACGCCCACCATCCGGAGCTTCTCCGGGCGGCCCCGGCATCTTTAAAATGGTACTGCTGCTCTTATGCCGGGGTGGACCCCTACTGCAAGGACCCGTCCCTCTTCGCGAACCCGGACTGCCTGCTGACCAACTCCAGCTGTTACGGCGTCACCATTGCGGAGCATGTGGTCATGGTGCTGCTGATGCTTCTCCGGCGGATGCCGGAGTACGAGGAGGTGGTCCGGAACCGGGGATGGAGCAACCAGCTTCCCATCCGGTCCATTCGGGACAACACCTTCACCATCCTGGGCACGGGAGACATCGGCACCAACGTGGCGGACCGCCTCCGAGGGCTGGGGGCGGCGAAGATCACTGGCCTGAGCCGCGGCGGCCGGGCCCAGGAGAGCTTTGACGAGGTGCTGCCCATACAGCGGCTGGACGAGGTGCTGCCTCGGACGGAAAACCTGATCATGGCCCTCCCCGGCACGGCGGAGACGGTCCATATTCTGAACCGGGCGCGGATTGCTCTGCTGCCCCAGGGGGCCTTTGTGGTAAACGTAGGCCGGGGCACCGCCATTGAGCAGGCGCCCCTGGTGGAGGCCCTGAACGCCGGCCGCCTGGGGGGCGCGGCCCTGGACGTGATGGACCCGGAGCCCCTGCCCCAGGACCATCCCCTGTGGACGGCGAAAAACCTCATCCTCACGCCCCATGTCTCCGGAAACATGACCCTGGGCTACACCTGCGACCAGAACGTGGAGATGTTCTGCCGGGATTTGGAAAACTACGCCGCCGGGCGGCCTTTAGCCAGCCTCATCGACCGGACCCGGGGTTATTGATACACGAAAAAGCGGCCCCCGAAGGGGCCGCTTGACGGGTCGATTCAGTGGTTTAGCGGTTCAGGCAAACGGCACCGCCCAGTACCACGATGGAAAGCAGCGTGTACAGCATGTGGGGCACCTCCTTCTTTCTTGACGTTGATATGATGATACCACGCCCTGGAAGAAAAGACATTCAATATCTTGCCGGTTTTTCCCTGAGAAGGGCCCGGCCCGGGGAGGGCGGGCCTGCCAGCTTTACAACATCTTGCGCTCCCGGAGGGAAAGGAGGACCCATTGACAGACGAACGAATTTTGTGCTTTGTGAAGCGGGAGGCCCGCTCCCTCTTCCCTTCGGAGACCGCGCCTCGGCTGGTGTATGTCAGCCGGACCCTGCCCTCCGACCGGGCTTACCACAGCATCCTCCATGCCCACCAGGACCTGGCGGAGATTCTGCTGATCTGCGGAGGCGAGGGCCGCTTTTTGGTGGGGGAGACCTTTTATGACGTAAAGGCCGGCGACCTGCTCCTCTACAACAGCGGTGTGGTTCACGACGAGTTTTTCAGCGAGGAAAACGCCATCTCCGCCTACTGCGCCGCTATCGCCGGGCTGCGCCTGCCGGGGCTGCGGGAAAATGCCCTCCTGGCCGACGGGGTTCCGCCCCTGTTCCACGCGGGGGAGGAGGCGGAGGACTTGCGGCTGCTGCTGGACATGATGTACCGCTATCTGCTGGAGGACCGCCCAGACTGCGAGGCTCTGTGCCATCACCTGACCCTGGCCCTGCTGGGCCGGGTTCTCCGGCTCACCGGAGACGCGCGGGACCCGGCGGAGACGGAGCCCAAGACCCTGGGCCGCCAGGTCCAAGCCTTCATCGACGGGCATTTCAGCGAGCCCCTGACCCTCCAGGACATCGGAAAGGCCCTTCACGTCAGTCCCTACTACCTCTCCCATGTGTTCAAGGAGACCAGCGGGTATTCGCCCACCCAGTATCTCCTCCGCCGCCGGATCGGCGAGGCCCAGAATCTGCTGATCTCCACAGAGCTGCCGATGGCGAAGATCGCGGAACAGGTGGGCTTCGAAACCCAGAACTACTTCAATCTGCAATTCTCCAAGCACGTGGGGATGCCGCCGGGGAAGTACCGGGAGTCCTTCGTGGGGAAGAAAAAGCCGTAACGCAAGGCCGGACAGGGCATGCTGTCCGGCCTTTTTCGCTATTTGCTCAAGAAATAGAGCCCGACGAGGCAGATGACCACCCCCAGCACCTTGCTGGGGGTGACAGCCTCCTGGTACAGAAGGGCCCCCACTACCAGCAGCGCCAGGGAGAGGAAGGCGCTTTGCACGATGGAGGCCGTGCTCACCGGCCACCCGGCCTTGTAGGCGTAGAGAAAGCCCGCTTCCAGGCCCACCACGGAAATTCCCAGCAGCATGGGGGCCATGTTCAGCTTGCCATACTCCCGGAGCAGACTGCCGCCCGGGTTCAGCACGAAGAACATCACCGCCGAGCAGACCGCCCCCACCAGATAGGTCACGGTTAAGGAGGCCATGGCGTCCATCTCCCTGGGGACGGATTTGGCGCAGATTTGATAGAGAATGTTGGATACGACCACCAGGGCGATGGGCCAGATAGCAGACATCATATTCCCTCCTAAAAAAGCAGCCAGGCTTTTCAGCCTGACTGCCGGTAGGTGCTCACCCATACTCGATGGCATAATGATAGCACGCCGGAACCAGCCTGTCAAGCCGCTTTACAGCGCCATGGTTTCCCACTTGTGCCCGTGAAACCGGGGGAGGAAGAAGGCGATGCGGAGGAACCAATCGGTAAACATGGCCATCCAGATGCCCACCACGCCAAAGCCCAGGAACCGCCCCAGGAGGATTCCAAAGCCCACCCGCATGGTCCACATGGAGACGGAGGAGACCACCATGGTGAACCGGGTGTCTCCCGCGGCCCTCAGGGCCTGGGGCAGGGTGAAGGACAGAGGCCAGATCAGCATGCCCATAAAGCCGTGCATCCAGATGATCTGCCGGGCGTAGTGCTCCGCCTCCGCCGAGACGTTATACAGCCGCAGGACCAGGGGCAGGGAGAGGTACACCAGCAGGATGCACAGGTCCATGGAGACATAGGCCGCCTTCAGCAGCTTCTTCGTGTAGAACCGGGCCTTGCCATAGTCTCCGGCGCCCACGCACTGGGACACCACCGTTACAATGCCAAGGCCCAGGGCGTTGCCCGCCACGCACTGGAAGGTGGCGAAGGTGTTGCCAATGGCGTTGGCCGCCACGGAGGCGGTTCCCAGGACGGAGACCGTGGAGAGGAGCAGAATTTTTCCCAGCTGGAACATGCTGCTCTCCAGCCCGTTGGTTACGCCGAAGCGGAGGATGTTCTTCACAATGTAGCGGTCATGCCGGAGACCCAGCTTCTCCACCTGGAGGGCCAGCCCGGGCCGCCGGAGCAGAACCAGCATAGCCCCCGCCGCAAAGACCCGGGAGACCACCGTGGGAATGGCCACCCCCTCCACGCCCATGTGGAGGCCGAAGATCAAAAGGGCGTTTCCGGCGGCGTTGATCACGTTCATCACCAGGGAGACCCACATGGAAATTTTGGAGTTTCCCATCACCCGGAAGAGGGCCGCCCCGGCGCTGTAAACCGCCAGGAAGGGAACGGAGGATTCCACGATCAGGTAATAGGTGTTGGCGTAGGCCGCCACATCCGGCTCCACCTGGCCGAACACCACGTTCAGCACGAAGCCCCGGCCCAGGTAGAAGAGAGCCATAATCACCAGGGATGCCTCGGCCATAAAGAGGAGCAGCTGTTCTCCGGCGTGGCCGGCCTTGTCCCGCTCGCGGCGGCCCAGGTACTGTCCGGCGATGGCCGCCCCGCCGGTGGCCAGGGCGGCGAAGGCGTTTACCAGCAGCACGTTCACCGTGTCCACCAGGGATACGGCGGAGATGGCTGCCTCTCCCACCTGGGAGACCATAACAGAGTCCAGCAGGCCCACGGTGATGGCCAGCAGCTGCTCGATGACCAGCGGCACCACAAGTCGCCGGAGGTCCCGGTTGGTAAAGTCTATTTGAATTGGTTTGGGTTCCATATTGCCTCTTTTCCTATGCGCCAAGAGCCTCGCGGCTTTCCAAAAGCGCAGGTTATCGAAATTCCCGGGGATTCATGTGGAAGGTGTTCCGGAAAGCCCGGAGGAAGGTGGAATACTCGGAAAAGCCCACCTGCTCCGCCGCCTTCATCACCGGCGTGCCCGCCCGGATCAGCTCCCCCGCCCGGAGGAGCCGCTTCTGGCTGATGTACTGGTGGATGGTGTAGCCGGTGACGGCCTTGAAGCGGTGCATCAGGTAATACCGGCTGAGATAAAACCGCCCCGCCAGGGCGCTGACCGTCAAATCCGCCTCCAGATGGGCGGCGATGTAGCGGAGAATCTCCTCAATCTTGGGGTCCACCCGATAGCTGTCCCGCTGCTCCTGGGCGGTGCGGTCCCGGAGCAGGTCCCGGTTCACGTCGATGAGGAGCTGCTGGCAGAGGGTGTCCGCCATGCGCCCCGCGCCGAACTCCGCAGAGTGGAGGGCCTCCTCCAGCCGCTGGACGGCCCCCATGTATTGCAGCCGCCGCTCCGCGTCCGCCCGCAGCAGATGGAAGCCCCGGCGGCGGGCGGCCTCAAAGCAGGCGTCCAGGGCCTCGCCGGGATCGCTTCGGGCGGCCAGCCAATCCCGGCCCAGCCAGATGACCACCCGCTCATAGGGCTCCGAGGGGTCGATGATAGGCCGGTGAATCAGGTTGTGCTGGACCAGCAAAACGTCCCAGGGCTGGAGGAAATAGGTGACGCCCTCCACCAGATAGGCCACCTTCCCCCCCAGGAGGAGAATGAGCTTGTCGAACTCGTGGTAATGGTAGTCCACCTTCTGGGCCCGGCTGTCCTTGAGGTGGAAGAGGCGGAAGTCCTCGTTGAGGTAGCCCCGCTTGCTGGCGGTCTCTCCAATGAGCATGGCGGCTTCCTCCTTTCCCGGTTTGTGACCTCTATCCTAGCGCACTTTTTGCCCTCCCGCAACCTGAATAACCAACAAACCTGGAAAAAGATTTCCCACATCTTTGGCGGAAGCGGCAAAAACCGGGGCTTCGAGAACGGAAAATTTGGGCACACGGGTTTCTTGAAATTTGCTATAGTTATGTGTAAGATAGTCAGGCATAGCAACGAGGGTAAGACTTGCTCTTGGGGACCTGCTTCCCGATACGGTATGAGGTGAATGTATGAACGCTTACGTAGTCGCAGATCAGCGCTGGGCCTTTGGCCGGAACGGGGGACTGCTCTTCTCCCTGCCCGCCGACCTGGACCGCTTTCACACCCTGACCCGAAACGGCACCGTCATCATGGGGCCGGAACGGCTGGAATTTTTCACAGGCGGGTCCCCCCTGCCCCAGAGGCGAAACATCGTCGTCACACGGGACCCCTCCCACCTGCCGGAGGGGGCGGAGGGCGTTTCCTCCCCGGAGAAGGCCCTGACCCTAGCGGGCGGACCGGAGGCGGAAAACCTGTGGATCATCGGCGGCGGCAGCATTTACGCCGCCCTGCTCTCCCGGTGCCGCCGGGTGTACCTCACCCGGGTGGAGACCCGGGTGCAGGAGTCGGACACCTTCTTCCCCAACCTGGATAAGCTGCCCAACTGGGAGGTGGCTGGCCAGGGGGAGCCCATGGAGGAGAACGGTTTGAAATTCCGCTTTTTTGAGTACGTCAACACGAAGCTGGGAAGCTGAAACCGCAAGGGACTTTTGGGAATGGCGATTCCCGAAAGTCCCTTGTTTTCTGTCTTGCCCCACGGTATAATCAAGGGAGAAAACCGGCCGGAAAGGAGGGGCTTCCATGGCGGACCTGAAAACGGACGTGCGCTATAGCAAGGGCATCGGTGAACAGCGGGCCAAGGCCCTTGGAAAGCTGGGGATTCACACCCTCCGGGACCTGATCTCCTGGTTTCCCCGGCGGTACGAGGACCGGAGAGAGACCCGGCGCATCGCGGACCTGGTTCCCGGCGAGACCGCCTGCGTCTGCGCCATGGTGGCGTCGGCCCCCACGGTATCCCATATCCGCAAGGGTCTGGATTTGGTGAAGGTCCGGGCAGTGGACGAAACCGGCGCTCTGGACGTAACCTTCTTCAACCAGTCCTGGCTGAAAAACAGCCTCCGCCCGGGGGAGACCTATGTTTTCTGCGGCAAGGCGGAGGGGAACCTGCTCCGCCGCCGGATGGCAAACCCCATCGTAGAGCCGGAGGGCCGCCGGGAGGCCACAGGCCGCATCGTCCCCATTTACCCCCTTACCGCCGGGGTCAGCCAGCTGATCCTCTCCCGGTCCATCCGCCAGGGGCTGGACGCCTGCGGGGACATCCTGCCGGACGTGCTGCCGGATGAGGTCCGGCGAGAGCACCAGCTCTGCCGGGTGGGCTTTGCCTATGAAAACATCCACTTTCCGGCGGACGGCGAGTCTCTGGACCTGGCCCGGCGGCGATTGGCCTTTGAGGAGCTGTTCCTTTTCACCCTGGGTCTCCGGCGGCTGCGGCAGCGGCGGGAGGTGGTGGAGGTGGAGCCCTTCCATCCCGTGGACATGGAGGTCTTTTATGGGGCCCTGCCCTTCACCCTGACGGGGGCCCAGCGACGCTGCGTAGAGGAGGCCCTGGGAGACATGGCCTCCGGCCGCCCCATGAACCGCCTCTGCCAGGGGGACGTGGGCAGCGGCAAAACCATGGTGGCCGCCGCCTGTGCCTATTTCTGCGTAAAAAACGGTCGCCAGGCCGCCCTGATGGCCCCCACAGAAATCCTGGCCCGCCAGCACTATGAGGGTCTGGCTCCCCTGCTGGAGCCCCTGGGGATTCGCTGCGCCCTTCTCACCGGCTCCCATACCGCCCGGGAAAAAAAAGCCTTGGCCGCCAGCCTCGCGGCGGGGGACGTGGACTTTATTTTGGGCACCCACGCCCTCATCACCGGCGGGCTGGAGTACCGGCGACTGGGACTGGTGGTGACGGACGAGCAGCACCGCTTCGGCGTGGGACAGCGGGCGGCCCTGGCGGGGAAGGGGGACCACCCCCATACGCTGGTCATGTCCGCCACCCCCATCCCCCGGACCCTGGCCTTGATTCTCTACGGCGATTTGGACGTATCCGTTATCGACCAGCTCCCCCCGGGACGGCGAACGGTCCAGACCTCCTTTGTCAACAGCAGCTATCATGCCCGGATTTATCAGTTCCTCCGAAAGCTGGTAGGCGAGGGGCGGCAGGCTTATATCGTCTGTCCCCAGGTATCCGAGAGCGAGGAGGGAGGCGATGACCGGAAGGCCGTGACAGAGTACGCCGCCCAGCTCCAGCGGGAGGTTTTCCCGGACCTCCGGGTGGCCTACGTCCACGGGAAGATGAAGCCCAAGGAGAAGGACGCGGTGATGGCCGCCTTTGCTGCCCGGGAGACGGATATTCTGGTATCCACCACCGTCATCGAGGTGGGGGTGGACGTGCCCAACGCCGCCGTCATGGTGGTGGAAAACGCGGAGCGCTTTGGCCTGAGCCAGCTCCATCAGCTCCGGGGCCGGGTGGGTCGGGGAGCGTGGCAATCCTACTGCGTACTGGTCTCCGACAACCAAAATGAAGAGACCCGGCAGCGGCTAAAGGTTATGACCCGCACCGCCGACGGCTTCAAAATCGCGGAGGAGGACCTGCGCCTCCGGGGACCGGGGGACTTTTTCGGCCAGCGTCAGCACGGCCTGCCGGGGCTGCGGGTGGCGGACATCGGCTGTGACACCCAGCTTTTGCGGGAGGCCCAGGCGGCAGCGGACGCTCTGCTGGCTCGAGACCCGAATCTGGAAACCTGCCCCGCCACAGCGGAGCGAATGGCGGAGCTCTTCACGGAAGCGGCGGATACGCTGAACTAAACAACCAGCGCCTCCCCTGGAATCGGGGGAGGCGCTGGTTGTCTATTCGTGCGGAGCGGCGCTCCAAGCGGCGAGGACCGGCCTGTATAAAAGCAGGGTGGCCGCCGCGTTTAAGCCACCCTTTATTACGTTAAACGGCAAAAACACTGGAATCAGCAGTTCTACAACCGCCTCTCTGGGATACCCCATGTAAATAGGGGCGATGAAATAGTTCCAGAGCAGCATGACAAGGACCATGCAAAGCCACCCGCAAAGCAGTCCCGCCGCCGCGCCAAGAAAGGTTCGCCGCCTCTGGTAGACCAAGGCCGCCGTGCAGGCGAAGGAGCAGCTTGAAGCGACGTTCATAAAAAGGCCCAGTACGCCGGTTTCGCTGATGGTGAACATTTCGGCCAAGGAGACAACCAAAGCAATGGAACAGGAGGCCAGCGGCCCGAGGATCAATCCGCCGAGGGCTATGACAATATCCTTGGGGTCGTACTTCAAGAAGAGTACCAGTGGAATGCGCCCAACGGCGGTAGCCGCGTAAGCGAGGGCGCAGAGCATGCCGATGGCGGTAAGGTTTTTGGTTTGACGGTTCATGGAACATACCTCCTTAAAAATAAACACCGAAAAGCAAAGCAATGCCTTTCGGTGTGGTGATTTTAAGGGGCATGGAACCTGTCAACAAGGCGTTTGCCAGATCAAGAAAAGCCGTGCGGATTGTCAGAGTATCCCTGACAAATTCCATACGCCCTCTTTAATCCAGACTATACTGTCGGTTTTGGACTTTCACCAAATCAGCGCTTGTGCGCTCGCGGACTTTACCGCCGATCGGGAATTACACCCTGCCTTGAAGACATTCCTTCCGATTCAGTTGTCTCTCTGATTATAAATTCTTTCCCGGTTCCTGTCAATAGAAAATCCCCGGGAGGACCCTAACGGTATTTTGGAAGGAGGCGGACCTGCGTGTCCGTTTCTCCGGAAATACCGGGACCCCGCTGATGGACCGGCCAAAGACCGGCCTCTACGCCTCCTCTTCCGGCGTCTCCGCAAGCCCGTCTCCGCCGCTTCCGCCCATCTTCATCTCCTGCCATTTCTCCTTGGTGATGAGCAGCTGCCGGGGCTTGGACCCCTCGAAGGGCCCTACATAGCCCCGCTCCTCCAGCTGGTCCACCAGGCGCGCGGCCCGGGAGTAGCCCAGCTTCAAGCGCCGCTGGAGCATGGACGTGGACGCCTGTCCCGTTTCCAAAATGACCTCCACGGCGGCGGGGAGGAGCTCGTCCTCCTCGCTCTCCTGGGGCTCGGCAGAGGGCTTCTTGGTTCCCTTTTCCTGAACGGATTCTTCGATTTTGGCAATCACGTCGTCGTCGTACTGGGCCTCGCCGGTCTGCTTGACAAAGGACACCACCCGGTCGATCTCCTCCGGAGTGATGAAGCAGCCCTGGACCCGGGTGGGCTTCCCGGCCCCTAGGGGGGCGTAGAGCATGTCGCCCCGGCCCACCAGCTTCTCCGCACCGCCGTTGTCCAGGATAATGCGGGACTCCATGGAGGAGGCCACGGCGAAGGCGATGCGGCTGGGAATATTGGCCTTCATGAGGCCGGTGATCACGTCGGCGGAGGGCCGCTGGGTGGCGATCACCAGGTGCATCCCGGCGGCGCGGCCCATCTGGGCCACCCGGCAGATGGATTCCTCCACCTCCTTGGCGGCCACCAGCATCAAATCCGCCAGCTCATCCAGGACCACCACCACGCTGGGCATGGGCTCCAGGTCCTCCTTGCTCCTGGCCAGGCGGTTGAACTCCTCCAGTTTTTTGACCCCGTGCTCGGAGAAGGTCTTGTAGCGCTTCATCATCTCGAATACCGCCCACTGGAGGGCTCCGGCGGCCTTCTTCGGGTCCGTCACCACGGGGATCAGCAGGTGGGGGATGCCGTTGTAGGGGGCCAGCTCCACCATTTTGGGGTCCACCATGATGAAGCGCACGTCCTCCGGCGTGGACTTGTAGAGGAGGCTGATGATCAGGGAGTTGGTGCACACGGACTTGCCGGAGCCGGTGGTGCCGGCGATGAGCACGTGGGGCAGGGTGCCGATGTCCCCAATGACGTTCCGCCCGCCGATGTCCCGCCCCAGGGCGAAGGCCACGTTGGACTTGTGGGAGGCAAAGTCCCGGGACTCAATCACGTCCCGGATGAGCACCGGGGTCACCTGCTTGTTGGGCACCTCGATGCCCACCACGGAAATCTTGTCGGGAATGGGGGCGATGCGCACGCCGGTGGCCCCCAGGGCCAGGGCGATGTCGTCCGCCAGATTGGTGATCTTGGAGAGCTTGACCCCCTGCTCCAGGATGAACTCGTATCGGGTGACGGAGGGGCCGTGAATCACGTCGCCAGGGGCGGCGTCCACGCCGAAGCTGGTCAGGGTCTCCGCCAGGCGGCGGGAGTTGTTTCGCAGCTCCGCTCCGGCCTCGATGTGATTCTCCCCCTGGTTCAGCTGTAAAAGGTCCACCGGCGGATAGGGGTACTCCCCCTCCTCCAGGGCCAGCTTCTCCTCGATTTCCGCGGCCACGGCAGCGGTCTGGGCCGCCACCTCCTTGGCCGTCTCAGCCTTGCCGCTGCGGGTGAAGGTCTCCGCCGTAGGCAGGGGCTTCTCCGGCGGCGGCGCAGGCTCGGGGGAGACGGGCTCGGGAACCGCGGGCCGCACCGGGGGCTCCATGGGCTCCGGCGCCGCCGGGGAGGACGTGCCGGAGGAAAACGGCTCTGGCACCGGGGCGGGAGGCGGCACGGGGATGGCCGCCCGAGGGCGCTCCGGCTCCGGTTCGGGAACAGGCTCCGGCTTGGGGGCGGGGGCCGCTTGAAGCACCTGGTCCGGCGTGGGTTGGGTGTCGGCCTTGTGGCGGAAGAAGCTGGTGAATTTCCCGGACTTCTCCGGCTTGGACGGCCGCTCCTCGCCGTCCAGGGGGATGTCGATTTGGGGCTTGGGCCCAGCTTGGGCCCGGCGCTTGGGCGGGTCCACAGGGGTCAGGCGGATGGCGGGCTCGGGCGGCTCCTCATAGGGCAGCCGGTTATTCCGCCAGTCGGCAAAGGCCGCCAGGGTCAGCCGCAGGGACACAAAGAGCAGCGTCACGAACAGAACGGTAAATAAAATCACCGAGGCCAGGGAGGAAAACACGGCGGCGGACCCGTTGGCTAACACGCCGGAGACAGCCCCGCCGGCCTCCAGGGCCACGCCGTCGGCCCAGATGGCCCCCAGCATCTTGAAGAAGGAGGGCTCGTAGACCTTCTTGCAGAAAACCAGATGGGTCAAACAGCCGAACAGCGGCGGCAGCAGCAGGGCGCAGGTGGTCCGCAGCTGGACGGGGCGGCCCCGGTGGAAAATCAGGATCAGCCCCGCCAGCACCAGGGCGGGACCCGCCAGCCAGTAGCCGTAGCCGAAGAGGCCCTTTAAGAGCTTGGCGAAAAAGTCCAGAAACAGGGCGTTGACGCCGAAGTAGCCCACAAAGACGCACAGAGCCAGCACCAGCAGCACGCCGCCGGTGACCTCCCGGCGGATGGGCTGCTTCTGCGGGGGCTTTTTGGTGGTTCTGCCGCCGGATTTTTTGGCGGCGGGTTTCTTTTGTGAAGAGGAAGCCACGGTTATGTACCTCCAAGAGTCCGAAATTGGTCACTTCTGTGTGAAGATCAAGGCCAGGGTGACAATGCCCGCCAGCCAGCAGTAGTAGGCGAAGAAGCCGAACTTCCCCTTGTCCGCCACCAGCTTGATTAGGCGGATGCAGGCGTAGCCCACCACGGCGGAGACCACCACGCCCACAAGATAAACCGGCACCTCCGCCCAGAGGATGTCTCCCTCCAGTGCGTCCTTGAGGCTTAAGATGTTGGCCCCCAGAATGGCGGGGATGGACATGAGGAAGGAGTAGCGGACGGCAAATTTCCGATCAAAGCCCACGAAGCACCCGGCGGTGATGGTGGTGCCGGACCGGGAAATCCCCGGGCAGGTGGCCACGGCCTGCCCCACGCCCACCAGCAGGGCGTCCAGCATCGTGGCGGTTTTCTCCGTTTTCCGTCCCCGGCGCACATGGTCGCTGGCGAAGAGGAGACAGCCCGTGGCAAGCAGCGCGAAGGCCACGAAATACATGTTGTCCCCCAGGGCCTCGATGGTGTCCTTGACCGTCAGCACAGCGAAGAGGGGCAGGGTGCCCACGATGATCAGCAAAATCATCCTCCGGGCGGGGGGAACGCGGTTAGGGGTGGTTCTATGAACCAAGTCGCTCACGCCATAGAAGAACTCCAGAATCATGTCCCGGATGTCCTCCCAATAAGCGGCGAATACGGCGAACAGGGTGCCCAGGTGGAGCAGCACGTCAAAAAAGGGCGGCACCGACGACGCGCCGGAGACGTTCAGCAGATGCTCCGCAATGGCCAGATGGCCGGAGCTGGACACCGGCAGGAACTCGGTCACCCCCTGGATGACGCCCAGGAGAATGGAGGAAAGCAAGGTCAAGGGATTCACACTCCTAACTTGGGGATTTTTTCATGTAGAATACAGTATACCACGGACGGGCTGTAAATTCCAGTCATATTTCCAAAAGTCCTCCGGGCCGGCAAGACCGGAAATTTGACAAAAACCGGTGGCGTGCTTGCAATAAAAACACCCCCGCAAGGGAGATAGAAGAAAGGTTCTGCGTTTTGTGGTATCGCCTGCGGTGGTTTTACTCCTGTTTACATACCTGGCCCCAAAAGCGTGCTAGCCGTTCGGCTGGTACCCGAACGGCTAGCGATTTCGATTGTCTAGTTCCGGGCTGACCGCCATCCAGCAGCGCCCTTCTATCTTTATTATACCCAAGGCCGTCATTTTGTCAAGCGCTTCAAGACGGCGCTTTTTTCCGTGCGGAGACCGGAAGTTCCCGGCCTCCGCGCGTTTTTGCTTAGCCCAGCAGATAGGCGTACTTGTTCAGCACCGTGAGGATGAACACCTCGATGTCCGCGGGCAGATCGTTCTTGCCATTCAAGTCCGCCTCAAAGACCTTCCTCTCCAGCCGGACCAGGACCTTGCTCCCACCCAGGGGCAGGAAGCCCTGGTTGTTCACGCTCTCGTCAAAGCCCTCCCGGGTCTTGAACAGGGTGAACTTATCCCGGTAGGGAGCGGAGTCGTAGGGGCAGAAGATGGCGCAGTTGCCGCACTCGTTGCACATCCGGTCCACGTGGAGAATCTCATGCCGCCCGTCGGGCAGCTCCACCACCACGTTGGCCCGGTTGGGGCACACGTCGGCGCAGACCTGGCACACCACGTTGCAGGTCAGGCAGCGGTCGCCCTCGCACTTGGCGGACTCGCAGAGAATGCCCTTTTTGGCGATGGCGTCCGCCCGGGAGGCCACGGCCTTGGCGGGAATCTCAAAGTGGTAACGCTCCCCAATGACGGCGTTGGCGAACCACTGGGCATCGGCGATGCCCTCCACCACCGTGGCGGGGCCACGCATGGCGTCGCCGCCGGCGTAGACGCCCTCTACGTTGGTGCAGAAGTCCGGCAGGCCCTTGGCATCCACCTCTACGCCGCTGGCGGTGAAGAGCTCGCTTTCCACCTTCTCGCCCACGGCGGAGATCACGGTGTCGCAGTCGATTTCCACAAATTCCCCGGTGGGCTCCGGCTTCCGGCGGCCCTTCTCGTCGGGCTCGCCCAGCTTCATTTTCTCACAGCGGAGCTTGCCATCCTTCTGCTCCACGGGGGCCACCAGCTCCAGGAAGTTCACGCCGTCGGCAATGGCCAGCTCCAGCTCCTCCGCGTCGGCGGGCATGTACTTCTTGGTCCGGCGGTACACCAGGGTGGAGGACTTCGCTCCAGCCCGGAGAGCTGCCCGGGCGGCGTCCATGGCGGTGTTACCGCCGCCGACTACCGCAACATGCCCCAGGGACACATCCTTTCCGGCCTTCAAATCCTTCAGCCAGCCGATGACGGGCACCACGTTGCCAGGGATATCCAGCCGCCCGGCCTTCCACGCGCCCACGGCGAAGAAGATATGGGTGTACCCCTGCGCTTTCAGCTCGGCAACCGAGGGGGCGGGGGTGTTCAGCTTGATCTCCGCGCCCATTTTGGCCACCAGGGCCGCGTCTTTGTCGATGGCCTCGTCGGAAATGCGGAAGCCGGGGATTACCTGCCGGACAATGCCGCCCAGCTTATCGGCTTTTTCAAAGACGGTGACGGGGATGCCCGCCCGGCCCACGAAGTACGCCGCCGCCATGCCGGTGGGGCCGCCGCCGATGACGGCCACTTTCTTGCCGCTGTTGGCGGGGGCGGGGGCCTTCACCTTGGACAGGTACTCGTCATAGCCCCGCTCCGCAGCCACCAGCTTGGTGGCCCGGATTTGGACGGAATCCTCGTAATAGGTCCGGGTGCACTTGGTCTGGCAGCGGTGGGCGCAGATGGTGCCCGTGATGAAAGGCAGGGGGTTCTTCTCGCAGATGAGCCGCAGGGCGGAGGCGTACTCGCCCTTTCGGCACAGCTCAATGTACTCGGGAATGTCCTGGCCGATGGGGCAGCCGCCCTTGCAGGGGGCGGTGAAGCAGTCCAGCAGGGGCACCTTCTCGCTGAGCTTGCGCTTGGGCAGAGGCTTCACGGCCTTGACGTGGTACTTGTCGGACCGGGCCGCCAGGGCCAGGGCCTCGATGCCCGCCACGTCCACGCTGGTGAAGGGCTGAAACTCCAGAGCGTCCAGCTTGTCGCCGATCTGGACGAAGCGCTGGTAGCCGCCGGGCTTGAGCTCCGTGGTGGCCATGGTGATGGGCCAGATGCCGAGAGAAAACAGCTTGTCGATGTTCAGCGCGTCCGCGCCTCCGGCGTAGCTGATCCGCATGCGGCCGCCGAACTCCTTGGAAATCCGGGCCGCCATGGTGGTGGTCAGGGGGAAGAGGGACTTGCCCGCCATGTACATTTCCTCGCTGGGCAGCTCCCCGCCCTTCACGTCCACGGGGAAGGTGTTGGAGAGCTTGAGGCCGAATTCCACGCCGGTCTTGTCCGCCAGGGCCTGGAGGCGGTGGAACATGGGCACCGCGTCGGCGTACTGGAGGTCCTCTTTAAAGTGGTGGTCGTCGAAGGCGATGTAATCGTAGCCCATGCCGTCCAGGATGGACCGGGCGGTCTCGTAGCCCAGGATGGTGGGGTTGCACTTGACGAAGGTGTGGAGGTGCTTCTTTTCAATCAGGTAGCTGGCAATCCGCTCAATCTCGTCCGGCGGGCAGCCGTGGAGGGTGGAGAGGGTGACGCTGCCGGAGACATGGGGCGTGATGGAGTCGATGAAGGCGCTTTCGGCGGGGAAAAACTCCTTGAGGACCCGGATGCACTCCTGGAAAATGGGGGTTTGGGAGGCGTCCGCCATGCCGTTTAGGAAACCATCCACCTTCTCGCCCTGGATGCCCGCCAGGTCATAGCCTACAGACATGTTAAAGACAAAGGCGTCGGGGTCGCCCAGGCCGTAGACCTTGGCCAGGATTTTACAGGCGCACCAGGCTTTTACATATTCCTCGAAGGCCTGCTGGACATACAGCTCCGTGGACCATTCGCAGTTGTAGCACTCGTCCTCCGCCAGGATACAGGGCCGGTTGACGCAGGCGGAGAGCTCCGCGCCGTCCATCTTCTGGACGGTTTTCAGCTCGAAGAACCGGGCTCCGGCGAAATAGCTGGCAATGATGTTCTGGGCCAGCTGAGTGTTAGGTCCGGCGGCGGGGCCGAAGGGGGTTTCAATTTTCTCACCGAAGATGGGCAGGGTCTTGACGCCCGCCTTATAGGGCTTGTGGACGCCAAAGACGGTGCCGTCCTTCTGGTACTCGGCGGTTACCCAGGTCATGAGTTCCCGGAAGGGGATGGGGGTCATCAGTTCGGACATTCTTTTTTCCTCCTTAAAATATCTGGCTGGTTCTCCGCCGTTCCGGCGGGGGTGGGGGATTCAGCCCTCTGAGGGCTGGTCCTTTTGCACCCCCCATTCTCTCTTTTGCGAAAAGAGAGAATGCGCCGTGCACGGTGGAAGAGAGAAAACGGGGGCGCGGCAGGGTGCGGATGGTTTGTTACGCAAGACTTCTGCCCGCGGCGTGGTGCAAGCGGGGGGTTTGGCGGTCGATGTAAGGACTGTCCGGTCCTCCTCGCTGCCGCTAATCTGGCGTTTGGGGAAGAAACAGCTCCTGTGGGGCCTGACCCCCAGGTCAGGCCATTTCTTCAGAGCCTGCCCTTCTTTCAATCAAACACGCTGTTAATACTCGCAGTGGTTCAGGGTTCCCCAGAGCTTCTCGGAGACCTGGAGAATTTCGGCGTTGACGGCTTCTTCGTCGATTTCGGTGAGGACCCGGTCTTTCATCAGGATTTTACCGTTGATCATCGTCGTTTGGCACTGGCGGCCTGTCATGCCGAAGAGCATGTGCCCGTCGATGTTCGCGTCGGAAAACGGCGTGAAGGGCTTGTAGTCCATGACGATCACGTCCGCCGCCGCCCCGGCTTTCAGCACGCCCGTCTCCGGGAATCCGGCCCGCTGGGCCATCTTGGCGTTGTTCTTAAAGAGCATATCCGTTACCTCGCACCAGCCCACGCCGGGGAGGCAGGCGTTGTGCCGCTGGATAGTCAGAGCCACCTTGATGCTCTCCAGCATGTCGTTGGTATAGGCGTCGGTGCCCAGGCCCACCAGGATGCCCTTCTTGTAGAGCTGGAGCACTGGGGAGCAGCCCACGGCGTTGCCCATGTTGCTTTCCGGGTTGTTGACGCACATGGTATCCGTTTCTTTGATGATGTCCATTTCCGCCGCGTTTACGTGGATGCAGTGGCCCAGGATGGTCTTGGGGCCCAGGATGCCGTGGTCCTGGAGACGCTGGACGGGGCGGCGGCCGTAGTTCTGGAGGCTGTCGTACACGTCGTTCATACCCTCGGAGACATGGATGTGGTAGCCCACCCGGCCTCCGTTGGCGGAAACCATCCGGTCAAAGGTTTTGTCGGAGATGGTGAAGAGGGCGTGGCCACCGAACATGGCTTTCAGCGTGTCGGAGGGGTGGCTCTCGCAGTAGTCGATGAAGTCCTTGTTCTCTTGGACGGACTGGAGGGATTTCTCCTCCCCGTCCCGGTCGCTGACCTCGTAGCACAGGCAGGCCCGCATGCCCATGGCTTCTGTGACCTTGGCGATTTCCATGAGGGAGCCGGGAATCTCGCAGAAGGAGGCGTGGTGGTCGAAGATGGTGGTGACGCCCTGCTTGATGGAGTCGATGACCAGGGCCTGGGCACTGGCCTTGGTGGCCGCCAGGTCCAGGTGGCGGTCGATGTACCACCACTGGCCGTCCAGCACCTCGTAGAAGTTGGTGGGGGCATAGCCGTTGATGGACAGGCCCCGGGCCAGGGCGGAGTATATGTGGGTGTGGGCGTTGATGAGGCCGGGCATGATGACCCCGCCCTTGGTGTCCACAAATTCCGCCTGGGGGTACTTCGCTTTCAGGGTGGCGGTTTCGCCCACCTCGACGATCTTCCCGCCATCGGTAACCACGCCGCCGTCGGGCAGGTAGCCCGTGCCGCTGGGGTCCCGGGTGATAAGCCTGCCGTTTGCCAGTAAGATCATAGTATAAGTCCTCCTCAAGAATTGGATTTTGGATAAAAAAGAAAGGCGCCCCAAATCCACTCGGACTTGAAACACCTATCGGCTCGCACGGAGAGACAGGTGCGGGCCCGTGCGCTCGGCACTTCGTTGCAGCCATCTATCCTTGCTTATTGCTGTTTATTGTAGCGGAACGTCCGCAAAAATGCAAGCCCCCAAACAGAGAACTTTTCCGCCTCTTTTTAGATAAAACGCCGGAAACTTCCTGCCGTCCGGGGGCTCTTGCCGACCGTGGTCAGTGGCTGCGGTCGGTGGGGCTGTCCTCTACATAGGCGCAGATGCGCCCGAAGGTTTCCTCGCTGAGGTCGTGCTCCACCTTGCAGGCATCCAGCGCGGCCTGTTCCGGGGAGACGCCCATCAGCTCGAAGAGCTTGGTGATGGTCTTATGACGGCGGTAGACACGGCTGGCAATTTCCATGCCGCTGGCGGTCAGGGTGATGTTCCCGTCCCCGGCCATGATGATATAGCCGCTCTCCCGCAGCTTTTTCATGGCGATGCTGACGCTGGGCTTGGAGTATCCCAATTTATTCACCACGTCGATGGACCGGACCTGGCCGGACTGCTCCTGGATGATGAGGATGGACTCCAGATAGTCCTCCGCGGATTCGTGTATGACCAAGACAATGCGCCTCCCTTCTGCTTAATTCTACCATGATAGCAAAGTTTTCCAAATAATGCAAGTCGCGATTGTCACAACTTTCGGCAATTTTTGGAAATTTCCTCAATATTTTACTAATCAGGCAGGAAAAACGGGGCGGAGCCGTCAGGCTCCGCCCCAAGATTTGCGGCTGCGAGGGGTTTTGGTTCAGATTTTGCCCGCCAGCACCAGCACCAGCAGGACGAAGGTGGCGAGCAGCGCCAGGGAGAACAGCAGGAAGCCCGCATCGAAACGGTCGCCGGCGGCGGCGCTGTCCCGCTCGGGGGCCAGCCGGGCCTTTCGCAGGGCGGTGACCACGGGCTTGTAGAGGAGCAGGATCAGGGCCATGTTCAGCCCGCCCTTCACCAGGTTGAAGGGGAGGAACACGGTGGGCAGCATCCCGGCCACCGTTTCCCGGGGAATTCCCATGTAGAGGGGGGTAATCAGGTAGTTCCAGAGGACCATAACCACCGTCAGCACCACGGTACCCAGGGCCAGGCCCAGAACCGCGCCCTTCCGGCTGCGCATTTTCTTATAGACAAAGGAGGCGGTGCAGCAGAAGGCGCAGGTAGCCAGCACATTCATGACAAGGCCGATGGGGCCGGTGTCGCTGACGGTGAACATCTCCACCAGGGCCACCACGATGGAAATGATGGCGGCGGAGAGGGGCCCGAAGAGGAAGCCGCCGATGCAGACCACCGTGTCCTTCACGTCCATCTGGAGGAAGCCGGAGACCTGGGGCAGCATCTTGCTGAGGAGCATGGCCACGTAGGTCAGGGCCGTCAGCATGGCCAGGGATGTGACGGTTTTGACGGTGTTCTGGGATTCCCGCCGCATCCGAAGCTCGGCGGCGGCTCCGGCGGCGTAGTCGTCGGCGGGGGCAGTGGTGACATTGGGCTCGTAGTTGGACATAAGAAAACACTCCTTTACAAACTTGAAAACACCCTGGACGCTTTGACTTCTCCAAGGTGAACAAGCAGCAAAGAAGCGCACAAAATACGCGCGGTCAAGCCGCACTCATCTTCTTCCATCCAGACTGTAACTGTTGGTCCCGGAGTTTCACCGGGTCAGCGGGGGCCGTGCTCTAAAGAAAACGGCCTCCGGTCGCGGACTGTACCGCCAGTGGGGAATTACACCCCGCCCTGAAGACAAAGTATTCAGTTCTGTTTCCTGAGCCTAGTATACGACGGCGGGACGGAAAATGCAAGCCCTAATTTTTGTTTTTTGAAGAGGGCGCCGTAGCGGGAGAAGGGTGGACACACAGGTCCGCCCCTACAGGGTTCACCCCTGGGACCTTTCCGCGCCGTGTTTTTCCTCTTTTCAACTTAGAACGAATGTGCTATCATAGACCCATCAACCCGAGAGGAGGGACTTCATGGACCGCGTGATTCTCCACTGTGATCTGAACAGCTTCTACGCCTCCGTGGAGCTGCTGAACCGCCCGGAGCTAAAGAAGCTCCCCGTGGCCGTCTGCGGGGACCCCTCCTCCCGCCACGGCATCATTCTGGCGAAAAACGACCCCGCCAAGCGTTTCGGCGTCCAGACGGCGGAAACCATCTGGCAGGCCAAGAGAAAATGCCCGGAGCTGATTCTCCTGCCGCCCCACCACCGGCTTTACCGGGAGTATTCCCGGAAGGTCAACGCCATTTACGACGAGTACACAGACCTGGTGGAGCCCTTCGGCATCGATGAGAGCTGGCTGGACGTGACAAACACCCTCCACCTCTTCGGCATGGACGCCGGGGCCCTGGCGGATACCCTCCGGCAGAGGGTGCGGAAAGAGCTGGGGCTGACCCTCTCCGTGGGGGTTTCCTTCAACAAGGTCTTTGCCAAGCTGGGCAGCGACTACAAAAAGCCCGACGCCACCACCGTGATTTCCCGTGACAACTGGCGGGAGTTCGTCTGGCCCCTCCCGGCGGGGGATATGCTCTATGTGGGAGGTGCGGCCCGGAAGCTGCTGGGGCAGTATGGCGTGAGGAGCATTGGAGAGCTGGCGGCCTGTCCCCGGGGGATGCTGGAGGAGCTGATGGGCAAGCTAGGGGGCCAGCTTCACGATTACGCCAACGGTCTGGATCGGGAGCCGGTCCGCTCCCGCCATCAGCCGGAGGTGGTGAAATCCATTGGGAACGGCACCACGTTTCCAAAGAACCTCACCACCCGGGCCCAGGTATCGGCGGGCATCGGACTTCTGGCAGACAGCGTGGCCGGGCGGCTCCGCCGGGTGGGGCTATACGCCGGCGGCGTCCATGTGACGGTCCGGGACCCGGCCTTTCACGACCGCTCCCGCCAGCGGCA
The DNA here is from genome assembly GCA_910587705.1 of uncultured Oscillibacter sp. Lineage (GTDB taxonomy): Bacteria > Bacillota > Clostridia > Oscillospirales > Oscillospiraceae > Oscillibacter. The sequence continues at coordinate 384,023 of CAJUMX010000001.1, forward strand.
GCTAGCCGTTCCCACCCATTTGATTCGGGATATTTCCGCCGCCGCCCTGGAGCTGGCGGAGGAGCTGTGGAAGCCCCCCAACCCCGTCCGGGCCCTGACGGTGACGGCCATCCACCTAACCCCGGAGGGGGAAACCTATGAACAGGAGGACCTGTTCGCCGCCGGGAGCGCTTCGAACCGGAAGCGGCAGGAGCGGCTGGAGGCCGCCATGGACGGCATCCGGCAAAAATATGGCAGCGGAGCCATCGCCTTTGGCGGACGGACGCCGGAGGACCCGGAGGACGGGGGGAGCTTCCGAAGGAAAGGGTGAGTTTTCCTTGACGGGGAGGGAATGTATGATATAATAAAGATGAGGTGATGGGGATGAGCGATATGGAAAAGGTTCTGGAAATGCTGACGGGCATGAATCAGCGGATGGATGCAATGCAGGGAGACGTAGCGGCTCTCCGGGGAGAGATGTCGGCGCTTCAGAAAGACATGGCGGCGCTTCAGAAAGACATGGCATCGCTCCAGAAAGACACGGCGGCGCTTCAAAAAGACATGGTTACAAAAGAGGAGCTCCAGCAGGCCAAGGGAGATATGATGGCTTTGATGGAGGCTTACTTTACTCCCAAGTTCAACCTCCTCGCCGACCAGATCAAGCTGACGCAGGAAAAACAGGCCCCCATGGAGGCTCTGGAACAGACAGAGGATCGACTTGACGTTCTGGAAGTGGTGGTTAAGAGCCATTCCGAGGATATCCGAAGGCTGAAAAAAGCGCAGTAACGCGCATATAAAAAGGGAGCGGCTGAAAAGCCGCTCCCTTTGTCATTCCCGGTCAATATGGTTTTGAATCCGCTGCATGATCATCTCCAGGGCCACCAGGTTGTGTCCTCCCTCCAGGACGATGATGTCCGCGTGCTTCCGAGAGGGCTCCACATACTGCTCGTGCATAGGCTTCACCGTGGTCAGGTACTGGGTCACCACGGACCGCAGGGTCCTCCCCCGCTCCTCCACGTCCCGGAGAGCCCGGCGGAGGATGCGCTCGTCCGCGTCGGTCTCCACAAAGATTTTAATGTCGAACAGTTCCCGGAGGCGGGGCTCGTGGAGAATCAAAAAGCCCTCCACAATCAAAACCTTGGTGGGGAAGATTTCCACCGTCTCGTCTGTCCGGTTGTGGTCCACATAGGAATACACCGGGCACTGGACGGACCGCCCCTCCCGCAGCTCTTGAAGATGCCGGATCAGCAGGTCCGTTTCAAAGGCGTCGGGGTGGTCGTAGTTCTGGAGAGCCCGCTCCTCATAGGTCTTGCCCTCCTGCCGCTTGTAGTAGCTGTCGTGTCCAATCACGGTGACGCTGCCGCCGAAGTGGTCCTTTAGATGCTGGGCCAGGGTGGTTTTTCCGGAGCCGCTTCCTCCGGCGATGCCGATGATGATGGCGCTCATGCCCATTACCTCCCGTGGGTTCGATTCGGTTCTACAAGTTCCATTATATGGATTCGGGGCGAAAAAGCAAGGAGAACCTGAAAAGTTCACAAATTTTGACGAACTCGCACTTGACGGCGGCCTGGAAAATGGATATGATAGAAAATGTGATGATAGCAAAACCGGCATGGTTTTGACAATGAAGATCACATACGGGAGGACCGACATGGCAATGAAACGCTGCCCCATCTGCGGGGAGAGATTTTCCGATACATATAAAAACTGCCCCTTCTGTGAGGAGGAGGAGTATTGGGAGGATGAACAGCAGGAGCCTGCCCGCCGCCCCATTCTCCGGGAGGGCGTCCGGAGCCCCGGCGGCCACGGCGGACGAAGCGCCTACAGCATCGTGACGCCAATTTTGATTGTGCTGATCGTGCTGATGGCCATGCTTTTGATCTACCTGCTCTATGGGGACAAGCTGTTCAACAAAGATGGAAAAACACCCCCGCCGGACGACGGCAAGACTGGCATCACCACGCCGATAGACCCCCCTGTGACACCGGACAAGACCCCCGCCACGAACCCCGACGAGACGAACGAACCCGACGATACCCAGGAACCCGCCGACACGGATACGCCGGAGGGAGACGCTCCCGGTACCGACGCCCCCGGAACCGGAACCATGCCCGAGGGCAATGCCGGAAGCTCCAGCACAGCCTCCGGCGGGTCCGGGACCTCCAGCGGCGGCATGAGCTACGCCTCCGCCGCCGCCCTGCCCAAGGGACTAACCTTGAACAGCACGGACTTCACCCGCAGTGTCTCCGAGGGGGCCCACAAGTTGAAGGTTTCCGGCGGCACCGGCACCTATACCTGGATCAGCGAGAATCCGTCTGTCGCCAGCGTGGCCAGCGACGGAACCGTAACTCCCGTGGCTGCCGGAATCACCAACATCGTGGTTACCGACGGGTCTAAGCGGGCCATCTGCATTGTCCGGGTCACCGGCGGCTCCAGCGGCGGAGGCGGGACCGCACCCAGCACGCCCACAAGCACGCCCTCCTCCGGCGGGTCCCTGAAAGCGGGCAAGGCCGTGGTCGTCAACGGCGGCAACGGCGTCCGGGTCCGCTCCGGCCCCGGCACCAGCTACGACATCCTGGCCACCGTGCCCAACGGCGGCTCCGTTCAGGTGGTAGCCAGCGCGGGAGACGGCTGGTATGAAATCACCTTCACCGCTGTAGGCGGCGTGACCACCACCGGCTATATGAAGGGCGAGTTCCTGGCGAACTCTTGAGCCTGAAAACGAAACAACAAGCATCCCCGGACGGTTTCGTCCGGGGATGCTTGTTTCTGCCAGATGACGTGCGGCTGGAAACCTCTGCCGGATGGACCGCCGCCTCGGTCATCCGTCCGCTCTACGTACTCGACCCGCCGGGCTCCGCAAGCCCTTGCGCAAAGTCTTGCAGCTTCTCCCACGCGGCCCGGCCTCCGGCGGTGAGGTCCCCGGCCCGGTAGCCGCCGCTTAGCTCATGGAGGAAGCCCTCATAGTACGTTTTTCCCTTCTCGCTTCCGCCGGACAGATACCCCGCCAGGAACAGCAGGATTTCATCTCGTTCCGCCGCGTCCCGCTCCGCCACGCTGTTGAGGAACTCCGCCGATTGGGGATACATGATCTTCGCCAGGGTCTCGCCATCCAGGTCCGTCAGCTCCAAGAGCCCCTGGTCCATCAGGGCATTGACCATATCTGACAAGAACATCTCCGTGCCGGGGAAACAATCGTTCTCCATTTTGGAAAACAGGTAGGTCCGGTTTCCGCCCTCGCCCAGCCGGAAATACAGGTAGTCGCAGCCGGCGTAGCCAATCATGCACCAGCCGTCCTCCCCTATATAGGACCCGCCCGCCAGCATTACCCGGTCCGGCGTGGCGGTGTGCGTCTCATAGCTGACGCTCCAAATTTCCACCCGGAGATTCCCCGCCGCCTCATAGTAGGGTCCGCTGAGGCCGGTGATCCGCCAGTCGTCCCAGACGACGTTTCCGGGGCCGAAGTTTTCCTCGTTGTAGTTCCCGGAGCCATCCACGCCGTAGCCCTCCGCCGCCAGGGCCTCAAACCGCCCCTGGACAAAGCCCCGGGCCGCCGCCAGCACGTCCGCCGGGAGGGCCTCCAGGCCGTTGGCGATATGGTCCTTGTAGCCGCCCTCATCCTTATAAATTCGAAGATTTTCCCCGTCGAAAAACAGCGTCCGGTAACCTGTGACCGTGATGTCATAGCCGGGGAGGGGGACCTCCGCAGACATGGAGAGGTACCGTCCGTCCGGGTCCCAGAAGCCGGATTCCAGATACCCCGCCTCGGGCCACGCGGCGTGGATGAGGGCATACAGGTCCGCCTCGTAAAGGGTTCCGTCCCGCAGGAAGAAGAGCCGGGAGACATTCCACCCGTCGGAGGCGGCCACCTCCCGCACACCGTCCCCGTCCAGGTCCGCCTCGGTCACGTTCCCCAGGGCCCGGAGAAGCAGGGAGGGCGCGCCGTCGTCGGAGAAGGTGTAATAGTCGTTGATCTGGCCGAAGGAGTGTTCGGCCAGCTGGCCGTAGTAGGAAATCCGCAGGCCGGACTGCCCGAACAGGTTTGTAAAGGGCTCCACGCCGCCCTCGTCCGCCGACCATCCGGCGGAATCCTTCCCAGGCACGGTTAAAAAGCAGTCCCGTTCTGTGGCGGAGACCGCCACGGCGGCATGGAGGTCGCCGTCTCCGGAGCGGTAGACCTCTATATAAAAGCCGTCGTCCCTGTCCTCATAGGGTTCAAAGTGCGTGGTGTACAGCGTTTCCGCCACGTCGTCGTGGCGCTCCACCTGGAGTTCCGGGGCCCGATAAGGCTCCGCATCGTCCAGGGGGATGACCCGCTCCGGTTCCCAGGCCGGGTAGGCTGTGGGAATGACGGGCGGGTCGTCATTCCAGCCCCAGTACCAGTTGCTCAGAAAACGGTAGCCGCCGTCTTTTTTAGGTTCCAGCGTCACGCACGCCGGGCTGGAGGAGACCATGTTCATCTCGCCGTGCCCGCTGCTAAGCCCGGGAAAGCCGCTGCCCTCGTAGTACAGGAGAACCTTGCCGTCCTTCCATTCTCCGGAGGTGAAGGTCACCTCGCCGGGATAGTTCGTGTCGCCGTGGAAGTCATAGTAGGCGTCGTATTCCGCCAAATAGGTAAACTGGTCCAGGCGCCATTGGTCCGTATCCTTCAGGCCGATGCCCAGGTACTTCCGCAAAACTGCGTCCATCTCAGAGGCAGGACATTTCACAAGGTCCACCATGGGGTCCTCGCCGCCATAGGCCGCCTCCGCCACGGCTTGGCGCTCCTTCTCCGTCACCTCCATGGGCGCTCCCGTGCCGTTGTAGAAGAGTGTGAAGAGGTCGATCTGCCGGTAATCCTTCGGGGCCTCCACGGCCAGGTAAAGGAACTGGTTCATCATGTTGAAGCCGTCACCGTTGAATACTTCGGTATTAAACCGCTCCAGCTCCTCCGCCGTCAGGGGCCCGTCCTCCGGCGTCTCCAGGGTCTCGGATTTGGCGAAGGAACAGGCGCAGACCAGAAGGGCCAAGACCGCCGACAGCACCGCCGCCCACAGCCAGCGCTTCGGGGCCCGGGCGATGCGCCGCACCCGCTCCCGGAGGCTCCGCTTGTCCCCCGTCATGGTGGTGGCGCAGCGGAGCAGGTCCCCGGGCCGGGGCTTGGCGGTGACCAGGGCCAGCAGGGTGGAGCCATAGGCCCGGCGCTCGCCGTCGCCAAGAACACGCAGCGTCCCCTCGTCACAGGCCAGCTCCGCGTCCCGGCGGCTAAGAACCGCCGCCAGCCATACCAGAGGGTTCCACCAGTGGACTGCCAGGGCCGCGCACCGCAGCAGCGACCAGAGGTGATCCCCCTGGCGGAAATGCGTGACCTCATGGGCCAGCACGTGGCGGAGCATCCCCGGGTCCGCCGCCGTTTCCGGGGTGACGTACACCGCCGGGCGGAGCACGCCGAACAGGCAGGGGGAGGGCAGGCCCGCCAGGGTATAGACCGGCAGGGGACACTCCGCCGCCAGCGGAACCCGGAGCCGCCGCAGCCGCCGGGCAAAGCTCAAGTTCGAGAGCAGGAACGCCGCCGCCAGCGCCGCCGACCCCGCCAGCCAAATTCCGCCCAGCAGGGTTTTAAGGTCCAACGGCTTCCGGGCCACCAAGGCGGCAGTCTCCTCCCCGGCGGGGGCGGGGAGGGCCTGGACGGGCTGTCCGGCCTCATCTCCCTGGGCGGGGTCGATTTTTTCCACCGGGGATTGGGGTCCTCTGGGAAGCGTTTGAATGATGGAGAGCTCCGGGAGCACCTGGGGCGTCTCTACGGGGGCGGTGAAAAACTGTCCCGGCACCAAAAGCCGGGCCAGGACCACCGCCCACAGGGCATAGCGCAGCCGGGCGCTGATCCGCCGCCCGAAGGCCGCCCGGAGGAGGAGAACCGCAAGAAGCAAAAGGGAGGCCGTCCACACCCAGTTCAGCAAAAACGCGCTCATTGAGGGCCTCCCTTCTCCGCTTGATCCAAAATGGCCCGGAGCTCCGCGATCTCGTCGCCAGAGAGCTCCTGCCGCTGGGCCATGGCGCTCATCATCATGCCCACGCTGCCTCGGTACACCCGGTCCAAAAAGCTTCGGGTTTCCGCCGTCTCCGCCCCCTCTCGGTCCACCAGGGGAACATAGGCCGTCCCTCGGCCCATTCGCTCGCAGCGAATCAGGCCCTTGGCCTCCATGCGGTGCAGGGTGGTGATGGTCGTGCTCCGGCGCCAGCCCACCGTTTTCTCCAGCTCGCCGGCAATCTGCATAACCGTCCGGGGATGCTGCTCCCACAGGCAGTTCAGGACGTTCCACTCGCCGGAGGTCAGCTTAACGTGCTCCATATCCTTCGCCTCCTCGTCTACATTGTAGACATAGTGTAGCACAGGAAGTCTACAATGTCAACAAAAGAAACTGCCCAGGCCGCTGCGGCCGGCAGCACGACGCGTTTCAACAGGATTTTTGCCCTGCGGCAAGGTTCGCGATTGCGTTTGCGCCGGGAATCCGCTATAATCAAACCATCAAATTTTGGCACGCGGGAGGTACGAGCTCATGAAGCTGGCGACGGCGGCGCAGATGCGGGAATTAGACCGGAAGGCCATTGAAAAACGGAACATCCCCTCCATAGACCTGATGGAGCGGGCGGCGGCAGAGGTGGCCCAGGCGGCTCTGGACCTGCTGCCGGAGAAGCCCGCCAAATGCCGGGCGGCAATTTTCTGCGGCGCGGGGAACAACGGCGGGGACGGCATCGGCGCGGCGCGGCTCCTCTTTTTGATGGGGCTCAAGGTCCGGGTCTTTCTGGTGGGGGACTACGACCGCCTCACCCCCGACGCCATGGAGGAGACGGGCCGCCTCAGCGAGTGCGGCGTGGAGCTGGAGGACTTCGTCCCCGGAGACACGGCCCAGGCCGCCTGGGCCCGAAGCTGTCAGGTGGTCATCGACGCGGTGTTCGGCGTGGGCCTCTCCCGCAAGATCGCTCCGGATTCCAGCTTTGCCGCCGCTGTGGACCTTATCAACCAATGCAAGGGCGCGGTCATCGCCGCCGACATCGCCAGCGGCGTGGAGGCTGACACCGGACGGGTCCTGGGCCGGTCGGTAAAGGCGGACCGCACCGTCACCTTCTCCCTGCCCAAAATCGGACAGTTCACCGGAGACGGGGCCGTCCTCTCCGGAAGGGTGACGGTCCACGACATCGGTATTCCCGCCGCCCTGATCCGGGAGGTCCCCTGCCCCGTCCAGACGGTGGAGGCGGACTTTGCCCGAGAGGCCCTGCCGCCCCGGAAGAAGGACGGCCACAAGGGGGATTTTGGCAAGGTCCTGGTGGTGGGCGGCTCCGTGGGCTATACCGGCGCGCCCTATCTCGCCGCCTCGGCGGCGGTCCGGTCCGGCTGCGGACTGGTGTACCTGGGGGTGCCTGACAGCATCTGGCCGGTGGAGGCCGCCAAGTGCACCTCCGCCATGCCCTTCCCCCTGGCGGACCGCCGGGGCAGCCTGAGCCGCCGGGCCCTGCCGGAGCTTCTGGAGCGGCTGGAGGACTGCGGCGTCCTGGCCCTGGGTCCGGGGCTGGGGCGGCGGGCGTCCACCCGGCAGCTGGTCTGGGACCTCCTCCAGCAGACGGAAAAGCCGGTGGTGCTGGACGCCGACGGCATAAACGCGCTGGAGGGACATATAGATATTCTGGACAGCCGCCGGGGCCGGGTCACCATTCTGACCCCCCACGACGGGGAGTTTGCCCGCATCGGCGGGGACCTCTCCCAGGGAGACCGGGCGGGCACGGCCCGGGCCTTCGCCCGGGAGCACGGCTGCGTCCTGGTTTTGAAGGGCCACCGCACCGTCACCGCCGGGCCGGAGGGGAACGTGCTGGTGAACACCACCGGCAATTCGGGCCTTGCCAAGGGGGGCAGCGGCGACGTGCTGACGGGCCTCATCGCCTCGCTGCTGGCCCAGGGGGCCAGCCCGGTAATGGCGGCGGCAGGAGGCGTCTGGATTCACGGCCGGGCCGGGGATTTGGCGGCGGAGACGCAGACGGAATACGGCCTGACGCCGGAGGATGTGATCGCCGCCTTCCCCAGGGTATGTTTGGAGCTTCAAGGAACTTGAATAGCAAGGAGGTTTTCCGGTGCGCCTATGGAAGTGCGTACCAATGATGACCCTGCTGTTGCTGCTGGCGGCCTGCGGCGGCGGAGCAGGCGGGGACGGGGAGTCCCAGACAGCGGACCTGCGGGACCGCTATCATGACTGCACGGGCTGCGTCATGGAGGCCCGCGTCTCCTGCGACCAGGAGGGGCTGGCCTGGGAGGCGGAGCTCCGCTGCGACTATGTTCCCGGCGGGGAGAGCGTTGTGGAGGTTCTCTCCCCGGAGACCATCGCCGGGGTGAAGGCTGTTTTAAGCGACACGGACTGGCGGTTGGAGTACGAGGACGCCAGCCTCAACGCCGGAACGCTCAGCGACGAGGAGATCAGCCCCGCCGCCTGCCTGCCCCGGCTGATGAGCGCCCTTCGGGACGGCTGGCTGCTGGAGGAGAATGAGGAGGAGTGGAACGGCGTGCCCTGTCTCCGTCTCACGGTGGACCAGACGGGGGTGAAGGACGGGAAAATTCTCTCTACCGTCTGGCTGAGGCAGACGGACGGAACCCCGGTCCGGGGGGAAATCGCCGTGGATGGGGAAATCCTTTTGACGGCGGACTTTACGAGCTTCTCTTTTTATGATACAATAGCAGAAACCGGCGCTTGACACCCCGGCCCCCTCCCCCGCATAGGATGACGTGGGGCGAGGACGCCGGAATTTATCCCTCCCGCGGCTTGCATCTAAGATTCCCAAAGGAGGCGTATAAATTCCGAAACTGCGTGGGAGAATGAGAGTGGCCTCACCGAGGAGGAAGAAACTTCCTCCCCGATGGCGGGTACTTCTTTCGGCGGAGTGTGAACTTTGTGGATACGAGTGTCAAGCGTGGCGATATTTACTATGCCGATCTCTCCCCGGTGGTGGGCAGCGAGCAGGGCGGCGTCCGGCCGGTTCTGATCATTCAGAACGACACGGGCAACCGCTACAGTCCCACCGTGATCGCGGCGGCCATCACTTCCCAGACCGGGAAAACCCGGCTGCCCACACATATCGATCTTCCCGTGGATCAGAGCTGCGGCCTAAGCCGGGATTCCGTCGTCCTGCTGGAGCAGGTGCGGACTCTGGACAAAAAGCGGCTTCGGGAGCGCATGGGCCATGTGGAAGAAGCTGTGATGAACAAGGTGGACACGGCGATCGCGGTCAGCTTTGGACTGCCCCACGACCAGTTGGTTTGAGGTTCCCTCCCGGCGGAGGTCCATCCCCCGCCGGGAGGCATATAGAGGAGGTACATATGAAAAAAGACAGATGGCTGCTGCGGGCGTTCGTCCTGCTGGCCCTCAGCGCCGGGCTGATGACCACCGCCCTGGCGGCGGAGGCCGGGTCCAGCGGCGACCCGCTGGTGACCCTGAGCTACTTAAACGACACCTTCTTCAACAATATCATGCAGCGGGTAGACCAAAAGATTGCCGAGCGGACGGGACAAGCCCTCCCCGGCGGGACCTCCTCCAGCGCCGCCTCCTTTGTGGTGGTGACCTTGAACGAGGGGCAGACTCTCACCGGGGGCATCGGCTGCGAGGTGATGCTGCGGGTGGGCAGCGCCGTCTGCGTCTCCCCCTCGGACCCGGGCCTCATTGACGAAACCACCGCCGCCACCCTGGCAAACGGCGGAGCCCTGGTTCAAAACCACCTGTACATGATGACCATTGAGGGCCGCGGCGTCCGGGCCACCGCCGCCACCACCAAGGTTCTGGCCCGGGGGAGCTATACTGTCGCGTGACCTGCATAACCGAACCCGTCTGCGCATAAGCTGGCGCAGACGGGTTTTCATTTTCACGGCGGGAGGGATGAGGAATATGGACAAATTCCCCTTGATGCTGGAGGGCCGCCCCGCTGGGGAGCTGACGGCGGAGCGGGAGGGGCTGTACACCTGGTTTTCCGCCCGCTGCCCCCTCCCGGAGGGGCTCTGGTGCGCCTGGGTCGTGGGAGACCGGGGAGAGCTGCGCCTGGGAGTGCTGGAGCCGGAGGGCGCCCAGGGGTCCATCCGCCGCCGCTTCTCCGGCCGGCTCACCGCCCCTCTGGGCCGTCTCCTCCGGGGAGAGGTCCGCCCGGCGGGGGCGAAAGAGCCAGAGACCTGGGAGCCCGCCCCCGCTCCGGACCGGCTGTTCCGGGCCCCCTGGCTCCGGCAGAGGCTGAAGGGGGTCCAAGGGGCCCAAACCCGGCAGGCGGGAGAAACCCGCTATCTGGCTCTTCCCTATGACCGGGGAACCCCCTTCCCCCTGACCACCCTTTTCTGCTTCGCCCAGGTCCGGAAGATCGGCGAGAGGTCCTATGTGGTCTACGCCTTCGACAAGCAGGACCGGCCTGTTTTCTGAACTTCCAGAAACAGGGAAAATTTTTTTAAAAAGATTTGACAAATTTCTATCAATTTTGTGATTCTCGTGATATAATACAGCCCAACGTTCCCGGGACATCCCCGTAACGCCTTGGGAAGTACCAAAGGTGCCCGTATTGTACGGAATCGGGCCGCCGGGAAACCGGCGGAGGATCAGGAGGTCCTTTATGAAATGTCCCTACTGCGGCTTTAATGAGAGCAAGGTCATCGACTCCCGTCCGGCCGATGAAAACAACAGCATTCGCCGCCGGAGAGAGTGTCTTTCCTGCACCCGGCGCTTCACCACCTATGAGACCGTGGAAAGTCTCCCGGTGGTGGTGGTGAAAAAGGACGGCAGCCGCCAGAGCTTCGACCGGGGAAAGGTCCTGGGCGGCATGATCCGCGCCTGTGAAAAGCGTCCCGTTCCCCTGGCGCGGCTGGAGAAGGTGGCCGCGGAGATTGAGCAGGAGCTCCAAAACTCTATGGAGCGGGAAATCAGCACGGAGGTCATCGGCGAGCGGGTCATGGAAAACCTGCGGACCATCGATCAGGTGGCCTACGTCCGCTTTGCCTCCGTCTACCGGCAGTTTAAGGACATCGACAGCTTCATGGAGGAGCTGACCAAGCTGCTGGCGGAACAGAATCAGCGGTAAACACCCCAACGGTCCGCCGGAAAATTTCGGCGGACCGTTGGATTTTTTCTTTGCAAACGCGGGAAACTTTGCTATACTATGTCCTTAGATTGGAGGGCGTTTATGCTGTATCACATTCTCGCCGTGGGCGACGTGGTGGGAGAGCCCGGGCTTCGCCACCTGGAAAAGGTCCTGCGGCCCCTGCAAAAGCTCAAGGATATCTCCTTTACCGTGGTCAACGGGGAAAACGCCTCCGGCGTGGGCCTCACCCGGGAACAGGCGGAGCGTATCCGGGACGCCGGGGCCGACGCGGTGACCCTTGGAAACCACGCCTTTGGCAAGGCCCAGATTGGGAATCTGCTGGAGGACGCGGCCTGGCTCCTCCGCCCCGCCAACTACTCCGGCCGGGCTCCGGGCCACGGCTGTGAAATCTTCGACCTGGGAGGCGTCCGCATCCGAGTGATAAACCTCATTGGGCGCTGCGGCCTGGCCTGGGGAGCGGACAACCCCTTCCCCCTGGCAGACCGGCTGCTGGAGCGGGGGGAGGCGGACTTCACCCTGGTGGACTTCCATGCCGAGGCCACCAGTGAAAAGCTGGCCCTGGGCTACTATTTGGACGGACGGGTCTCCGCCCTTTGGGGTACCCACACCCACGTTCCCACCGCCGACGAGCGGGTCTATCCCAAGGGAACGGGCTATATCACGGACCTGGGAATGACCGGGCCTGTGGAATCCGTCCTGGGCATCGAGCCCTGGCAGTCGGTGGAAAACTTTCTGGGCGGCCTGCCGGGGCGGTACAAGCATCCGGAGGGGCCCTGCAAAATGGAGGGGGCCGTCTTTACCCTGGACCGCGCCACAGGGCTGTGCACAGCGGTGGAGCGCATCGACATCCGGTGAGGGGGCTGCTGCGGGCCGCCGGGACGGCCCTTTTGGCGGGAACGGTGGTCCTGCGGACGGTCCGGGTCCTGTGGAACCTAGAAAGCGTTCTGGCCTACTATGGCGGCGCGGCGGGGCTGTTTTGGAAGCTGCTGTATCTGGCCGCGTTCCTGGGCCCGTATCTCACCACAGCCGCCGCCATGGCGGCCCTGTGGCTTCCCCGGCTCCGGGCCCGGCAAATCGGAAGCTGGAGCCTCTGCGCCGCCGCTTTTTTCAGCCTTTGGGAGGGACTGACCGTCTTTGCCCGGGCCATGGACGGCCATGGCGGTTACGTGGGAGCGGAGCCTTTGTTCAGCCTTCTGGTTTTGGGCATCTCCGCCGTATTCTGCGCCCGCCGGAAACGAGAAACCGACAGAGAGGAAGGAACGTATGTCTATTGAAAAAGTGAGAGCGTATTTTCAGCCGTTGGGCATTGCAGACCGCATCCGGGAGTTTGCGGTCTCCTCCGCCACCGTGGAGCTGGCGGCGGTGGCCGTCGGCGTGGAGGGCGCCCGGATTGCCAAGAGCCTCAGCTTTAAAGTGGAGGACAAGCCGGTCATCATCGTGGTGGCCGGGGACGCAAAAATCGACAACAGCAAATACAAGGCCCAGTTCCATACTAAGGCCAAAATGCTCACCCATGAGGAGGCTCACAGCCTGATCGGCCACGACGTGGGGGGCGTGTGCTCCTTCGCCCTGCCGGAGGAGGTGAAGGTTTACCTGGATGTATCCCTGAAACGGTTTGAGACCGTCTTTCCCGCCGCAGGCAGTGACAACAGCGCCATTGAGCTGACCTGTGACGAGCTGGAGCGGTATTCCTCCAACTTCGTGGAGTGGGTGGACGTGTGCAAGGCTTGGCAGACGAAAGTCTAAGGCATTGGGAGGCGGGATGATGCTGAAATTTATCCACGCGGCGGACTTCCATCTGGACAGCGCCTTTGCCGCTCTGCCCCCCGGGCGGGCGGCGGAGCGGCGGCGGGAGAGCCGGGAGCTCCCCTTCCGGCTGGCGGACTATGTGAACGCCCACGGCGTGCAGCTGGTGCTGCTGGCCGGGGACCTCTTTGACAGCGCCGCCCCCTACCGGGAAACCGGAGAGTCCCTGGCGGAGGCCCTGGGGCGAATGAAGGCCCAGGTCTTTGCCGCGCCGGGAAACCACGACTGGTACGGCCCCGGCAGTCCCTGGGTCACGGTGGACTGGCCGGAGAACGTGCACATTTTCCGGGAAACCGCCATGACCTCCGTGGACCTGCCGGAGCTGGGCGTCACCGTCCATGGGGCGGCCTTCACCGCCCCGGAGCAGGGGACCAGCCTTCTGGCGGGCTTCTCCGCACCGGAGGACGGACGGGTTCACCTGGGCCTTCTCCACGGGGAGATGGACCCGGCGGAGGCCCGCTACAACCCCCTGGGGCGAGAGGAGATCGCCGCCAGCGGCCTAAGCTATCTGGCCCTGGGGCACATCCACAAGCGGGGGGAGCCCAGAGCCTGCGGAAAAACCCTCTGCGCCTGGCCCGGCTGTCTGGAGGGCCGGGGCTTTGACGAGCTGGGGGAGAAGGGCTTTTACGAGGGCGTGATCGACGACGGGGGTAGTCTCTCCCTGACCTTCGTGCCCTTCGCCGGGCGGCGCTATGAAATTCTGGAGGTGGACGTGACGGGAAAGGTCTCGCCTCGGGCCGCCGTGGAGGACGCTCTTCCGGGGGACACGGCCAGAGACCTCTACCGCGTCCTTCTCACTGGCGAGGCCGGAGAGGGCGGCGGAGACGCCAAGGCCCTGGAGACGGCCCTGGCCGGGCGGTTTTACGCCCTGGAGGTCCGGGACCACACCCGGGTGGCGGCGGATGTCTGGGCCCGGGCCGGGGAGGACTCTCTCCGGGGCCTGTTTCTCCGGGAGCTCCGGGCCAAATGGGACGCCGCCGGAGACGAGGGAGAGCGGGAGGCCATTGTCCAGGCGGTGCGCTTTGGTCTCGCGGCCCTGGACCACCGGGATTTGGGCTGACCTTCTTTACCGAAGAGATTTGGATAACGGGAAAAAACCAGCCCGCGCGTGCCCTGGCCGTCCGGCGTTGATCTGGGCCGAAGCGGCGGGGCTCCCGCTCGGGAGCCCATTTGGATACCGTCCCTGGCAGCCTGACAGATTTTTTGTCAAATACTTGGAAAAAGAACTTGCAATTTGAAGGGGACTATGATATCCTATTCAGGCTTACAAAAGGGCGGTCCTCTGCCGCGTGGGAAAAACGCACAGAAAACGCGGGTAAGAACGCCTATAAAACAGGAGGAAGTATCCCATGGATCTCATCAAGGAACTGAACAAAGAAGCGCTTGGCAAGGAAACGCCCAAGGTGCAGATCGGCGACACCGTTCGCGTCCACGTAAAGGTTAAGGAAGGCTCCCGGGAGCGCATCCAGGTTTTCGAGGGCACCGTCATCGCCAAGAAGCACGGCGGCATTGAGGAAACCATCACCGTCCGCCGCATCTCCTACGGTGTGGGCGTGGAGAAGGTGTTCCCCGTGCACTCCCCCTCCATCGACACCATTCAGGTTGTCCGCAACGGCAAGGTCCGCCGGGCCAAGCTGTACTATCTGCGGGGCCGCGTGGGCAAGGCTGCCAAGATCAAGGAGAAGCTGTAAGCTCCAGGAATCCGAAAGAGAGGCGCAGGCCTCTCTTTTTTCCTCTTGCTTTTCCCGCGGAATTGTGCTATAAAAGAAAAAGATCATACCTGATTCGCGATGAACGGGAAAATAACGATCACGCCTCGCCAAGAGAGGATGGGCCGCCGGCTGCAAGCCCGTCTGCGACGCGCCGTTTGGTTCGCCCGGGAGCCGCCGTGGAGACACGGCCGGTCCGCCCTCCGTTACCGGGGCCTCGAGAGCGCACCTCTGGGCGCGAATTTGGGTGGTACCGCGGAAGGAGTTGCCTTTCGTCCCAGGCTTGGGGCGGAGGGTTTTTCTTTTTTCCTCTCCGACTTTTTAGAGAAAGGACCTGACTGCCATGTACTCCCTTCCCCTGGCACTGGCGCTGTCCCTGTCGCTGTCCATCGCCGCCCCCTTCTCCCCGGCTGTCCCGGCGGCCGCCGCCCCGGAGCCCCAGGCGGTTCAGGCCCGGATGGCCCCGGAAATTCCCACAATTTCCCCCTCCTCGCCAGAGGGCGCGCCGGTAACCTACGAGCTCCGTCTGCCGGTGCTGATGTACCACCACGTGGTCCACGACTGGCAGGCGTGCAACGAGATGACCGTCACCGTGGGACGGCTGGAGCAGGACCTCCAGTGGCTGGCGGAAATGGGCTATCACACCATCCTTCCCCGGGAGCTGGCGGCGGGAGAGCCCCTGCCGGAAAAGCCCATCCTTCTCACCTTCGACGACGGCTATCGAAGCAACTACGATCTGGCCTACCCCCTCCTCCAGCAGTACCGGGCCAAGGCCGTCATCGCCGTCATGGCCTATATGCAGGACAACCCCGGGGGGAATTTCCTCACCTGGGACATGTGCCGGGAGATGACCGCCTCGGGTCTGGTGGAAATCGGCTCCCACGGCTATGCCATCCACAACCTGGACGGGCGGATGGGAAACTTTGTCCCCGGGCAGGCCAACGGCGTCCAGCGGCGCAAGGGCGAGTCCGACAACGATTTCTACTGCCGGGTGCTGGAGGACCTGCGGTACAGCTTTGACCGCATCGCCCAGGAGACCGGGGTCCCCCCCAGCTACTTCGCCTATCCCTTCGGCAAGACGGACCCGGACGCCGACGCGTATTTGGCGGCCCTCTTCCCCGTGACGGCGGTAACCGGGCCCGGGAAGCACACCGCGAATCTCTCTAAGGGGCTGCACCAGCTGCCCCGCTTCACCGTTACCATGGAGCGCCCGCCCTGGGCGCTG
Source organism: uncultured Oscillibacter sp. (assembly GCA_910587705.1). GTDB lineage: Bacteria > Bacillota > Clostridia > Oscillospirales > Oscillospiraceae > Oscillibacter. The sequence goes on from CAJUMX010000001.1 coordinate 399,839, forward strand.
CTGCGCAATTCCTGAGCCAACACATCCAAGAAAAGGAGTACCACGATATGAAAGAACAGTTGGAAGCCATTCGCCAAGGGGCGCTGGAGGCCATCGCCTCCGCCCAGGAGGTCGCCGGACTGGAGGCCCTTCGGGTCAAGTACCTAGGCAAGAAGGGCGAGCTCACCGCCGTCTTAAAGCAGATGGGCGGCCTCTCCGCCGAGCTTCGGCCCGTCATGGGCCAGCTGGCCAACGACGTACGCTCCAGCCTGGAGCGGGCCATCGAGTCTCAGTCCGGCGTCCTCTCCCAGAAGGCCTTGGAGGCCAAGCTGGCGGCGGAGGCCGTGGACGTGACCATCCCCGGGAAAAAGCCCCTCCTTGGCCACAAGCACCCCATGTATTCCGTCCTGGACGAGATGAAGGAGATCTTTCTGAACATGGGCTTTGAGATCATGGACGGCCCGGAGATCGAGCAGGCGGACTACAACTTCACCAAGCTCAACGCCCCGGAGAACCATCCCTCCCGGGACTGGACGGACACCTTTTATCTGACGGAGGACTCCTCCGTCCTCCTCCGCTCCCAGACCTCCCCCATGCAGATTCGGGCCATGGAGGGCTATGGCGTGCCCATCCGCATGATCTCCGCCGGGCGGGTGTACCGCAAGGACGAGGTGGACGCCACCCACTCCCCCATGTTCCACCAGATCGAGGGTTTGGTGGTGGACAAGGGCATCACCATGGCGGACCTCAAGGGGACGCTGAACGCCGTTATCCGGGAAATCTACGGCCCGGAGACCCAGACCCGCTTCCGCCCCCACCATTTCCCCTTCACGGAGCCCAGCTGCGAGGTGGACATCCAGTGCTACAAGTGCGGCGGAAAGGGCTGCCCCACCTGCAAGGGCGAGGGCTGGATTGAGATTCTGGGGGCGGGCATGGTCCACCCCAAGGTGCTGCGAAACTGCGGCGTGGACCCGGAGGAATACTCCGGCTTCGCCTTCGGCATGGGCCTGGAGCGGCTGGCCTTGGGCCGGTACAAAATCAGCGACATGCGTCTGATCTTTGAAAACGACATCCGCTTCCTGGAGCAGTTCTGACGAAATAGGAGGGGTTGACATGGCGGATTATGTATCGGTTTTCACCTATAACAACCATGTGTCCGTTTCCTTTGATGCTGAGGACCCCAAGGTCATGGCCCTGGGGGAAACGCTGTATGCCCTCTGCCCAGACGCCTATATGAACGGCTACAACTGGGACGCGCTTTTCCGGTACTACCTGGAAAAGCACGAGCCCGCAATTCTAGAGGGCCTGAACCCGGACCCCGAAGCGGGCTCCTATTCGGCCATCTGGCCCCTCTCCCCGGAAAACGAGGCCCGGGCCAGACGCTTTGAGGAAATGATCCGCTCCCTGGTGGAGCATGAGGAAGAGCTCTGCCGCCTCGTTCAGGAAGAGGGCGGCGAAATCGAGTGGGACTGACCGCTCACTTTCACAGGAAAGAGGAGTTACGATATGAAACTATCCCGTAAATGGTTACAAGAATTTGTGGACATCGGCCCGGTCAGCGACCGGGACTTCGCCGAGGCCATGACCATCTCCGGCTCTAAGGTGGAGGTCACGGAGGACCTGGGGGCGGAGATCGCAAACGTTGTTGTGGGCCGCATCAAGGAGATGGAGCGCCATCCCGACAGCGACCATATGTGGGTCTGTCATGTGGACATCGGGGAACAGGAGCTGGTCCAGATCGTCACCGGGGCCTGGAACATCCACGAGGGGGACCTGGTCCCCGTGGCCAAGCACAACTCTACCCTCCCCGGCGGCAAAAAAATCACCCGGGGCAAGCTGCGGGGCGTGCTGTCCGACGGCATGATGTGCGGCCTTCATGAGCTGGGCCTGGACGAGCGGGATTTCCCCTATGCCGCCGTCACCGCCGCCGCCCTGCTGAATGACTATAAGCCCATAGACCCGGAAAAACCCTCCATCCCCGCAGACATCCAGCCTGGACACAAGCTCTTCGGGCCGGTGGTCTGCGCCCGGGTGGACCTGGTGACGCACAACGGCGGGGGACACTGGACCTTTGCCCTGGACTGGGGCGAAGGCAGCGGAAACGTCCACAACGTCCGCCTCCAGAATATCCACCAGGGGGATCTGGTGGCCTACAACACCAAAACCCAATCCATCTGCACCCTGGCAGACCTCCACGCGGAGCAGAAGGAGTTCCCCCACTGCATCCCCGACGGCATTTTTGTCCTCTACGAGGACTGCAAACCCGGCGACGATATCAAGCCCGTCATCGGCGCGGACGATCATGTGGTGGAGTTTGAAATCACCCCCAACCGGCCCGACTGCCTCAGCGTCATCGGTCTGGCCCGGGAGGTCTCCGCCACCTTCGACAAGCCCATGAGGTTCCACGAGCCCGTGGTGAAGGGCTGTCCCGAGGACGCGGACACCCCCCTGGCCCGCTCCCTGCCGGAGCTGCTGGACGTGGAGACCCCGGACCCGGAGCTCTGCCCCCGGTACACCGCCCGGATGGTGCGGAACGTGAAGATCGCCCCCTCCCCCAAGTGGATGCGGGAACGGCTCCGGGCTAGCGGCGTCCGGCCCATCAACAACATTGTGGACATCACCAACTATGTGATGCTGGAATACGGCCAGCCCATGCACGCCTTTGACTACCGCTATGTGAAGGGTGGAAAAATCGTGGTTCGCCGGGCTAGGACCGGCGAGGAGCTGACCACCCTGGACGGCAATCTTCGGAAGCTGACCCCCGACATGCTGGTCATTGCCGACGACACCCGGGCCGTGGGCCTGGCGGGCGTCATGGGCGGGCTGAACAGCGAGATTGTGGGAGACACCGTGGACGTGGTCTTTGAATCCGCCAACTTCGATGGGGCCTGCATCCGGAAAACCGCCCTGGCCCTGGGGATGCGGACGGAGGCCTCCGCCAAGTTCGAAAAGGGTCTGGACATCCTCAACACCCTCCCTGCCGTGAATCGAGCCTGCGAGCTGGTGGAGCTGCTGGAGGCCGGGGAGGTCGTAGACGGCGTTATTGACATTCTGAACTACGTTCCCCAGCCCGTCCTTTTAAAGCTGGAGCCGGAAAATATAAACGCCCTGCTGGGCACGGACGTTTCGGAGAACGTGATGTATACCATCCTCCAGCGGCTGGGCTTTGAAGCTACCATGGAACGAGGCATGCTCGAGGTTCCCTCCTGGCGGAGCGACGTGGAGGGCATGGCGGACCTGGCCGAGGAGGTGGCCCGGTTCCACGGCTACAACAATATCCCCAGCACTCTCTCCGCCGGATTGAACGAGCGCCGGGGCTGGAACCCCGTCCAGCAGGCGGAAAACGCCGCCGGGGCCCTCTGCCGGGGACTGGGCTACAGCGAAATCATCACCTATTCTTTCATCAGTCCCACCTACTACGATAAGATCAACCTCCCGGCGGACTCCTCTCTCCGGAACTCCATGAAGATTTTGAACCCCCTGGGGGAGGATACCTCCATTATGCGCACCACCACCCTGCCCTCCATGCTGGAGATTCTGGCCCGGAACTGCCACTACCGCAACAAAGCCGTCCGGCTCTACGAGCTGGGCCGGACCTACTTCCCCAAAAACGACGGCTCCGGCATGGCCGACGAGCCCAAGGTGCTGTCTCTGGGGGCCTATGGCGGCGGTATGGATTTCTTCGAGATGAAGGGAGCCGTGGAGGCCGTGCTGGAGGGCCTGCGCATCCAGGACCTCCGCTTTGAGGCGGAAGCCGGGAACCCCTCCTACCACCCGGGCCGCTGCGCCAAGGTTTCCAGCGGTGACTGCCTCCTGGGCATACTAGGGCAGATTCATCCCGCCGTGGCGGAGAACTATGACGTGGACTGCGAGCTCTATGCGGCGGAGCTGAACTTCAACGCCCTCTTTGACAGCATGGGCGGCGCTCCCATCTACCAGCCCCTGCCCCGCTTCCCCGCCGTCACCCGGGACATCGCCCTGGTCTGTGACAAGGACCTCCCCGTAGGCAAGCTGGAGGACTGCATCCGCCGGGGGGCCAAGGGCCTTTTAAGGGCCGTCAGTCTCTTCGACGTATACACCGGCAAGGGCGTGCCGGAGGGAAAGAAGAGCGTGGCCTTCAGCCTGGAGCTCCGCTCCGACGACCGCAGCCTCACCGCGCAGGAGGCCGACGAGGACGTGAAGGGCATCCTGGAGCTGCTTTCCAAGGAGCTGAATTCCGTCCTTCGGTAAGCGCGGGGAGCGGTTCAGTAAAAATCTTTCGTAAAAATCCCGCCGAAACCCTTTACAGTTTGCCGAAAAGCGAGTATACTAGAGGAGAATCAGAAAGGAAGGTGGTGTACCTATGGACGATTTCACCAGAAAATTCAACCTTGCCCTGGAAAAGGATGCGGAGATTCATCAGATTCTCTCCACCGTATACAAATCCCTGGAGGAGAAGGGCTATAACCCCATCAACCAAATTGTGGGCTATATCCTGTCCGAGGACCCCACCTATATCACCAACCACAACAACGCCCGGACCCTGATCCGCAAGATCGACCGGGATGAGCTGTTGCAGGTACTGGTGCGGAAGTATCTGGGTCAGTAACAAAAAGAGTTACAAATTGTCATCAATTTCGACGCGCATCCCGTGGAGTACGGTCAGCCGCCCCCTAAGGCGGCGGCCGGATTCCACGGGATTTTTGCGTTTTTTGTCAGAGTTGTCCTAAAGCGCCCTGGTTTTTTCGTCAAAATGCTTAGATTAGAATGTTGACAAAACGGGAAAAAGATGTTACAATTTGGTTACAAAATTTTTCAGGGAGGTTTTTATGGCTGGGAGCAAGAACAGCAAAACCGAGGGTCTTATGTATAAGGGCCATCCGCTTCGCCGGGCAGGCAACCTGATCTACTACGGCACGATGGCTGAAAAATATATCATCATGATGCAGGTGCTGGACACCAAGAAGGAGCAGGACCTGGACCTGGCCTCCAAGGTCTCCATCCAGCTCCAGCTCACGGACCCGGAGCTGAAATCCCGGGACCGCGTGGTCAAAAGGAGCGAAAAGGACAGCCTCTACGCGGCGATGGACATTGCCACCGTCTGGCTGAACCGGGCTCTGGCGGGCAAGGAGAAATAAAGCCGGCCGCTTACCCCAACCGTTTTACAAAAGATACGAGAAAGGAAGCAACCACTTATGAATCGACTTGCGAGAACCGCCGCCAAGCTTCTGGCGCTCACCATGATTTCCACGATGTTCCTCACCGTCACGGCTTTTGCCGCCGAGGGGGACCCCCTGGTAGTGGGCATCGGCAAAACCACCGGCTCCTCCCTCCGCCTCCGGTCCGACCCGTCCCTGGACGCCTCCGTCATTACCATGCTGAACAAGGACTGGACCATCGCCGTCCTGGGCGAGGCCGACGGATGGTACCACGTGGCCCACAACGGAGACGACGGCTACGTCTCCGCCGAGTTCTTCACCATGAGTGAGGAAACCGAATTCGAGTACTACGGCCGGATCAACGCCCGGGGCGTCAACGTCCGGGCGGAGGCCAGCATCGACAGCGAAATCGTGAACAACCTGGGCCTGGGCTCCGGCGTCACGGTCACCGGCATCGAAAACGGCTGGTATCACATCACTGGTACATACGGCGAAGGCTGGGTCCGCAGCGACTATATCAGCCTGACCAACGAGACCCCCCTCACCCCCGGCGCCAGCGTGGGCGACAGCGGCATCGTGGACTTTGCCCGGCAGTTCCTGGGCACCCGGTATGTTTATGGCGGCGCGGCCCCCGGCGGCTTCGACTGCTCCGGCTTCACCATGTATGTGTACAAGCAGTTCGGCGTCTCCCTGCCCCACACGGCCACTGGCCAGTGGCAGAGCGGCCTGGGCACCCGGGTGTACAGCCTGGGCGAGCTCCAGCCCGGTGATCTGGTGTTCTTCAACGATCCCAAGCGGAACGCCGGCAAGGCCTGCTCCCACGCGGGCATCTACATCGGCGGCGGTCAGATGATTCACTCCTCCTCCTCCCGGAGCGGCGGCGTGATTTACTCCGACTTGACCGACGGCTACTATAATACATACTTCGTGGGCGGCATTCATATCTGATTTTAGGACAAGCTAAGGCGGCACGGTTTTTACCGTGCCGCCTTTTTGCGCGTGGACTCAATGGATGGGAATCTCCACGCCGTTCCAGCGGACGCAGACCGCTTTGCTCAAATCGATGGGGGCCTCGAAGGGACCATAGGATTCGTACCAGCACTCGTCGTCCCGGCCGCTCCCCATGGTGTTGTCCAGATAAATCTCCTTGCCGTCCGCCATCACGACAGAAATCTCCAGGGGAGGACAGAGGAGCGTGTCGTCCTCCGCTCCGTGGGCCCATCTGGAGCGGTAATACAGCCCCAGGGGGGACATGCGCAGGGCATCCAGTGTCACGGTCCCAAAGCGTTCATCCTCCACGGTGACGCCGGTGGTGTCCAGCGTCCGGCTCTCCACATTGCCCGTGTGGGTCCCGATGTTGAAATCCCAGCTTCCGCTGAGGACGGGGGTATAGATCTTATCCGGGCTTTGAACCCAGAGACCGGGGATGTGGAGTACCTTGTCTGTCCCGTCAGAGAAGTTCACGCCCTCGATAGGCCAGAGGCGGATGACAACGGTCAGGACCTGGCTGTCCCCGGTGCGGGGCATCCATTCAAATTCCAAATTCCCCCGGATGTCGTTTCCGGTGCCGTCCAGCAGGGTCACGCTTTCCCCGGCGTCGGGATTAAAGAGCTGGTAATAGCCCTCGTCCTCGCCGTAGTCCGGCAGGACCGTGCCCTCCGGGGCCCGGATTTCCAGCATCAAATAGTAGAAGTCCTGGTCCCCGAAGGCCGCCAGGGGGGTCATGGTGGTCCCGTTGGCCTCCGCCGCCGGGAGCTCTTGGCTCAGGGTCTTGACGATCTCCTGCTGGGTTTCATCCAGCCGCCCGAAATAACGCTCCCACAGCGTCCCCGCCGCTACGGCGGAGCCCGCCAGCACCAGCGCCGCCAGCGCCGCCGCCAGGCCCATCCTGGCCCAGCGTATGGGACGGCGAACGGGGACGGCTTTTCCCTTCATCAGCGCTTCCGTCAGGGCCTCCCGGCCAGCCGGGGTATAGCGCACCCGGTTCAGCTCACTCTGAAAAACATTCTTGTCCATCACAGCCTCCTAACATGGTCCTCAGCTTCGCCTTGCCCCGATAGAGATAGGTGCTGACCTGAGCGGGCCGGCAGCCCATCAGGGCGGCGATTTGGTCAACTCCGTATTCCTCGTAATAGCGCAGGTAAACGGCTTGCCGGTACTTCTCCGGCAGGGTCAGCACCGCCTCCAGCACCGGGCTCTCCCCCGACTCCGGCATGGTGACCGCCGCGTCCGCCGCCGCATCGAGAGAGACCCTTTTCTGGGCCCAGGCGGATTTTTTCAGGTCCTTGCAGCAGTTGACCGTCACCCGCAGAACAAAGGCCCGCTGGCGATTGGGGTCCGGGAAGCGCTCCGGACGGGTCAGCAGCTTCAAGAGCACCGTCTGACACACGTCCTGGGCGTCCTGGGGATTGCCGGTCCAGGTGTAAGCCACCCGGAGAACCGTATCTGCCCAGCGCTCCACCAGCGTTTCCGCCTCTTGGCGGGTATAGGTGATCTGTTCCGTAGTATCATCTCCTTTTGAACGGCCGTTCTACTGATAAAACGAATCAGAGGTGGGAAATCTCACAGTATCCGGGGAAATTTTTCACGCAACCGGGCCGGTTGCGGGCCGGGTTGGTGGACGCAACCGGCGCAACCTGCTATACTGTGGGCCATGAAACATGTTTCGATTTACTTGAGGGAGGATATGCAAATGCGTATTTCCGAAATCATCAAGCAGGCCCGGGAGGGCTTGGGGCTGACCCAGGAGGACCTGGCGGAACGGTTAGAGGTCAGCCGCCAGGCCGTCAGCAAGTGGGAGCTGGGGGCCTCGGTCCCCAGCCCAGAGAATCTGGCGCTTTTGGAGAAGGTGCTGGGGGTCAGCTTCCCCGCGCCGGAGGAGGCCGCCCTTCCCGAGCAGGAACCCGGCACCGCGGGGAAAGTGCCTTTTTGGAACTGGAAGCGGGTTGTGCTCCTGGTCCTGGGGATGCTGGTTGTGCTGGCTCTGCTGGCAAATGTGATGTTTATGCTGCTCGTGGGGGGCACTGGAGACACCCGCACGGACACGCCCCGGCCCTCGGAGCCGTATATTTCTGGCGTTTACTTCTTCAACGAGGACGCCGGACAGCTCCAGCATGACCCCCAGGCCGGAGCCGGGTGGTATCTGTTCGCCCCGGACTCCCGGGTCTATCTCCTGGTGACGTTTGAGGACGGTTCTGAGAACTCCATCAACGCCGTCTCGTTGTTCCTGACTCCCACAGGGACGGAGACCCTGGAATACCGGGAACAGATCGGGGTCCAGGCGGCGGGCGAGGGCCGGGACTTCGCCCTCTTCGCCTGGAACATCCCGGAGGCGCTGACGGCGCATTTGGAAATCGTATTGGAGTGCGGCGGTGGGGACCGGGTCACGGAGACGCTGGGCGTGGCGACCCCATACCCGGAAACCCCGGAAGAGGCGGAAACCCTGACCATTCCCGGCAGGGTCCTGCTCTTTATGGACGAGCCTTATAGGGTGCTGCGGGCCTCCGGCGCTCCCGAGGAGGAGATCGTCTGGACCTCGTCAGACCCCGCCGTCGTGGAGGTCACCGACATTGGCGCCCTCTTCCCCGTCAGCCCCGGCGCGGCCGCCGTCACCGCAGAGTGGAACGACCAGACCGCGGAATGCCAGGTTGAGGTATTTACGGGAACCGAACCCACGGATGTGCCCGGCGTAAGCAAAGTCGTGCAGTAAAAAAATCAGGGCCGTCAAGGCCCTGATCTTTTGCGTCTCAAAAAACTCCGTTACCGTCGCTCCGGCCTGGTTTCCCACCAGACAACCAGAGCGCGCGAACGCTCTTTTTGCTTACTTTTTCTCTCGAGAAAAAGTAGGTTAGCCCTCTTCCGCCATCTTCCGCCCCATGAGCACCCCCATGGCGGAGGACATCATCAGACCTCTCGTCCAGCCGGAGGAATCCCCCAGGCAGTGGAGGCCCTGCAAGCTGGTGTTGAAGTCCGTGTCCATCTTCACCCGGTTGGAGTAGAATTTCAGCTCCGGGGAGTACAGCAGCGTCTCGTAGGAGGCGAAGCCCGGCACCACGTAGTCCATGGCCTGGATGAAATTGATGATGTTCACCATGGCCCGGTAGGGCATGGCGGCGGTAATGTCCCCCGCTACCACGTCCGGCAGGGTGGGCCGGATGTTGGACTGGGCCAGTTCCTTCTGCCACGTCCGCTTGCCGTCCAGAATGTCGCCAAAGCGCTGGACCAGAATCTGGCCGTTGCCCAGCATATTGGTCAGCTCCCCCACCTTCCGGGCATAGGCAATGGGCTGGTTGAAGGGCACGCTGAAATTATGGGAGCAGAGGATGGAGAGGTTCGTGTTGTCGCTTTTGAATTCCTTATAGGAATGCCCGTTGACCACCGCCAGGTCGTTGTCGTAGTTCTCCTGGCTGACAAAGCCGCCGGGATTCTGGCAGAAGGTCCGCACCTTGTTCTTAAAGGGCTTGGGCCAGCCCACCAGCTTGGACTCGTAGAGAACCCGGTTCACCATCTCCATGACCTCGTTCCGGACTTCTACCCGGACGCCGATGTCCACGGTGCCGGGGGCGTGGGCGATGTTGTGCTCCGCGCAGAGGTTCTCCAGCCAGTCCGCCCCCCGGCGGCCGGTGGCCACCACGGTGTGTTTGGCGTGAATCTCAAAGTCCTGGCGGCGGTCGGAGACCGTGACGCCCTTGCAGACGTCGTTCTCCAGAATGAGGTTCTGACACTCGTAGCCAAAGAGGATTTCCACCCCGTTCTCCTGAAGGTAACGCTCAATGCCGAGATAAATGTCGTGGGCCTTCTCCGTGCCCATGTGGCGGATGGGGCAGTCCACCAGCTTGAGACCCGCCTGGATGGCCCGCTTGCGGATTTCCTTCCGGTCCTCCGGGTACTCCAGCCCCTCGATGTGGGTATCCGCGCCGAAGTCCAGGTAAATTTTGTCCGCATAGTGGATGGTCTCCTGGGCCAGGTCCGTACCGATGAGGGTGGGCAGGTCCCCGCCCACCTCATAGCTCAGCGACAGCTTCCCGTCGGAGAAGGCCCCCGCGCCGGAGAAGCCGGTGGTGATGTGGCAGTAGGGCTTGCAGTTTACGCACTTGTTGGTCTGGCTTTTGGGACAGCGACGGTTTTCGATGCTCTGCCCCTTTTCCACCATGACAATTTTCTGCCGGCTGCCCTTTTTCAGCAGCTCCAGGGCGGTGAAAATACCAGCGGGGCCCGCGCCCACGATCACGACGTCTGCGTTCATAGCGGCTTCTCCTTTTTATCCATTTGTTTCCTTTACTGGTTCTGCCCCCTTAGCCGAGAGGTCCTTGGCCCACCGGACAATGGTCCAGGGGGGCACCGGCCAGGGGAGCTTCATGCGGAAGATGCTCTGGGGCGTCCGGGGCTCGAAGAGGGGCAGACCGTCCCCGTCCGCCATCTCCGGAACCATCATTTCAAAGGGCCGCACACCTGGTCCCACCAGCTCCACCGTGTCTCCGGTCCGGAACTTGTTCCGGAGGGACAGCATAGCGTTTCCCGCATCGTCGCAGTCCGTGACGATGGCGGCCACCTGCCACTCCCGGACGTACCGGGCGTCGTCGTAATACTGGCCCGGCGGGCCATAGAAAAAGCCGGTGGAATAGGGACGGTGGCTGACATGCTCCACCTCATCCCGCCAGGTGGGGTCTATTTCCTCCCCCGCCGCCAGGGCATCCAGGCCATGACGGTAGGCGGCGGTAACCACGGCGGCGTAATAGGCGGACTTGGCCCGGCCCTCGATTTTCAGGCTGTCCAGGAATTGCAGGTCCTCCAAATGGTCAATCATGCACATATCCCGGGAGTTCAAAATGTAGGCCCCCTGGCCGTCCTCCTCAATGGGGAAGAACTCGCCGGGGCGCTTCTCCTCCACAAGGGCGTATTTATACCGGCAGGGCTGGGCGCAGGCTCCCCGGCTGGAGTCCCGGCCCGTCATGTAGTTGCTCAAGAGGCACCGGCCGGAGTAGCTGACGCACATGGCCCCATGGACAAAGGCCTCCAGCTCCAAAGAAGCGGGGGTCTTGTCCCGGATGGTACGAATCTCCTCCAGGCTCAGCTCCCGGGCCAGAATGACCCGAGAGGCCCCCAGGTCGTGCCAGGCCCGGGCGGTCTCGTAGTTTGTCACCCCGGCCTGGGTGGAGACGTGGCGGGCCACATGGGGGGCGTACTTCCCCGCCAATTGGAAGGCTCCCAAATCCGCCAAAATCACAGCGTCCACCCCAGCGGCCTCCAAGCGCTCCAGGTGGGCGGGGAGACGGTCCATCTCCTCATTTCGGGGCATGGTGTTGACGGTGCAGTGGACCCGGACCCCGTGGGCATGGGCAAAGGCCACGGCCTCGGCCAGGCCCTCGGGGGAGAAGTTCCCCGCGAAGGCCCGCATGCCGAAGTCCGTTCCCGCCAGATACACCGCGTCCGCGCCGTAGAGGACCGCCATGCGGAGGCGCTCCGGGTCCCCCGCCGGGGCCAGGAGTTCCGGTGTTTTAATTTCCATAGTACTCGGCGCTGTTCACGAAGTTCACGTGTTCGTTGTAGGTTTCGAAGTAGTGGTGCTTTTCGTCCTTGCCCAGGGCGTAGTAATAATAGCCCGTCTCCTCCGGCTCCAGGGCGGCCTCGATGGCCGTCAGGCCGGGGTTGGCAATGGGCGTAGGCGGCAGACCCGGGTATTTGTAGAGGTTATAGGGCGTGTCCGTCTCCAGGTCCGTCTGGGTGATGGCCCCCTCGTGCCCCGGCAGGCCGTAGAGCAGGGAGGCGTCCACCTGCAAGAGGCCGTTGGTTCCAGCCTTGTTTCCGGGGCCGTCCAGGCGGTTGTAGATGACGGAGGCAATGCGGGCCTGATCGGTGCCGTCGGTCTCCCGCTCGATGAGGGAGGCAATGGTGATGATCTTTTTCAGGTCATAGCCCTTGGCCTCCCAGGCGGCCAGCAGCTCGTCGTCCAGCTTGCTGTTGAAGTTTTTGATAAGGCGGTTCAGGGCGTTGGCGGGCTTTTCGTTCACATAGAACTCGTAGGTGTCTGGGAAGAGGAAGCCCTCCAGGCGGCTGATGTCCTCGGACTCATTGTCAATGAAGTCGTAGTCAAAGTCGGCAGTCTGAGCCGCCTCCGTGAGGGCCGCCTCCGTGTTGACGCCGTTTTTCGCCAGCACGGCGATGGTCTGGGCCACGGTGTAGCCCTCGGGGATGGTGACCTGGACGGTTTCCGCCGTCATGTTTCCGGCGGCGCTCCGCATGCCCAGCACCAGGGCATGGTAATCCATGTCCGTGTTCAGGGCGTGGGAGCCCATGCCGATTTTTTCCTCCGCGTTGGTGATGTTGGCGTAGAGCTTGAAGAACCAGGGGTACTCGATGAGCCCCGCCGCCTTCAGCTTGTCGGCCACGGTGTCCACGGTGTCCTCGGAGGACACCTCCACCACCATCTCCACCGGCGGGGCCCCCGCCCGGTTGAAGGAGCAGAAATCGCTGAACAGCAGCCACCCGGCGCAGCCCAGCAGTGCGGAGGCCAGGGCCACAAAAATCAGGTGCAGCAGCATAAACAAAAGCGGGTGCATCCGCCGCCGCTTCCGGCGGCGCTTTCGCTGGGGGGGACGCTGGGAAGCGTGGGACGGCGGTTCCCGGCGGACCTGTCCGGCGTCCCAGCTGGCGGTGTCGCTGTTGTGGAATTCGGCCATGTTGAAAAACCTCCTTGCGCACGGCGCGCCCCGGGAAACATCTCCTCGAAAAAAGGACGAGGCAAATTTTCAGGGGGCCAGGCTCCCGACGGAGGCCGGGAGCATAGAATATCTCAAATCCAAGGTCCTGACGCCGCGGTCCGCGGCCCCGGGTCCAAAGAAAGGTGACTGATTATGTGCTTTAACAACGGAAACGACAATGGCTGCCTGTGGATCGTACTCATCATCATCCTGTTCTGCTGCTGCGGCTGCGGCGGCGGAAACAGCTGGGGCTGGAGCGGCAACAACTGGGGCAGCGGATGCAACTGCGGTTGTGGCTGCGGAGGCTGCAACGGCGGATGCAACTGCGGCTGTGGCTGCGGAGGCTGCAACGGCGGATGCAATTGCGGGTGCAACTGCAACTGCGGATGCAACGACTCCTGCTGCTAAGCACCAGCGGACAGGGCGGGACGCTTTGCGTCCCGCTTTTGCCCGCTCTTCAGCGGGACAAGCGGTCCAAAACGATGGTCAAAACCTCTTGGTGGATGTCCTCCGGCGTCCGGGGCACGCCGCCCTTGGCGCAGCTCACCACGGCCCAGCCCTGGGCCCGGGCGATTTCCCCGGCACATTCCCGGCAGCGGCGGAGATAGTCCCCGTCCTGCTCGTGGATGTCGGCAGCGGTGTGGGTCTCCGCCTCCCGGCGGCGCATGAGCCGGCTTGCCGCCTCGGTGGGCATGTCCAGATACAGGACAATATCCGGCTCTGGAAGCCCGAAGCGGCGGTATTCCAGGTCAAAGAGCCAGTTCAAAAACTCCCACCGCTCCCCCTCCGGGAGCTTGGAGGCCTGATGGACGGCGTTGGACGTGGTATAGCGGTTCGCCACCACGACGCCGCCGGACTTGTAGAACCCACCCCAGTCCTCTTTGTAGGAGGCAAAGCGGTCTATGGCAAACATGGCGGAAGCGGCGCAGGCGTTCACGTCCCCGGGGGCTCCCCCCAGGGCGCCGTGCAGGTACAAATTAGCCGGCTCGGCAAAGGGGTTGCCGTACCGGGGAAAGTCGATCTCCCGGCAGGAAATGCCCCGGGCCTCCAAGCCCCGCAGCAGCAGCCCCGCCTGGGTGGCCTTGCCGGAGCCGTCGGTACCCTCCAAAACAATCAGCGTTCCGTTCATTTCCGCCCCTTCTCCTTCCGCACGTGGACCAAAAACAAGGGCAGCTTCATCATCCGCTTTGCCCGCCAGGGGTTTTTACACAGGCGGTAAAACCACTCCAGGCCATGGTCGGACCAGAATTTTGGCGCCCGCTCCACTACGCCGGCGAACACGTCCAAGCTGCCCCCCAGACCGCAGAGGAGGCGGGCCCCGGTGGTCTCGCCGTGCTTCGCCATCCAGAGCTCCTGCTTCGGGGCCCCCAGGCAGACGAACACGCAGTCCGCCCCGCTCTGTCGGATCGCCTCTGCCACGGCGCCGTCCTCTTCAAAATAACCGTCGTGGGTCCCGGCAATTTTCAAGCCGGGGTACTTGGCCGCCAGCTTTTCTCCCGCTTTCTCCGCCACACCGGATTGGGCCCCCAGGAGATAGAGGGACAAGCCCTCCTTCGCCATGCCCTCCATCAGCCCGGCGGCAAACTCGATGCCGGGGACCTTTTCTTTCAGGGGCGTGCCCAGCATTTTGGCCCCAATCACCACGCCGATGCCATCGGGCAGCACCAGGTCCGCCCTGTTCACCGCCTGCCGGGCGGCTAAATTCTCCCGGCAGGTTTCCACAATTTCCGGATTGGGCGTTACCACATAGTGAGTCCCAGGGCGGTGAAGCAGCTCCATCCCCCGGTTTACCGCCTCTTCCATGGTCACATTGTCAAAGCCGACGCCCAGCACATCGATCCGCACGCCTTCACCTCATTTACACAAGCTGCCATACCGGCATATTATTACCATTTTATATACATTATAGCATAGCTCAGACCTCTTGTCCATCGGCAAATGCCGTTCCGGCCGCCTTACCCCTTATGGGATAGGGAAGCTGCGCCAGCACCACCGCCGCCAGCATCAGACCGCAGCCCAGGTACTCCCGGCCTGTCATTCGGTTCCCCAGGATGATGGCCCCGGCAATGGCGGCGAAGAGGGACTCCATGCTCATCAACAGGGAGACCACCGCCGGGTTGGAATCCTTCTGGGCCAGAATCTGAAGGGTGTAAGCCACGCCGCTGGAAAAAACGCCCACATACAGAACCGGCCCCAGGTATTCGGGCAGCAGCTCCAGAGGCGGCAGGACCTCCGTCAGCGCTCCGGCGGCGGAGAGAATGGTCATGACCAGGAACTGAACGCAAGACAACGCCACGCCATCCACCTTGTTGGTAAAATGGTCCACCACCAGAATCTGGGCGGTGAAGCAGAAGGCGCACACCAGTACATAGAGGTCCCCGCCGGTGACCGTCAGTTCCTCGGTGACGCAGAGGCAGTACAGCCCCCCCACCGCCAGGGCCACTCCCAGCCACAAAGCCCGGGGCACCTTCTTCCCCAGGGCCAATCCCGCCAGGGGCACCAGGACAATGTACAGCGCCGTGATGAATCCCGCCTTGCCAGGAGTGGTGGTCTCCAGGCCCTTTTGCTGGAAGAAGCTGGCCACCGACAGCGCCACGCCGCAGCAAAGACCCCCCAGAATCAAATCCCGGCGGGACCCGGCGGGAGCGGGCGTCTCTCCCCTGCTCCGCCGCCATGCGGCCCGGAGACCGCAGAGGCCCAGGAGAAAGACGAAGGCAATGACTGCCCGGGCGGTGTTGAAGGTAAAGGGCCCCATGTATTCCGCACCCACGCTTTGGGCCACAAAGGCGGTGCCCCAAATCATGGCGGTAACCAGGGGCAGGACGTTTTGACGAACTCGGTTGACTTTCATTTTTCTTGCTCCATGTTCTCTTCTGTGATATACTAACTCTATTCGCGGCCCAGGGCCGCACAAATCAGTATTCTAACACCGAGGTGAGAAAATGGCAAGGCTTTCCCGTGAATTCTACGCCCAGGACACCCTAGAGGTCGCCCGGGCCCTGCTGGGCAAGGTGCTGGTCCGCCGCCTGGGGGACGAACTTCTGGCCGGGCGCATTGTGGAAACGGAGGCCTACGTGGGCCGTCGCGACAAGGCCTGCCACGCCTATGGCTACCGCCGGACGGCCCGAACGGAGACCCTGTTCTCCCAGCCGGGGACGGCCTATATCTATCTGATCTATGGCATGTACCACTGCCTGAACTTCGTCACGGAGCCGGAGGGAGAGCCCGCCGCCGTGCTCCTCCGGGCCCTGGAGCCCCTGGCGGGAATGGAGACTATGACCCGCCTCCGCTACGGGGACAAGCCCCTAACGGCTTACCGCAGGAAAAATTTCCTCAACGGCCCCGGCAAGGTCTGCCGGGCCCTGGCCCTGACCCGGGCGGAGAACGGGCTGGATTTGACGGGGGACACGCTGTTTCTCTGCGACGATCCGGAGGACATGGGGCTGCCCCCCTTCCCGGTCCCGGCAGAGGAAACCGTCGTCACCGGCCCCCGGATTGGGGTGGACTACGCGGAGGAGGCCCGGGATTTTCCCTGGCGCTTCCGCCTGATGTAAAGAGGAGTGAGGGTATGTTTTTCTTCGATATGGACGGGGTGCTGACGAACTCCAACGGCATCTGGAAGAAGGTAGACCGGGAATTTTTGGCCCGCCGGGGGATGAAGTACACCCACGCCTATTACGAGGGCGTGGCCCACGTGCCCCTGCCCCAGGCGGCGGTGTTCACCAAGGAATTCTGTAAGCTGCCGGAGCCCTGCGAGGCCATTGTGGCCGAGTGGATGGAGCTGGCGGCGGACTCCTATGCCCGCGTGCCGGTAAAGCCCGGCGTCCGGGCCTATTTGAAGCAGTGCAAAACGGAGGGACGGCGGATGGCGGTGGTTACCTCCAGTGTGCCGGAGCACTGCCACATGGCCCTGGAGGCCCTGGGGCTGGAGAAATACTTTGAGCGGGTGACTTTTGCCCAGGAGCTGGGGTTGGAAAAGCGGAAGCCGGACGTCTGGCTGGCCGCCGCCAAAGCCGCCAGGGTCCGGCCGGAGGACTGCACCGTCTTTGACGATAGCCTGGCCGCCTGCCAGGGAGCCCGAGCGGCCAGGATGCGGGTCGTGGGGGTCTATGATGGGCTTTTCGCCCAGGACGAGACGGAGATGCGGGGCTACTGCGATGTGTATATCAAGAGCTTTGAGGAGCTGCTTTACTCAAAAGAACCGTAACCCAACGTGTTTTCGCACGCCCCGGTCTCCTGGAGCGAAGCCAAGCGGAAGCGGCGGCAACGAAATCTGGTGATGCCTATGGATTCTTTAACAAACGCACTGCTCTCCGCCCGGGAGGAGGGAGAACAGCTGGCTGGGGGAGCCTTCAGCGGAGAAACGGTGGAGAGGCTGGACCTCTCGGAGCTCACCTTCCGGCAGACCCGCTTTGCCCGCTGCCAGTTTACGGACTGCAATTTCAGCGGCGCGGCCTTTTACGGCTGCGAATTCGAGGACTGCGCTTTCACCGGGTGCCGCTTTCCCGTGAGCTTTTGGAAGGACGCCACCCTCTCCGGCTGCAAGGCCGAGGGCGGAGACTTCCGCAAGGCCCGTTTCAAGGACTGCGTGCTGACCCGTCTCCGCCTCCGCTGGGCCAACCTCACGGGGGTCCTCTGGGAGCGCTGCGCCTTGACGGACTGCGATTTGACGGAGAGCGGCTGTCAGGAGCTCCGGGTGGTAAAAACCACGCTCCAAGCCGTGGATTTCACCCAGGCGGACCTGTTCCGGGCCGTTCTCAAGGGGACGGACCTCTCCGGCTGTACCTTGGACGGTGTGACTCTCTCCGCCTCCTGCCAAGAGCTCCGGGGAGCAAGGATCCACGCCTCCCAAGCGGCGGTCGTGGCCCGAATTTTGGGCATTGAGATTGCGGATTAAGCGCGGGCCCAGCCTCTCTTTCCTCAGCCGGGAAAGCTGTACAAACGTCGCGGGAGGGCCGAGTATCCGGCCCTCCCGCACTTTCGCTTTATATGGCCTTTTGCCATTCCGGCGGGCAAGCCCGCCCCTGCATCTATCTACACCATCCCCGCCCGCCGCATGGCGGCTTTTTTGCCTTGCCGCAGCTCTTGCCGCGAAGCCGCCTCCGGGCGCGGGAGGACGTATCCTGCGGGACCCGGCGGGTCCCTATTTCATCAGCCGTAGAAATAGCGGAACAGGTCCTCGAAGGGGTTGCCGTAATATCCGCCGTTTCCGCTGTTGTCGTTCCGGTTTCCGGGATACTGCTGGGTTTGCTCCTGCTGGACCTGCTCCTCCTTGGGAGCCGCGCCCCAGGTGATCTCCACGGTGACGGAGCCCTCGGGCCGGTAGACCTCCAGGGTGGCGGTATCTCCGGCGGAGTACTTCTTCTTCGCCAGGTTCAAATCCTCCACGGATTTCACCACCGTATCGTCCACCTTGGTGATCACGTCGCCCATTTTCAGTCCCGCCTTGTCGGCGGCGCTGTCCGGCTCCACGTAGTTGATGAACACGCCGGAGGTGACCTCGTAGTGGAACTGGGCGGCCCAGCTCTCCGTCATGGTCTGGGGGGTGATGCCCAGATACGCCCGGTTGGACACGTATCCGTTGGTCATGATATCCTTTACCATGGAGAACACGTCGTTCATGGGAATCGCGAAGCCCAGGCCCTCCACCGTGGTTCCATTGGAGGACTGCGAATACTTGGCGGAGACGATGCCCACCACCTCGCCGTACTGGTTGAAGAGGGGGCCGCCGGAGTTTCCGGGGTTGATGGAAGTATCCGTCTGGATCATGTTAAAGGGCGTTCCATCCACGTTGATGGCCCGGTCCACGCAGGAGACCATGCCGCCGCTCATGGAGAAGGTCAGCTCTCCCAGAGGGTTGCCGATGGCCAGCACGTGGTCCCCCACGTTCAGCTCGCCGCTATCCCCCAGGGTGACGGGCTGGAGGTTCTCCGCCTCCACCTTGATGACGGCGATGTCATAGTCCTCTTCCCCGCCGATATACTGCGCGGAGAATTCGTCCCCGTTGTACATCGTCACCGTCACGGTTTCCGCGCCCTTTACCACGTGGTAGTTGGTGAGGATATAGCCGTCCTTGCTCAGCACGAAGCCGGACCCGGCGGAGGCCGTCTCCACCGGCTGGCCGTAGAAATTGTATCCGGCGGTGGCGGAGGTGCGGATGGACACCACGCTGTTGACATTGGCCGCGTAGACCTCCGCGTCGCTCAAGGGCGTTTTCCCGTCCACCTCCCGGAGGGACACTTGGGTAGCGGGGCGGCTGGAGACGTTGATTTCGCTCTCATTCCCCCCGCCGTAGCGGGAGGCGGCCCACACGGCCCCGCCGCCCGCCGCGCCGCCAAGCAGGGCACAGCTCAAGGCCAGGGCGGCGATCTTCAAACCGAGGCGGCTTTTCTTCACAGGCTTCCACTCCATTTCGGGCCCCTGGGGGCCAGGCTGTTCGCCGGGACGGACGGTTTCCCGCTGGTGGGAAAGCTCGCTGCCGTCCTTGCGGTAGGTGTAATGGTACAGATTGTGTTCGTCGTTATACATAATCGGTTTCCTCCTTCATTATGTATCCCGGTTCTTCCTTTCTTAGAAGCTAAGATAACAGGGATTCATGTCGAACGTGTGAACTGGGATTGTCTGGTTTTTGAATTCTGGGGAATTTCGCCGCTTCCTGGCTGGTGGCTCCCTCGATTTGATGGGCTTAGTATAGGCGGAAGAACTTAAAACTTACTGAAAGAAGTTTGAAGGATTTTTGAACATGGAACCTCTTGCCAACCCTGGGCGGCTGTGCTATCATAAAGGTAAGAAGTTCCCAATCGATGGACCGGCATGGGTCCGAAGGAGAAACCGCCCGCAAAACGGCGGACCCGCCCATGCCCATGCTTACAAGAAGCATCCGTCGAGCTGCACGGCAGAAAAATCACGACCGCGCAGTCAGGATATGGATAACATTTTCATTTTATCAGGAGGTCATTGATTATGAAACTCAAACGGCTTTTGCTCTGCGTCCTGGCTCTGGCCCTGCTGACGCTTCCCGTCTCCGCCCATGGCCACGGTGGCGGCTGCCACAACCGTCCCGTCCGCCCCTCCCAGCCGGTCAACCCCACCGTCACCGTCTGCAAGACCGCGGGCTGCACCATCGCTGGGCGGCATGTTCACAACGGCGTCACCTACTGCGGTTATGCCCACGAAAGCGGCGTCTGCGACAACAACTGCCGGGCCCTCTGCACGCTGGAGGGCTGCCCCGATACCGGACGGCACACCCACAACGGCGTCACTTACTGCGGCTATAACCACGAAAGCGGCTTTTGCGACGGCGCCTGCCGGGAGCTCTGCCCCGTGTACAATTGCCCCATTGACGGGCGGCATACCCACAACGGCGTGACCTACTGCGGCTATCCCCACTCCGGCGGCTTTTGCGACGGCGCCTGCCGCCCTCTCTGCACTGCCGACGGCTGTACCATCGAGGGGCGGCACGACCACAACGGCGTCCGCTGCTGTGGCTACTACCATCTGGATGGCTTCTGCGACGGCACCTGCCGGGCCCTCTGCCCCGTGGAGGGCTGCACCGTCGCCGGACGGCACTCCCACAACGGCGCCACCTACTGCGGCGACGGCCATGCCCACGGCTTCTGCGAGGGTGTTTGCCATTAAATCGCCACTCCATTTCCGGGACCGCTTTACGGCGGTCCCGTTTTTTTGCCAAAATTTTCATCCCTCCAGTCCGCGCATACTCTTTCCATCCCGGCGCACACTAGAAGAGCGCTGATGAGGCACAACGAACCCTCTCTCCTTTTCCCGCGGAAACGCGCTGAGGGGACAGGCGGGACAGCCCCTCAGCGCTTTAGAGCCTGTTTCGCACTCCCCGCTTACGCAAGCTGGCGAAACAGGCTCTCAAAAAAAATCTTCACGCGGGAGGACGAAACTCATGACCAAGGACTGCACCAACGGCGGCTGTGCCTGCACCCCCAACCAAAGCATCAAATGCACGGTAAACAACTGCGCCCACCACTGCCAGGATTCCGGCTACTGCGGCCTGAACACCATCCAGGTGGGCACCCATGAGACCAACCCCACCATGGTGGAGTGCACCGACTGCCAGAGCTTCAAGCTGAAATAAGCGGACGCTTCCCCTCCCTTCCCGGACCCTCCGGGAAGGGATACATAGAAAGGAGGCGGCGGCATGAAAGAAGTCTGGACGGCCCGGCTGGCGGGCGGCGCGGCGGGATTGGCCAACGGCTTATTTGGCGGCGGCGGAGGCATGGTGTTCCTGCCCATTCAGTCCCGGTGGGGGAATCTGAGCCAGCGGAAGCTCTACGCCACCTGCGTGGGGGTTATTTTTCCGGTGTGCCTGGTGTCGGCGGCGGTGTATCTCTGGAAGGGCGGCGTATCCCTGACGGAGGCCCTGCCCTATCTGGCCGGGGGCCTGATCGGCGGTTTCTTTGGTGGGAAGCTCTACGGGAGGATTTCCACCAAGTTTTTAAAGTGGCTCTTCGCCGCCTTTCTCTTTTATGCGGGGGTGAAATATCTGCTGTGACGGACTGGATCATACCCTTTCTCTGCGGCCTGGGGGCCAGCGTTGTTTCCGCCTGGGGCGTGGGGGGCGGAACGCTGCTGCTGCTGGTGATGACCCTCTTTCTGGGGGTGGACCAGCGGACGGCCCAGGGAATCAACCTGCTGTTCTTCCTCCCCACCGCCGCCAGCGCCCTGGTCTGCCACGCCAGGAGCGGCTATCTGGACAAGCCCACACTGAAATCCGCCGTGCCCGTGGCCGTCGCGGCGGCGCTCGTCGGGGCCTGGATATCCAACGCGGTGGACGTGGAGGTCCTGCGAAAGCCCTTCGGGGGGTATCTGCTGCTCTCGGGCGTCAGCCTGGTGTGGCCCCAGAAAAAGAACCGGGAGACTTGAGGCTTCACGCCGCGCTCTGAAAAGAGGGCGGCGTTTTCCATCCCGTTTCGTTCCAGTGCTGAAAGAGGGCAGCCGCCTTTGAACGGCGGCTGCCCAATAAACCGGACGCTTTCGATGGCCTCCCGACGCGCTAATACATCACATGCGTTTTGTGATATTGAATAAAATCCTCTTTTCCAAAATCCCTTAGACACCCGTACTCCTCTAATATCAATTTAATGATCGCGGCGGCCCTGGCCTGGGTATTGATGCTTTTTGCCGGGTGAAACTCGATATCCGTAAAATAATTGTAATCGGAAATCGCCTTGATTTCGTCCTGCGTACAGGAATCCTTTACCGCGGCAATGTAGAGAAAGTCATAAAACACCGTTTTGGGCAGCAGCGGAAACACCTCGTTCTGATAGTGAAACGCTCTCAGTTCTCCGGAACCGCGCAGTCTCTCATCCCGCTTGGCTTCCCTGGGCGGAACCTTGAGCAGATCGAGATACGGCCCTCCGTTTTCGAAAACCTTGGAGCTCTGAAAAACCGTTTCCAGCGCATAACCGTTCAGCTTGAGACGAAACGCGCTCAGCTTCATTCCGAGCAGTTCCTTGCTCTTGGTGCTGATCTCCAAAGGCTTCGCGCCCGCGTCCGCTTCCATGATCGCATGATGCAGGCTTTCGATGGATTTTTGCTTTTGCGATACCGCAAAGCCGGGAAACCACTCAAATGTGTAGCTTCCGGACACAACGCTCCCTTGGTGAATAAAAAACGCCGGTCGTTCCGCCATCTCAGTCCTCCTGTTATCCGTTTATCCGTGCAGTCTACGCTTCTTTACCGGGCTCATTATAACACACGGCTCCTGTCATCGCAATCTGCTTTTGCGAAAGCCGCCCTTCCCCCTCCGGCAAAGCACGAAGGCTTTCCCGCCCCTCTGGACAGCCGCCGGGGGACCTGCTATAATAGGAAAACCATCGAACGTTTGGAGGGAACGTGTGTGAGCAGCAAGACTTTTATCTGGGACCTGGATGGAACCCTGCTGGATTCCTACGGCGTCATTGTCTCCAGCCTCCTCCGGACATTGGAGGAGCTGAACGTCCCCATGGAGGAGGAGGAAATCCGCCGCCGGGCCACGGCGGGGTCTGTCAGCGACGTGGTGAATTACGCGGCGGCGGCCACCGGGCGGACCTTTTCCGACATCAAGGCCCGCTACTCCGAAATCAGCGGCGGACGGTATCTGGAAATTACGACGACCCCCCACGCCCGGGAGGCCCTGGAGGAAACCGCCGCCCTGGGGGCGGTCCACTTCGTCTACACCCACCGGGGCAGCACCACCGCTCCGGTGCTGGAGCACCTGGGGCTGGATTGCTTTTTTAAAGAAGTGGTCTCCAGCCTGAACGGCTTCCCCCGGAAGCCCGCCCCCGACGCCCTGCTCTACCTGCTGGAAAAGCACCGCCTGGAGCGGGAGCGGGTCTATTACGTGGGGGACCGGACCCTGGACGTGGACTGCGCCAAAAGCGCCGGGGTCCGCAGCGTTCTCTATTCCCCCTCCGGGGCCGGGACGGCGGACTATGTGATCCGGGACCTGCTGGACATCCGGAAGCTGGCGGCGGAGTGAACACGCGGGCCTCTCAGGGATGGCCGTGCCGAAATTGACTGCGTAAGGGAGGAACCGCCATGGAACAGCGAGAGCGCGCCGTCCGCCTCTGGTTTGACATGTGGCTGAAAAAAGAGGACCTGGGCATTCTGGACCTCTTCACACCGGACGCCGTTTACATTGAGAGCTGGGGCCCAGAGTACCACGGCGCCCAAAACATTCGGCACTGGTTCCAGGAGTGGAACACCCGGGGGACCGTTCTTCAGTGGGACATTCTCCAATTTTTCCACAAGAGGGACCAGACTGTCGTCCAGTGGCATTTCCACAACCGGATGAACGACGGCCGGACGGAGCCCTTTGACGGGCTCTCCCTCATCCGCTGGAACCCGGAGGGCCGCATCCGCTTCTTGCAGGAGTTTGGCTGCAACGAGTCCCGCTATGATCCTTACCGGGAGGGGCCAACGCCCAAATTCCGGGAAGGCCCCGCCGCCTGGTTCTAGATCGTGTTTCAAAACATACCGAACGCCGCCCGGGTTCTCCGCCCGGGCGGCGTTCGGTCGTGCTGGGGGTAAACCGACGCTTACAGCCCCAGAATCGCCGAGGCAAAGCGGAAGTAGATCAGAAGGGACAGCGCGTCCACGATGGTGGTGATAAAGGGAGAGGCCATCACCGCCGGGTCAAAGCCGACGCGCTTGGCAAGCAAAGGCAAAGAGCACCCCACCAGCTTGGCGCACAGCACCGTCCCCACCAGGGTGGCGCAGACCACCAGGGCCACCTGGGGCGTCACCGTGGGGTTTTGCAGCAGCCAGCGATCAACCAGCATCATTTTCACGAAGTTGGCCGCCGCCAGGCAGAGGCCGCAACAGACGGAAACCCAGAACTCCTTCCACAGCACCTGGAACAGATCGCTGAACCGGACCTCCCCCAGGGACAGCGCCCGGATCACGGCGGTGGAGGCCTGGGTGCCGCTGTTGCCGCCGGTGCCGGAGAGCATAGGGATGAAGGAGGTCAAAATGGCGCAGGCCATCAGGGACTTTTCAAAATGGGTCAGGATGATGCCCGTAAAGGTGGCGGAGAGCATCAGCAGCATCAGCCAGGGAGTCCGGGCCTTCCAGGTCTCGAAGATTCCGGTTTTCAAATAGGGCTTGTCGCCGGGGAGCATGGCGGCCATCTTTTCGATGTCCTCCGTGACCTCCTCTTGGAGGACGTCGATGGCGTCGTCCACCGTGACGATGCCCACCAACCGCTCCTCCTTGTCCACCACCGGCAGGGCCAAAAAGTCGTACTTCCCCAGGGCCCGGGCCACGGCCTCCTGGTCGTCCAGGGTCTGGACGGCGATGAGGTTCCGCTCCATGATGTCGCCGATGACGTTGTCCTCCTCCGCCAGGAGCAGCGTGCGGATGGTCAAAAGGCCGATCAAATGCCGCCGGTCGTCAATGACGTAGCAGATGTTGATGGTCTCTTTATCCGGCCCCGTCCGGCGGATGCGCTTCAAGGCGTCCTCCACCGTCATGTTGGCCTTCAAATCCACAAACTCCGTGGTCATGATGCTTCCGGCGGAGTCCTCCGGGTATTTCAAGACCTCGTTGATGCTCTTGCGCATCTCCGGGTCACAGTGGCGCAGGATGCGCTTCACCACTCCGGCGGGCATCTCCTCCACGATATCCGCCGCGTCGTCCAGGTAGAGCTCGTCCAGAACTTCTTTCAGCTCCGTGTTGGAGAAGCTGTGAATCAAAAGCTCCTGATCGTCGCTGTCCAGCTCTACGAAAACCTCCGCCGCCAGCTCCTTGGGCAGCAGGCGGAACACCACCGGCACCTTCTCGTCCAAATCCTGGCAGAGGGAGGCGATGTCCGCCGCCTCCATGGGCAGCAGCAGGTCCCGGAGCTCCGCATAGCGTTTTCGGCCGAACAACTCCTCGATTTTTTCCAGCAGCTCCGTTCGCTCGTTTTGCAGTTCAAACATGCCGGGACCTCCTCTCCTCACAGCTGATAAAAAGCGCGAAAATCTCCAATCGTCCCGGTCCGGCACGACTGGAGAATCTCCCTCTCTGACAGGCGGACGCGCCGCCCCTACCGTTTGAGCTTTAGCCTCACAAGGCGGTGAAATCGCGTTAGATGATACCTTCCCGTTCGATATCGCCTGTTCAAACCAACTGGTGATGTCTCCATCACTTCGCGGCAGCGACCCATATCCTTGTGGCAGCCTTACCTACCGGACCTTATGCAGTTTTTCCATGTAAATCTATATTATGCCTATTTCCCGCCCCTGTCAAGGGCGGGACCCAAAAGCCCGGATTTTCCTCGACCTTTTCGGAAATCTGTGGTATACTACCAACTTGTACGATATCTCTGTGTTCATCACCGTAAAATACAGCGATCCGCCTCCGCCAAGAAAGGACGGTTCAACTATGTGGGCTGAAAAAAGCGTATTCTATCAAATCTATCCCCTGGGCTTCTGCGGCGCGCCCAAGGAAAACGACGGCGTAACCGTAAGCCGCATCGGCAAAATCGGGGACTGGGCCCCCCATATCCAAAAGCTGGGGGCCGACGCCCTCTACCTCTCCCCCATTTTCGACAGCGACCGCCATGGCTACGACACCCGGGACTACCGGAAGGTGGACTGCCGTCTGGGAACCAACGAGGACTTTGCCCAGGTGGTGGAGGTCCTCCACGCCCACGGCATCCGGGTGGTGCTGGACGGCGTGTTCAACCACGTGGGCCGGGGCTTCTGGGCCTTCCGGGACGTACAGGAGAAGAAATGGGACTCTCCCTACAAGGACTGGTTCCATATCAACTTCGACGGCAATTCCAACTACAACGACGGCTTCTGGTACGAGGGCTGGGAGGGCCATTTCGAGCTGGTGAAGCTGAACCTCCGCAACCCCGCCGTGGTAGACTACCTGCTGGAGTGCGTGCAGTTCTGGGCGGAGGAATTCGGCATCGACGGCCTCCGGCTGGATGTGGCCTACTGCCTGGAAATCGACTTCCTCCGCCGCCTCAGGAGCTTTTGCGACGGCCTCAAGCCGGAGTTTTTCCTGGTGGGCGAAACCCTCCACGGGGACTACAACCGCTGGGTGGGAGACGGCCTCCTCCACTCCTGCACCAACTACGAGTGCTACAAGGGCCTCTATTCCAGCCTGAACTCCATGAACCTCTTTGAAATCGCCCACAGCCTCAAGCGCCAGTTCGGCCCGGAGCAGTGGACCCTCTACAAGGGCAAGCACCTCCTCTGCTTCGCCGACAACCACGACGTGACCCGGGCCGCCAGCATCCTGACGAATCCGAACCACCTGCCTTTGATCTACGGCCTGGCCTTCGGCATGCCCGGCATCCCCTGCCTGTACTACGGCAGCGAATGGGGGGCTAAGGGCGAGAAGTCCCAGGGGGACGACGCCCTCCGCCCCGCCTTTGACGCGCCGGAGTGGAACGCTCTGACGGACCAGATCGCCGCCATGGCCAAGGCCCACCGGGAAAGCGAGGCCCTATGCTATGGGGACTTCAAGGACATCATCCTCACCAACCACCAGACCATCTTCCAGCGCCGGACGGACAACGAGCGGGTGCTGGTGGCCATCAACGCCTCGGATGCACCCTACACCGCCCACTTCGACGCAGGCTGCGGCCAGGCGGTGGACCTGATTACCGGGAAGCTCCACGACTTCGGCGGCGGCAGCGAGCTGCCCCCCTACAGCGTGGCCTTCTGGAAGTGCGAGAGAGCGTAAATACTTTATAAAAGCAAAACCGCCGCCGGTTCCTGAACCAGCGGCGGTTTTTTACTCTGTCCCGCTCCAAGCGCTTCTCCTCTTTCCGGCGGAGAGGAGGGTAAACTCGTTCTTCCGGAACCGGATCAGCCCCTCGGCCTCCATACGGCTCAGCTCATGGGACAACGCGCTCCGGTTCACGCAGAGGAAGGCTGCCAGCTCCTCCCGGGAGAAGGGGATACGGAAGGTGGGGGTCCCCCGGCGCTCCGCCTGCATGGTGAGATACACCAGCACCCGGTCCCGGAGGCCCCGCTGGGCCAGGATGGCCAGCCGGTAGTGCTTGCGGAGGCTTTCGTCGGAGAGGAGGGTCAGCAGATTCCGCCAGAGAACCTCCCTTGTTCCTCCGGGCACTCTCCCCGGCTCCAGCAGCAGCGCCGCCGGAAACCGCAGGATTTGAAGCGGTCCGGCGGCCACGGCGTAATAGGGCGAGCGACGGCTCCGGGTGCAGATCAGGTCCGTCCCCAGGGTATGACCGGGCCCCAAGGCATCCATCAGGCTGTTGGTTCCGTCGGAGAAAATCTGGGAAATCTGGACCTTTCCCCGGAGAACCACGGCAAACCAGTCCACCCGGTCCCCTGGCGCGATGAGGACCGCCTGTTTCTCATAGTCCCGGCCCCTTCCCCAGGGCAGAATCTCCCGCTCCAGGGTCTCCGGCGGCAGGTCTCGGAATAAGCGGCATGGAACCAGCGCGGACAGTGGCGTATCCACCGGCCATCCCTCCCCTCGTTTCGATTGCTGAAATTATAGCACAAATATGTTGTTGAAACAACTTCTTTTTGCCGCCACCTTTTTTATAATAGACCTCAACACTCTGCCGGGAAGGGAGGCGCGCCGCCATGCAGGACCTCTGTGCCAGAACCATCACCTATCTGCGCCTCTCTGTCACAGACCTCTGTTCCCTCCGCTGCCGGTATTGCATGCCCGCCGGAGGCGTCCCCAAACGGGATCACGGGGACATCTGCTCTGTAGAGGAGCTGGTGGAAATTACCCAGGCCGCCGTGGACTGCGGCGTCCGCAAGGTCCGCCTCACCGGCGGGGAGCCCCTGGTCCGCCGGGGAATTTTGGATATCTGCCAGCGGATTTCCGCCATTTCGGAGGTGGAGGAGCTGTGCCTCACCACCAACGGCGCGGTTCTTTCCCAACTGGCAAAGCCCCTCCGGGAGGCGGGGGTGGACCGGCTGAATGTCAGCCTGGATACCCTCCGTCCGGACCGCTACGCCTATATGACCCGGGGAGGCCGTCTTGAGGACGTATTTCGGGGCCTGGAGGCCGCGGCGGAGGCGAGCTTTGCTGGGACGAAGCTGAACGCGGTGCTGATGAAGGATTTCAACGAGGACGAAATTCCGGATTTTGTAGATATCGCCCGCCGCTATCCCGTGGAGGTCCGGTTCATTGAGCTCATGCCCATCGGGGAGGGAAACCGCACCCAATTTCTTCCGGCGGAAATTGTGCGGAGCGTCTGCCCGGACCTTCGCCCCATAGAGGGCTCCGGCGTGGCCCGCCGGTACCGCTCCCCCGACGGGCGGGGAACGGTGGGGCTCATCGAACCCATGAGCCACCGCTTCTGCGCCGCCTGTGACCGCATTCGGGTGACGGCGGACGGGAAGCTGAAGCCCTGCCTCCACTCAAGCCAGGAAATCCCCCTCCGGGGGCTCCACGGCGAGGCCCTGCGCCAAGCCATTCAAGCGGGTGTCGCCGCTAAGCCAGAGCGGCACCACATGAACGAGACCGGCCGCAGCGAGGCGGGCCGGAACATGCACCAGATTGGAGGCTGACCCAGATGGAAAACCAGGAATTGACCCACATCAACGAACAGGGCCGGGCCCGCATGGTGGACGTGACCCAAAAAGACATCACCTTCCGCCAGGCCCAAGCGGAGGGCCGGGTCCGCGTGAGCCCGGAGACGGCGGCCCTTATCCGCACCGGCGGCACCCCCAAGGGGGACGTGCTGGCGGTGGCCCAGGTGGCGGGTATCCTGGCCGCCAAGCGGACCCACGAGCTCATCCCCATGTGCCACCCCCTGCGGCTGACGGCGGTGGACATCGCCTTCACCCTGGAGGAGGCGGCCGTCCATATCCGCTCCAAGGTGAAGTGCAAGGGGGAGACCGGCGTGGAGATGGAGGCCCTGACGGCGGTTTCCGCCGCGGCGCTGACCATTTACGATATGTGCAAGGCCGTCCAGCGGGACATGGAAATCACCGATATTCGCCTCTGCCGGAAGAGCGGGGGCAAGACCGGCGACTATGCAAAGGAGTGGTGAACGTGGCAGAGGTGGTATCCGTCAACATCAGCGAGAAAAAAGGCACCGCCAAGCGGGAGGTCCCGGAAATCCAATTGAAGCTCCACCACGGCATCCTGGGGGACGCCCACGCCGGGGACTGGCACCGGCAGATTTCCCTGCTGGCGGAGGAGAGCGTGGACAAAATGCGCTCCCTGCTGCCGGAGCTACAGCCCGGGGTCTTCGCCGAAAACATCAACACCCGGGGGCTGGACTTGAAGTCCCTTCCCATCGGGACCCGGCTCCGGCTGGGGGAGACGGTGGTGGAGGTCACCCAGATTGGAAAAGAGTGCCACAGCGACTGCGCGATTAAGAAAGCCACCGGGAAATGCGTCATGCCCACGGAGGGCATTTTCGCCGTGGTGGTAAAAGAGGGAACCGTCCGCAAGGGGGACCCCATTGAACGGTTGGAGGAGGAGCCATGAAGCTGATTCCCACTCAAGAGGCCGTGGGCCACGTCCTCTGCCACGACATGACCCAGATCATTCCGGGGAAGTACAAGGACGCCCGCTTCCGCAAGGGCCATGTGGTCCAAGCGGAGGACATCCCCGTCCTTCTCTCCATGGGCAAGGAGCATCTCTATGTCTGGGAGATGGCCCCCGGCATGGTCCACGAAAACGACGCGGCGGAGCGCCTCTGCGCCCTCTGCCGGAACGAGGGCATGGACCAAAGCGCCGTCAAGGAGGGGAAAATCGAGCTCACCGCCGCTACGGACGGCCTGTTTCTTGTGGACAGCGCCCGGCTGAACGCCGTCAACGCCCTGGAGGACATCATGATCGCCACCCGCCACGGCGGCACGGCGGTCCGCAAGGGGGACAAGCTGGCGGGGACGCGGGTGATTCCCCTGGTCATCGAGGAGGAAAAGCTCCGCCGGGCGGAGGATGCCGCCGGGAACCGCCCCCTGCTAGAGCTGCGTCCCTGGAGGCTGAAAACCGCCGCCGTCATCGCCACCGGCAGCGAGGTGGCCAAGGGGCTGATTCAGGACGCCTTCACCCCAGTGGTGGAGCGAAAGCTGGCGGCGTTCGGCATTGAGACCACCCAGCACCGGACGCCGGGGGATGACGTCGAAGCCATATCCAACGCCATTTTGGAGGTCAAGGCCGGTTCCCCGGACCTGATTCTCTGCACCGGCGGCATGAGCGTGGACCCGGACGACAATACCCCTGGCGCCGTGAAACGCAGCGGAGCGCGGATCGTTTCCTACGGCGCACCGGTGCTGCCAGGGGCCATGTTCCTGCTGGGGTATTTTGAGGACGGAACCCCCATCCTGGGTCTCCCCGGCTGCGTCATGTACGCCAAGCGCACCATCTTTGATCTGGTGCTCCCCAAGCTGGCCGCTGGAGTTCCCGTGACCCGGGGGGACCTCACTTCCCTGGGCGAGGGCGGGCTGTGCCTGGGCTGTGAGGTTTGCACCTATCCCAACTGCGGCTTTGGGAAGTAGGGAAAACCATATGAAACGGCTGCTTCCCATTCTGTTGGCCCTGCTGGCCCTGTCCGCCTGCGGCGGCTCCCAGGCGGAGAGCCCGGAGCTTGCTATTTTTGCCGCCTCCTCCCTCCAAGAGGCCCTGACGGAGATCGGGGAACGCTATCAACGGGACCGCCCCAACGTGACGTTGGTCTTTCATTTCGACTCCTCCGGCACGCTCAAGACCCAGATTGAGGAAGGGGCGGCGTGCGACCTCTTCATTTCCGCCGGGCAAACGCAGATGGACGACCTGGACGCCTCCGTTGCTCCCGCCGCCGACGCCGATAATCCCGGCTCAGACGCCGGAGGAGGACTTGATTTCGTCCTGTCGAACACCCGTGTGGACCTTTTGGAAAACCAGGTGGTTCTGGCCGTACCGGAAGGGAACCCCGCCGGGATTCACAGCTTCGATCAGCTGGACGCTGCCCTGAACGCCGGGGACATTCTCCTGGCTATCGGAAACAGCGACGTGCCCGTGGGGCAGTATACCCAGAAAATCCTTGCCCACTATGGCCTGGAGGAAGCCGCCCTGAACGCCGCCGGGGTCCTGACCTACGGCTCCAACGTCAGGGAGGTCGCCACCCAGGTGGCCGAGGGAACTGTGGACTGCGGCATCATCTACGCTACAGACGCCCGTTCCGCCGAAGTGGAAATCGTGGACGCCGCCACGGCGGACATGTGCGGGCAGGTGCTTTACCCCGCCGCCGTCATGACCGCCGGAACAAATCAGAGCGGAGCCAGGGATTTTCTGGCGTTTCTCCGCACCGAGGAGGCGGCGGAGGTCTTTGCGCAAGCGGGCTTTACGCCCTTGGGATAACGAAACTGGGAGGTCCGCCATGGACTGGTTTCCCCTTTACAACTCTATCCGCACCGCCGCCGTCTCCACGGTGCTGGTATTCTTCCTGGGGATTTTCGCCGCCCATTTTGTCTCCAGGGCCCCCCGGCTGGTGAAGGGGGCGGTGGACGTGGTTCTCACCCTGCCCCTGGTGCTGCCTCCTACGGTGGTGGGCTGGCTTCTGCTGCTGGCCCTGGGGCCCCGGAGGCCGTTGGGGAGCTGGGTTTTGGAGACCTTCGGCCTCCGGCTGACCATGACCTGGCCGGCCGGAATCCTCGCCGCCGTGGTGGTGAGCTTTCCTCTGATGTACCGCACCGCCCGAGGGACCTTCGAGTCCTTTGACAAGACCCTGATCCAGGCCGGTCAAACCCTGGGGCTTGGCAATGCCTATATTTTCTGGCGGATTCAAATGCCGGTCTGCCGCCAGGGCATCCTGGCGGGGACGGTGCTGTCCTTCGCTCGGGCCCTGGGGGAGTATGGGGCCACCTCCATGGTGGCGGGCTACACCCCCGGCCGCACCGCCACCGTCTCCACCACCGTCTATCAGCTCTGGCGCACCGGGCAGGATACCCTGGCTCTCCGTTGGGTGCTGGTGAACCTGGGGATTTCCGCCGCAGTGCTGCTGGCGGTGAATCTGCTGGAGCGAAAGGAGGGGCGCTCATGGCCCTGACGGTCCAGATTCAAAAGCGCTATGGGGATTTTCTTTTGGACGTGGATTTCACGGCGGAGGATGGAGAAGCCCTGGCCCTGCTGGGGGCCTCCGGCTGTGGGAAGAGCGTAACCCTCAAATGCGTGGCGGGCATTGACCGGCCGGACCGGGGGCGGATTGAGCTGGACGGACAGGTCCTCTTCGACAGCGCGGCGGGGGTGAACCTCCCGCCCCAAAAGCGCCGGATGGGCTTCCTCTTCCAGAGCTTTGCCCTGTTCCCCCACATGACAGTAGAGCAGAATGTAGCCGTCTGCCTGGGATCTTTGGAGAAACGGCGGCGGCAGGCCCGGACGGCGGAGCTGCTGGCCCGGCTTCATCTGGAGGGGCAGGCGAAGCTCTACCCCCCGCAGCTCTCCGGCGGCCAGCAGCAGCGGGCGGCCCTGGCCCGCATCCTGGCGGCAGACCCCCAGGCGCTGCTGTTGGACGAGCCCTTTTCCGCCCTGGACAGCTTCTTGAAGTGGCAGCTGGAGCAGGAGCTCCGAGAAATTCTGGACCGCTTTTCTGGCCCCGTGGTCTGGGTCAGCCACGACCAGGGGGAGGTCTGCCGGAACTGCCCCCAGGTCTGCGTGCTGGAGGCAGGGGCCTCCGCCCCTGTGACCACCCTGGCGGAGCTGATGGTCAATCCCGGCACCGTCAGCGCCGCCCGGCTCTCGGGGTGTAAAAACTTCGCCTCTATCCGCCCTGGTCCGGGGCTGGTGGAGGTCCCGGCATGGGGGCTGACCCTGGAATCTGCCGCCCCCTGGCGGGCGGGCGTGTCCACCCTGGGCGTCCGGGCGAACCGGGTCCACCCGGCGGAGGCAGGGGAGCTCAACGCCTTTTTCTGCCGGGTTCTCCGGGTGACGGAGGACGGA
Source organism: uncultured Oscillibacter sp. (assembly GCA_910587705.1). Lineage (GTDB taxonomy): Bacteria > Bacillota > Clostridia > Oscillospirales > Oscillospiraceae > Oscillibacter. The sequence goes on from CAJUMX010000001.1 coordinate 433,023, forward strand.
GCCTCTGTATTGACCACTCTTCGCCCGGAGGCTGCCGCCCCTGGGGCTCCGCCCCTTTGGATGGAGCTTCCCAAAGACGCCTGGGCCGCCCTGCCAGACCGGGAACGCCTTCTGGCGGCGATTCGCCCGGAGGATTTGATGCTGTTGGAATAGGAGGAGCTTTCATGTATACAGCCGCAGTTTTGACCGTCAGTGACCGGAGCTTCCGGGGGGAGCGTCCCGACGGGGCGGGTCCCTTGGCCGCCTCCCTGCTGGAGGCGGCGGGCTACCATGTCCTTGAGACCGCCCTGGTTCCCGACGAACAGCCGGACATAGAAGCCGCCCTGATTCGCCTGTCCGGCCTGGCTGCCCTGGTGATTACCACCGGCGGCACCGGCTTTTCTCCCCGGGACGTGACCCCGGAGGCCACATTGGCCGTCTGTGAGCGCATGGTTCCCGGTATTCCGGAGGCCATGCGGGCGGCCTCCCTGGCCGTCACGCCCCGGGCCATGCTCTCCCGGGCCGCGGCGGGCATCCGGGGCAGGAGCCTCATCATCAACCTTCCCGGCAGTCCCAAAGCCGCCAAGGAAAACCTGGAGGCGGTGCTTCCCACCTTGGAGCACGGCCTGAGCATGCTCCTGGGGGGCCCTACCGACTGCTACGTTCCTTGAAGGGCACGTAACAAAGCGGCGGCAGCACCGTCTGAACATCATAAAAGCGCCCTCCTGATTTTCAGGAGGGCGCTTTTCTATACACTTTATAAATGAGATGGGCAGCCGTGCTCCGCCGCCCCGGCGGCCTCCCGGCGGAGGGCCCGTTCATAGATCAGCTCCCCGGTGATGCTGACGGCGATTTCCTCCGGCGTCACGGCTTTGATGGCGGTACCAATGGGGGTGTGGACCCGCCGCAGGGCCTCCTCGGAGATGCCCGCCTCCCGAAGCTTTCCGTTGACATAGGCGGTTTTCGTCCGGGAGCCCATGACGCCAACATAGGCTAAAGGCCGCCGGAGCAGCTGCTCCTCCACCGCAAAGTCGTGGCAGTGACCGCTGGTCATGACCACGGCGTAGTCCTCCGCCGTCAGCTCCAGTCCGGCGGCAATGTCGGTGTAGTCCCCACAGATCACCGTCTCCGCCTCCGGGAAGCGGGCGGGGGCGGCAAACTCTGCCCGGTCATCAAACACCGCCACTCGGAAGCCCACGCTCCGCAGAACCGGAACCAGGGCCAAGGCACAGTGCCCTCCGCCGAAGATCACCACCCGTTCCCCCACCGGCAGAGGGCATGTCAGCCGCTCCCTGTCCCAGACGGGACCAGATGGGCCCCTCTCCTGCAAAACCGGGTCTGCCCCGGCCTCCAGGGCCAGCCAGCCGCCCCGGTGGGCCTCCAGCCGCTCCAAAGCTTTCTGGGCAAAGGCCCTCCAGGCTTCCCCGTCATGGGGGATGAACTGGAGCAGGACTGTCTGTTCCCCGCCGCAGACGGAATCCAGTTCCCCGCCGTGGCGGAGCTCCAGGCGGCGGACGGCGGACCGCCCCTCACGCAGCAGCTCCGCCGCGAAAGCCAGGGCCTGGGCCTCCCCCGGCCCGCCGCCGATGGTCCCGGCGATCAGGCCCCCTCGGCCCGCCAAAAGCTGGGACCCGGCCCCCCGGGGGGTGGATCCCTGGGCCAAGACCACCGTCACCAGCACGGCGTCCTCCCCCCGGTCCAGCAGGGCCAGCAGATTTTCAAAGATCATGCGCATAAGGGCGCTCCTTTCTTATGAGAGGGAAAGCCGGAGCCTACCGGCTTTCCAGGTTCCCGGAAAGCACCATCTCCCGGGTCAGCGGCATGCCCTCCAGCAGCTCCACCGTGATGGAGTGCCACAGAGATCCGCCGCGCTCGTCCTCCTGCGCCTCATGGCTGTAATACACGGAGACGCTGTGAACCGGGGTCCTGGGGGATAAGTCCTCATAGAGCGCCATAGCCCGGTCCGCCATGGCCGCCCGCATGGTTGCCTCATCTGGAACCGGGGCACTGTGCCTGTCCCCGAAGTCAATACGGATGTTCACCACCGGCGTGTCCGGCTCGCTGGGGTCCCACCGGGCATCCCAGTAGGCTCTTTGCCCGTTGACCTGCGGATGCTCCGCGATGCCAAGCTCCTTCCGCAGCACGGTTCTTCGCCGTTCGTCCGTGACCAGCTTGGAATCCAGGTCATAGTACAGGCTGCGCCATCCCCCTCCGTCCTTCAGGGTAAAGGCCAGAAAGTAGTTGCCGTCCTCCAGGTCATACCAGGCCCATGGGCTCTCCGGCGTCAGCCCTGGATAAACCTGGGCGACATAGCTTCGCATCCGCGCGGCGGAAACCAGGTTCCCCAGCACCGGGAACCAGCCGGTGCTCCCATCCACCAGGACACAGGAAGCAAGAAAAACCAGCAGAAGCGCCGCCGCTCCTCCCAGCAGCTTGGTCCGTTTCGCCCGCATCGGCGCAGCCTCCCCTCCGCTCTCCCGTCAGCCTCCCGCCAGAAGCGGATACGCCGCCCAGGACAGTGCGTATAAAATATAGATATGAGCGGGGTAGAAGGCGTAAAAGAAGGCCTTCGGCCCCCGGCCCCGCTCTCCATTGTAACACAGCATCAGGATCGCCGCAAGGGCCCCGTACCACTCGTAGGCGGTGGTGAACATCATGGTCCAGTGAAACTCCGGGGATTGGAACAGCAAAAGCAGAGGAAACAGGAAGGAAAACACCATGGTTCCCGCCACGAAAGCCCCAGCCTGCACCCTGCGGTTCCGGCGGAACGCATAGAGAAGCATGCCTGTCGCGATGACGGAAATGCTGGCGTCCGGGTTGCTGTTCCACATGGGCAGGAGGGTATAGCCCAGGGTGAGCAGGGGCATTTGCAGGGCAGGTACTCCCCGCATCAAAAGCCCCGCTAGCATGGGCCAAGCCAGGGGCAGAAGCACCGCCGCCAGCCCTGGGCCCCAGCGCTTCTCCCCTAACCAGTCCATGCCCTGAAAGACCACCATCAAAATGGCAAAGGAGGTCATCATGCCATTCATGGGATAAAAGCCGTCGGGCCGAACCGGCAGGAGGCCGCACACCCACAAAAGCAGAAGTCCAGACATCAGCAAATGAAGGACATATACTTTTATAAAGTATTTTCTTCGGTCGTGGGTATGGGAAAACCCCTCCACCAGACAAAAGAGAAACAGCGGCGCAGCCAGCCGTCCCGCCATGCTGAACCACTCCGGGACCCGGCCCGTATAGGCAAAGAAGTAATGAATGTGGTCCAGGACCATCAAAACCAGGGCAATCCATTTCAGCCCTGAGGCGCTGAGGCCCATCGTCCGTACAAGTTCCATAAAAACGTCTCCTCTCAAATGTATTATTTAATTGGTACAATAGTATAATAATACAGACAAGTGGAAATGTCAAGAAAAAACGCCCGGCCAACTGGCCGGGCGTTTCACTTTATAGAGGATCAGGAAATGCTGGAATTTCTGGAGCGGATCACGAACAGCGCGCCGATCATCAGCACGATGCCGATGGGCAGGCCCAGGATGCCGGGCGCGCCCGCGCTCACCAGGATGCCCGCGATGAGGTAGGTGATACCGGACACCACCGCGCAGGTGATGGCGTAGGGCAATTGTGTGGACACATGGTTCACGTGGTCGCACTGGGCTCCCGCAGAGGCCATAATGGTCGTATCGGAGATGGGGGAGCAGTGGTCACCGCAGACCGCGCCGGCCATGCAGGCGGAGATGCAAACGATGGCCATGGGGTTGTCCATGGAGAATACGTTCTGCACAATGGGAATCAGGATGCCGAAGGTACCCCAGGAGGTTCCGGTGGCGAAGGCCAGCAGGCAGCCGATGGCAAAGACGATGAGGGGCAGAATCACCTGGAGACCGCCGGCGGAGGACCGCACGAAGTCCCGGACGAAGAACTTGGCGCCCAGGGAGTCCGTCATGTTCTTCAAGCTCCAGGCGAAGGTGAGAATCATGATGGCGGGGACCATGGCCTTGAAGCCCTCGGGAATGCAGCCCATCATCTCCTTGAAGCTCATGGAGCGGCGGATGAGGTAATAAACCAGGGTGAACACCAGGGCAAAGGCGGAGCCCAGCATCAAGCCCACGGAAGCGTCGGAGTTGGAGAAGGCGGTAATGAAGCCCTCGCCGTCAAAGAAGCCGCCGGAGTAGATCATGCCGATGACACAGCAGATGATGAGGACCACCACAGGAAGCACCAGGTCCAGCACCGTGCCCTTATCCTCGGGAGAATCGTCCTCCGCCCCGGCGTAGGGGTTGGAGCCGGAGAAGAGGTCGCCCTTTTCGATGGCGTTTTTCTCGTACTTCGCCATGGGGCCAAATTCCGTTTTCATGACGATCATGCCCACCATCATGACGATGGTCAGCAGGGCGTAGTAGTTATAGGGGATGGCCCGCAGGAAGAGGTTGAAGCCCTGGCCGTCCTCGGCAAAGCCGGCGACAGCCGCGGCCCAGGAGCTGATGGGGGCGATGATGCACACCGGGGCGGCGGTGGCGTCGATGATGTAGGCCAGCTTTGCCCGGGAGATGCTGTGCTTGTCCGTGATGGGGCGCATGACGCTGCCCACGGTGAGGCAGTTGAAATAGTCGTCAATGAAGATCAGCACGCCCAGGAGCACGGAGGCCAGCTGGGCTCCGACGCGGCTCTTAATATGGTCCTTGGCCCAGCGGCCGAAGGCGGCGGAGCCGCCCGCCTTGTTCATCAGGCACACCATGGAGCCCAGGATGATCAGGAAGATCAGGATGCCCATGTTGTAGGAATCGGTGACAGAGGCCACGATGCCGTCGTTGAACACGTGGAGGATGGTGGCCTCAAAGGCGAAGTTGGAGTACAGCAAGCCGCCCACCAGGATGCCTAGGAATAAGGAGGAATAGACCTCCTTGGTAATCAGGGCCAGGGCAATGGCGATGATGGGGGGCAACAGGGACCAGAAGCTATTGTAGAAGCGGCTGGGGGATTCCACATAGCCCACGCCGCCGCAGCTCTCGCAGGTGACGGACTCCAGGTCCTCGGACAGGACAACTCCGGCGGCGCCGCAGTCGCCGCACTCAATGTACTTGGTTCCGGCCACCTCGGTCAGGTCCTCTCCCGCCGCCAGGGCGGGGACGGTCATGGCCGCGCACAGCAGCAGCATAACCGCCAGCAGAGGCAGGAACCGTCTTTTCAGGTTCTTCATAACGCTCTCTCCTAAATGAAAAATGAAGTCATGACAGCTTGTCATGACTTCATACCGAACACACGAAACGGATGAATCCACGACAGCGCTCCACTCCCAAGGGAGTGACAGTCCGCAGGATGTTATCCTGCGGCCCGGCTTCGCGTCCCTCTCAGGCCGGAACGGGCGAAACCTCGGCGGAAGCCCCTTTCCCCCTCCCCGGCTCCTGAACCCTTGGGGAGGCGTACTCTTGACGTCCGCGCCTCTATCATGCTGGCCCCTATTATAGTAGCCTGTCCCAAAATGTCAACCACCTTTCTGAAATTTTTTCCTGCCAATTCCCCGAAAATCCCCTTTCTCTGGAAACATCTGACACAAAAGCCCCCCTTCCTCTCAGCCATGCCTCCCGTCTTTGCGCACTTTGACCAGCCTCCGCCCCGGCCTCCCCGGCCCCATCGGGCAAAACGACGATTTTTGGAAAAGCGTTTGACATGGGCCGAGGAGGTGCTACAATAAGGAAATGCGCAGTCCGCGCAGCAAAAAAACGCAAAGCCCCAAGGAGGCGAAAAGGATGAAGTTTTCCAGCAAATGCGAGGCGTGCAGCCTCTCCCCCATTCGGAAATTCCACCCCTATGTGGTGGCGGCGGAGGCAGCCGGACGGCGCGTCCTCCATCTGAACATCGGACAGCCCGACGTGGAGACCCCCCAGGCATTCTTTGACGCCGTGCGGGGCTTTCAAGATTCCGTTCTGGCCTACGCGCCCGCCGGCGGCGTGGACGTATACTTAGAGGCCGTGCGGAACTATTACCAGAGCTTCGGCGTCTCCCTGGCTCTGGAGGATATCCTGGCTACTTACGGCGGCAGCGAGGCCCTTCAGCTCACCGCCGCCTGCATCCTGGACGACGGGGACGAGGTCTTGATTCCCGAGCCCTTCTACCCCAACTACGACACCTTTATCGGCGTCACCGGCGGAAAAATCGTGCCCATCCCCACTACGGCGGAAGAGGGCTACCGCTTCGCCAGCCGGGAAAAAATCGAGCCCCTTATCACCCCCCGTACCAAGGCCATCATGGTCACCAACCCCGGCAACCCCACCGGCGCGGTGCTCACCCGGGAGGAACAGCGCCTCCTGGTGGACATCTGCAAGGAGCACGGCCTCTTCCTGGTCAGCGACGAGGTTTACCGGGAGATCATCTACTCCGGGGAACCCCTCAGCTCCCTGCTGGAGTTCGAGGACGCGGCGGAGAACATCATCGTCACCGACTCCATCTCCAAGCGCTTTTCCTCCTGCGGCGCCCGGGTGGGCGCGCTGATCTCCCGGAACCGGCACTTTATGGAGCTGGCTATGAAAATCTGCCAGGGCCGCCTCTGCGCCGCCACGCTGGACCAGCTTGGCGCTGCCGCCCTCTACCAGACCATGACGCCGGAATACCTGGCCTCCGTCCGGGACGAGTACGGCCGCCGGAAGGACGCTTTGGTTGCGGCCCTCTCCAAGCTCCCCGGCGTCACCCACAGCTCTCCGGAGGGCGCGTTCTACGTCATGGCCACCCTCCCCGTGGACGACGCGGAAAAGCTCCAGTACTTCCTCCTTCAGGAGTTTGAGGACCAGGGCGAAACCGTCATGTACGCCCCCGGCGAGGGCTTCTACGGCACCCCCGGCAAGGGGAAAAACGAGGTCCGCATCGCCTACGTCACACAGCCCAAGGAGCTGACCCGGGCCATCGAGCTGCTGGGCCTGGGCATCGAGGCGTACAACCGGAAAAACGGCAGGTAAGCGGGAGGTCCCTTCATGATTCGCCATATCGTCATGTGGAAATTCCGCCCCGGCACCGAGGCGGAGCAGGAACAGTTCCTCAGCGGCCTCCGGGCCCTGCAAGGGGTTGTCCCCCAGCTTCTTCAAAGCGAGGTCGCCCGAAACGTAGGGGCCGGGAATTACGACGCCGTACTGGTCAGCGAGTTCCGTAGCCTGGAGGACCTGGAAGCCTATAAGAACGACCCCCGGCACAAGGCGGTCTCCGCCCTGTGCAAGTCCATCCGAGAGGACCGGGTAGCGGTGGACTACGAGGTTTTATAAAGTCTCGATATAAATGCCGCCGTATCTAACAAGAAAAAGAGCCGCGCCGTGATTTCACAGCGCGGCTCTTTTCAACTGCACGGGGTTCAGCGGCTGTTCCGCAGAGCCTCCAGGTCTCCCGCCTGAATAACCCGGAGGCTTTTCGAGAGCTTTTCTAGGGGCCAGTCCCACCACCGCAGCTCCAAAAGCACGTCGATGGTCTCCTGGTCAAACCGCTGCCGGATAGGTCTGGCGGGAACGCCGCCCACGATGGTATAGGGCGGCACATCCTTGGTCACCACGGACCGGGCGGCCACGATGGCCCCATCCCCGATGGTGACGCCGGAGAGGATCACCGCTTCATAGCCGATCCACACGTCGTTCCCGATTACGATGTCCCCCCGGTAGTCCCATGCCTCCGTCACCTCCATCCCATGGTCCCACTCCTCGTAGAAGATGGGAAACACGTAGGTGGACAGGGAACCCAGGGCATGGTTGGCGCTGTTCATCAAAAACCGCGCCCCGCAGGCGATGGAACAGAATTTCCCAATCACCAGCCGGTCACCGTTGACGGGGTAGTGGTACAGTACGTTGTTCTTTGAAAAGTCCCTGGGATCGCGGGCAAAATCGTTGTAGATCGTAAAATCGCCAATTTCAATTCTGGGATTCTGGACGGCGTTTTTCAGATAGATGGTTTGGCTGTCCCCTGTCCTGGGGTACAGCTTCGTGGAAGCCGGAATCGTCATGGAATCTTCTCCTTTTCGATATGACGTTAGTTTGGACGATTCCGGCTCAGGCAATGCAGCGCCTCACCCGCTCCCACTCCCTTCGATTTTGAAGCGCGTTTCGAACACCGCCACTCTATCCCCGCAGCAGCGCCGTCCGGGCGTCCAGCTTCCCGTTCTCCAACGTCACGACGCCGTAGGTAGGCCGGGCGTAGTCCCCGATGCTGCCGGGGTTTAAAAACAGCGTCTTCCCCCGCATGTCCACCAGAGGCTTGTGGGTGTGCCCGAACAAAAAGAGGTCCAAATCCTTCTCCTCCGCCGCCAGGCCCGCCGCCAGCAAAGACTGCTTCACGCCGTAAGTGTGCCCATGGCACAGCAGCACCCGCTTGTCCTCCAGGTACAGCAGCTTCTCCGCCTCCCGGGAGCCCCGGAAATAGTCGCAGTTGCCGTACACCTGCTCAAAGGGCAGCTCCGGGAAGCGGTCGCGGAGCCGTTCCCCGTCCCGCCAGCAGTCCCCCAGGTGGAAAACCATCCGGGGCGCCTCCCGCTCTACGGCTTGAATCATATTGAAAATATTCCCATGGGAATCGGACAAAACCAGCACTTTCATAACGGCGCTCCTCCTCTCCGTGTTCAGCGCGGGGCTTTCCCTGCTTCCTCCGTCAAATAGTAAACATCAGTATAGTAAAGTCCTTCCGAATTTGCAAGAATCTGCGGGTCAATTTTATACTTTATTAAGAATTTGCCCGGCACGTCCGCAAAATCCTCCCGTTTTCGCAAAAATCTTTCGCTTCCGCGGGGGCGTCCTTTCAAAAAGAAATCCGGCCCTTTGCGAAAAAAAGCTTGACAACCGAGGTTAGTCGTGGTAAACTCCAAAACCGTAGAGCTGGTTAGTTTTTTCTAACCATCCAACATCCACCAACAGGAGGTTTGCCGACATGCCGCTTTCTATGGCAAAAACCGGAGAAACCGTTACCATTCGCAAGATCACCGGAAGGGACGAGGTCCGTCAGCACCTGGCGGAGCTGGGCTTCGTGGTGGACGCCGCTGTGACGGTGGTCAGCGAAATCGCGGGAAACCTGATTGTACAGGTGAAGGACAGCCGCGTGGCCCTGGACCGTGGGCTGGCGAACCGCATTTTAATTTGAAGGAGGAAGCAGGATGAAAACCTTAAAAGACGCCAAGCCCGGCGAAACCGTCACCGTGGCGAGGCTCCACGGGGAGGGCCCGGTAAAGCGCCGGATCATGGATATGGGCATCACCAAGGGCGTGGAAATCCTCGTGCGGAAGGTGGCTCCCCTGGGGGACCCCATGGAGCTGAATGTCCGGGGATACGAGCTCAGCTTGCGAAAAGCGGACGCAGAAATGATTGAGGTCGTTTAAACCGAAGCGGCCTTTCTTTTCAAGCCCGAAGTTAGTCTAAAATAACCACTAGGAAGGGAGCATCCTCATTATGGACATCAAAATCGCCCTGGCGGGCAATCCGAACTGCGGAAAAACCACCCTCTTCAACCAGCTCACCGGGTCCAGCCAGTACGTGGGCAACTGGCCCGGCGTCACCGTGGAGAAGAAAGAGGGCCGTTTGAAGGGCCGGAAGGACGTGGTCATCCAGGACCTGCCCGGCATTTATTCCCTCTCCCCCTACACCCTGGAGGAGCGGGTGGCCCGGTCGTACCTGGTGAACGAACAGCCCGACGCCATCTTGAACATCGTGGACGGGACCAACATCGAGCGGAACCTGTACCTCACCACCCAGCTCATCGAGCTGGGCCTCCCGGTGGTAGTGGCGGTGAACATGATCGATCTGGTGCGGAAAAACGGGGACCGGATCGACCTGGAGAAGCTGGGCCTTGCCCTGGGCTGCGAGGTGGTGGAGATGAGCGCCCTCAAGGGCGAGGGAGGGCTGGAGGCCGCCCGGCGGGCCGTCTCCGCCGCCCAAGCCGGGAAAAACGGAGAACTCCCCCATGTGTTCACCGGCAGCGTGGAACACGCCCTGGCCCACATTGAGGAATCCATTCAGGGCATGGTGGACAGCCGCTATCTCCGCTGGTACGCCATCAAGCTTTTTGAGCGGGACGAAAATATCCTGGAGGAGCTAGGGCTAAACGGCGAGCTGGCCGCCCACCTGGAAGAACACATCGCCGACTGTGAGCGGGAGCTGGACGACGACGCGGAAAGCATCATCACCAACCAGCGTTACGCCTATATCAGCCGGGTAGTCGGTCAGGCAGTGAGAAAACAGGCGGCAAGGCACAGCCTCTCCGCCTCCGACAAAATCGACCAAATTGTCACCAACCGAATTCTGGCCCTTCCCATCTTTGCGGGCGTCATGTTCTGCATCTACGCCCTGGCCATGGGTGGCTGGGCCGTCTCCATCGGCACGAAGGGTACCGATTGGGCCAACGACGTGCTGTTTGGCCAGTGGGTCCCCGGGCTGTTCGACACGATTTTGGCCGCCCTTCATGTCCCGCCGGACGGCTGGCTCTATGGCCTCGTCCAGGACGGCGTTGTGGCCGGTGTGGGGGCGGTGCTGGGCTTTGTGCCTCAGATGCTGGTGCTGTTTTTGCTGCTGGCGGTGCTGGAGGACGTGGGCTACATGGCCCGGGTGGCCTTCATCATGGACCGGATTTTCCGCCGCTTCGGCCTCTCCGGCAAGAGCTTCATCCCCATGCTGGTGGCCACGGGCTGCGGCGTGCCGGGCATCATGGCCTCCCGGACCATTGAGCAGGATCGGGACCGGAAAATGACCATTATGACCACCGGCTTCATTCCCTGCGGGGCCAAGCTGCCCATCATCGGTCTTTTCGCCGGGGCGGTGTTTGGCGGCTCCGCCTGGGTGGCCGTGTCCGCCTTCTTCGCGGGCATTGCCGCCGTGGTGGTCTCCGGCATGATGCTGAAAAAGTTCCGGGCCTTCGCCGGGGAGCCCGCTCCCTTTGTCATGGAGCTCCCCGCCTACCACGCCCCTTCCGTCTCCAACGTCCTCCGGGCCACCTGGGAGCGGGGCTGGAGCTTCATCAAGCGGGCCGGGACCGTCATCCTTCTGAGCTCCGTGGTTCTCTGGTTCCTCCAGGGCTACGGCTTCGAGGGCGGCGTGCTCCGGGCCGTGGAGGATAACAACGCCTCCCTGCTGGCGGCCTTGGGCCGCTCCATCGCATGGATATTCGCCCCCATCGGCTGGGCGGGCGATATGGCCTGGAAGGCCGCGGTGGCAACCCTGACCGGCCTCATTGCCAAGGAGGAGGTGGTCTCCACCTTCGGCGTGCTGTACCATTTCGCCGGGGAGGAGCTGGGGGACGGCGGCGAGGCCATCTGGTCCTTCATCGCCGCGGACTTCGGCCCCATGGCCGCTTACAGCTTCCTGATGTTCAACCTCCTCTGCGCCCCCTGCTTCGCCGCCATGGGCGCCATCAAGCGGGAGATGAACAACGCCAAATGGACGGCGGCGGCCATCGGCTATATGTGCGCCTTCGCCTACGCCGTCTCCCTCATCGTCTTTCAGTTGGGCGGGCTGGTAACGGGAGAAGCCGCTTTCGGCCTTGGCACCGTCGCCGCCCTGGCCCTGCTGGCGGGCATCGTGTATTTGTTAGTCCGCAAGGGTTACCGGGCGGAGGCCGGGCACCGTCCCCGGGTGGCTCTTGGCTGCGGGGACTGCGCCTCCTGCGGCGGCTGCGGCCGGGCCTCCTGAAAAACTGCGCCACCTCTTTAGAATACGAAAAGGCCCCGGGACTGCCTGTTTCCCGGGGCCCTTTTGTATTACTCGATACGGCGGAAGTACAGGACCTCCCGGAGGGGTTTCCTGCTCATAAATCCGGCTAATGTCCAGGCGATCGTCCGTCTCCCGCAGCGGCCGAATTTCCATCCTGCCCCTCCTTTTCCCCAATCAGCGCCAGCTTTTTCCGGCGGTCCAAGCGCTTGATGGCCGCCTCCCGCCGGAGGGCGGCGGATTTGTCCGCCGCCTCTTCCCGGTAAACCGGCTCCACCGGCAGGCGGCTCCGGGTGTACTTGGCGCCCCTGCCGCTCCGGTGGGCCTCCAGCCGCCGGGGTAGGTCGTTGGTACAGCCGGTGTAGAGGGTCCCGTCCCCGCAGCGGAGGATGTACACCGTCCAGCCCATGCCGCCGCCTCCCTTCGTTTTCTGGAGGATATTCTACCA
>CAJUMX010000002.1 GCA_910587705.1 uncultured Oscillibacter sp.
AACTTTGTGGCCTGTCTGGTAATGAAGACAGACAGGCCTCTTTTCGACAGGCTGGCGCCCTGCTTGCATAAGCAGGGCGTTTTTCGCTTATTTCTCAATGCCGGACCAGTCCAGAAGCCATTGGCCGTCCTGACGAATCAGCCCCATGGTCAGATAGCTATAGCTCTCCCCTTCCTCAAAATTCAGCCGGTGCTTGACGGAAACCACGGCAGAAGCCGGGTCCTGGTCGTTATCCGGGGTGTAGTCCACAGAGGCCACGGTAAGATACTCCCAGACATCCTCGCCATAGGCGTCCGCATCGGCATCCTCTGCCAGTAAATCAGAGACGCTGGAAAGATCGTTAGCCAGCAGTGCCGGGAACAGGCGATCCGCCGTCTCGTAGAGGGAACGCATCCACTCTGGCACGGTTTCATTCAGAGAAACTACCCGGAAGCTGGAAGCCATATCCCGGAAAAGATTGCCCATCCCCTCCTCCGCTTCTAGGAAATAGCGGGCGGCGAGAACAAAGGTTCCCTCCTGTCCGTCACTCACAAACCACAGCTCCGCCTGTTCGGAGTTCCAATCCGTGCCTGCGCTGGCCCGGAGATAGGGGCTTTGGGGGATGGCGGCACTTTCTTCCTCCGGAAGAATCTCTTTGTAGCGGTCCTTCAGGGCTTCCGCCGCCGCATCTTTAGCCTCTTCGGGAGAGACGGTGGAAAGGTGTAGAATATCCAGGCCGCACTCCGGGAAATCATCCGGCAAAGGATTGGTGCTCCTAATGCTGTAAAGTCCATTCTCTTCACGAATAAAGAACTGTTCCTCGTTGACATAGATAAGGAAGTCCACCGCTTCTTCCTGAGATTGTGGGGCATAACTCAACAGGCGCAGGGTTCCAAGCTCACTGCCATGAGGCGGAAGGAGCGGATCCTGGTATCCCTCCGGGTCTGGTTTTTGGACCTCTGGCGGATCTGGTACAGTGGTAGTTGGCCCCTGGCTGTCCGGGGGTGTGACAGCCGGCCATGTTCTCCAAGGAAAGACAAAACTCAATGTCAGTACCAACGCGAGACAGGCTGCGGCGGCCGAGGCGTATCCGAGCCCACGGCTTCCCCTGCGCCGTTCACTGCGGGCAACCATCGCCGGGTCCGCTCCGCCGATGGCGAGAAACAGCCGCTCCTGATCCTTCATAACAACCCCTCCTTTTCCAAATAACGCCGTAGCTTTTCCCGGCATCGAAACAGGCTGCTTCGTACAGTGGCCTCTCTCATTCCATAGCGCTTGGCAATGTCCGCCATAGGTTCCGTGAACCAGTAGCGCCGGAGAAATACATTGCACTCCCGCTCCGGCAGGGTGCGTAAAAAGCGATTCACCGCCTCCTCCAGTTCCGCTGTCTCTATGGCCTGGTGCGTATTCGAGGGTGATATGCACTCCGTCAGCTCATCCAAGACTAAAGGCAGTTCTCCCCTGCCACGTTTCTCCGTGTGTCCGGCCCGCCAGCGGGTGAAGGCCAGGTTCCGAGTAATTTTACCCAAAAAAGGAGCCAGCAGGCCGGGGCGGTTCTCCGGCATGGCGTTCCAGGCGTTCAACCAGGTGTCGTTAACGCACTCCTCTGCATCCCGGCAGTCCGGCAGAATGTTCCGGGCGATGGCCCGGCAGTAGCCGCCGTATTTTTCCCCAGTCCTCTGGATGGCCTCTGGGTTCCGAGACCAATACAGATTGACAATGGCGTGATCTTCCATAGTTTCTCCCCTTTCATGTTTGCTGGAAGGGCCCTTACTGATATAGACGGGAAAATTCAGCAAGCGTTCCCGAAAAATTATGGTTTTCAGAAAAAGCCGTCCGCCGGAAGGCGGACGGCTGAAAGCTCCAGAAAAGGGTGCGGTACTTGCTTCGAAGAACATCCGCCGTGCTTTTTCGTCAGCGGTTCTTTTGGTAGATGGTCCAAAGCCCGTCCATTAAAAGAAACTTGTCGTAGAGGATTTTGTTCCGGCAGTAGCGCACAATCACCGGGGCGTTTCCTCCGGTGGCCACCACGCTGACCTCCCGGCCTGGGAACTCCTCCCGAATACGGTCGATGATCCCATCCAGCATCCCGGCGGTGCCATAGACAATACCGGAACGCATACAGTCCTCGGTATTTTTTCCGATCAATGCCTTGGGATGCTGGAGGGAGATATCCGGTAACTGGGCCGCCCGATGGCTCAGAGCCTCTAGGGAGACGTTGACCCCCGGCAGGAGGAGACCCCCCTCGTAGGTTCGGCCTTCGGAAATCACGCCGATGGTGGTGGCCGTTCCCATGTCGATGGTGATGATGGGAGGCGTGAATTTCTCCAACGCCGCCACAGCGTCTGCCACAATATCCGCCCCCACCTGGGTCTGGACCGTCAGTCGGATGTTCAGTCCTGTTTTCACACCGGGACCCACCACCATAGGGGGCTTGCCCAAAAGGCGGGTCAGGGCCTTCTCCATCATAAAATTCAGCGGAGGCACCACGCTGCACAGGATGGCCCCGGTGACCTCTTTATAGCTGAAGTGGTAGAGGGCAAAGAGGTTCATCAAGTCTATGCTGATCTGATCGGCAGTTTTCCGGCTGTCCGTGTCCAGGGAGGCCAGAAAGCGAAGGCTTTTGTCCTTGTCGAAAAGGCCCACGGAGGTATTGGAGTTGCCTACATCAATGGCAAGCAGCATGGGAAGCGCTCCTTTCGTTCCGGTTCTTGCACAATTTCTTTATTTTATATAGTAGCACGAGTTGAGCCGTCTTGCAAGAGCGGCCCAAAAATGTGCTTGCAGTCATACGTTTGTTCTGGTATAATGAGAACATCAAGCGAAGGGAGAATGCCCCATGACTTATTTGACGAAGCTGGCCTCCCCCATGGGACCACTGTCCCTGGCCTCTGACGGGGAAAGTATCCTGGGCCTCTGGTTGGAGGGACAGAAGTATTTTGCCGCCGGACTGGAGGCAGAAACCGAAGAGCGGCCGGACCTGCCTGTTTTTCTTCAAGCGGCGGCGTGGCTGGACGCCTATTTTGAAAAGCGGGACCTTCCTCCCCTGCCGCCCCTGGCTCCCAAGGGGAGCGCCTTCCGGCAGAGGGTGTGGAAGCTGCTGCTGGAGATTCCCCTTGGAGAGACTGCCACCTATGGAGGCTTGACGGAGAAGTTAAAAGCCTCCGGCGTCCCTGCCTCCCCGCAGGCGGTGGGCGGCGCGGTGGGGCATAACCCCATCTCGATCTTCATTCCCTGCCACCGGGTAGTGGGGGCGGACGGCAGTTTGACGGGTTACGCCGGAGGCGTGGAGAAAAAGCGCTTTCTTTTGGAACTGGAAGGTGCCGATTTATCCCGGCTTTACACGCCGAAGAGAGGGACAGCGCTGTGAGGGAAAAGCGGATGTTCCTTCCAACGGCAGTCCATGAAGCGGAAGGCCAGGAGGCTTACAAGAAACTTGGCGCTGTCCAAGAGGAATTTTTGAAATACGCGCGGAAGCCCCTGCCGGAGGAGCTCTCATAAGCAGAAAAACGGGCATGGAAAACCATGCCCGTTTTTGTCATAGGATAATACAGATGAGCCCCCCGCTGCCCTCGTTGATGATGCGGGTCAAGGTTTCCTGGAGCTTCTTCCGGGCGTCGTCCGGCATCCGTTTCAGCTTGCCTTGGAGGTCGTCGCTGACCAGTTCATGGAAGCTCCGGCCAAAAATGTTGGATTGCCAAATCTTACTGGTGTCCCCCTCGAACTCCTGGAGCAGGTAGTTTACCATGTCCTCGGACTGCTTTTCGTTCCCCACAATAGGCGACACCGCTGTCTCGATGTCCGCCCGGATCATGTGGATGCTGGGGGCGCTGGCTTTCAGCTTCACGCCGTAGCGGCCTCCCTGCTTCATAATTTCCGGCTCCTCCAGCTTCAGCTCGTCGATGCTGGGCACCACGATGCCATAGCCCGTTTCCTTTACGTCCCGCAGAGCTCCGGCCACCTTGTCGTACTCCGCCTTTACCGCCGCCAGACGGGTCAGCAAACTCATCAAATCCCCGTCGTCCCCCACCTCAAAGCCGGACTGCTCCGACAAGGTGTGATAGAACAGCTCCTGGGGCAGGCTCAGGCTGGCCGCCGCCACGCCGGTGCCCAGGTCGATGGAGGTAATTTTCGCCTCGCTGATGTTTTCACAGGCCCCCAGGGCGGAGATGACGCCCTCCACCTCCCGGATGTGCTGAAGCTGGGAGGTTCCCTGGCGCACCGCATCGTAAAGGCTGGCTTTGATGGGGTGATCCGTCGGCAGGGCGTCCACCCAAGGGGGCAGGAACAGATCCAGCTCCTGCATGGGGAACTCGTAGAGGACGGCCCGCAAGATATCCGCCACATCCTCCTCCCCCAGGTCCAAGCAGTTCACCGGGACGCAGTTCACCTCATAGCGGGAGCTGATGTCCCGGGCAATGGCCTCCGCCCGGTCGCTCTTGGGGTCCACGGAGTTCAGCAGGACGATGAAGGGCTTTCCCAGCTCCTGGAGCTCCCGGACCACCCGCTCCTCCGCCTCCAGGTAGTCCTCCCGGGGGATGTCGGAGACGGTGCCGTCGGTGGTGATGACAATCCCGATGGTGGAGTGCTCCGAAATCACCTTCCGGGTGCCGATCTCCGCCGCTTCTGTCATGGGAATCTCGTGATCGTACCAGGGAGTGGTCACCATCCGGGGGGCGTCGTCCTCAAACTGGCCGATGGCCCCCCGTACCATGTAGCCCACGCAGTCGATGAGCCGCACAGAGAAGGACGCGCCGTCGGGCAGCTGCACCTGGGCCGCCTCCTCCGGGACGAACTTGGGCTCCGCCGTCATGATGGTCCGGCCGGAACCGCTCTGGGGCAGTTCATCCCGGGCCCGCTCCTTGCGGTATACATTTTCAATGTTGGGAATCACCTGGGTTTCCATGAAGCGCTTGATGAAGGTGGACTTGCCGGTCCGCACCGGGCCCACCACGCCGATGTAGATATCCCCCGCCGTGCGGGTGGCGATATTCTGATAAATGGTCGTGTTCATAGCATCCCGTCCTTTTTCCGCTCCATATTCATGTTCCAATCTATGCCCGTCCGGCGGAAAGTATGACGGCCCGTCTTGTTTTGGAGAAAACACACAAGGAAGTTTTGGCTTCGGCTAGGCTGATTTGGTCGAAATCACGCTTTACAGGTGTTCTTTAATATGGTAAACTGCTAATGTATTAAACGAACAGGCCCACCTGTTCCATGTTGGAGGATGAAAACATGATGAAAAGCAAGAAGTTTTGGGCCCTTCTGCTGGCCCTTGCCATGGTCCTGAGCCTGGCCGCCTGCGGCGGCAAGGACGCAAGCTCCGATAAAAGCGGAGACACCGGAACCGCAGCGGCCACCCCCGAGGACCAGACCTCCGGCAACGCCGGAAGCGAACAAAAGGACTCTGACAGCGATCTAGCCTATGTCCAGAACAAGGGTACCCTGGTGGTGGGCATGACGGACTTCGCCCCCATGGACTACCGGGATGCCAACGGCAATTGGATTGGCTTTGACGCCGACATGGCCTCCGCCTTCGCCGAGAGCCTGGGCGTCAAGGTGGAGTTCCAGGAAATCACCTGGGATTACAAGGTCATGGAACTGGATGCCAAGAGCATCGACTGTGTCTGGAACGGCATGACCTTAAACGACGAGGTCAAAGCGGCCATGGACACCGGAAACGCCTACTGCCTCAATGCCCAGGTGCTTGTGGTCCCTGCCGACAAGGCCGCGGACTTTGAAAGCCTGACCAGCCTGGAGGGCCTGAACGTGGCCGTGGAATCCGGTTCCGCCGGTGAGGACGCCGCCGAGGCCCTGGGCGCTTCCACCACCGCCGTGGCGAAGCAGGCCGACGCGCTGATGGAGGTCTCCGCCGGTACGGCCGACGCCGCCGTCATCGACCTTCTGATGGCCGGAGCCATGATCGGCGAGGGAACCAACTACGCGAACCTGACCTATACCGTCAACCTGAACACCGCCCAGGGCCTGGAGTCCGAGGAGTACGGTGTGGGCTTCCGCAAGGGCTCCGATCTGGTGGGCGCGTGGAATGACTTCTGGTTCGCCGCCATTGCCAACGGCTCCGTCCTGGAAACCGGCACCACCTATGGCGTACAGGAATCCTTGATTTTAGAGTAAGCCCTACCTGATTTCCACTCGCAAAGGCAGAGAGGTTCCCTCTCTGCCTTTGGACGGTTTTCCTCCCCTAAATTTCCAATGAGAGGACGATTCCATGCTTGCCTTTTTTAGCTCCGCCGAATTTCTGACGGTTGTGACCGCCTTGAATACCGGCTTCATCAAAACCCTCCAGCTTTTTTTCGTCACGCTGGTGGGAGCGGTCCCCCTGGGGCTGGTCATCTCCTTTGGCTCCATGAGCCGTATCCCCCCCCTGCGGTGGCTGACGAAAACCGTAGTCTGGATGATCCGGGGCACGCCTCTGGTTCTCCAGATCATCGCTCTTTACTATGTGCCCGGCTTGAAGGGGTTCCACATTTGGAGCGGCGGAGAGTCCGGGCGGTTTACCGCCGTGGCGGTGGCCTTTGTCATCAACTATGCTTGCTATTTCTCGGAGATTTACCGGGGCGGCATCCAGGGCGTGCCTGTTGGGCAGCAGGAGGCCGGGCTGGTGCTGGGCATGACGAAGCGGCAGATTTTCTTTAAGATCACACTGCTGCAAATGGTCAAGCGCATCGTTCCCCCCATGTCCAATGAAATCATCACCCTGGTCAAGGATACCTCCCTGGCCCGGGTCGTGGCCTTGCAGGAGGTTATCTGGATGGGCGAATCCTTCATGAAGGGCAACCAGGGCTACGCGGGACTGGTGTGGCCGCTGTTTTTTACGGCGGTGTACTACCTTGTGTTCAGCGGCGTGGCGACCATCCTCCTGGGAAAACTGGAAAAGAAACTGGAATATTTCCGTTGAGAGGAGTTGAAGGCGATGGCAATTTTAGAGGTCCAACACATTGAAAAGCACTTCGGGGACACCCAGGTCCTCAGCGATATCAGTTTTTCCCTAGAGGAGGGGCAGGCCCTGTCCATCATCGGCTCTTCCGGTTCCGGCAAGACGACCCTGCTCCGCTGCCTGAATTTCCTGGAGCGGCCGGATCATGGCTCTATTGCCGTGAAGGGCGGCGTTATCTTTGACGCGGAGGACCCCTCCACACAAGCGGAGAAGGACATCCGCCAGAAGCGGCTTCACTTCGGCTTGGTGTTTCAGAATTTCAATCTCTTTCCTCAGTACACGGCTTTGCAGAACGTTACTCTGGCCCGGGAGCTGCTGGCCAAGGAGCGGGGCGGCGAGAGCAAGGAAGAGATCGTAAAAGCGGGCCGGGAGCTGCTGGCCCAGATGGGCCTGGCGGACCGGGCGGATCACTACCCCCATCAGCTCTCCGGCGGACAGCAGCAGCGGGTGGCCATTGCCCGGGCGCTGGCCCTCCACCCGGATATCCTCTGTTTTGACGAGCCCACCTCCGCCCTGGACCCGGAGCTCACTGGGGAGGTGCTGCGGGTTATCCGCTCCTTGGCGGAGCAAAAGACCACTATGATCATTGTTACCCATGAGATGGCCTTCGCCCGGGACGTGGCGGACCAGGTGATCTTTATGGACGGCGGCATCATCGTGGAGCAGGGTGACCCCAGAGAGGTCATTGACCATCCGAAGGAGGAGCGGACGAAGCGGTTTCTCTCTCGGTACGCAAATAGCTAAGTTCCAATATCTGAAAAGGAAAATCCCTTTACAAAAAAGAAGGCGGGAGAACATTCTCCCGCCTTCTTTTCAGGCTCTTTTTCTGGGAATCAGCAGCATCTGGTCCTGGGGAATCTCCCCTTCCTCCTCCAACTGGTTTGCGGAGAGGATGGCGGCAATGGTGGTGTTATACTTTTTCGCCAAATCCCAGGCGCTTTCCTGCCGCCCGATGCACCGCAGAACCAAAGAAGGCGCACCGCCCAGGTCCTTGGTATTCTCCGTATCCAGCTTTGCGGCGGAGACACAGACCTTTTTTACCCTGGCCGCCGCCTCTACGTGGAAGTCCACCGGGAAGCGGACCTCGATTCCCCGGTCGCCCAAAGTGCCCTGTACCTCCTCGGTGCAGATGGCCCGGGCGGTGATACGGCAGTCCTCCGGCAGCTCCAGCTGACAACCGGCATCGATGCTCCGCTCCGCCACCAGGGGCACGCCGCCCTCATCCAAGTACATGGCTCGGACCGTCACGCCGGTCCGAAGAACCGCCATGCCGCCCTCTCGGCTGACGGACACCGTGCCGCACTTTGCCGACAGGGCCAGGATGGCCTCGGCTACCACGCCGATTTCCAATACCTCCCGCAGAGTCTGACGACGGGTCAGGTTCTCGCAGAAGCTGGTGATGCTCAGCGGTGCGGCTTCATAGGTCATGTCATAGGCCGTAGAGTACAAGTCGCTAAGCAGGGTTAGCTCCTGTTCCTCCCGCAGCAGGGCTGTGGCATGGAGATACAGGGTCACGGCAATCTGGCGGCCCTCCGGATCATCGCCGTCGATTTGCAGGTCCGTACCCGTCAGCTGTAATTGCAGACTGGCGGCGGAGCCTTCCACGGCTCCCTCCACCTCCATGATCTGGGAGAAGGGCAGTTCCGCAGAGGCGGACCCGCAGCCGCCGTTGTGGTTCCGATAAAGCAGGCCGATGGAGAATACGCCCTTGAAAATCAGCTTGCTTCCCACAATCTTCGTCTCCGTGACGGTGCTGGAAACCTGACTGGTCAGCAGCTCTGCCGCTCCCTCCCGGCCTGGAGAGAGGTTCATTTCCTCGGTGAAGGTAAAATCCTTCTCCGCAATGTGGGTCAAAAGAATGGCGTGCTGGTTTTCCTGGCGTTTTTCCACCTGGAGCCCTGGCTCCGCTTCTGTATCCGCACAAAAGACCAGGGGTTTACGCTGATAGCCGGTTACATGGGTCACCAGCTTGCAGTGGGTAAATATTTTCCGAGGGTTCAACATCCGGGCCTCCAGGAATTCCGTCTCCGTCTCCGCCGTCAGATGCTGACAACCCGGCAGGGCTCGACCGTCGCTCTCGGCGGTGAAGGGAATGGCAAATTCCAGGGTGCGGACGCCGCTCTCCCCGTCGGGAGTGTAGAGCACCGTGACCCGGACGGTGCCGGAGAGCTCCGCCTTTCCATCCCGCAACTCCCGGCTGTGTAAGTAAACCTTCCCGTCCGTCTGAATGATGCGGGCAATGTCGGGGCAGTAGTCCGGCACAATGGTCTCCGCCGTCTCCTCCTGGGTCAGGGTCAGCTCCCCGCCCGTGTCATAGGTGTCCAAAGACACTCTTTTTAAATCCAGTTCCATGAAGAAACTCCTTCCTTTCCCGGCAGGCATAGAATCCATGTCCTACTCTATGCGCCGCCGGGGCGGGATATGTTTCAGACCTTGAAAATCTTCTTTAGAATGCCCCGGAGCATTTTAGGGGACTTCCAAACCACGATATTCATATGACGCCTCCTCTCCGTCTTTAACGCCGGCAGCAGACGCAGCCGCAGCCGATCAGCAGAAACGCAACCAGGAACATCAGCACACCCACCGGAAACACTGCGGCAATCAAAATTCCCGCACCCAGGGCCACGGCGAAAAGACCCAGCAGGCGAATTCCGCCGCCGCCGTTCCCGCAGCCCCCCATTCCAAAGCCGCCAAAGCTCCCGTTTCCACAGTTCATTGCGCCACGCCTCCTTTCCTTCCCTCCCAGTATATACAACAGGGTCGTCCATGGTGTAAAAAACGCCGCCCCCAAAATGGAGGCGGCGTTTTCTCACTTTTTTTCCTGCCAATCCCGAAGGGGCTTCAACTCCTCATAGAGGCGGAGATAGCTGGCATGGCGACTTTTTTGGATATTCCCCTGTTCTAGAGCCTCCAACACGGCGCAGCCCTTTTCCCGGGTGTGGCTGCACCCCACAAAGCGGCACTGGTCCAGATAAGGGGCAAACTCCAGGAAGGTCTCTGGCAGGCGGCGTTTCAGCTCCAGGTCCAGCTCCTCTGTATCAAAGGAGGAAAAACCGGGAGTATCCACCACCTCCGCCCCGAAGGAGAGGCGGTGCAGCTCCACGTGGCGGGTGGTGTGCCGTCCCCGTCCTAAGGCCGTGCTGACCTCTCCCACCTGGAGGTGGAAATCCGGGTCTAGCGCATTTAGAATACTGGATTTTCCTACGCCAGAGTTACCTGTAAAGGCTGAAAGCTTTCCGGCTATCAATGCCTTTAACGCCTCCATTCCCTCCCCGGTTTCCGCACTGACCCGCAACGTTGGAAAGCCAGAGGCACGGTAAATGTGATACAGAGCGTCCGCGGGGTCCAGGTCGCACTTATTCAGCACTATCGCTACGGCGCAGTCTTTCAGCGCCGCAATGGAGGCTACTCGGTCAATGAGGAAAGGGTCCGTCTTGGGAATGGCGGCGGAGGCGATGACCACCAGCTGGTCGATGTTGGCCACGGCAGGACGGGAGAAGGCGTTTCGCCGGAGCAGAATCTTCTCCACAACCCCCTCATTGTTGCCCAACTCTCGAAGCTCCACCCGGTCCCCAACTAGGGGGGAAATCCCCTCTTTGCGGAATTTCCCCCTGGCCCTGCATTGCAGGACCGTCTCGCCGGTATCCACATAATAGAAGCCGCTGAGGGCTTTTTGAATCCGTCCTTTCATACTATTCAAACGATATTTCCTGGGTCTGGTCCTGGGCAAGCACACCGTCGAAATAGACCTTAATGGTCTGCGTGCCGGAGCCGGAGAGAGTCACACTGGCTGTCATATCAGAGCAAGCTACCCGTTCGGCATACTGGGGATTCTCTTCATCGCCCACGTAAACCTCTACCAGGACTGTTGAGCCTCCATCCTGGGGCAGCGGAATCCCGATGGTTATTTCTTTGACGGTGATTCCCCCGCTGACTTTGAATTGAATGGTATCCCACTCGGTAACCGTCGTATTGGGTTCCAGGCTCTGCCAGATGACGCTGTTGGGCTCGGCTTCGCTCTCCACATACTCGATGTCGGCATTGGTACAGGTCAAATACCAAGTATCTGTCAGGGACCGCAGCACTGCGTCGATCTGCTGATTCATGAAGGAGGGGACGGTTACCTGCTTCTTCTCCGGTCCCTTGCTGACGATCAAACGAATGATGTCACCGTCTTTTAGCTCTTCGTGCTCGGCGGGCTCACTGCGGATGATATAGCCCTCGGTGATCTCGTCGTTAAACTCCATCTCCGCCTCGTCGGCCAGAATCTCCAGGTTGTATTTCTCCTTCAGGCTTTTCAGAAGTACCTTGGCCTGGGCCACAGTTTTATTGGTCACATCCAGCATTTCGCCGGTGTCCTTCCCGGCGCTGACCCAAACCTCAATGGTCAAATTGTCGCCCTTACGGTGGCTCCCCTCCGTGGGATTCTGACGAACTATGACTCCTTCCGGGTAGTCGTCGTTAAACTCGCTGCCCTTCTCCACCAGTGTGAAGATATCCTTCACCCCAGCCAGATTGGCGGCCTGCTCCGGAGAATAGCCCAGCACAGGAGGCACCACAAAGGTCTGGGGCTCCTGGGCCTGTTGTCCAATGGACTCGGAGACCATCTTAAACAGCACCACCGCCAGAGCCAGGGCCAGCACGATGGCCACGCCTACCAGCACCTTCACCCCAGCACCGCCGCCTCTCCGGGGCGGCTCATAGTCGTCGTCATAATCCCGGAAGCGCTCCCGGACCCGCTCCGGCTCCCGTTCCCGGCTCTTGGCCGCAGGATGAAGCGTCCGGTCATAGGTGCGGATGGGCTGGGTGGGTTCTGCCGGCTCCTCCGGCCGGAGGTCCATCATGGTAAAGTCCAGGTTGATGTTGGGGTTTTTCCGGAAATCCTCCAGGTCAGCGATCATGGTGTCAGCAGAGGCATAGCGGCGGCTAAGGTCCGGGGTCATGGCCTTCATGCAGATCAGCTCCAGCTGGGCCGGGATTTCCGCGTTCAGCTCCCGGGGGGCCAGAGGCACGGCGCTGAGGTGCTGGATGGCCACGGACACGGCGGAATCCCCTTCGAAGGGCAGCCGCCCGGTAAGCATTTCATACATGACCACGCCGGAAGAATAGATGTCACTGCGGGCGTCGGTCCGCTCCCCTCTCGCCTGTTCCGGCGAAATGTAGTGAACGGAGCCCAGAGCCTCCTGGGTGAGGGTTTGGGCGGAGTTTTCCAGGCAGGCAATGCCGAAATCGGCCACCTTCACACTGCCGTCCCGAAGGACCATTACGTTTTGGGGCTTGATATCCCGATGGACGATGCCCCGGCTGTGGGCATGGCTAAGGCCCCGCATAATCTGGGTGATGAAGTGCAGCGACTCCCGCCAATTCAGCTGGCCCCGCTTCTCCATATACTGCTTTAGTGTGATGCCGTCGATAAGCTCCATGACGATATATTCCGTGTCCCCTCCCCGGCTCACGTCGTAGACCGACACAATGTTGGGATGGGACAGCTGGGCCACAGCCTGGGACTCGGCGTTGAACCGGCGGCGGAAATCCTCGTCCTGGGCCAGGTCCGGTTTCAGGACCTTCACCGCCACCAGACGGTTTAAGCGCTGGTCCCTAGTCTTGTAAACCACCGCCATGCCCCCGGTGCCGATGCGCTCCAGTATCTCATAGCGGTTATCCAGTGTTTTTCCAATGTACGGATCCATGCGGCTCCTCCTTCCTTAGAGTTTCTTCGCCAGGACAACGGTCACGTTGTCCGACGCGCCCCGGCTCTTGGAGATGGCCAGCAGGCGTTCCATGCAGGTGTTCGTGTCGCCGTGGAGGACCTCCCGCATAATCTCCTCGTCCGTCACGGTGTTCACCAGCCCATCCGTGCACAGCAGGAGAAACTCCCCCGGCAGCAGCTGGCAGGTGTAGCAGTCGCACTCCGGGTCCACATCCGGGCCCAGGGCTCGGGTGATGAGGTTCCGGTTGGGGTGGCGGCGGGCCTCCTCGGCAGTGATGTCTCCCCGCTCCAGCATGTGCTCTACCAGAGAATGGTCCCGGGTAACCTGGTGAATACGCTCTTTGTTGATATGGTAGGCCCGGCTGTCCCCCACGTTGGCGATGACCACGCCGCCGTCAAAGGAGACAGCGGAGACCAGGGTGGTTCCCATGTTGTGGTATTCTTCCGAGGTCCGGGCGGCCTCCCGCACGGCGCGGTTGGCTAGGGCCACAGCTACCACGGAGACCTCTCGCAGACGATCCGGCTTTGCCTCTGGGGAGAGACGCTTTTCCATCTCCGCAGAAAAGGTGTCCACGGCAATGCGGCTGGCCAGCTGCCCTCCGGCGGCTCCGCCCATCCCGTCGCAGACCACACAGATCGTGTGTCCAAAGGCCGTTTTCACCGCGTAGGCGTCCTGATTCTCTTTGCGGACGAGGCCGGTGTCGGTCATGCTCCATAGGTTCATCATTGGGAATCCTCCCCTTTCTCTGCCTTTCTGCGGAGCTGTCCGCAGGCGGCATCTATATCTCCACCCAGGCTTCGTCGCACAGTGGCGGTGAGGCCGTGAGATTCCAGACGTTTTTGAAACGCCGCCGTCCGGCGGGAGGGCCGGAAGGGGCTTTCCGCCACGTCGTTCAGCGGAATCAGATTCACATGGCCGGGCATCCCCCGCAGCCGCTTAGCAATGAGGTCCGCCTGCCAGTCCTGGTCGTTCACGCCGTCGATCATGGCGTACTCAAAGGAGATTCGCCGCCCAGTCTTTTCAAAATAGTCGTGACAGGCGGCAAACAGCTCCTCCACGTCATAGGCCCGGTTGACGGGCATGAGCCTGGACCGGGTTTCCCGATCCGGCGCGTGGAGGGATACGGATAAGGTCAATTGCAAACCCAGCTCCGCCAGGCGGCGGATGCCGGGCAGGATGCCGCAGGTGGACAGGGAGATGTGTCGCATCCCAATGTTCAGCCCATCGGGACAGTTGACAATCTCCAGGAATTTCAGCACGGCGTCCAGGTTGTCCATCGGTTCACCAATGCCCATCAGCACGATGTTGGAGATCGGAGCCCCGGAGTTCTTCCCGGTGAAAACCACCTGATCCAGCAGCTCTCCCGGGGTCAGGTCCCGGACCTTTCCCGCGATGGTGGACGCGCAGAAGGCGCAGCCCATCCGGCAGCCCACTTGAGAGGAGATGCAAACGGTATTCCCATGGTGATAGCGCATCAGCACGGACTCAATACAGTTGTCGTCCGCCAGCTCCCAGAGGTATTTGATGGTGCCGTCCTTGGCGGAGACTTGTTTCCGGGCTACCGTTGGAACGCTTAGGGCACAAATTTCCGCCAGACGATCCCGCAGAGAGCGGGGCAGATTGGACATCTCGTCAAAGGAGGTCACCCCCCGGCTCAGCCAGGAGAAAACCTGCTTTCCCCGGAAGGTGGGCTCCCCCAGTTCTTGGAGGAAGTCTCGCAGCTCCGGGAGGGTCATAGATTTGATATCGGTCATGGTTCGCCTCAAACGCGCCGCGTCATGCGGCAGATGTAAAAGCCGTCGGTGTCATGGAGGTGGGGCCAGAGGGTCAACTGCCCCTCAGCTTGTCCGATGGGTCCCGGCAGGTGGAACCTTTCCCGGGAAAACTCCGGGTTGGAGCCCAGAAACGCGTCCGTTACTTCCTCGTTCTCCTCCGGCAGGATGGTGCAGGTGGAATACAGCAGCGTCCCGCCGGGGCGGACATAGCGGGCGGCGTTCTCCAGAATGGCGCTTTGAATCACCGGCAGGGTAAAGAGATCGTCTACCTTTTTCCGCCGGATATCCGGCTTCTTGCGGAGGATGCCCAGGCCGGAGCAGGGGACGTCTACCAGCACCAGGTCAAAGCTGTCCCGCCACTCCTCTCGAAAGACCCGTCCGTCGGCGGCCTCCGTGCGGATGGAGGTCAGGCCCAACCGGGCTGCGCCCTCCCGGATGCGTTTTAGCTTATTCTCGTGGAGATCGCAGGAGATGATTTCTCCCCGGTCCCCCATAGCAATGGCGGCGGCAAAGGATTTTCCGCCAGGAGCGGCGCACACGTCCAGCACCCGGCTTCCGGGCCCTGCCGCCAGCACCGCCAGCCGGGCCGCCGGGTCTTGAATGTAAATCATGCCGTCCCGGAACGCCCGCAGACGCTCCAGGTCCCCAGTGCTTTGCAGCAGCAAACAGTCTGGCAGCCAGGGGTGCGGCTCCGCCCGAACGCCCTCGGCCTCTAAGGCACGTACCGTTTCCTCCGTGGAACCGCGGAGGGTGTTCACTTGGGCGGCGGCGGGAGGCTGGCGGTTGCTGTTGGTTAAAAACGCCTCCGCTCCCTCCCAGCCCAGCAGGGCCAGCAACCGCTTCACCAGCCATTTCGGGTGACTGTAACGGATGGAGAGGTACTTGGCCTCATCCCGATCTGGAATGGCGGGCAGAGTCTCCTTCTCCCGGCAGAGCCGCCGGAGAACGGCATTGACCAAGCCCGCAGCCGCTCCCCTTCCCGCGCCCTTGGCCAGCTCCACCGATGTGTGAACGGCAGCGTTGTCTGGCACCCGGTCCAGGAAGAGAATTTGATAGGCCCCAATCCGCAGAATATCCGCCAAGGGCGGCTGAAGGTGGTCCAGCTTCTGGGAGCAGAAGCCGGAGAGGTAAAAGTCCAGCAGCGTCTCGTTCTGGATGACGCCGTAAACAATTCGGCTGCACAGCCCCGCGTCGGCAGGCGAAAGTCCTTTTAGATGCGATCCCAGTGCCGCGTCCGCCCAGGCCCCCCGCACACGGCAGGCGGTCAGGACGGCCAGCGCTTCCCTGCGGGCGCTCATCTCCGACCTCCGCCCCGGTGGCCGTCACGCCCACCGTTCCTGCCCAGGAAAATGAGCACATAGCGCAGCAGCTGCAAAGCAGACATCAGCAGCGCCGCCACATAGGTCAGCGCCGCCGCCCGGAGGACCTTCCGAGCCCCGGTTAGCTCCTCATGGTCCAGCAAGTTCCGGTTTTCAATGGTTTCCAAAGCCCGGCGGGAGGCGTTAAACTCCACCGGCAACGTCACCAGCTGGAAAAACGTCGTCAGGGAAAACAGCAATATCCCCACTAAAAACAGGCTCTGGCTATAGAACAACAGCCCGATGAGCAGCAAAATCATAGAGCAGCGGGAACCCAGATTCGTCACAGGCACGATGGCGCTCCGCAGACGAACCGGAGCATAGCCCACGGCGTACTGGACGGCGTGGCCCGCCTCGTGGGCTGCCACCCCCACCGCCGCCACAGTGGCGGAGGAGTACACGGACTGGGAGAGATAGATGGTGTTATCCCGGGGGTCGTAGTGGTCCGTCAGCTTGCCCCAAGTGGAGGTAATGGTTACATCGTAAACCCCGTTGGCCCGGAGCACCGCCTCCGCCGCCTGGGCGCCGGTGAGGCGGCGGCGGTTGGAGACCCGGCTGTACGTATCGAAGCTGCCGCTGACCTGGACCTGGGCCCAGAGGGACAGGATCATCACCGGGATCAGCAGAAGGAAATAGATGTTGTTGGCCAGGAAGTCACCATAGCCACCATAATAATAAGGCATAAGCACCCTCGAATTTTAGCGTTGAATGGGATGTCCCAATAAATAAGCTGCGGCGGTCATGCGCTTACCGCCTTTGGCCTGGAGCTCCGTCACTCGGAGTATCTTTCCGTCACCGCAGGCGAGGTCGATGCCCTGCTTCCCCGCCGCCGTTACCGTGCCAGGGCGGGCCGACGTTTCCTCTCCGGTCTCCTGCACAGCGTAGAGCTTCATCTCCTCGCCGCTGATGACGTCCGTCGTTGCGCAGGGCCAGGGAATCAGGCCCCGGACCTGGCAGCTGATTTCATGGGCGGAGCGGGTCCAGTCCACTGGGGACAACTCCTTCCCCAGCATGGGGGCGTAGGTGTGTTTTTCGTGCTCCTGGGGAATGCGCGCGGCAGTCCCAGTCGCAAGGGCTTTGACCGTCTCGGACAGGGCTTCCGCCCCCAGCTCCGCCAGGCGCTGGGTGAGAGCCTGGGCGTCCTCCGTCTCGCCAATGGAGGTGGATTTTTGCAGGATGACATCCCCCGCGTCCAACTCCTTCGCCATATACATGATGGAGACGCCGGTCTCCGTCTCCCCATTCAGCACTGCCCAGTTAATGGGGGCCGCCCCCCGGTACTTGGGCAGCAGAGATGAGTGGACGTTGATGGAGCCCAAAGGCGGCACGTTCAAAATGTCCTCCGGCAACAGCTTTCCATAGGCCGCCACCACAATCAGCTCCGGTTTTAGAGAGCGCACCAGCTCCAAGCTCTCGGAATTCCGCAGGGTTGCGGGCTGATAAACTGCCAAATTCTTTGTGAGGGCATATTCCTTTACAGGCGTTGGCGTAAGCTTATGTCCTCGGTTTTTTGGCTTATCCGGCTGGGTCAGAACGCCGCAAATCTCATGTCCATCCTCTACAAGTCGGCGCAGAGAGGCCACAGCGAAATCCGGCGTGCCCATGAAGAGAGTACGCATCAGTCCGCCCCCTCTTCCTGGTTGAAATACTCCTCCACTTCCTCGTCCGTCAGGAAGCGCTCAATGTGCTCCGTGTACAGGTGACCGTCCAGGTGCTCCAGCTCATGGCAGAAGCAGCGGGCTGTCAACCCCTCGCCTTCTACCTCAAACCAATTTCCGTCCCGGTCCTGGGCGCGAACGCGGACATAGTTGGGCCGGGTCACCAGCCCCCACTTTCCGGGAACGCTGAGGCAGCCCTCCGGACCGGTTTGCTCTCCGCTCTGGGCGACAATGGCGGGATTGATCAGCTCGATGTACTCTTCCGTGTCATCGTCCATCACCACACAGGCCCGGCGGAGAATACCCACCTGGGGAGCCGCCAATCCCGCGCCCCCCGCCTCGGAAAGCGTATCCAGCAGGTCGTCCATCAGCGCGTGCAGACGACGGTTGAAGTCCGTCACCGGACGGCAGACCTTGTTTAGGCAGTCCTCACCCTGTACCACGATTTTGCGCAATGCCATTCCTTGAACCTCCTACTCCGCGGCGTTGCACTCCGCGAATAGATTAAATCCCCGGTTCGCTCCATTTCCGGCGAAGGCCCGCAGCAGCCCGCCGATTTCCTCCCGGGTCTCTTTATTATTTTTCCCTACCAGAAGAATTCGGTAGCGATAGCGGTTGTTTACCTTTAAAACCGGGGCCGGAGCGGGACCCAAAACCTCGCCGTCCCCAAAGCGCCTCCGCAATGCGTCCCGGATGCCGATGGCTGCCCGGAATACCGCCCCCTCCTCCGTCCCGGAGACGGTAAGGGTGAACAGGTCCGCGAAGGGCGGCAGGCGGCGGAGCCGGCGCATACGGATTTCGCTCTCATAAAATCGCGCATAGTCCTGCCGGGCGGCGCATTGTATTACGTCGTTCCCCGGCGTGTAGGTCTGAATGACGGCCCGGCCGGATTTGCCGCCCCGGCCTGCCCGGCCCACCACCTGGGTCAAGAGGCTGAAAGTCCGCTCCGCCGCCCGGTAATTCTCCAGATACAGCGAGAGGTCGGCGGCTAAGACCCCCACTAGGGTCACGTTTTCAAAATCCAACCCCTTGGCCACCATCTGCGTGCCCAGTAGAATCGGAATGCGCTCTTTCTCAAAGCGCCGCAGCAGCTTTTCGTGGCCCTCCGCCGTAGTGTCTGCGTCCATCCGCAGCAACTTCACTCCAGGAAACAGGGTCGCCAGCTCCTCCTCTACCTTCTGGGTGCCCGCCCCCACCCGCTTCATGATGCCGCCGCAAGCCGGACAAGCCTCGAAGCTTCGCTGGGAGTGACCGCAGTGGTGGCACATCAGCCGCCCATTGGCGGAGTGATAGGTCAGCGGGGCGCTGCACCGGGGACACTCCGGCACATGGCCACACTCCCCGCAAAGCAGCATCCGGCTGCTGCCCCGGCGGTTTAAAAAGAGGATGCTCTGTTCTCCCCTTTCTAGGTTCCGCTCCAGTTCCCGCCGGAGGTCTGCCCCGATGAGGCCGGGATTCCCGGCCTTGATCTCCTGACGAAGATCGGCGATGAGAACCTGAGGCAAATTCTGCTCGTTGTACCGGTGGCGAAGCGTTGCTTTATGGTACCGTCCTTCCTCCGCCGCCCAGGCCGTTTCCACAGAGGGCGTGGCGGAGCCCAGGACCAGCAGGGCCTTATCCCGGGCACAGAGGTATTTGGCCACGTCCCGGGTGTGATACCGGGGCGGATTTTCCGAAAGGTAGCTGCCTTCCTGCTCCTCATCCAAGATGATGATACCAAGGTTCCGCAGGGGGGCAAAAATGGCAGAACGGGTGCCCAGCACCACCTTGACCTCTCCCCGGCGGATGCGCTTCCACTGGTCGTAGCGCTCCGTCATGCGGAGGCCGCTGTGGAGCATCGCCACATCCTCCCCAAAATAGGAGGAGAATTTCCCCATCATCTGGGGAGTCAGCACGATTTCCGGCACCAAAACCACGGCGGTCCTTCCCTTGGACAGTATCTCCTGGACCAGCCGCAAATAGACCTGGGTTTTTCCGCTGCCCGTCACACCCTGGAGCAGCGCGCCGGAGGCCCGGCCCGCCTCCGCTAACTTCCAAAGCCCTTCAAACGCCGTTTGCTGCTCCTCGTTCAGCACAATGGGCGGCCCCGGCTCTACGCTTTGCGGCAAGGAGAGCCGCAGTTCTTCCATCTCGGAAAAGACCAGCAGTCCCGCCTTTTCCATTCCCCGGAGCGTCCTGGTGGAAGCGCCGGTAAAGTAGGTGATATCCGCGCAGGCGGTCCGCCCGTTGGCGGCCAACAGCTTCACCACCTCGTAACGGGCGGAAGAGGAACGCCGCTTTGCCTCCGTCAGGGCCAGGGCCTCCTCGGCACTGAGGGCCAGCTCCGCCATCCGGCGGGTTTTGTCCCCCACCTTTTGCTTCGCCGCCGTCTCGTGCCAGACGACGCCCGCCTTCTCCAGAGCCTGGAGGGCCGGAAGGGCACTGTCACCATGGGCATCACGCAAAACCTCCAACCCGGCAGAACCGCCGGAGGACTCCAGCGTCTCCAGGACCTCGATTCCATGCCGGATGCCCCCGGCGACGGACCGGGCCGTCTCGGAGTCCAGCTCCGCCTGAAGCTGCCAGTTCTCCTGGAGGCGGTACCACAGCCCGGTGGGCAGAATGGTCCGCACCGCCTCGGACATGGTACAGAAATACCGCTGCCGCATCCAGAGGGCCAGGGCCAGCCCGGCGCCGTCCAGCACCGGCTCCCGATCCAGAACGGCGGAAAGAGCTTTCAGCCTCCGGGCCTTCTTCCCCTCGCCCCGGGCCAGGATCACGCCCTCCGACGGCCGGTTTCCCTGTCCAAAGGGCACGGTTACCCGGACGCCGGGAAGCGCCAGTTCCTCCAGCTCTGCTGGAACCAGGTAGTCATAGGGCTTGTCAATGTGATAGGGTGCGGCGCTGACCGCCACTTTTACGATGGCCCCGGTCTCCATTCCGGGGCGTTACGCCTCTTCGGAGGCAATGTCCTCCCCGGCGGCGGTGAGCTTGCCGTCGGCCACCTCGTGAATGGCCAGGGTTACGGGCTTTTCGTCCAGGTGCTCGCCGGTGATCTCGGCCTCCTCGGCAATCTGGCGGGCCCGGCGGGCCACCACGTTTACCAACATATAGCGGTTGGGAATATAGGAATTGAGCTTGCTCATGGCGGGATACAGCATCATGGTAAATCGACTTCCTTTCAAACTTCTCTGACTTCAATCTATGGCCATCAGCTTCCGCTGATGATTTCCATACGCTCCATGGAACGACAGTGCTCCGCCGTCATAATGGCGTCCAGCTCCATGGCGGCGTTTTCGATGGTGTCGTTAATGACAAAATAATGGTACGCTCCGGCGGTCCGGCACTCCACCTTGGCCCGCAGCAATCGCTTCTCGATTTTCTCCGGGCTGTCGGTGCCCCGGAGGGTCAGGCGGCGGGCCAGCTCCTCCCAGCTGGGGGGAGCAATGAAGATCAAAACGGCCTCCGGACGCTTGTGGGCAATTTGCAGGGCTCCCTGAACGTCAATTTCCAAAATTACGTCCCGGCCCGCCTCCATGGCCTCGTCCACAAAGCGCTTGGGTGTGCCGTAGAAGTTGCCCACGTACTCGGCGTACTCCAAAAAGGCGTCCTGCGCCATCCATTCATGGAAGGTGTCCACGTCTAAGAAGTGGTAGTGGACGCCGTTTTCCTCCCCGGCCCGGGGCGAACGGGTGGTGGCGGAGACGGAGACGTACACGTCCTTCCGCTTCTCCAGCAATACCTTTAATACGCTGCCCTTCCCCACGCCGGAGGGGCCGGACACGATAAACGTCTTTCCCTTTTTCATGCTTCCTCCTCTTCCCCTGCGCCGAATTTTTCCGGCGGCAGGGCTGATAAAATCACATGGTCGCTGTCCATGATGAAGATGGACGCGGTTTTTCTCCCGTAGGTGGCGTCAATGAGCATTCCCCGCTCCCGGCTCTCCTGGGTCATGCGGCGGATGGGGGCGGAGTCAGGGCCCACAATGGCCACCACCCGCTCCCGGGAGACCATGCTTCCAAAACCAATGTTAATAAATTCCATGCCTTACTCCACGTTCTGCACCTGTTCCCGCATCTTCTCCACCTCGGCCTTCATATTCACCACGACTTGGGCGATGGACACGTCGCCGCATTTGGACCCGATGGTATTGGACTCCCGGTTGACCTCTTGGATGAGGAAGTCCATTTTTCGTCCCATGGGCTCCGTGGCCTCCAGCATGGTCCGCAGCTGGGCCACATGGCTCCGCAGGCGGACGGTTTCCTCATCCACCGCCACCTTGTCGGCGTAGATGGCCGCCTCGGTGAGGATGCGCTGGGGGTCGATGGTCACGCTTTGCAGTGCCTCCTGCATCCGGGCGGTGAGCTTAGAGCGGTACTCCGCCACCGTCTCCGGGGAGCGGGCCTCCACCTGGGCGGTGCAGGTTTCAATGGTGGTAAGCCGATTTCCGATGTCCTCCGCCAGCCGGGCTCCCTCCACGCCCCGCATCTCGTTGAAGGCGGCCAGGGCCGCGTCCAGCACGGCGCAGAGGTCGGCGCTAACGGCCTCTAAGTCCTCGTCCGCCTTGGTGACGGAGAGCACGTCCGGAAACCGGGCCAGCACCTCCGGCGTCACCTTGTAGGACGTGGGACCGCAGACCTCCGCCAGCTCATTCAAAGCGGCGGCGTACTGGCCCGCCAGCTCCCGGTTGACGGCCACCTTGGTCACGTCGGCGGCGGAGGCGTCCACGGTGACAAACACGTCTACCTTTCCTCGGGAGACCGCCTTCTGGACCCGCGCTTTCAGCGCATCCTCGGCAAAGATATACAGTCGGGGCATTTTCACCGTGCAGTCCAGGTAGCGGTTGTTGACCGCCCGGACCTCCACGGTGATATCCCGACTGTTTCGCGTCTCTCTGGCCCGGCCATAGCCGGTCATGCTTTTGATCATGATGATCTCCCCTTATAATTCAGATAAAGCAACAGTATCCACCGTTGCACAGGGTATAGGCGCAGCACAGGGTCAAACAGGGATTCCCGGCGCACAGGGTCCCAAAGGGCTCCCCCCCGGGGCGGTAAACATTTCCGTTTTGCATTAGATTCAGCGCCCGCCGGTACTCCAGGTTATTGGGCTCTATCTGACAGGCAGTCTCATAATACCGCAATGCCTCATCCATCCAGCCCCGGCGGTAGCACACCGCGCCTTTGAGGAAGTTCCACTCCGCGCCGTGGTCGCTGACGTTGTTTAAAAGTGCCTCCGCCCGGGCAATATCGCCCACCTGAATGGCGGCCCGGACCTGTTGAAGGACGGATGAGCCACCAGAACCGTAAGACTGCTGCCAGCCCCCGGCATAGGAGGACCCGGAACCGCCAGTCCTTCCCCCACCGCCGCTGCGCCGTTTGTTGATTTCCTCGTAAGCGGCGTTGATGTCCTTCATTTTCTCCTGGGCCAGGTCGGCCAGGGGATTGTCATGATAGTTGTCCGGGTGGTATTTTCTCGCCAGCTCCCGGTAGGCCCGTTTGACCTCCTCGTCGGTGGCGCTCTCCGAAATACCAAGTACCTGATAGGGATCGTTCATGTGTTTTTCTCCTGTGCTTCTCTCTTGTTTCCTCCGCCTGTGCGGAAGGTCCCCTCCAGCACCGCCTTTCCCACGCGGAAAAGGCCGGTGTATAGGGTGGTTTCCAAAACCGGCGTCCAGACGCCGAAGTCCCACAACTCAAAAGCGGTAGCCATCATATGAATAGAATGGTCTAGCGTAGCGGCAAAGCTCTCCCGGGCCGCTTCCGTCCAGGCACCCTCTGTTAGCCCGTAGCGCAGGGCCACCGGGTTGTAATTTCCGGAAGCGGCGTCCTTCCTCAAATCGTCCGCCGCGTCCACCAGGTAAACCCAGCGGCCCAGGTGGTAGAAAATTTGCTCCAGCACCCGCCGCCGCACCGGCTCGTCCACTGCCTGGGCGGCTCCTTGCAACAGCACGGCAAACGTATCCGCCGCCCGGTCCATGGAGGGGCAGTTTTCCCGCTCCAGCTCCGCTAGCAAATGAAGCTGGCGTCGGGTGGAGGCGTCAAAGTCTGGCCGGGCCTCAGCCGCCTTCCGATAGGCCTGCGCCAAAACGGCGGAGGCTCCCCGGTATTTCAGGCCGTGGAGCCGGTCGTGGTCCTCCACACCGTCTCGGGCCTGCCAATAGGCCAAAATCACGCTCTCGTCCGCCGCTAGGGCCAGCGCCTCTGTGCTCTCCAGTCGGTCTCTTCCTTGGACGGGATGAGCGGCGCAGCGGCCATGATGGACAGGGCCCTCCTCCCTTTCAGAGAGAAGGATCGCCAAAAAGGTAAAGTCATAGTTCAGAATGAACCGGGCCGCCGTTCCGTAGCGTTCCCCCAGCGTATGGCAAAGACCGCAATAGACCCGGCCGAAACGCTTTTGCTCCTCTTCCGGCAAGTCCTGGGGCGGTCTGACGTAGCCGAACATCAGAACAGCCGGACGATGGTGAAGGACAGCCCGCCTCTGGCCCGGAGACGGCGGTCATAGCCGACAGCCCCCAGGATACCCAGGAGGAAGCCCACTCCGGCGGCGGTATATTGGACCGCCACGCTGGCCGCCGCCGCCAGGGCGGCAAAGTAGCCCAGGAAGAACAGCGCTACCGGAATCAGGTAGACCAGGGCCACAATGCGGAGCATTTTCTTGGTACTGCTCTCCACCACCACCTTCTGTCCTGGGGTTGCGCCGATGGGGTTCAATGCCCGGGCGTGAACTGCCGCGCCAGTGACGCCGCAGCCGGCGCACTCCTCACAGTCATGGCCGCAGGCGGACTTCCGGGGGACGGAAATTTCCGCGTGGCTGGAGTCCAGGATTCGTTCAACCGTTGCAATTTGTGTCATGTTTTCCTCCAAGCATGGGGTTTATCCGCCGGTTTCCTCCCCGGTCGGTTCATCTTCCGGGGGCGGGTCCGTCGCTTCCTCCGGAGGCGGCTCCTCGCCGCCCTCCCGGATTGTCACCTGAATCTGGTACAGGCCGCTGATGCCCACGTCGCCCTTGTTCACCGTCACCTCCGCAGGAACGGTATAGGTGCCGGAGGCGGCGGAGTAATCGTCCAGGTCCACCGTTACGGCAATGTCCTCTCCGGTAAGAGCGGACACGTCCGCCTCTGTGCCGAAAACCTTCACCGCCAAACTGCCGGTCAGCGCCTCTACCCGCTTCCCCTCCGGAAGGTTCAGCCAGGAGATGTTCTCCGTGGAGACCGTGGCGCTGGTCATGTCCTTAAAGCGGATGCGCAGGGCAGCTCGAGTCACACCGCTGACATTGGTACAGCCGTCAGGCAGGATAATCATATAATTGGTAGTGGTGTAGTTCTCAGAGGCTGTGGTACCCAACTCCCTCAGATCATATTTACCCAACTCCAAAGTCTCCACGTTTTTCAGCATGGTTGCGTCTCCGGAGACGGCGATGGTCTGGGGCTCAATGAAATACTCCGTGTTCCGGGCGCGGCATCCGGGAGCGTCCGTGAAGTTCACCACCAAGCGCAGCTCCTTGGTGACAAAGACCGACAGCGTGGCCTTGACATTTTCCACCGAGGAGTGAATGTCCGCCTTGTCCAAAAGCTGGCCGTTTTGATCGTAGAATTGAAGCTCCAGGTCCCGAGATACCGTCTCCACCGCGCTGTTTCCAATGTCCAGCGTGACCTTAGCATAGCTGATGGGTTCGATATCCTCCTGGAGGCCCCGGACCTCCACCTCTGGGTGTGAGAGCTCCACCTGACCAGCGGAATAGCTCTCTGCCACGTTGCCCACCAGCTCACAGCTGACATCAATGGTCCGGCTGTACAGCTCGCTGATGTTTACCGTGGCCATACCAAAGCTGGCCCGTTCTTTTTGAATGGCGTTGGCGTTGTTGTTGAATTTCGGGTTCGTGTAGCTCACATTGTAGTTGACCCGCTGTTTTCCCGCGCTGGTTACATCCAAGAGGCTGGCCGTCACCCAGATTTGAGAGCGGTCCAGACTGCAAATGTTCCACCGGGTGCCTTTCAGCGTCAGGTCGATGGTCAGGTCCGTCCCATCCTCCACCAGCATCAAGCCCCGATCCGTCAGGGTGCTCTCGTACAAATATTCTATGGGAATGTCCAGGTACTCCTGTGTCACGGTCTGACCGCTGCTCAGGTCCACATAGAGCCAGATGCCGCAGGCCACCAGAACGGCCAGCAACAGATAAACGACTTTGCGGCGTCCCGCCTTTTCGTTTTCCACCTTACGCACCTCCATCCTTCCTGGAGCGCAGCAGGCCCGTCAGGCTGAATTTCTGCTTGTCCGTCTCGGCCTCCTCCTGCGGAAGCAATTCGTTCCGCAGGAGGTTATCCAGGGTCTCCGGCTTCAAATGCCGTTTCAACATTCCGCCGGTAGCCACTGAAATAGAGCCGGTTTCCTCCGACACGATGACCACCACCGCGTCGGAGTTCTCGCTCATGCCGATCCCCGCCCGATGCCGCATTCCTAAGTCCCGGGAGAGGTTCACGTTCTTGCTCAAAGGGAGCATGCAACCCGCCCCCAGCACCCGCCCGTGCCGGACGATCACCGCCCCGTCGTGCATGGGCGCTTTCACGAAGAAAATATTTTTCAAAAGCTCGCTGGATACCGATGCATCCAGAACTGTGCCGCTGCGGACCATATCGTCCAGCAGAATCTCCCGCTCAAAGACGATCAACGCGCCGGTGCGGGACTGGGACATCTCGGAACAGGCCAGCACCGTTTGCTCGATGGTCTGCTCCAGCACGCTGGCATTCTCTGTCCGGGTGAAGAGGGCCAGGATGCGGCGGCTTCCCATCTCCTCCAAAATCCGGCGAATCTCCGGCTGAAAGAGGATGATCAGGGCCAGCACACCCACCTCCACCATACGGCTGAGCAGGTAATAGATACCGTTGAGCCCGAAAAGGTAACTCAAAAGCAGGGCCGCCAGGAACACAAACAGCCCCTTTAAAAGACTGGCAGCCTTGGTGGTCTGCACCAAGGTCAATACCTTATAGAGCGCAAACGCCATGATCACAATATCAAAAACATCCGAGACCTCAATGGTCAGCAGATACCGACCGATGGTGGCGAAGAGCTCCGTCAGCGTCACATTCATTTTTCCTCGTCATCCCTTTCCTCTGCGCCGCCGGGAGAGCGGCTGTTCCTCCCGAGAGAAACGTCAGGTCATGAATACTTTAGATTATATAGAATCCGGCGGTAAAAAGCAAGGTAAACCAAGGGAAAATTACCGGAAAATTCACGGTCTGTTCAGAAAGCCCGGCCCAGGACCCCCTGAACCGCCCGGAGCAGCCGGGCTACCTCCTCCGGCGTGTTGAAATCGGAGAAGCTGATGCGGACAGTGCCGGTGTCCAGCGTCCCCACTGTACGGTGGGCATAAGGAGCACAGTGAACGCCCGCACGGACAGCGATTCCCCGCTCCGCCAGGGCGGAGCCCATGTTCTCCACATCCACGCCCTCCGCTGTCAAGGAGAGGACCCCCGTCTGGTTCCGGAGACCCGGGGACACAAAGAGCCGCAGGCCCGGCAGGGTTTCCAGTCCCTGAACGGCCATCTGGGTCAGGTGTTTTTCATGGGCCAGGATTTTTTCCAGTCCTCCCCGACGGACATACCGGATGCCGGCCAGCAGGCCCGCGATGCCCGGCATGTTGAGAGTTCCCGCCTCCAGCCGGTCCGGCAGAAAGTCTGGCATCCGCTGCTGGATAGACTGGCTGCCGGTGCCGCCTTCCAGCAAAGGCCGGGTGAGCACGTCCTCCCGGCAGAGCAGCGCGCCGGTGCCCTGGGGACCATAGAGCCCCTTATGTCCCGGCATGGCCACGAAGGCTGCCCCTAATGCCTCCATGTCCAGGGGCAGGACCCCGGCAGACTGAGAGGCATCGACAATAAAGGGAACGCCTCGGCTGCGGCAGATGGCGGCAATTTCCTCCACCGGCTGAATAAAGCCGAAAACGTTGGATACGTGGCTGCACACCACGGCGTCGGTGCCGGGAACAACGAGACGGTCAAAGGCGTCCGTCACGGCTTTCGAATCAAAAAGCGGCGTGGCGGCCACGGTAATCTTTGCCCCCAGAGCCTCTAGAGGCCGGGTGACGGCATTGTGCTCATAGCCGGACACCACCGCCCGCCCCCCCGGCGGAACCAGGCTCTTAATGGCAATATTCAGGGCGTGGGTGGCGTTGAGGGTGAACACCACCTGCTCTGGGTTTTTCAGGCCAAACATCTCCGCCAGCTCCGAACGGCACTGAAAGGCCGTGTCGGCAGCCCGGGCGGCGGCGGGATAGCCTCCCCGCCCCGGGGAGCTCATGGAAGCCAGGGCCTCCCACATGGCGGCGGCGACAGAAGCGGGTTTTTGAAAGCTGGTGGCGGCGCTGTCAAAATAAATCATGCCTCCACCTCCTGGTACAGGCCCTTTTGGAAGATAAATATTTGAACGGGGTCCAAGCCGTCCCTGTGGAGGGCGGTCAGGGCCTCCGGCAAATCGGAAACCGCTACGCGCACGGCGTAGGCGCAGCCCTTATCCGTCAGGTCTCTGGGAGGCCGGAAGATATGGCAGCGAATGCCCGCCCGGCCCAGGGATTTCTGCATCCGCTGGGCGTAGGTTACGGAGCGGGCCAGGATGATATAGTGCTCCACAAAACACTCCTCCTTTCTCTCCTATACTATGGGGCTGGAAGCGAAAGGTGCGAAAGCGCAAAAACGCCCCGCCGGTAAGCGGAGCGCAAAAGGCTATCTGGAGTATATGCGTTTAGCTAAGGAATGGTCCCGCAGACAAACCTGTCGGACATCCCGCAGAGCGTTCCTCAAATGGAACCGTTGTGGCACTTTTTCTCTCCTGGCTTGCTGTCATGGAGAAATGGTTGCCTTCTCCACCAGCACCACGGCATGAGCCGCCATGCCGGAACCGTCCCCAGTAAATCCCAGGCCCTCCTCGGTGGTGGCCTTGACGTTGACCTGTTCCGCCTCAATTCCCAAGGCAGAGGCGATGTTCTCCGCCATTTGAGCCTTATATGGGGCTACCTTTGGCGCTTGAGCTAGCAAGGTCGCATCAATGTTGACCACGGCAAAGCCCTTCTCTCCCAAAAGTCGCCCCACTGCTTCCAGCAGCTTCAAGCTGGAAATGCCCTTATAGGCTGGGTCCGTATCCGGAAACAGCTTTCCAATATCTCCCAGCCGGGTGGCTCCTGCCAAGGCATCCATAACGGCGTGGACCAGCACGTCCGCGTCGGAGTGGCCCAAAAGGCCCTTGTCCCAGGGAATTTCCACACCGCCCAGAATCAGCTTTCGCCCTGGAACCAGACGGTGAACATCGTAGCCATGGCCAATCCGTAGATTCGTCATCGCCCTTCCTCCCGCGCTTTCACAATGGCCTCCGCCAGAATCAAGTCCATCGGCGTAGTGATTTTTAGGTTTTCCTCCTCGCCCTCCACCAGAAATACGACCTTTCCCAGCCGCTCCACAGCAGAGGCATCGTCGGTGACAGGGGCCTCCTGCTCCAGCGCAGA
This sequence comes from uncultured Oscillibacter sp., assembly GCA_910587705.1. Taxonomy (GTDB): domain Bacteria; phylum Bacillota; class Clostridia; order Oscillospirales; family Oscillospiraceae; genus Oscillibacter. The sequence goes on from CAJUMX010000002.1 coordinate 28,912, forward strand.
CTGGAGCGCCGCCTTCAACAAGCTGGCCGCAAAGACCTGGGGGGTCTGAACCGCTCGGAGCCATTCCCGGTCCAAGGTCTCCTCCACCCCACCGTCCTTCCGGACGGCCTTTACCGTGTCCTTCACCTTCACGGCAGGAGCGGCGGCGGAACAACGGGCGGCGGCAGAAACCACCCGGTCAACGAGCTTCGGCGTTATCAGGGGACGGGCGCCGTCCTGCACCGCCAGAAGCTCTATCTCCGGCGACGCCTCCAGCGCCGCCAACAGCACAGAATGGACCCGGTTCTCCCCGCCCCGGATCACCTTTTTGCATTTCGTAAGACCATAGGTACGGCAAAGCTGGGATATCTCCAGGATATCCTCCTCCCTGGCGGCGACGACAATTTCGTCCACACTCCCGGACACTTGAAGCGCCGCCAGGGTCCGCACCAGCACCGGCACGCCCTCCAAAGGCTGGAGCAGCTTGTTTACGCCACCCATTCGGGCAGAGCTGCCCGCCGCCGCTACCAGAGCGGCGCAACGGGGGTTTCGGGCCTCCCGCGCTTTTTTGAAAAACGGCAGCATCGCCACCATCCTCTCCGCCCCGACGGGCCTTAGTGCGCAACCGGCGTTTTCTGCATGACCGCACGATCCAGCCGCGCCTCCGCATCCTGGTAGGCGCAGCCCTCCACCAGCGCGATTTCCGAAAGGATGATCTGCTTCGCGCTGTGGAGCATTTTTCGTTCCCCTGTGGAGAGGCCCCGGCGTGAGTCCCGTCGCATCAGGCCCTTCACCACTCGTGCCACCTCATTGAGGTTTCCGCTTTTCAGCCGGATGAGATTTTCTTGATAACGCTTGTTCCAATTGGCGCTGGACTCCACCTCCAAAGCGGGAATACCGGCGAAAAACGCCTCTGCCTCCTCCTCCGAGATGATAGACCGGATGCCAATGGCCTGGCAGTTGGCGGTGGGAATCTTCAAAATCAAGCCCCCTACGGGCATCTTGAAAACGTAGTATTCCTTTACCTTGCCCGCCACCTTTTCCTGAACAACGTCATCGATGACACCTGCCCCGTGCATGGGATGCACGATCAGGTCCCCGATTTGAAACATGGACACCCCTTTCTCTGCCGCGGCCTCTGCCGCTGTGTTGTCTGCCTCTTGATACGCCTGATTCCATGCTGGTTCGAATTCCATGCCGATTTTCCGATTCCATGCGAAAGACTGCCCTGGGTAGGGACTGCTGTCCAACAAAAGCGAAGGCAAACACCACACAGCAGAGGCCCCGCAGAGAGCGGGCGGCTTAGCGCTTGTTGGAACGCCGCCAGATGTGCATTTTCTCCGCCTCGGCGATAAGCTCCTCCCGGAACTGGGGATGGGCCAAGCCAATCAGGCCCTCTGCCCGTTCCCAGGTGGACTTGCCCTTGACGTTGAACTTGCCGTACTCCGTCACAATCCAGTGGAGGTTTGTGCGGGTGGCAGTAACCACAGAGCCCTCTACCAGGGTGGGCCGGATGCGGGATTTCAGCTGGCCGGACTTCTTATCCATAAAGGACGAGGAGCAGCAGATAAAGCTCTTGCCGCCCTTGGCCAGATACGCGCCCATAACAAAGTCCTGCTGTCCGCCAGCGCCGGAGATGTGGTTGATGCCGGAGGACTCAGAGGACACCTGACCGTAAAGGTCAATGTCTACCGCGCCGTTGATGGAGGTAAATTTATCGATCTGGGAAACCCGGGCAATGTCGTTGACATAGCTCACCGGGGCCGCCATACACTCGGGATTGTTGTTGAGGAAATCATAGAGCTTCTGGGTTCCGGCGGCGAAGGCATAGGTCTGCCGGCCCCGGTCGAAGGGCTTACAGGCGCCGGTAATGCGGCCTGCCATGGACATGTCTACAAAGGCGTCCACGTACATTTCCGTATGGACACCCAGGTCCTTTAGATCGGACTCGGCAATCATCTTGCCGATGGCGCTGGGCATGGAGCCGATGCCCAGCTGGAGGCACGCGCCGTCCTCAATTTCCGGCACCACCAGATTGGCCACCGCCAAATCCACCTCGGAGGCCGCAGAGGCCCCGCCCAGGATTTCCATGGGGGGATTCTCCCCCTCTACAACCATGGCCACATCGCTGATATGTACGCAGTTTTCAAAGCCCCCCAGGCAGACGGGCATATTTTTGTTAACCTCGACAATGACGGTTTTGGCACAGTCGCACACCGCTTTCAGGTGGGACCCTCCAGGACCGAAGTTGAACCAGCCGTGCTCGTCCATGGGAGCCACCTGGAACATCGCCACATCCAGGGTCTTGATGCAGTCTCGGTAATAGCCCGGGAGCTCAGAATAGCGCAGGGGGATATAATAGGCAAAGCCCTCCTTGATGGCCTTCCGTTCAATGCCGCTCATGTGCCAGGAGTTCCAGGCGAAATGCTCCGCAGCGTCCGGCACGTCGAAAATGGCGGGACGGCGGGTCAGGATGCCGCCTCGGATATTCACGTCCTTCAATTCCCCCATCCGGGCGGCCAGGGCCTTGTCCAGGGCATTGGGAGAGCAGACCGTCCAGCCATAATCCAGCCAGTCGCCGGACTTGATAACCTTGACAGCCTCGGCGGCGGCGGTTAGCTTCTGACGGTATTCCTCCTGATAGCTCATAGTCAATTCCTCCATATGTTTTCATTTTCCGTCTCTTCGCAAACTGCGAAGGGTAAATTTCTGCGGTAAGACATCCCTATTTCCTAGTATAACATCTCTGGGAAAATATTGCAACGTCAAAACGTGAAAAAAATAACATGTTTTTTCAAAAAAAGCGGCAGGCACAAAGGGCGGCACTCATAAGACAGTATTAGAAATGTTTTTAGGAAACGGCGTAGCTTGCGGGCTATGCCGTTTCTCCACTTTTCAGGTTATTCAGCAAAGACGCAGGAAGTATTCCCACAAGGTCATAAGAAATGTCAATCTGCTGTTCCCTATGTCCCTTTGACTTATCCGGCGCATGAACGTACACCGCCTTTACCATGTCATTTAAGACAGCGGGCGTTAATTCGTCCAAGTCAAGATATTTCCGCACTTTGCTGATGAACCTGTCAATGTTCTCTGTCTGTTCTTCCTGTTCGTTAATTTCTTCATTCAATCGCAACAGCTTTTCCCGCAGTTCTTCCTGCTCCTGTTCGTAATCGTCAGAGAGCATTTGAAATCTGCTGTCAGATAATTTCCCGCCTACGTTGTCCTCGTAAATACGCTTGAATAATCGGTCAAGTTCCTCTATCCGGCGTTCTGCTTGCGTTAGTTGCCGCCGTTTCGCCGCCAGTTCCTTTTTCGCTTCGGCTTTCTGTTTCGCACCCATAGCTTTTCGGAATTGTTCTTCATGGTTAGCGACACAGGCAATCGTCAATTTCATGTGAGCGAGTACGCCCTGTTCCAAGACAACAGCGCGGACAAAATGAGTAGAGCAATCGTCTTTCCCTTTGAGCCTTGAAGTAGAGCAGACGAAATGGTCTTGCCTTGCTTCAAAGTTCTTGCTTGTGCAGTAATACAGCTTTTCGCCGCAATCGGCACAGCGCACAATGCCGGAAAACATATTTGTCTTGCCTGTCCTCGTCGGGCGGCGTTTGTTCTTCCGTAATTCCTGCACCCGCGCCCATGTGTCAGCGTCAATGATTGCTTCGTGGGTATTCTCAAACACAAGCCATTTTTCCTCTGGATTATAACAGGTTTTCTTGCTCTTGTAGGACTGCTTATAGGTCTTGAAGTTCACTGTATGCCCTTGATATTCTGGACGCTCCAAAATGTCGGCTATGGTATCGCCCGTCCAGTTATAAGGATTGTCCGGCGGCGCGTTCCTCGTTGCCCTGCCTGTCTGCTGAAAATGGATTGTCGGCGTTATGACTTTATCCTCTTTCAGAATACGGGCAATCTGCGACGGCCCGTAACCGTCCAGACAAAGAGCGAATATCCGCTTGACTACTCCGGCGGCTTCTCCGTCCACAATCCACTGTGTCTTGTTGTCCGGGTCTTTCATATAACCATAGGGCGGGTTCGTGCAGAGGTGTTCTCCTGCTTCTCCTTTTGACTTCATCACAGCGCGGATTTTCTTGCTTGTGTCCTTAGCGTACCATTCGTTAATGATATTCAAAAAAGGGGTAAAGTCGCTGTCCTGCTGGTTCGCGCTGTCTATGCCATTGTTGATAGCGATAAACCGCACTCCTTTTTCCACGAACAGGACTTCGGTATAAAATCCCACTTTCAGATAATCACGTCCAAGCCGTGACATATCCTTGACAATCAGCGTCGCCACTTCTCCGGTTTCAATCCGTTCCAAAAGTTCGCTCCAACTCGGACGGTTGAAGTTCGTTCCAGAATACCCGTCGTCCACGAAAAACGCAGTATTTGAGAAATGATTTTCTTTTGCGTATTTACTTAAAATCGCCTTTTGATTAACAATGCTGTTGCTGTCGCCCTGCAATTCGTCGTCGCGCGATAAGCGGCAATAGAGGGCGGTAATTTTGCCAGACTGCCTTAACATAGTTTCTGCTCCTTTCATCGGCGGGCAGTCTGCCAATACAGGATTGCTTACCCCTATTTTATCGGCTCCGGCATTTTTAATCAACATCTTTTTTGCCCTGTTCCTGCTCCATAAGGCGTAAAACCTTGTGAGGCAGGCTCCTTTCTCCGTCATAGCTGCCCGTAAAGCGGTAGAGCGTCCTGCCGGATTTTATCGTTACTTCATGCGTCGGCAATTCTTGAAACAGCGGATTTTCCACCACGATATGTCCGTCCTTGATTTTTCGTTTTCGTTCCATTCCTTTCACGTCCTTTCCAAAGATAAAACTGAATAGCAAGCATAGAGAACGGATAGCCATTCTCGTAAAATGTCCGACTGCCGCCGGAGCATTTTGCTTGTTGGGAAGTGTCCCAAACCCTCATTTTGTCAATCCCTTGAATTGCAGAAGTAGCCGCCGTTCCAACCGCCAGACTTCTTCCATAACACGCTTAATCTCGTCTATGTCGTCGGCGTAAATCCGTCCTGTTTCGTTGATACGCTTAGCAATCTGATTGACGTTCGCGCCGATTTTTTGAAGCTGTGCCGTATGTCCTTTGACTTCTTGTAAATCAAGCGTGATGATATACCCGTCAATGAGTATTTTTCGAGCATAAGCGGAGAGATTGAGCGTTGGTATTTGCCGCATTTTTTCCTCAATTAACGCCCGTTCTTCCTCTGTTACCCGGATAATGATTTGTACGTTTCGTTTCCTGTTTTCCATGAGTAGCCCCCTTTCGCTAACAAGACATTTGCAAGCGGCATTTCTGCCCGCTTTGTGATAGTTTTTCTTTCACTACCTACAACACCGGACATAGCGGTTTTGCCAAAGATTTAAGAAAAATTTAAGAAAAAATTCTTCTCATTCCCTACTACGGAGGACACGCCGGAAATGCCAAACATGTACCGAAAAAATGTTTCAAATATTTAATTACAGTATGTTCATAGTGTTGATTGACTTTTTGGTATCAAAATGATAATATTTTCATATATCAAAGTAGGAGGGCGAAAGATGACCGATAAACTTATGGATTGCATTACAAATCCGGTAAAATGTAAATTGCTTCTTGAAATATATTCAAAAGGGAAAACAACAGCGAAACATTTAGCCGATATTTATAACGATATTCCTCAGGCCACCCTATACCGGCACATCAAAAAAATGTTGAGTGACGGCATTTTACAAGTGGTTGAAGAAACACAGGTACGCGGCACAGTAGAAAAAACATACGCACTGGCATACGACATCAACAGCAATATGGAAAATATGGTTGAGGAAAATTCCGGCGAACTTTATATGCAGTATTTCATGCAGTATATCTTTGGATTTGCAAAACAGTTTCAAGAATATTGTCAATCTCCAAATATCAATATCAAAAAAGATATGACGGGATTTTCTCTTTCCCCACTATATCTCTCTGATGATGAATTGACTTCTCTTGTAACAAGCATTTCTCAAATAATCAACACAGTAAAAAACAATAAACCTAATTCAGAACGTAAATTACGGACGATAGGTGTAATCGTATCTCCGGCAGAAAATACAGACAAATAAAATGACCGTCCCAAATCAGTGGGGCGGTTTCTATTGACTTTATATTCTCATTATGATAATATTATTAAAATAATAAAGTATAGGAGGTAAAACATTGAACACTTTATTTGACATTCTGCCTTTGCTGGCTCCCGTCCTGTTGGTAGACATCGCTCTTGCAGTGACGGCGGTAAGACACATTCTGCAACACCCGCGCTATCGCTTTGGAAACAGAGCCATGTGGCTTGTAATTGTTGTCGTCCTCTTGCTCTTTGGACCGATTGTTTATTTTGTCTTTGGAAAGGGGGAGAACGAATGAACGTCCTCACAATACAAAATTTATCTAAAAGTTTTGGAAAACAGAAAATTATTGACACTCTTAATCTGTCTGTACCAGAGGGAAGTGTCTTTGGTTTCATAGGGAAAAATGGAGCTGGCAAAACAACGACCATGAAAATGGTATTGGGACTATTACAACCCGACAACGGAAAAATCTATGTTTGCAATGATCCGGTTTGCTTTGGGCAGACAAGGACAAATCAATATATTGGATATTTGCCGGACGTTCCAGAATTTTACAACTATATGACGCCGATACAGTATCTAAAGCTATGCGGAGAAGTCATTGGTCTATCAAAAGCCGAAATATCAAAAAGAAGTGAAGAACTTCTCTTCCTTGTCGGTCTAAACAATGTAATAAAGCAAATCGGCGGATTTTCTCGCGGTATGAAGCAACGATTGGGAATTGCACAGGCATTGCTCACACAGCCGAAATTACTGATTTGTGATGAACCGACAAGTGCGCTTGATCCCGTAGGAAGAAAAGAGATTTTGGATATTCTCTATAAAATCAGCGGAACGACGACGGTGCTATTTTCCACTCATATCCTTTCTGATGTAGAACGTATTTGCGACCATGCCGCCTTTTTGAATGAGGGAAAAATCGCTGTCACTGGAACACTTGCAGAGATTAAGGCTTTGCATGGTCACGACAGTTTGCTTTTGGAATTTTCGGCAGATAAAGATTTACAGCTTTTCAAGAAACAAAAATCCATAGAGCCATTGTTACTTCATTCTGAAGAAAATAACAGGGAACTTATTTTACATAGCCGCGATATGGTAAATGTGCAAAAATCCTTGTTTCGCGTCCTTGCGGAAACAGGGATTTGCCCCGTAAAAATAGAACTTATGGAGCCGTCCCTTGAAAGTCTGTTTTTGGAGGTAGTGAAATGAATGGATATATTGCTTTTATGAAAAAAGAATTTACGGAAAATATGAAGAATTATCGTTTTATTATCTTGTTTGCGGTCTTTTTGATTTTCGGCATTATGAGCGCATTTCTTGCAAAATTTACGCCGGAAATTCTATCAGCTTTAGCCGCAGATATGGAAATGACCTCTGAACCAGTCGCTTTGGACGCATGGAAACAATTTTACAAGAACATTTCTGGCGTTGGGTTCAGCGCATTTATCATTTTGTTTGGAAGCTGTCTGTCGAATGAATATTCCAAAGGAACTTTAGTTTTAATGGTTACAAAGGGGCTGTCCCGTAAAGCTGTTATCCTTGCAAAATATACAGTAGCCGCCACACTTATGACAATCAGTTATTGGATTGGATATGCTGCGACATACGGTTACACAGCCCTTTTATGGAATGATAACAACCTTTCAAATGTTGTTTTAGCCGCAAGCTTTCTTTGGATAGTCGGTTTTCTGTATTTGAGTATTCTAATGATTGGGTGTGTGATATTCAAACAGACTTTCACAAGCATACTCTTTACGGGCGGCATTGTCGCCATAATATCCTTGCTCGGAATGATAGAACCGATTGCGAAATTCAATCCGTTCATTTTAACCTCAAAAAATGTAGATTTGATTTCCGGCGAAGCTGTTCCGGCAGAATTTGTAATACCAGCTTTCATTTCAATCATTTTATCCATTTTCGGATTGCTGATTGCTATTCGGCTTTTCAACAAAAAACAACTTTGAACAGTGAATATAAAATGATTAAGGCTTGTGATTGCTTAGACAGACAATTTCATGCTCTCGCCGATGATACAAGGCTAAAAATCATTGAGCTTTTAAGGGATTATCCGCTTAACGCGGGGGAAATTGCAAGCTATTTCACCATTTCCCATGCTTCTATATCGTATCATTTGCAAAAGTTAGAAAAATGCAATCTTGTTACGGTTGAGAAGTTAGGAAGATATAAAAAATACAGGTTGAACAAGGAGACATTTGAGAAAATCTCCTTTTGGTTAAGCAATTTAATTTCAACATAAATCTGCCGGACGACGGCAAAAGAAAAAAAGCCGTCGTACAGCAGACATACTCTTATGCGCTTAAAGCGGCGGCTTAGATAAAGCCGCCGTTTTATTTTTATGGCGGCTTCGGGAGGTTGCCGCCATGCCGATTACAAGTGTCATGGATAATAGATTGTCAAAAAAATCATGCCTACCATAGCGGAGTATTCCGACTATGAAGATGAACACACATATCATTTAGTATGCCTTAATAATTCGTATTACTCAAACGCTCACGCGGTTTTATCCCGCATGGGCGTTTGTTGTAATAGCCCCCTACTGGGAAGAAAGGGGGTGATGAGAAAATGAGGTATTCTGAACAATTCATGGAGCATATCGAATACGCCTTTGCCGCTTTTTGCAGAATTGTTCTCCGCAATGCGGCAATCAGCGCATACCGCGATTTTGGACGGAAACAGAAGCACGAAGTATCGCTTGACTATCTGATGTCCGAAACACCCTTTGAACCGTTCACAACAGATAATTACTTTGAGCAATACGACATTCCAACTGTTTTTGTTGTGAAAGGGCAGAAAATTGTTGTGGCAAGCAAACGGTTAGCCGACGCATTAGCCAGATTGCCGGAGCAACGGCGTGTTGTCCTGCTGATGTACTTCTTCCTTGGTTACACTGATACAGAAGTCGGGAACGAGTATGGACGAAACAGAAGCACAGCTAATTACTGGAAACACGCGGCATTGAAGCAGTTGAGAAAGGAATGGTTAAAATCAGAACATGAGGAACAAGAAGCTGATACCCTTTGAAGTTATTGAAAAAGCTGTCGCCGGCGAGCCAGAAGCCATAGACGCGGTATTGTGGCACTATGCCGGACATATCAAGTACCTGTCTACCTATCGGGGACATATCAACGACGATATTCAAGACCGTTTGAAAGCACAGCTTATCAAAGCTATCCTGCAATTCCGTTTTGACAGGTAGGAAGTAGCAAAGCCAGAAAAAGCCGTCAAGGATAAAATGCACGCTTACGCGTCCTTGACGGCTTTCCCTGTCTTTGCTGTTGGGCGGCTAAGAGAGCGCAATCGGATAGACCGCTTACGCTCTCAATCCATTATGGAATGATACGCATTAAATGGCTTCTCTCGCTTGATTTAAGCGGCATTACAGCGGCGATAGGGGCAGGAGCAAGGGTTTTATACTCCCACCCTTAAAAACAGTGTTCTATTGCGTAACATAGCAAACGATACTTCTTTATGCTGTCATTTCCGTTCTATTCTTTTTCCATTCCGGCGGCTCTGCCGCGTTGTCTTGCTTCAAAGGGAAGGGAGTAGGGAAAGGGTAGGAAGGGAAACGGTATTTGATTAAATCTGTATTTGATTTTTCTTTAGTTATTTATATCTTTATTTAATTGCGTTGGATTTTCCAACGTAGGATAATCCAATGTAGGTTTTTCCAACATAGGGAAATCCAACATAGGCGGTTATGCTCCCTCGGATAGTTACCACAGTTTTGTTACGCAGTAGAAAGGCGTTTTTAAGGAAAAAGGTACAAATCCCTTGCCGCGCGAGAAACGCGCCCGCAAAGCCGCCTGTATCAATGCTTTTTCAGCCCCTAATGCGTAACAAAGGGCATGAAAAAAGCGGGCAAGAAACGCTTTGTTTCTCACTCGCCTTTTTCTGCACCCTGTATGGCAGCCACCCTGTTTCAGTTTGTTGGTTGATACTGTTTTATGAGTAGCTACCAAAGGGCCTGCCGCTTGCTTTTCCAGGGTTTTCAGGGTTTGCGGAGACTTACTCCTCCACCTCGTCCTCCATAGGCTCCTCCACGGAGGGAGCCAGCAGGGCACGAATGGACAGGGAAATCTTCTTCCGCTCCTCGTCCACGGCGGTGATCTTGGCGTCCACCATCTGGCCCTCGGACAGCACGTCCTCCGGCTTTTCGATGCGGCGGTCGGCAATCTGGGAAATGTGGATCAGGCCGTCCACGCCGGGAACCACCTCGGCAAAGGCGCCGAAGCTCATCAGCTTGACCACCCGAACGGAGGCCACGTCGCCCACGGCGTACTTGTCCATGAACACCTGCCAAGGGTCTACGTTGTGATCCTTCACGCCCAGGGAAATCTTCCGCTTCTCGGGATCGAAGGAGATCACATAAACCTCCATGGTGTCGCCCACCTTGCACACCTCGGAGGGTGTCTTGATGCGGCTCCAGCTCAGCTCCGAGATATGTACCATGCCGTCCACGCCGCCGATGTCGACGAACACGCCATAGCTGGTCATGGATTTTACGGTTCCGGTGTAGCGCTTGCCCACCTCGATGTTGGCCCAAATCTCCTCCTGGGCGGCCCGGCGGGCCTCGTCGGAGACGGAACGGATGGAGCCCACCACCCGGCGGCGGGCCCGGTTCACCTCGGTGACCCGGAGCTGGACCTTCTGTCCCTTCATGGCGGAGAGATCGGCGCCCCGGGGCTGGCCGCTCTGGGAGGCGGGAACGAACACCCGCACGCCCTTGACGGACACCACAATGCCGCCCTTGTTCTCCTCGGTGACGGTGCCTTCCATCACGGTCTTTTCTTCCACTGCCTGCTCAATGTTCTCCCAGACCTTCACGGCGTCTAGCCGCTTCTTGGAGAGCTCGGCATAACCTTCCACGTCGTTGACGCGGACAATGTAGGTTTCGATCTCGTCGCCTACCTTTACCACATCCTCCGGCTTGGCGCTGGGATCATCCGTCAGCTCGCTGAACTTGATATAGGCCGCCTGCTTGGCGCCTACGTCCACCTGCACCTCCGTCGGGGTAATGGCGGTGACAATGCCGGTTACCTTCTCTCCTGTATTTAAAGTTTTGAAGGACTGGTTCAGCAGTTCCTCAAAGGACTCCTCGTTGTTCTCCACCGCTCTGATTTCTTCACTCATGGCTGCATATACCTCCTTAATAATGCCCGCTGGCGTGGAAGCACCGGCCGTAAGGCCCGCAACAGAACAACCACTGAAAAAATCCGGCGGGAGCTCGTCCGCGTTTTCGATCTGGAGCACGCGGGAGCAGCTCTCCTTACAAATTTCCGTCAAATGTTTGGTGTTGGCGCTTTTACGGTCTCCTACCACGACCATGACGTCCGCTTTCGCGGCGAGAATGGCCGCTTCAGACTGACGCTTATGCGTAGCGGTACATATTGTATCAAATTTTTTTGCGTTTGTACACTCTTTTTTTACGATTTTCCAAGAAGTTTCAAAAAGTTCACGAATACATGTGGTTTGCGCAACAACTGTCACCGGCGTCCGCCGGGCTTCCGGGACCTTTTCCAGCCATGCTTCCACAGCCTCCGGACCGTTGAAAATCAGCGGATGCTTACACCAGCTGGCGATCCCCGCCACCTCCGGGTGATCCGCGTCACCGATGATGATTGGAACCCGCCCCTCTGTCTCGGCTTGGGCCACTAGGGTCTGGATGCGGCAGACATTGGGACAGGTGGCGTCCACACAGCGGACACCCTGGGCCTCCAAGCGGTCTAAAACCTGCTTTAACTCCCCGTGAGAACGAATGACTACCACGTCTCCAGGCTGTAAAGCTTCTATACTTTCTACTTGTTGAATTCCAGCGGTTTTTAGCTCTTTTATGACGTACGCATTGTGAATAAGGTCCCCCAGCATCCAGCAGCGGCCGGTCTCTGCCGCAGTCTTTTGGGCCAGCTCCACTGCCCGGCGGACTCCATAGCAAAATCCGGCGCTCTCCGCCAGTATCACTCGCACAGCGGCTTCCCTCCTACGGCCTGACCGCCCAAGGCGTAGGCCGCTTCCAGCAGATCGTCGGCAATCTTCTGCATTTCCTCCGAGGTGCCCCGGCGGCCGGTATAGTGGGGTTCGTAGGGATCGCCAAATATAATACGGGTCTTGTGGAACAATTTTTTCTCCCCATCCACAAAGACCGGCACCAGCGTAGCTCCGGTGCGGACGCCGATCATAGCGGCTCCCGCTTTCGCCTGAGGCGGCAGGCCGTCTATGTAGCCTATACCGTTGCGGATGGTCGTTCCCTCGGGAAAGATCAGCAAATTATCGCCCTCTTTCAGGACCTGGATGGCAGTGCGGACGGTGCTGATGTCGTTGTTTCCCCGGCTGACGGGAAAGGCCCCTACCTTTTTTAAAAGCCAGCCCAGGAGGGGATTTTGAAAAAGCTCCTCCTTGGCCATAATGTGCAGCCGATAATTGATGGGCAGCCGGAGAGCAACCAAAATGGGGTCCCAGTTGCTGGAGTGATTGGGGCAGAGCAGCACGCCGCTTCTGGGTAGCTTCTCCATACCCTCCACCGAGGTGGGGTGAAGAATCCAAGAAATGAAGCCTACAAAATAATAAATAAAGACAAACAAGCGGTTGAAGGGTTTCATAGGCCCGTCCTTTCCCGAATCATTCCCAGCAGTGCCTCCAGGCTCTGCTGAAAGTCCAGTGCTGAGGTGTCCAGCAGAGCCGCTCCCTCCGCCTGCCGCAGGGGGGCCGCCTCCCGATGGGTGTCTCGGAAATCCCGGTCCTCAATGTCCTGGAGAACCTCCTCAAAGGGCTGGGGCGTTCCCCGCTCCACCAGCTCCCGGCAGCGGCGCTCCGCCCGAACCTGGGCGGAGGCGGTGAGGAAAATCTTAACCTCCGCGTCCGGCAGGATCACGGTGCCGATGTCCCGGCCATCCATGACCACGTTGTTTTTTCGGGCCAGTTCCCGCTGAGTTTCCATCAAATAGGCTCGCACCACCGGCAAGGCAGAGACCGCAGAGGCGTACCGAGAAATCTCCGGCAGACGAATCTCCTCGCTAACGTCCCGGTTATTTAGAAGCATCCGCTGCCGCCCGGCCTCATCATAGCGCAGCTCCACCTGGAGCGCAGGCAGCATTGCCGCCACGGCGGTCTCATCGCCGGGGTCCACGCCCTGGTCCCTGGCGGACAATCCCACAGTCCGGTAAATGGCGCCGGTATCCACATACAAAAAGCCCAAGGCAGCGGCGGCGGCTCGGGCCAGGGTGCTTTTCCCCGCGCCAGAGGGGCCGTCAATGGCCACACGAATGGTGCTCATAGAAAACCCTCCTCTTCTGGTTCTTCCGCAGCGGCAATGCCTGCGGCCCGCCCGGTGGACCAGGCAATTTGAAGATTGAAGCCGCCGGTATAGGCGTCCACATCGATGATCTCCCCGGCAAAATACAGTCCCCGGACCCGCTTCGACGCCATAGTAGCGGGATCGATCTCCTTTACCTTCACGCCTCCGGAGGTGACAATCGCGTCCGCCACTGGACAGGGCCCGGCGATGACTACGGGAAAGTGCTTCAAAATTTGCAGCAGCCCCCGGCGCTGTTCTTTCGTAATGCCGTGGACCTTTTGACGGGGATCGATCTCGGAGGCCCGGACAATTTCCGGAATCAGCTTCTTGGGCAGAAGATCGTTCAATGCGTTGCAAAAATCCTGGTTGCAGTACTTCTCAAAATCCGCCAGCAGCCGCCGGTCCAGGGCCGCCTCATCCAGAGCGGGCTTTAAGTCAATTTCCAGGTGGTAGGCCCGCTCCCCAAAGCGCCGCATATGGGCGGAGGCCGACAAAATCAGAGGTCCGCTGAGACCGAAGTGAGTGAACACCAGCTCTCCGAAGTCTGTGTAAATCCTTTTGCTGTTCTCAAATACCGTCAGTCCCACGTTTCGCAGGCTGAGACCCTGGAGGGCCCTCCCCACCCCAAAGTCCCGCAGGGGCACCAGGGAGCCCCGGAGGGGCGTTATCGTGTGCCCGGCCTCCGCCGCCATGCGGTGGCCCTCGCCGGTGGAGCCGGTGGCGGGATAGGACACGCCGCCGGTTGCTAAAATTACCGCACTCGCCGGATAATGGCCTTGCTCCCCCACCACGCCGCAGATCGCACCGTCCTTCATTTCCAGGTTCTCCGCCCGGTCCCGGACCACCCGGACCCGCAGCTTGTTCAGCCGCCGCTCCAGGGCGGCGCTGACGTCGAAGGCCCGGTCGGAAACCGGAAACACCCGGTTTCCCCGCTCCGTTTTCAAGGGCACGCCAAGATCCTCAAAAAAGGCCATGGTATCCTGCGCATTGAAGCGGGAGAGAGCGCTGTAAAGGAATTTTCCATTGCAGGGAATGTTTGCCAGCAGCTCCTCCTGCCCCGCGTTGTTGGTCAGGTTACACCGGCCTTTCCCGGTGATGTTCAATTTTTTTCCCAGCCGCTCATTGGGCTCCAGCAGCGTCACGGAGGCTCCCTGCTCCGCCGCTGAAATGGCGGCCATCATTCCAGCGGCCCCGCCGCCGATCACCACAATTGCCTTACTCATCATCCATCTTTCCAAATACGCCGTACTCATTCCAAATGTTCTCCAGCTCCGCGAAGGTGGTGGAGACATCCGCGCCATAGCGGTTGGACAGGGCCACCAGCAGGGCGTTGATGAGAGACAGCGGCGCTACCATAGAATCTACAAAGGAAATCATCTCACAGGGGGCCAGCAGCGCCGCCTGGGAGAGCTGATACACCGGGGACAGCTCATTGTCCGTAATGGCGATGATCTCCGCTCCCCGATCCCGGGCGAACTTCACCGTATTGATGGTGACCTTGGAATACCGGGGGAAGCTAATGGCGATCAGCACGTCCCCGGACCCCATGCGGAGCATCTGCTCGAACATCTCCCCCGCCGCATTGGACTGAATCAAGGTCACATTTTCAGAGAGAAGGTGCATATAAAAGTGGAGATACCCCGCCACAAAGGAGGAGGACCGCACTCCCAGAATATAGACGTGGCGGCTGGAGAGGATTTTGTCCACCACCCGGTCGAACTCGCTCCGGTTGGAATGGCTGAGCATCTGGCGCAGCTTGTCGATGTCCGACTGAATCACCGCCGGAAGCACGTCCTGAAACATGTCTCCCGCCGCCTGGATGCGCTGGGTGGAGGTCAGGCGGCTGCGGATCATATCCTGTAAGGCCCGCTGCATACTGGGATAGCCGTCGTAGCCCAGCTCGGAGGCGAAGCGCACCACCGTGGACTCGCTGACCCCCGCCAGAATCCCCAGGCGGCTAGCGGTCATGAAGGCCGCCTTGTCATAGTTCTCCAAAATATAGGAGGCGATGCGCTTCTGGCCTTTAGAAAAGCCGCCCATGCCCCGCTCCAGGCAATTCAAAATATTCTTTGCCAACTTCTTCTCCCCCCGGAATGGAATTTTCCAGGAATGATGCTTCCTCAGCTCCTGCGGGCCGCCAGGCTGTCTGCCAGTTCCCGCAAAAAGGCCGTATCGCCCAGCCACCGGCCGGAGTCCAGGGACTCCTTCGCCCGGAGGGTATAGTCCCGCACCAGGGTCTCGCAGGCCTCCACCCCCAGCAGATTCACATAGGTGGCCTTCTGATTCGCCGCGTCGGAGCCTACAGGCTTGCCCAGCTCCTCGGCGGTGGAAACCGCGTCCAGTATGTCGTCCCGAATCTGGAAGGCCAAGCCCAAATTCGTCGCATAATGCCAGGCGGCGTCCATGCAGCTCCCGTCCACCTCTCGGCGGCCCATGGAGGCGCAGACCCCCATCATGCAGGCCGCCCGGAGCAAAGCCCCGGTCTTTTTGTTGTTGATATCCGTCAGGTCCTCCGCCGTCCGGGGCTGGCCGTTGCCGGCAGTATCCCAATACTGCCCACCGCACATGCCCGATTCTCCGGCGGCCTCCGCCAGAATTTTCGCCGCCAGGATCACCGCCGTCCTGCCGCCGTGCCGCCACTCTCCCTTCGTAGACAACACTGTCTGAAAGGCCGCCGCCTGGAGAGCGTCCCCGGCCAGGATGGCCACGCCCTCGCCAAATTTCTTGTGGCTGGTGGGCATCCCCCGGCGGAGATCATCGTTGTCCATGCAGGGCAGGTCGTCGTGGATGAGAGAATAGGTGTGAAGCATTTCCACTCCACAGCCAAAGTCCAGCGCCTCTTCCAGGGTTCCCCCCGCTGCCTCGCAGAACTTCATGGTCAGAATGGGCCGGATGCGCTTGCCTCCGGCCAGGAGGCTATAGCGCATGGCCTCCTCCAGACCTCCGCTGGAGAAGAACGTCCGCAGACGGGCCTCCACCAGCTCCCGCGCTTCATCCAATTGCTTCTGAAAATCCATGGCCTATACCTCCTCCGTCGTTTCAAAGGGCTGCTCCACCGGCGCACCGTCGGGGCCCTTCATGAGCTTTACCACCTGCTGCTCCGCCTGGTCCAGCTGCTTCGTACAGGCGG
The DNA here is from genome assembly GCA_910587705.1 of uncultured Oscillibacter sp. GTDB lineage: Bacteria > Bacillota > Clostridia > Oscillospirales > Oscillospiraceae > Oscillibacter. Next base: position 45,425 of record CAJUMX010000002.1, read on the forward strand.
CAATCAGCTTTGTCCCCTCCTCAAAGAGGGCCAGAGAATCCGCCAGCTGGACATCCCCCTGTTCCAGAGCGGAAACAAGTTCCTCCAGCCGGGTAATCTGCTGTTCAAAGGTCATTTTTTTCGCGGCCATGCCGTTCCCTCCTTTTTATAAGGCTCCTCCACCGTGCAGAGGAAGCCCCCCTCTCCCAGGGTCACGGAAACCCGATCCCCGGTCTGCACGTCCCGCCAGGATCGCAGAATCTCCCCGGAGGGACCCCGGGCCATGGCGTAGCCCCGGCCCAGCACCTTCAAGGGGCTCATAGCGTCCAGGGCCGCCCCCAGCACGGAGACCCGCTGCCGCTTCCCGGCCACCAATCCTGCGGACAGGTCCCCCAGTCGCTGCTGGACGTGGAGAAGCTCCATCCGCTTGTCCTGGACATAGGCCAGCTGGTCCCGGAGGACCCGCTTTTCCGCCAGGGCCGCCAGCCGCTGCCGGAGGGCCGTCAGACGGGCGGTCTCGCTCCGCTCCAGCCGGGAGACCGCGCCGGTCAGCCACTGCTTTAGAGCCTCCTGATCCGGCACCACGATTTCCGCCGCGTTGGAGGGGGTGGAAGCCCGGGCGTCCGCCACAAAATCGGAAATTGTCACGTCGGGTTCGTGGCCCACGGCAGAGATCACCGGCAGCTCGGAGTCATAAATGGCCCGGGCCACCCGTTCGTCGTTGAAGGCCCACAGGTCCTCCATAGACCCGCCGCCCCGGCCGGTGATGATCACATCTCCCACCCGCCAGCGGTTGGCATAGCGGATGGCCCCGGCGATTTCCGGCGGAGCCTCGGCCCCCTGGACCCGGACGGGCAGCAGGACCACCTTTGCCAGCGGGTAACGCCGCCGCAGAATACGGATCATGTCGTGAACCGCCGCCCCGGCGGAGGAGGTGACAATGGCAATTCGCTCCGGGTAGGGCGGCAGGGGCTTTTTGTGGGCGGGATCGAAGAGGCCCTCGGCGTAGAGCTTGGCTTTTAACTGCTCGAAGGCCACCGCCAAGTCCCCCGCCCCCTCGGGGGTCAGGGAATTGCAGTAGAGCTGATAGGCCCCGTCCCGGGGAAAGACGGTGATCCGTCCCTGAGCAATGACCTTCATGCCGTTTTCCGGGCGGAACCGGAGGCGGGAGGCCTGGCCCCGAAACATGACACACCGCAAAGCGCCCTCCGGGTCCTTCAGGGTGAAGTAGTGGTGCCCGGAGGGATACATTTTATAATTGGAAAGCTCCCCCCGGACATACACGTCCTGGAGCATGGGCTCGCCATCCAGCAGGAGCTTGACTAGCTGGTTGACCTCGGCGACGCCGAAAATGTGCTGTTCCATGGGGTTACCTCTCGTCGGTGCGTCCGGCCAGGTAATCCAGGCTCACGCCGAAATGGTCCGCCAGGGCGCAGAAGTTGTCAAAGCCGGGCTTTTGTTTTCCAGATTCAAACCTTTGATATTGATGCTCGGTAATGCCAACACCCAGCGCAACCTGATGCTGTGTCTCTTTTTGCTCTTTTCTAAGCTCACGCAGTCTTTCAGATAAATTCATTGGCACTCCCTCTTTTGCTATTGACATAACTAATAAGTGGTGATATATTAATAACAACCTAAAAGTAATTTTATAGAAAGGTGGTCCATATGTCAGATTTCATGCTCTGGCTCCACGCCAACTACATCCGGCCCCAAATCGACAAGGGGGAAAAAGGAGACTACGATTTCCATTTCGACCTGGTGGGCAACAGTCTGCCGCCCGCCGTCCGGACCTCCATGGAAAAATGCCTGGAATTTACCGCGATAAACGCCTTCTCCCTCGGTTTAAAGACCGGAGCGGGGCTGGCGGGCAGCGCATCCCGGAACCCTTGACCGCTGCAACGGGAAAAAGCAGAGCCGGACATGGTTCACCCCCATGCCCGCTCTGCTGTTTTTTATTCGGAGAGCTCCTGGCGGGAGAAGCTGCCCAGAATGCCGTTGATGAATTTCACCGTCTCCGGCGTCTCGTACTTTTTGGCGATTTCCACGGCCTCGTTGATGGCGGCGGCGTTGGGCACATCCGGCATGTACAGCACCTCGTACATGGCCACCCGCATGATGGCGGAGGCCACCAGCGGGATGCGGGAAAACTTCCATCCCTTGGCGTACTTTTCAATGTAGCCGTCCAGCTCCGCGCCGTGCTCGTCGACGCCCCGCACCAGCCGGCGGATATAGGCCGCCTGCTTGGCGTTGGGGACCTCCCGGTAGAGGTCCTCCTCCTCCGCAAGCTCGGCAAAGGCCGCCGCCGTCAGCCGCTGGTCCAGCAGCTCCTCCGCAGTTTTGCCGGAAAAATTCAGTTCATAGGAGAGATGAATGGCAATCTCCCGGGCGGTGTTCCGTACCATAGCTGTTCGTCCTTTATCTGTCGTTCCGGTCCGGCGCTCAGCTCAGCGACACGCCGCCCACATGGATGTTCACCGCCTCCACGGCGCAGCCGGTCATGGCCTCCACGGCGGAGGACACGGCCTTCTGGGCGTTTCCCGCCACCTCGGGGATGGGATGGCCGTACCGAACGGTCAAATACAGGTCCAGAACCAGCGCCGCGCCGGTCATGTCGATCTTTACGCCCCGGACGCCCTTCTGGGCATTTTTCCGGTTGTTCACCAGGTCGCTGACGCTGTTTCCCAGGTTTGTCATCATCCCGGACACGCCCTCCACCTCCCGGACCGCGCCCACGGCGATGGCGGCGATGACCTCCTCCGAGATGTTGATGCTGCCGTTTTCCTCCGGCAGGGTCATATATTCCTTGCTCTCGGCCATGCTGTACCTCTCCTTATTTTTTCCTTCGTGAAACGGCCGCCGCATTTCGGCGGACCTTTCCGTTAAAATCATGCTGTGTGATTATACCATATCCCACCGGAAATTACAACTGTTAATTTGCCGCCATGATCTTGATATTCCCCGCCGGAAGCCCCGTCTCCGTCATGGTGATATCCGTGATTTTTGCCACATCCTCGGCGGTCAGATCCCCGCTCTTGGTGGACACCACCACGCTGACGCTCTCATCCCCCATGAAGGCCACACAGTCCGCGTAGCCCTTGGCGGTGACCAAATTCTCGATTTGAGCCTCCGCCAGAGTGTAGGAGGCCAGAACCTGGATACCCTGGGACGCCTCGTTGGCAACGGCGGTGTCGGCGTTCTCCTGCTCCGCCGCCTCTTGAAGAAGGGAGATAGCGTTATCCCGGGCCTGCTGCCGGGTGAGCCGGGCGGAGGCAAAGTAATCCGAGCCGGTGTAGATCATCCCCTCGTCCGGCGGGGCTCCGGTATCCTCCGCCGGGCCGGCGGACGGCTCCTGGCCGGATTTCGCGGCTTCATCGGGCTTTGCGTCCTCGCCGGGCTTTCCGGTCTCTCCGCCCTTGCCGGAGACCAGCTGGGCCTCCCCCAGCAGCTTGCCTCCGGCGGCCTCCTGCACCTCCTGGCCGGTGTAGATCCAGTTCAGCGCCACCGCCGAACAAACCAGCACCGCCATCACCGCCACCACGGCGTTCCGCTTCCATCTCGCTCTCATAGACCCTTTCCTCCTCCAAATAATTACTGCCATTTTGCCACCGTGACCCGGTCGGTAGGCAGGCCGGTGAGGGCGGCTACCGCCCCCGTCACCGCCAGCCGGACCTCCGCGCTGCCGCCGCCCTGACACACCACCAGAGCTCCCCGGTAGGTGGGCCACGTCCGCCGCACCACCACCGTCTCGTCTCCGGAGGAGCCGTCCAAGCGGACCGTCTCCGACTTTCTGGAATAGTCCTCCGGTGCGGCGGTGTCTCCACTGTAGCTCAATTGGGTGTCCTGGGCCAGCTGCCGCTCCCCGTCGGAATCCACGGACAGCATCACCTTCACCTGTCCCACGCCATCCATAGCCCCCAGGATTTCCTCCATCTCCGTCTGAATCGTCTGGAGGTCCCAGCCACTCTGCGTAGCCGGGGCGGAGGGCTTCTCCCGCTGGAGACCTTCCTCCCCGCTCCCCAGTCCCGGCCACAGCAGCAGCCCCGCGCCGATCAGCGCCACCAGCGCCGCATACTTGTACTTGTTCCATATCTTTTGCACTCCTTCAGTTTTTTCCTTCATGCCAAACCTGCCTCTCCGCCGGAATTCCAAGCTCCCCCGTGATCCAGTCCGCCAGCTCCCGGGAGTAGGGGCCCGTCAGCTCCGCCGAAGCCGGAAGAGGCGTTCCATCCACCCCCGGCTCCGTCTCCACCCGGGCCGTCACCCTGAGACCAAGCGCGTCCGCTTTGTCCGATATATATGCCGCGGTCCGCCCGGCTATGATAGCCGCCAGCTCTTCTTTTCCGGCGACGTCCAGCTCCGCCGCCCGCTCCCCAATGGCCGCCTCGTAATCGGAGAAGTCCAGCCGCAGCCGCCCCAGATCCGTTTTCAGCACCGGCTGGAGCAGCGCCGCCAGCAGCAGCAGCCCTCCGGTGAAGCCGGAAATTTTTCGGAGAGTCCCCTCCGGCACCAGGGTTTGAACAACTGTCAGCATCAGCGTCACCGCCGCGATGGAGGTGAGCCAGCTCCGCACCGCCCCGATCATGGCGTCACCGCCGCCACGGAGCTGAGCACCGATACCAGCAGCAGCAAAGCGCAGCTCCCGGTCATGCCCAGCACCAGTCCAAAGGCCCCGCCCAGACCGTCGATGAGCTTGCAAAGCTCCGGGGCGCCCACTGCTGCCGCCAGAAAGGCGGAGAGCTTGTACAGCAGATACTGCACCCCCAATTGCAAAAACGGGTAGGCACAGGCCGCCAGAATCGCTAGCATCCCAAAGACGCCGATGGTATTTTTAAGCATCCCCGCCCCGGCCAGGACGGTTTCCGCCGCCTCGGCGATGATGCCCCCCACCACCGGCACCGCACCGGAGATGGCGGCCTTTGCCACCTTCACCGAGGCCCCGTCCGCCGCTCCGGCGATGATGCGGACGGTGGAGAGATACACCGTGAACAGCAGCAGGGACGAGGTTAGAATCCAAGTGACGATTTTCTTCAGCGCCTCGGCGATGGCCCCCAGCCGGTTTTCCGGTAGGCAGGCCCCCGCCGCCAGGGCCCCGATGTACAGATAGACCATGGGAATCAGCAGCCCGTCGATAAGCTCCATCAGAAGGTCCGCCAGAAAAACCGTGGTCACCTGCTGAAAGGTGGCGGTGGTCACCGCTCCCGAGGCCGCCGTGGCCGCCGCTAAGGTGGGCAGCAGGGCTTTGGAAAAAACGTTCAGCTCCCGGATGGTCTCCGCCCCCAGGCCGATGAGGTCCTCCAGGCTCCCCGCCGTCAGCAGCGTCACCGCCAGGGCCCCGGCCATGGGGAGAAAGGCGGCCGCCTTTCCCTCTCCGGTTCCCCGGGCAAAGCCGTCCACCGCGCCGCAGGCCACCGCCACCAGCAGAATGGACGCCGCCCCCCGGAGGCGCTGGCGCAAGACGGCTTTCACCTCCCCGGAAACGCGCTCCGCAATTCCCGCCAATCCCTGGGAAAAGCCCTCAGGGCCGGAGAGGCTTCCGATTTCCAGCATATCCTCCGCCGCCTCCGGCAGCGCGTCCGTCAGGTCCTTCGGCACCTCCGCCGCCCGGGCCTCCCCCGTCAGGGCCAGGAGGAGGAACAGGAGGCAAATCCATTTCTTCATCGCATCAGCTCCATCAACAGCGACAGCACCGCCCGGAGAAGGGGCAGGGCGGCGATGAGGGCGCAGACCGCCCCCGCCGTCTCCACCACCGAGGCCAGGGCCGACTCCCCCGCGTCCCGGCAGAGGCTGCCGCCGATTTTCACCACCAGGGCAATGCCCACGGTTTTGTACAGGGGGATGAACAGCTCCCGGGACAATCCGCTCTCCTCCACCAGTTCCCCCAAAAAGTCCATCAGCCGCTCCAGGCTCCCCGCCAGGGAGAGGAGCACCGCCGCCGTGGCCCCCAGGGTCAGCAGCAGCGCCGCCTCCGGGCTTCCCCGCCGCACCACCAGGGCCAGCAGGGCCGCCACGACGCACAGCGCCGCCGCTTGAACGGACAGCTCCACGGCTAAAAGTTGAACAGGGTCTTAATGAGGTCAAAGAGGTCGCTGATCTCCTGGACCATCATCATCAAGACCACCACCAGCCCTGCCAGGGTCGTCATCATGGCCTGCTCCTCCCGGCCGGAGCGGACCAGCAGCTGGTTCAGCACCGCCACCAAGATGCCGATGGCGGCAATTTTGAAAATCAGATCCACATCCATGTGTTCGTTCCCCTATATCAGTAAAATCACCAGTAGCGCCGCGGCGGAAAACCACAGCGCGGCGGCTCGTTTCTCCTCCTCGGGGCGCTTCCGCTCCGCCTCCCCGGCGCTGTCCGCCAGGATATTCATGACATGGGATATCCCTTTACAGGCCTTTTCCTCGTCCCCTTGCAGGTCCTGGGCCAGGGCGGAAACGGCGGACTTGTCCCTCTCAGACAGGGGCAAACGGTTTGCCCGCTCCCGCCAGATGCGGGGAAGGTCCTCCCCCCCGGCGGCGGCTTGAGAAGCGGCCCGAAAAAAGGCGGCGGCGGGCTCCCCGCAGTCCCCAGCCAAGGAGGTTAATACCGCGGGCAGGGGCGTGCGGGCCATGCGGACCTCCTCCCCCATCCGGCGGAAGGCCCGCTGAAGATCCGACAGCGTGTCCCGTTCCCGGCGGCGCTCCGCCCGCTGGACATACCAGGCCAGCGCACCTCCGGAGGCGACGCAGAGGCTTCCCACCAGCTTCAGCATGGCAGCTCCTCCAGCGCGTAGGCCCGTCCCTTTTCATCCCGCAGAATGCGGACCGCCAGGCGGAAAACCTGATGTTCCAGCAGGGTCCGGTAGAGGGGCTTGCGCAGCAGCTCCGGGACGTCGGCTGCGTGGATGGTGGCCAGCAGCCCCACGCCGCAGCCCGCCGCCATATTCATTGCCGCCAAATCCTCCCGAACGGTGATCTCGTCCACGGCGATGATCTGGGGATTCATGGCCCGGAGGACGATGGGGATGCCCAGGGCCTTGGGACAGGCGTCCAGCACGTCTGTCCGGGGCCCCACGTCCATTTGAGGCGCGCCCCGGTGGACCACCGCCACCTCCCCCCGCTCGTCAATCAGGGAAATCCTTTGCGCCGGATAGTCCGTCCCTCCCAGTGAAAGACACCGCACCAAGTCCCGCAGGAGGGTTGTCTTTCCGCCCCCCGGCGGGGAGAGAATCAGCGTATTCACAAAGCCGCCGTCTCGGAACAGCCGGGGAGCGACGCCCTCGGCCACGCCCTTGCGCTCCCTGGCGATGCGGATCGCCGCCGAGGAGAGGTTTTTCAGGTTTGTGTTGGCCCCGTCCTTCATCACCGCCGTGCCGCAGAGCCCCACTCGGAAGCCTCCCCGGACGGGGAGAAATCCCTCCCGAATGGACTCAGACGCGGCGTAGCGGGAAAACTCCGTGGCGATGTCGCACAGGGTTTCCAGCTCCTCCGGCTCCACCTCCGCCTCCAGCGGCAGCTCCCCCGTGGGCAGCAGCACCGCCAGAGGCCGCCCCGCCCGGAGGCGCAGCTCCTCCGCCGCGGCCTTCTCCTCATTGGAGAGGGCCAGCGCCGCCTTGCGGAGGCGGCTGGGCAGGATGGCGGCGGCCTGTTCATAGCGGGAAACCAGTTCATTTTTTGGCAAGGGAGATTCCCCCTTTCTTTGGTTACTCCACTCTATGAGCGCCCCGGGCGCTCTATGACGGGTTTGTCCAAAAAAATTATGGAAAGTGCGCTTGACATTCAGCGAAACTCATGTTATTCTACTAATGGAAAGCACGCTTTCCATTAAGTTGCAAGGAGATTATGCGTGCGAGGAGGCTTTTGATGAAAAACAGGCTGGAGGCGCTGCGAAAGGCCCGGGGACTCCGGCAGGAGGAGCTGGCGGAGGCGCTGGAGGTCTCCCGGCAGACCATCGGGTCCTTGGAGAATGGGCGGTATAACCCGTCCATCCTGCTGGCGTTTAAGCTGTCCCGGTATTTCGGCGTGCCCATTGAGGAAATTTTTATTTATGAGGAGGAACCGTCATGAAAGGGAAAAAGGCGCTGTATATCGCGTTTATCGTCATAGGGCTGTGTTTCGCTGCGGCGGCGCTGATATTGTGGGATGCAATTTCCAACAGCCTGGGCGGCGCGCTGATGGGCTCCGGCAGCGGCATGGCGGCCATCGGGCTGACGCAGCTTTTGATGCTGCGCTTGGACACAAAGGACCCGGCCCAGGCCCGGAAAAAGGAGATCGAAGTCAACGACGAGCGGAACGTGGCGATTCGCCGCCGGGCCAAGGCCCTGTCCGGAGACATGCTGCAATGGGCCGTTATCGTGGCGGCGTGGGTGTCCCTGGGGTTCGACGCGCCGCTTTGGGTGACTGTGGTGGCAATTCTGACCTTTGTTTCCAAAAGCGTGCTGGAGGTTTATCTGGTAGCGCGTTATCAGCGAGAAATGTAAGGGGCTCTGCCAGAGGTCCCGCCCTGTGCCCGGAGGTAAAAGGAGCGCCTGTCAGCAGACAGGCGCTCCTTTTCTCATTTTATGGACGTAAGGGAATCAACGTATCCCCCACCCGCAGGGCCTCGATTTGGGAGAAGTCCGCCGGGGCAGGCCAGCAGCCCTCCACCTTATGGGGGCCCTCCGTCCTTCCGCTCTCGGACGCGTTGCCGTGCTTGATCTCCGTCCCATTGGAAAGGCACAGGTAAACGCCGGTCTCGGGGCATCCCCAATCGGTGCGGAACTGGAAACCTGTAGAGGTCACTCGGATATCCCGGAGGGTAATCGGCTCCGCTTCGGTCTCCTTCCGCCTCTCGATGTCCGCCGACGGATAACCCATAGCGGCAGCCTCCTTCAGGCTTAAAACCTCCCGGTCCACAGAGGGGGCCAGGGCGATGGGCAGGACCCATTCTCCATCGCCATAGGTTTTCAGGCACCCTAGCCGCAGCTCCAGCTCCGCACCGTCCAACAGGGACAAGCCTTCCTTCGAGGAAATCCCCAAGTGCAGGCTCCTCACCACGGTTCCGTCCGCTGTTACGCCCAGGTCGCCGGACCCGGTATAGCTATGACTGATACTCCTGTCCGGCGCGCTTGACACGCTCCCGCTCAATTCATAGGTTACCAAATTGCGGCCGCTGGAGCCCGCCAGGTCCTCCCCCTGTATGTTCAGCAACATTTCCAGGTAAAATTCCGTGACGTAAACCGAGTCAATGCTCACGGTTATGCCATCCTGGGTATCGCTGGCCCGGACATTCTGGACAGCCTGGGCGATGACCTCCTTCTGCGCCTCGTCCAGAATGCCTCCGGCTTCCACCCACCGCCGCCCCAGCTCCTCCTCCAGGATAACCGGACCAATGACGGGCAAGTCCTCCCGCAAAGGCTCCCGAACGCCCTCGCTGTCCGCTCCCACGGCTCCCACCAGCACCGCCGCCAACACCGCCGCGGCGAGAAGCCACCGGACCCTCCTTCGGGGCTTCCGCTCCAGCTTTGTTACGGCCCGCATCGCTTCCCGCAGGCTCCCGGGAGCATAAACTTCTTCAAACATCTCCTGATATGGCGTTTTCAAGGCTCACACCTCCTCTAATTGAATTTTCAACTTCGCCCGGGCCCGAGCCAGCCGGGTCTGGACCGTGGACGCGTTCAGGCCCAGCAGCTCCCCCACCTCGTCCACCTTGTAGCCCTCGTAGTAATAGAGGTACAGCGGCACGCGGTACTTGGCGGGGAGCTCCATAACCTCCTGATAGAGCGTCTGTCGGGCCGGGTCTGAAAACACCGGCTCCGGGCACTCCGACAGGGACACCATGCGCTTGCGCCAGGGGTGCGCACTCATCCGCTTGCACTCGTTGAGGGTCACCCGGACCAGCCAGTGGCGCAGATGGTCCTCCCCCTGAAAGTCCGTGTCCGTCCTCCAGAGGCGAAGCATGGCGTTTTGGGCCGCGTCCTCCGCGTCAGCGGGATTTCGAAACCAGTTCAGGGCAATTCGGTACACCATGTCCAGATACCGCTCTGCGGCATCCGTAAATTGTCGTTCTGTCAGCATATGCAGTTCTCCTTGAAAGGCCTTTCGACAGCAATACCCGGCGAAGGAGAAAAATATCCCATAGAAGAAAAACTTTTTTATTGCACAAAAGCTAAATTTTGTGCAATTATTGGAGCGGTTATGAAAAAAGAGGGCCTTCGCCCTCTTTTCTCTCACTGGATATAAGCCCGGTGGAACACCTTTTTGCCCTTTTTGATGATGACGCCTTCTCCCTGGAAGTCCGCCTGGTCAAAGGACGCGGCGATGTCCGCCACCTTCCGGTCGTTCACCAGCACGCCTCCCTGCTGAATCAGCCGCCGGGCCTCCCCGTTGGAGGGGCATAGGCCGCAGGCCACCAGCAGCGCGATGGCCCCGATCTTCCCGTCCTCGAACTTGGCGGCGGGCAGCTCCGTGGAGGGCATGTGCTCCGTAGAGCCGCTTCCCGCGAAGAGGCCCCGGGCGGTCTCCTGGGCCTTTTCCGCCTCCGCCTGTCCGTGGACCAGTTTGGTCAGCTCGTAGGCCAGGATCTCCTTGGCCCGGTTCAGCTGGCTGCCCTCCCATTTGTCCATGGCGTCGATCTCCTCCAGGGGCAGGAAGGTCAGCATACGGATGCACTTCAAAACGTCCGCGTCCCCCACGTTCCGCCAGTACTGGTAGAACTCGAAGGGGGTGGTCTTGTCGGGGTCCAGCCACACCGCGCCCTTGGCGGTCTTGCCCATCTTTTTGCCTTCGGAGTTCATCAGCAGGGTGATGGTCATAGCGTAGGCGTCCTTGCCCAGCTTCCGGCGTATCAGCTCCGTGCCGCCCAGCATGTTGCTCCACTGGTCGTCGCCGCCAAACTGCATATTGCAGCCCAGGGTCTGGAACATGTGGTAAAAGTCATAGGACTGCATGATCATATAGTTGAATTCCAGGAAGCTGAGGCCCTTCTCCATCCGCTGCTTGTAGCACTCCGCCCGGAGCATGTTGTTCACGGAGAAGCAAGCCCCCACTTCCCGCAGAAGCTCGATATAGTTCAGCTTCATCAACCACTCGGCATTGTTCACCATGATGGCCTTGTCCGGTCCGAACTCGATGAACCGCTCCATCTGCTTTTTGAAGCAGTCGCAGTTGTGCTGAATGGTCTCCGTGGTCATCATCTGCCGCATGTCCGTCCGGCCGGAGGGGTCCCCCACCATGCCGGTGCCACCGCCGATCAGGGCGATAGGCCGGTTTCCCGCCATCTGAAGGCGCTTCATCAGGCACAGCGCCATGAAGTGGCCCACGTGGAGACTGTCCGCCGTGGGGTCAAAGCCGATGTAGAACACCGCCTTGCCGGTGTTCACCAGCTCTCGGATTTCTTCCTCGTCAGTGACCTGTGCGATGAGCCCTCGGGCCTTGAGTTCCTCGTAAATCTGCATGTTGCATCTTCTCCTTTGTTGTGTTTTCGGAACGAAAAACGCCCCCGTCCCGGTGGGGACAGAGGGCGAACAAACATTCGCGGTACCACCTCTGGTTCGCCGCCCTCTCACGAAAGCGGCCTCAGGCCGTGCCAGCACACGACAGCGCGGTAACGGGCGCACCCGGTGCGCACCTACTGGGAGTTCCCTCCGTTCGGGCGCCAGCTCCAAGGGGTATTCGCCGTCCGCCTCCCTCCCCCTTCCACCAGCCGGGGGCTCTCTTTGCGAAGGACATGACGGGTACTGGGCCTTTTCATCGCTGTGAGTGGTATTGTAGCAGACGGGCCGGGGATTGTCAATACAAACCGGCGCGGCCTGCCCGGCGCGTAATGTATCAATACAGGAAATCAAGTGGGAAACTGAGCGCGGGCACTTTCCCGGTGAAGCCCGCCCTTGTGATTTTTGAAAATACGTGCTATGATGGGTACATCAAAACAAGGAGGCCCGCCATGAAAAAGGGAATACTTGCCGCGCTGCTCTGCCTGATCCTCCTCTCCGGCTGCGGAGGGAAGCCGGAACCGATTCCTCTGGAGGAGCTTCCCCAGGACTACAGCCTAGAACAGGCCAAGGCGGATGGCTGTCTCGTCACAGAGGACGGGACCGTCACCAGCGGGCGGGAAAGCTGGGAGGATTTTTTAGAAGCTGTTGCCGCCGGAAAAGCCGCCTCGGTGCGGCTATGCGGTTACTTCACATTGGATTCTCTGGGCGTTTCCTCCCGGTATGACCCGGAGTATTATGCGTCCATCAAGAACGACTATCCCAAGATGTCTCTTGAGGACCTGTCCTATGACGGGGAGGGCTTTACCTCTGTTTTCTATCAGGAGGGCGAGCGGTGTGAATGGAACTATTCCCTCCTTCGAAGGTTTGAGCAGGAGGTTCAATCCGGTCTGCTCCCCTATGACTCCTGCATCTCCTATATACTGACGGACGACGCCGAGGCTACTTATGACCAGCTTCTCGGCAGTCTTGCCAGTTCCCGACTGGAGGACCACATTCCATTCCACATTGTATACCGTGAGGAAATCGTCCTGGAAGCCTGAACCGCCCTGCCCATGAGAGGAGAACCAGATGGAATATATCCCCGCCAAGTCCATCGTGAACCGGACCAAGGACCCCAGCTGGTTCGGCACGGAATACAATATGAACATCTACCGGGGCTGCTGCCACGGCTGCATCTACTGCGACAGCCGGAGCGACTGCTACCACAACGAGGACTTTGACCGGGTCAAGGCCAAGGCAGACGCCCTGCGGATTATCCGGGACGACTTGGAAAGCAAGGTCAAGGTGGGCGTAGTGGGCACCGGCTCCATGAGCGACCCTTACAACCCCTTTGAGGAGAAACTCCAGCTCACCCGCCGGGCCCTGACGCTGTTGGAGGCCTATGGCTTCGGCGTGGCCATCGCCACGAAAAGCGACCTCATCGTCCGGGACATCGATGTGCTGACTTCCATTAACCGGACCATGCCCGCTATCTGCAAAATCACCCTCACCACCTGCGACGACGCCCTGGCCGCCAAGGTGGAGCCTTACGCACCTTCCCCCTCCCGCCGTCTGGCGGCGGTGGAGCGGCTCAGTGCGGCGGGTCTGTTTACCGGCATTTTGATGATGCCCATTCTCCCCTTTTTGGAGGACAGCCCGGAGAACATCCAGGACATTGTGAACCGGGCGGCGGACGCGGGAGCCCGGTTTGTCTACCCCGCCCTGGGCATGACCTGCCGGGCGGGACAGCGGGAGTATTTTTACCGGAAATTAGAGGAGCATTTCCCCGGCCAGGGCCTGTCGGAAAAATACCGGCGACGGTATGGCCCCCGGTACGAATGTGCCAGCCCAAAAGCCCGGGCGCTGTGGGAGGTCTTTCAGGAGACCTGTAACCGCCGGGGGATGCTGTACTCCATGGGCCGCATTGTCACCGCCTCCCGGAGGGGGCATGAGACGGACCAGCTCAGCTTATTTTAGGACTCGGTTAGAAGGCGGCGGGATGCCGGTTTTCTGCCGGGTCCTAAAAAAATATTCTGACCGTGCAGCATTTTCCCCCTCTGGACGGTATTCCTGATAGAGCGCTCACCATCCGCCAAATAGGAAGAAGGTGCAAAATGGACACGGAATCCGCCGTGGAGCGGTACGGAACCATGGTCTACCGCCTGGCTTATGCCCAGCTCCGCAGCCGCCAGGACGCCGACGACGTCTTTCAGGAGGTTTTTCTCCGCTATCACCGGGCCGCCCCGCCCTTTGAAAGCGAGGAGCACCGCAAGGCCTGGCTCCTGCGGGTGACGGCCAACCGCGCGAACAGCCTTGCCGCCTCTCCCTGGCGGAGACGCAGTGTCCCGCTGGAGGACGTCTATTCGTACAGCCAGCCCGAGGAGTCCGGACTGGACGCCGCCCTGGCCCAGCTGCCGCCCAAGTACCGGGCCGTCATCCATCTTTACTACTACGAGGGCTATGGCACGGAGGAAACCGCCCGCATTCTGGGGCGCAAGCCTTCCACCGTCCGTGCCCAGCTAACCCGGGCCCGGCAGGCCCTGGCCCGCCTGTTAAAGGAGGATTTATGAATTTCCAAGAGACCTACGCGCGCATCAACGCACCGATTGCCCCCTCCCCCTGCTTAATTGAAAAGACCCTGGCAAAAGCCCGGCGTCCCTCGTTTCCCCTCCGCCGCCTGATTGGCATTGCCGCCGCGGCGGCGGTGCTCCTGGCCACCCCGGCTTTGGCGGCGCAGACCGAAGCGGGCTACCACCTGCTCTACGCCCTCTCCCCTGCCTATGCCCAGTTTTTCCAGCCTGTGCAAAGGTCCTGCACGGACAACGGCGTGACGGTGGAGGTGGTTTCCGTCCGTGTGGAGGACGATACCGCGCAGGCGTACATCGCCCTTCGGGGGGACACGGTGGACGCGAACTGCGACCTTTTTGACAGCGCCAGCTTTCACTTCCCCTTTGACCAGACCGGCCACTGCGAGCGGATCGGCTTTGACCCTGCCACCAATACCGCGCTCTTCCTGGTGACCACCCAGACCATGGACGGCTCCGACATCCCCCAGGGACGAAAGATGACCTTCTCCCTGGGCTGCTTCCTCTCCGGCAAACAGGCGCTGGAGAGCGCGGCGGTTCCTCTGGCGTTGGCGGACCATGCCGTGGAGGCAGAGACCGTGGAGGGGTTCTTCCGCACCGGCGGCGGCGGAAACCTGGAGCTGGTGGACGCGATCTCCATGCTCCGGCCCGGCGAGGTCCTGGCAGAACCGGCCCCCGGCCTTCCCGTCACCGCCACCGGATACGCGGATGGCCTGTTCCATGTTCAGCTCTGCCAGGGCAACGCCGTAGAACTGGACAACCACGGATGGCTATGGCTGGAAAATGAGAAGGGGACGCGCTTGGAGAACCTCGCTTCCGCTTCTTTTACCGATTTGACAGAGGAGAGCGCCCGTCTGGATTACCAGGAATTTGTCTTTGACGTTGACCCGGAGAACTTGGCGAACTACACGCTCCATGGTGACTTTTACACCGCCTCCGCCCGGATTGACGGGAACTGGCGCATTACCTTCCCCCTGGAAAACGCCGCGTAAAACGCCTACAGTCTACAAACGAACATAAATCGCCCCAGGCCATGCGTTCTGCATCGCCTGGGGCGGTTTTGATCTTGGTTTTTTCAGTCCAGGGGCTTCATGGTGGGGAATAGAATCACGTCCCGGATGGTGTCCGCCCCGGTCAGCAGCATAACGCAGCGGTCAATGCCCATGCCCATGCCGCCGGTGGGAGGCATGCCGTACTCCAGGGCCGTCAGGAAGTCCTCGTCCAGCATTTCCGTCTCGTCGTCTCCCCGGTCCCGGAGCTCCGCCTGCTTCTCGAAGCGGCGGCGCTGGTCAATGGGGTCGTTCAGCTCGGAATAGGCGTTGGCCAGCTCGCTGTGGCAGACAAAGAGCTCGAACCGCTCTGTCAGACGGGGGTCCTCTGGGCTCCGCTTGGTCAGCGGGGAGACCTCCACCGGGTACATGGTGATGAAGGTGGGCTGGATCAGCTTCTCTTCCACCCGCTGGTCAAAGCAGGCGTACAGGGCGTTACCCCAGGTCTTGTCCGCCGTCTCCGCCAGCTCCACGCCGATGGCTTTTGCGGCGGCCACGGCCTCCGCATCGTCCGAGATGGC
Organism: uncultured Oscillibacter sp.; assembly: GCA_910587705.1. GTDB lineage: Bacteria > Bacillota > Clostridia > Oscillospirales > Oscillospiraceae > Oscillibacter. The sequence goes on from CAJUMX010000002.1 coordinate 60,990, forward strand.
GGCAAAGTCCACCCCGGCGTACTCCTTCACGGCATCCACCATGGTCAGCCGCCGCCAGCCGGGGGTCAGGTCAATCTGCTGACCCAGCCACTCCACCTGGTAGCCTCCCAAAATCTCCTTGGCTGCGCCGGAGAGGATCCCCTCCGCAATGTCCATCATGCCGTGGAAATCGGTATAGGCCTGGTACAGCTCCACGGTGGTAAACTCCGGGTTGTGCTTGGGGTCCATGCCTTCGTTACGGAAGATGCGGCCAATCTCATACACCCGATCCATGCCACCTACGATCAGCCGCTTCAAGGGCAGCTCCGTGGCGATGCGCATATACATGTCGATGTCCAAGGTGTTGTGGTGCGTGACAAAGGGTCGGGCCGCCGCACCGCCCGCCAGGGTGTTCAGCACCGGGGTCTCCACCTCGATGTAACCCATATCGTCCAAATAGCGGCGCATAAATTGGATGAATTTCGACCGGATGAGGAAGTTGCTCTTCACGTCCGGGTTCACCATCAGGTCCACGTAGCGCTGGCGGTAGCGGAGCTCCTTGTCCTGGAGGCCGTGGAACTTCTCCGGCAGGGGCAGCAGGGACTTGGAAAGCAGGGTGATGTTCTTTGCCCGGACGCTCATCTCTCCCCGCTGGGTGCGGAAAACCTCGCCTTCCACACCCACAATGTCTCCAATGTCAAATTTCTTAAACTTCTTGTAAACCGCCTCGTCCATTTCGTCCTGGCGGGCGTACAGCTGGATGCGGCCGTCCTTGTCCTGCAAATCGCAGAAGCTGACCTTGCCCATGCCCCGCTTGCTCATGAGGCGGCCCGCCACCTTGACGGGCTTGCCCTCCATGGCGTCGAAATTCTCCTTAATCTGCCGGGACGTTGCGTCCCAGTCAAAACGGGTCAACTGAAAGGGGTCCTCTCCGGCGGCCTGGAGCTCCGCCAGCTTCTCCCGGCGGACCCTGGTCTGCTCGCCCAGGTCCAGCTCGGGCTTCTTCATTTGTTCAGCCATGCTCTCTCTCCTTATATGACGGCGGCTTACCGCTCGATTTTCAACACCTTATAGGAGATGTTTCCCCGGGGGGCCTCCACCACGGCGGTCTCCCCTTCCTTCTTGCCGATGAGGGCCTTGCCAAAGGGGGATTCCTCCGAAATAATGCCGTGCATGGGGTCGGACTCCTGGGAGCCCACAATGGTATAGGGCGTAGGCAGAGCCTTTCCGTCAGGGCCCGCCACCGTTACCTTGCAGCCGATGGCCACTACGTCTGTATTGCTGCTCTCGTCCACAATGACGGCGTGCTGGAGGATTTCCTCCACCTCGGCAATGTGGGAGTAGAGCTTGCCCTGTTCATTTTTCGCCTCGTCGTACTCGCTGTTTTCGCTGAGGTCACCAAAGCCCCGGGCCACCTTGATCTGCTCCGCCACCTCGTCGGAGCGGGTGGTCTTGAGGTAATTCAACTCCTCCTGCAGCTCGTCGTAGCGGGCCTGGCTCATCTTGTATTCTTTTGCCATGTCGGACAGTTCCTTTCTTACGATGCTTCATCCTGGAGAATATTTCCCCGGGGCGCAATTTTACAAGATGATATTATATAGAAGGTATGAGGGAATGTCAAGTCTCTCCCTCCGGGGACCAGTTTCCCGCCCCCAGGGCAATCTGCTCCCGCTTCAAGGTCCCCGCCTCCCGAAGAATCGCCAGCAGCTGCCCCCGATCCGCCCCTTCGGGCAGGGCCTCCTCCAAGCTGGGCGGCAGGGACAGGGGCGGCAGAGTTTGTTTTTCGTCGTAAAGCCGTAGGGCAACAGGGTTTTTCAAAGACAAATCCGTCCGTGGGTCAAAGAGGACCAGGGCCTCCGCCCCCTCCAGCTGGTCCTTGGAGGGCCCCAGCAGCAGCGACACGCCGTACTCCCGCCGGAGCTGACGGCACAGCTCCTCCCCGCCGTAGGGCAGGTCCAGCAGCACATAGCGGTGCCGGAGGCACAGCTCCGTCACGGTCCGCACCGCCTCCCCCGTCAGTGCCCCCGCCGATACTGCCACCCGAGCGCCTGCTATCGGCTGTCCCTTTGCCGCCAGGCCCGCCCGGACCCAGTCCGCTGCCAGACATCGTCGGAGAGACAGGGTGCTTGCGGGCCGCAGACCACACCTCTCCAGCTGCTCCCGGAAGGGGAACTCCTCCGGCAGCACCACCTGCGTCACCCCCCGCTTCCGCAGCTTCTTCCCCGCCGCCAGCACCCGGCGGGAAAGGATGGTGCCATGAGGGCTCTTTACAATCTCCGCCTGTAAAAACCGCATCCGCAGGATGTGCTGTTCCTCCAGCTGGATGCTCCGCCTTCCCTTTTGGGGCTCCGCCCAAGACAAGTATCCTACCATAAAACTACCTCCCGCCCCATGATATGGGGCGGGAGGCTGAATTATGTTCTCATTGACCCGGTTTAATCGCTAAGCGTGTAGCCGCCCAAATAGCCCTTCTTGGGCTCTGCCCCGTGGCTCAGAGGATTGATCGTTGTGTTATTCTCCTTGATTTCAAAATGGAGGTGCGGTCCGGTGGAATTGCCTGTGGAGCCGGTGATGCCCAGCACGTCGCCCTGCTTCACCTGCTGGCCTACGCTGACCTTCCGGCTGCTCATATGGGCGTACAGAGTGGTGTTTCCCGCGCCGTGATAAACCACCACATAGTTCCCATAGGAACTGGAATACTCGGAGATAATCACCTGTCCCGCTTTGGCCGCATAGATGCTGCTGTTATAGCCCACCCGGCCGATGTCCGTTCCCTTGTGGTTCGTGGAACCAATGCCGCCGGGAGAGGCCCGTCCGCCCACGGTGGAGGTGACATAACGGCTGTTCACCGGCCAAATGTAGCCGCCGGGGTTGGAGGCAGGACCAGACTGTCCCGCCGCAGCCCGCCGGGCCGCCTCTTCCTCCTCCATCTTCTTGATCAGCGCCTTGATGCGGGCCTGAACCGCCTCTTCCTCTTCGGAGAGGTCGTCCAGGGCGTCCTCCTGCTCCTGCTGCTGCTGGCGGAGCTTGAGCACCAGGGCGTTGGCCACGTCCCGCTGAGAATCCAGGTCCCGCTTTTTGGCCTCCAGCTCCGCCTTGGCCTCCTCGGAGGCATTCTTCTGCCCCTCCAGCTCCGCTTTCTTTTCAGCGGTGATGGCCTGGAGGGTCTTTAAATCATCAATGACCCGCTGGTCATACTCCATGATCTCGTTCACCACATCCAGACGGCCCAGGAGGTCCGAAAAGCTGCTGGCCCGGAACAACACGGACCAGTATTCCACCTTCCCCTGCTCCTCCATAGCCCGGACTCGCTTGCAAAAGAGCGCATACTGGGCCTCTTCTTTAGCCTCCGCGTCCGCCAGCTCTGCCGCCGTTTGGACAATCAGGTCCTCGTAGATGGCGATTTCCTCTTCCTTGTTGCTGATCTCCTGCTCAGTTACACTGATCTGCCCATCCAACAGGCGTTTGCGCTCCATGGTGGTGCTGATGTCGGAGGACAGCTTGTCAATCTGGGCCTGGATATCCTTTTTCTCCTGGGCCAAGTCCTTGGCGTCGCTCTTCAGCGCGTCGATATCCGCCTGGGTCACGGCTGCGGCGACGGGGGTCAGGTCCGCCAGGACCAGACACAGCGCCAGAACCAGCAGCGGCAGGGATCGGAGAAAGAACCTTTTGCAGTTTCGCTTCATGCCGCCCTCCTCAAACCTGCAAGTATTTCCGAATGGCGGAGAGGCTCCCCCCCACGCCGATGAAGATGCCCGCGCCCGCGAAGGAGCCCGCCACAGGGACCCAGAGCTCCTTGAAGGGAATCACATCGATGAGCTGCATGGCGTCGCTGGTGCTGACGCCCCGGGCCACGGCCTCGTAGAGGCCCCATTCCATCAGGAAGGCCACGGAGGCCCCCAGGAAGCCCATGAGGAAGCCCTCATAGACAAAGGGCCAGCGGATGAAGCCGTTGGTAGCGCCCACCATCCGCATGATAGCGATTTCCTCCCGCCTGTCAAAGGTGGTGAGGCGAATGGTGTTGGAGATGATGAACACCGACACCAGGAACAAAATGGCAATCAGGGCCACGCAGACCACGGTGGCTACATTTCGCAACGTGATGAAGCCCCCGGCCACTTCCTCAGAGGCATTGACCCGAGCAATGCCGTCTACGGCAGCTACCGCCGCCTTGGTCTGGGAGATGCGTTCCAGATCCAGGATTTTCAAGGAAAAACGATCCCGCAGAATCTCCGGGTCCAGGTCTTGAAACATTTCCTCCTCAGGATATTGCTCCAAAAAGGTTTCCATGGCCTGCTGACGGCTGATAAAGGTAACAGACGCTATGTTCGGAATGGCTTCCAGCTTTTTCTGGAGATTCTTGGGCTCCGCAAAGTCCTCCTCCACAAAGGCCAGCATCTCGTTCTCCCGCTCCAGGTCCTTCAAAAGCCCGTTGGCGTTTACCGCCACCAGGGTGAAGGTGCCCATGATCAGCAGGCAAGCCACCGTGATGCCGATGGCGGCAAAGCTCATGAATCCATGGCTGAACATGTTGGAAACGCCCTCATGGATAAAATATCCGAAATTGTGCTTAGACATGGATGCGTCCTCCCACATAGCCGCCTACACTGTCATTGACTACCCGGCCGGAATCAATCGTGACCACCCGTTTGCCGAAGTGGTCCACCAGGTCTTTTTCGTGAGTCACCACCACCATGGTGGTACCCAGTTCGTTGATTTTCACCAGCAAATCCATCAGCTCCAAAGACCGCTCCGGGTCCAGGTTTCCGGTGGGCTCGTCAGCAATAATCGTAGCCGGGTTGTTTACCAGAGCCCGGGCAATGGCTACCCGCTGCTGCTCTCCGCCGGAAAGCTCGTCGGGATAGCTGTAGGCCTTTTTCTCCAGGCCCACCAGCTCCAAAACATAGGGGATGCGCTTTCGGCTCTCCTTGGCGGAGGCTCCCACAGCCCGCATAACAAAGGCCAGGTTGTCGTAAACCGTCTTTTTGTCGATCAGGCGGAAATCCTGGAAGATGACCCCCAATGTCCGGCGCATCAGGGGAATCTGCCGCTCGGAGATGTTCCGGGTGGAGAAGCCGTTGACCCGGACCCGGCCCGCGTTGGGCTCCACCTCGCCGGTGAGCAGCTTGATGATGGTGGACTTGCCGGAGCCGGAGGGGCCCACCAGGAACACGAACTCGCCGGGATTGATCCGCAGGGAAATCCCCCGGATGGCCTTGGTCCCGTTGTCGTATTCCATTTCCACGTCCTTCAATTCAATGAGGGCGCTTTCTGATTCTAACATAGGGGCACCTCCAATTGGCGTCGAAAACTGGGAATCGCGGGAGCAGTCGACAGAATTCGGATGTTATTGTAGCATAAACCACGGCCTCCGTCAATGCGGCGTATCGCCAAACTATTGCGGTAGTTTTCGTGCATCCTTTATCAAGATAATAAGAGCCCTTGGAAATGCGGAAGGAAAAATTCTACGACAATTCCACTCCTATCCAAATCCCCACTGGTCTGTTTCAGGATAGGCATACCCTTTTCTCGCGGACAAGCAGCCCGCCGGGCAGCGCATGAGAAAGCGGCGGACCTCTGTCCGCCGCTCCGGTTTCTAGTTCAGGAATCAATTCCCCGAGAGGTCAGGTACTTCTTGACCATCAGCGCTACCTTAAAGGTGATGGCGTCGTCAAATTCCCGCAGGTCCAGTCCCGTCAGCTTCTTGATCTTCTCCAGCCGGTAGACCAGAGTATTCCGGTGGACGAAGAGCTTCCGAGCCGTCTCGGAGACATTCAGATTGTTCTCAAAGAAGCGGTGAATCGTAAACAAGGTCTCCTTGTCCAACGCATCGATGGGATTCTTTTTAAAAACCTCCTGGAGGAACATCTCACACAAGGTAGTGGGCAACTGGTAAATCAGGCGGCCAATACCCAGATTCTCGTAGTTAATCACATATTTTTCTGTGTCGAACACCTTGCCCACATCAATGGAAATCTGAGCCTCCTTATAGGACTTAGCCAAATCCCGCAGATGAGTGGCGATGGTGCCGATGCCCACGACAACCGTGCTCTCTGTGCCGGAGCGGAGGCTTTCCTCAATGGAGGAGGCAATCTTGTTCAGTTCCCGGAAGCCCGCTCCCTCGGGCATCTGCCGGACCAGCACTACGTCCCCGTCGCCGATGTTCAGCACGAAGTCGTTCTGCCGGTCTGGGAACATGGTCTGGACCACATCGGTGGGCACAGATTCCCCCTTCTTCAAGGCACGGACCACAAAGACGCCCCGGGCCACGTCGGCGGTCACCCGCAGCTCCTTGGCTCGCATATAGATGTCGCCCAACATAATATTGTCGGAGATGATATCCTTGATAAAGGAGCCACGGTCATGCTTTTCCTCGTAGTAGGCCTTCGCAGCGTTCAGAGCCACCGTAGCTACGGAGCACACCGCCTTGCTGATGTCGTTCTCCCCAAAGGCAAAGGCCGCATAGTCAAACTGGTTCCCCCAGCCGTTCAGCGCCTTGAAGGTCTTTCCTTCTGAAGAGACCAGTGCACCGGAGGCATTGTTCACCACTGGAACATACTCCGTCCAGCGCTGCCCGATCAGGGAAAGCTCACTGCAAGCGATCACCACACCTTCCCCATCCATGACCCCAATTGTGCGGTCGGTATTCTCCTTCAACTGCAATACCACATTTTGATAAATTCTTCCAGACATGGCCGTCCTCCTCACCTAAAATACCGGGGAAGCATTGATACCATTTTCAAAACATCTATATTATATCGTCAACTTCACCAAATTGCAAGATGTTTTTTCTTTTTTCAACAAAAAACTCATTCCCTTTTTGGTAAGTATTCGGACTTTTTCTCAGAACTACACAAGGGCGCGTAGGTTTGTGATCTCCACCTCAGTCAAAAAGCGGTACTTTCCCCGGGGAAGCTCCCCATCCAGCGAGAGATTCCCCATTTGTATCCGCTCCAGGTACACAACCGGCTTTCCTCTTTCCGCCAGCATGCGCTTCACCTGATGAAATTTCCCCTCCCGAAGGGTAACCCGGGCCTCGCTCTCCTCCCCTGCGGAGAGAATTTCCAGCTTTGCAGGAAGGCAGTGAAGTCCGTCGGCTAAAGACATTCCGCCGGCAAATGCTCGGCAGTCCTCCTCTGTCAGCCGCCCTGCCGTCCTGGCGTAGTACACCTTATCCACATGCCGTTTGGGGGACAGCAGAGCATGGGCTAATTTTCCCTCGTTGGTCAAGAGCAGAAGTCCTTCGGTGTCTTTATCCAGGCGGCCTACCGGAAAAAGCTCCTGCCGCTGGAGCTCCTGGGGCAACAGGTCCAAAACCGTCTTTCCCCTCCCATCTTCTGTGGCCGATAGATAACCCGCAGGCTTATTCAGCATGACCCAGGTATAACGGCGGTAACACAGCGCCTCGCCGTTCACAAAAATTTCCACCATCTCCGGGTCAAACTTCTCCTCCGCAGAGGAAATTACGGTTCCATCCACTCTAACTAGTCTCCGAGAAACCAGCTCTTTTACCTCCCTGCGGGACCATTTTCCCATCGAGGCTATAATTTTGTCCAGCCGTTCCTTTCCCAATGCGGACCTCCCCTTTCCGGCCCCCTTGGAGAGGCCTGCCGATTGCTTGCTCAATTGTAGCATATTTTTATGGAAAAATGAATAAGGAACTGTCAGGAGGGATCGACATGTTGATTTGGACCGCAAAAATTTCCCGAAAGAAAGCCGTCGCCGCCGTCGTCCTCATGGGCGTGGTTATGGCGGCGCTGATCATCCTGACCGGCCGGACCCCAGAAGAGCCGGAAGTTCCTCTGCCCACATTGTCAACCAATGAGGAGCGAGTCGCCTATCTGCGCTCTCTAGGCTGGGAGGTTGAGCCGGAGCCTATCGAGACCCTGCAATTCCTGCTGCCCGCGGAGCTGGAAGAGCCCTACCGCTCTTACAACGAGCTCCAGCTCAGCCAAGGTTTCGACCTGACCAATTGCTGCGGCAAGCAGATAAGCCGTTGCACTTACACCGTCACAAATTACCCAGGCCAAACAGAGGGCGTGCAAGCGAATCTTTACATTTGCGAGGACGCCCCGGTGGCGGGAGATATCTGCTCCTCCGGAGCCAGGGGATTTCAAGAGCCGCTCATCCAAAGGGAGGAATGAGAAAAGGACTGCCGCGAAAACGGCAGTCCTTTTTATGCACAGGAAATTACTCAGCGACGTCGGTGACAGCGCCGGAGCCAACGGTGCGGCCGCCCTCGCGGATAGCGAAACGGAGGCCCTTCTCGATGGCGATGGGGGTGATCAGCTCCACGGCCATTTCCACGTTATCGCCGGGCATGCACATCTCGGTGCCCTCGGGCAGGGAGATGACGCCGGTAACGTCGGTGGTACGGAAGTAGAACTGGGGACGATAGTTGTTGAAGAAGGGGGTGTGACGGCCGCCCTCGTCCTTGGACAGGACATAGACCTGGCCCTTGAACTTGGTGTGGGGATTGATGGACTTGGGCTTCGCCAGAACCTGGCCGCGCTCAATGCCGTTGCGGTCGATGCCGCGGAGCAGAACACCGATGTTGTCTCCGGCCTCGGCGAAGTCCAGCAGCTTGTGGAACATCTCGATGCCGGTGACGACGGTCTTCTTGGTCTCGTCGGCCAGGCCCACGATCTCGACTTCCTCGCTGAGCTTCAGCTGGCCGCGCTCCACACGGCCGGTGGCGACGGTGCCGCGGCCGGAGATGGTGAACACGTCCTCGACGGGCATCAGGAAGGGCAGAGAGTCGTCGCGGGGAGGAGTGGGGATATAGTCGTCAACAGAATCCATGAGCTCCTTGATGCAGGCATACTCGGGAGCGGCGGGATCGCTGGAATCGGACACCAGAGCGTTCAGAGCGGAGCCCTTGATGATGGGCAGATCGTCGCCGGGGAACTCGTAGGTGCTCAGCAGCTCGCGGACTTCCATCTCCACCAGCTCCAGCAGCTCCTCGTCGTCCACCTGATCGCACTTGTTCAGGAACACCACGATGGCGGGCACGCCCACCTGGCGGGCCAGCAGGATGTGCTCACGAGTCTGGGCCATGGGGCCGTCGGAGGCGGCGATGACTAGGATTGCGCCGTCCATCTGAGCGGCGCCGGTGATCATGTTTTTGATATAGTCGGCGTGGCCCGGGCAGTCGACGTGGGCATAGTGCCGCTTTTCGGTCTCATATTCCACGTGGGCAGTGTTGATCGTGATACCACGGGCCTTTTCCTCGGGAGCCTTGTCGATGCTGTCATAAGCCTCGAATTCGGCCTTGCCCTGGAGGGACAGCCACTTGGTGATGGCGGCGGTCAGGGTGGTCTTACCATGGTCGACGTGGCCAATGGTGCCGATGTTTACATGGGGTTTGTTTCTTTCAAACTTTTGCTTAGCCATTTGAAAATCCTCCTAATTCATGTTCAGTTGCAGTCTGGGCATTGTGAAACGATAATCAGCAATGTCTATTCTACAGTATTCCAACTGGAAAATCAATCCCCTTTTCCCAATTTGGTCCAGGGCTTTTCCAAAGGTCAGTTGGGCTTCACCCGGGTTTCCACGATCTTTTCCGCAATACTCTTGGGAATCTCCTCATAGCTGTGAGGCTCCATAGAGTACTGGCCGCGGCCCTGGGTGCTGGAGCGCAGATCGGTGGCGTAGCCAAACATGTTGGCAAGAGGCACCAACGCGTCCACCTGCTGAGCGCCGGGACGGGCTTCCTGTCCCTGGATTTGGCCGCGGCGGGCGGTCAAATCGCCGATCACGGTGCCAAGATACTCGTCGGGGACGATGACGGAAACCTTCATAATCGGCTCCAGCAGCGTGGCTCCCGCCTTGCGGCAAGCCTCCTTGAAGGCCATGGAACCGGCGATCTTAAAGGCCATCTCGGAGGAGTCGACCTCGTGATAAGAGCCGTCGTACAAGGTGACCTTCACGTCCACCACCGGGAAGCCGGCCATGACGCCCGCATTCATAGCGCCCTGGATACCCGCATCCACAGCGGGGATATATTCCTTAGGCACCGCGCCGCCCACGATGGCATTGACAAATTCGTAGCCCTTGCCGGACTCGTTGGGCTCCACGCGGATTTTGACGTGGCCATACTGGCCCTTGCCGCCGGACTGGCGGGCATATTTGGTGTCCTGCTCCACCGTTTTCTTGATGGTTTCCTTATAGGCAACCTGGGGAGCGCCCACGTTGGCCTCCACCTTGTACTCCCGGAGAAGGCGATCAACAATGATCTCCAGATGCAGCTCGCCCATGCCGGCGATGATGGTCTGGCCGGTTTCCTCGTCGGTGTAGGTCTTGAAGGTGGGGTCCTCCTCCGCCAGCTTGATGAGGCCCATGGTCATCTTCTCCTGGCCGGCCTTGGTTTTAGGCTCAATGGCCACCCGGATAACAGGCTCGGGGAACTCCATAGACTCCAGAATGACGGGGTGCTTTTCGTCGCAGAGGGTATCGCCGGTGGTGGAGTTTTTCAGGCCGATGACCGCGGCGATGTCGCCGGCGTACACGGTTTCGATGTCCTCCCGGTGATTGGCGTGCATCTGGAGGATGCGGCCAATACGCTCCTTCTGCTTTTTCGTGGAGTTGAGCACCTGGGTGCCGGTGTTCAGCGTGCCAGAATAGACACGAATGAAGGACAGGCGGCCCACGTAAGGATCGGTGGCAATCTTGAATGCCAGGGCGGAGAAGGGCTCGTCGTCAGAGGAGGGACGATCCTCCTCTTCCTCGGTGTTGGGGTTGACGCCCTTGATGGCAGGAACGTCGGTAGGAGAAGGCATATAGTCCACAATGGCGTCCAGCATCTTTTGCACGCCCTTGTTTTTATAGGACGTACCGCAGGTGACGGGAACCATTTCATTGGCGATGGTAGCCTTGCGGATGGCGGCCCGGATCTTGTCCTGGGGAACCTCCTGGCCGTCCAGATACATCTCCATGATCTCCTCGTCGAACATGGAGACGGCATCCATCAGCTTCTCACGGTATTCGTTGGCAAGGTCCACCATGTCGGCGGGGATTTCCTCTACACGCATGTCCTTGCCCAGGTCATCATAATAGATATCCGCGTCCATCTCCACCAGGTCGATGATCCCCTTGAAGGTCTCCTCGCTGCCGATGGGGAGCTGAATGGGCACGGCGTTGCACTTCAGGCGGTCCTCCACCATGTGGAGCACGTTGTAGAAGTCCGCGCCCATGATGTCCATTTTGTTGACGTAGATCATCCGGGGGACCTTGTAGGTGTCGGCCTGACGCCACACGGTCTCGGACTGGGGCTCCACGCCACCCTTGGCGCACAAAACGGTCACAGAGCCGTCCAGCACGCGTAGGGAGCGCTCCACCTCCACGGTGAAGTCCACGTGGCCCGGGGTGTCGATGATATTGATACGGGTGGGCTTGAACTGGTTCTTGGAACCAGACCAGTAGCAGGTGGTTGCGGCAGACGTAATGGTGATGCCGCGCTCCTGCTCCTGGGCCATCCAGTCCATCGTGGCGGTACCGTCGTGGGTCTCGCCAATTTTATAGTTCACGCCGGTGTAGAACAAGATTCGCTCGGTGGTTGTGGTCTTGCCCGCATCGATGTGCGCCATAATGCCGATGTTTCTGGTGTTTTCAAGCGATGTTTTTCTCGGCATACTCGATTTCTCCTAACTAACTTACCAGCGATAATGCGCGAAAGCCTTGTTGGCCTCGGCCTGTTTGTGCATATCCTCGCGCTTTTTCACCGCTCCGCCGGTATTGTTGGCGGCGTCCATGATTTCGCCGGCAAGGCGCTCGGCCATCGTGCGCTCGCTCCGGGCGCGGGAATAGGTGGTCAGCCACCGCAGACCCAGCGTGGTGCGCCGGGCGGGGCGAACCTCCATGGGGACCTGATAGTTGGCGCCGCCCACACGGCGGGCCTTGACTTCCAGGCTGGGCATGATATTGTCCATGGCCTGGGTGAACACTTCAACGGGGTCGTTTCCGGTTTTCTCCTTGATCTGGTCGAAAGCCGCGTAGACCACCTTCTGCGCCACGCCCTTTTTGCCGTCCAGCATCACGTTGTTGACCAGACGCGTCACCAGCACGGAGCCGTACATGGGGTCGGGCAGAATTTCTCTCTTGGGAACATTACCTCTTCTAGGCACTATGCTTCCCTCCTTCATAATGATTCTATGATCTCATAGGTACTCAAAAGGCGTATCTCAGCCTTCCGTGAATGCCTCTGCCGAAGGGCAACGCCCCGCATTTATATAAAATGCCTGTTCGGCAAAGTGATTCTTTGGGGGGTTGTCCTTATTTGGACTTGGGCCGCTTGGCACCGTACTTGGAACGGCTCTGCATCCGGCCGGACACGCCCTGGGTATCCAGAGTGCCGCGGATGATGTGGTAACGGACGCCGGGAAGGTCCTTGACACGGCCGCCGCGGATCATGACCACGGAGTGCTCCTGGAGGGAGTGGCCCACGCCGGGAATATAGGCGGTGACCTCGTAGCCGTTGGTCAGACGCACACGGGCGATCTTACGCAGAGCGGAGTTGGGCTTCTTGGGGGTTGCGGTTCTCACGGCGGTGCAGACGCCTCTCTTCTGAGGGGAGGGCTGATTGGTGGTCTTGGTTTTCAGGGTGTTCAGACCGAACTGCAGGGCGGGAGAATTGGACTTGTAGGAAGCCTGTTCTCTTCCTTTACGGACCAGCTGGTTAAAAGTAGGCATTGAATTTCTCCTTTCTTTCATATTTTGAAGTTTATTTTTTACAGAAAGCCGGAAGGCTATTCCGAAAAAACCAAAAAGTTCTCACGCGCATTCAGGGAATCAGCTCCACCACGACGGAGGCTCCCACGGCAATGCCGCAGGCCCGGCCAAGCTGGGCCATGGTCCGCCCCGTTTCCACAGGGATACCGGCGGCAGCACATTCCGCGGCAATGGGCTCTACCAAAGCCGGATCTGCGTCGCTGGCCAAATATACCCGGCAGGCCCGTCCCTCTCGAATGGCCTTGCGGGACTGCTTCACGCCAACGACCCGCTTTCCAGCCTCCATGGGGACCACCTCCTCCGGCGTCGCTTCCGCTGAGGAGCGCACAGCAAAATTCACGGACCTAGTTCCGCGCAAGTAGGCATTATAGCATGGCCGCCCCCCTCCGTCAAGTGTTTTTGGCAAAAAGATTTTCATTTTCCTGTCTTTCCAGGGATTTCTCCGCTTCGCTTCACAGCAGAGGCGGCCGGAGGAATCCAATCAGGGCCAGGAGGGCAAAGTGGGCGGGGTAAAACGCGTAGCAAAAGCGCTGAAAGCCCTTCCCGGCCCTCCCCTTTTCTCCGTTATCCGAAAGCGTAACCAGCATCCCAAAGTAGTTGCCCAGCACGTTCAAAAGGCTGTTCCGCAGAGCTCCGGTCAGTTCCGGCGTTCCCAGGCTCTCCGCAACCCACAAAACAAGCCCCCGGCGAGACAGCAGAACGGTGGGAATATAGATGAGCGCCTTCTGCCAGCGGGGGCAGCTGCGAGTAATGTAATAAACCCAGGCCAGAATGATATAGCCCTGTCCGCCCTCCATGCGGAGCTCCATGGCAAGCCAGGTGGCCGCCGCCACGACTAAGGGGCTCAGGAAAAGCAGCTTCCGGCGCTTCAGCTCCTCGTGAGCCCAGAGGACGCACAGAGCCAGGGCCAGCGTGAACAGGATGTTCAGCCCGGTCTCCCGCCAGTCTCCCACCACGCCCAGCACCCGCATCTCCGCCAAGTCAAACAGCGTATAGGGCGCCTGGGCAATGACCGCCGTCAGAAAAACGCGACCTATGTAGTGACGAACGTTGGAGGTATGCGCAAACCCTTGGGCAATACAATACACGAAAATAGGCGCCGCCAAACGGCCAATATACATTATATATAAAATGCACTCGTCCAGCAGCCAGTCGGCAAGGCCCTCATAGCCGCCGCTCCATAAAAGGTCCGCCAAGGGAGCAAATATCTGATGCAGAGGAAAGATACGGACGGTGTGGTCAAAAACCATGCAGCCTATGGCAAAAATTTTCAGTTGTTTGTAGCTCATGTTATCCTCCTAAATATTCGGCCCGAAGCCAATTTCAAGGAGAGTATACACGCCGTTTCTTACAAACAACTTGACAAAAATCTTACGAATTTCTTACAATTATAATTTCGTTCTGAACCGTCTGCTTAAACAGCCGTTCTCCTCCCTCACCGTTCTCCTTCCCAGCAATGCGCCTTGACAAATTTCGACAAAACAGGTAGTATAGAGCAGGTTATCCCGACGAGAGAGAACGGAGGCGACACGCACGCATGGAGGATGTTCTGTTCAAGCCCATACCCGGCGAGGGCATCATGCCCCACAAGCCGGAAACAGACAAGCCGAAGCCGGAGCCGCCCAAGGACGGCCCCATTCTGGCCCGGGTCCAGGACACCCGGCCCCGGCATCTGGACGGCGGCAGAACCGTCCTGCGCCCAAGTCTCCCCTACGATAACAAAAGCCACATGATGAGCTGCTTCCTGGACCTGTACATCGGGGCAAAATACGCCCCCTCTCCTTCCCTTCCCGGCTGTATCTGCCACGCCACGGTGCTTTACGGCACCGTTATCCTGACGGCGGAAGGCCAGGACTTCCAGCTCCTGGAGCGGGATGCCATCCGGTTTAGAGCGGACCAGCCCTATCACTTCGGCAACATGTCCAGCGGCACCGGGCGGCTGCTGCTGGAATATCAATACCTGCAAAATCCCACTGAAACCATGGAATGAGGAAAGGGGCCGGCGCTGTAAGCGCCGGCCCCTTTCCTTAAGAAAGAGAGGGCTAGGAAATCACTGGACATATTTTTCGATCCGCTGCGCCAGCAGCACCGCCAGAGCCAGCTTCAGTAGATCCGGGAGAATAAAGGGAAACACGCAATAACCCAGGGCAGTTAACAAGCCCACAGGCTTCCCCATCTGGGCGTAAAGGACCAGATACCAGGCAGTCCCGAAGGCATAGCACAAAATCAGCCCAAATACGCTGGCGGCAATTTTCACTTTCAAGGTTTCTCCCAGTTTGGCGGTCATCAGCCAGTAGAGCAGCGCCTGGAAGAAGAATCCCAGAATGTAGCCGCCGGTGGCTCCCAGCAGTACGCTGAGACCGCCTCTGAAATTGCTGAACACCGGCGCACCCACGGCTCCAAGCAGCAAATAGGCGGTGACAGCATAGGTTCCCCGCCTTCCTCCCAAGGTCAGCAGGGCGGCAAAAATAGCGAAGGTCTGCATGGTGAACTGAATCAGGGGCGCGGGGACGGGCACGGAAATCCAGGCGCACACCGCCGTCAAGACGGTGAAAAGGGCAATCAGGGTCAGGTCCTTTGTCCGCAGCCGGGACACAGCTTGTTCGGGCATAAAAGTGTTCCTCCTTTTTCTTCCTGGCTCTGAGGATAACGCAAATCCCTCCATTTGTCAACCATTATTTTCAAATTGGTTTACAAGTTTTTCGAAAACAGCGGGAGAGGCTGAGCCCCTCCCCCTTTTTGCGCTCAAAGCTCCGTATGCTCGCACAGTTCCCGGGCCTTGGCCTGGATGGCTTTCAAGTCCTCAAAGGTGTCGGGGCGCTTGCGAACGTCCCGGAGCAGCGCCGCCGGATGATACAGGGCGGTCATCCAAACGCCGTTTCGCTCAAACCACTGGCCATGCTCCTGGGTGATGCGGAAATCATCCTTGATGATGACCTTGGCCGCGATACGGCCCAGGCAGACGATGATTTTAGGCCGCAGCAGCGCCGTCTGGCGGCGGAGCCAATCGATGCAGGCATCCTGTTCCACCCCCAGGGGGTCCCGGTTCTGCGGCGGGCGGCACTTGACGATGTTGGCAATGTAAACCTTGCTCCGATCCAGGTTTACCATCTCCAGCATCTCGTCCAGCAGCTTCCCCGCCCGGCCCACAAAGGGCAGCCCCTGCTCGTCCTCGTTCTGCCCGGGGCCTTCGCCGATGAGCAACAGCTCGGCGTTCTCCGAGCCGTCCCCAAAAACCACGTTATGACGGGTATCCGCAAGGGAACATCCTTTACAGGACAAACATTCCTTTCGCAAGCTCTCCCAAGTATCCATACAAAAATCCTCCTGTCTTTTTCTCGCTTTTTCAACCATTGTACCATGAAAAAACTACCGGTGCAAGAGGCGGATACCATCCTGTCCACGGGAGACACTGAAACCCGAGGTGATATGATGGCCCCCTGGCTCTGGTATTTTTGGATATACAGCTTTCTGGGCTGGCTGGTGGAGCTGGCCTTTGCCGCCGTCTCCCAGTCGGAGGAAAAACGGCGGCGCTGTCTGCTGCTCCTGCCCCTGTGCCCGGTATATGGGCTGGGAATGTTGGCGGCGCTGGCTCTGCCTCCCATGAACTGGCTGGGCGTAACCGTCCTGGGCGGGCTGGCGGCCACGGCGGTGGAATACGCCTACCACTGGGCGGGAGAACGGTTTCTAGGCGTCCACTTTTGGGACTATGCCCAGGTCCCCGGGAATCTCCAGGGACGGGTCTGCCTGCCCTTCACCCTGGCCTGGGGAGTGCTGGTATGGGCGGCCGTGGAATTCGTCCAGCCTATGGTGGCCGTTCTGGCCGCATCGGTCCCGGAGGCGGCAACCTATATTTGCCTGCTGGTTTTCACAGGGGACTTGGTCTGTTCCCTCCGATTCCTCCAGGTTACGGGAGACCTGAGGGGAATGCGGGCGGCTGTGTTTTCCCCGGATTAACCCCACCCTTGCAGCAGTCCTATCGTAATCTCCGCCGCAAGCTCGGAGGCTCGCGCGCAGTTCTCTTCAAAGGTCTCCACTCCGCTGTCCTCGCCGGTGTCGGTGATGCTCCGCACCGCCAGAAAAGGAACACGATTCACATAGCACACATGCGCCACAGCCGCCGTTTCCATATCCACGGCCAAGGGGCTGTGCGCTTGAAGAATACGCTCCCGGCCCTTGGCTTCAATAAACTGTTCCCCTGTGGCAATCGTCCCAAAGAATACCGAATGTTCCGTAGCTTCCGCGTAATTCCTTGCCACGGAAAGTAGCCCCTCATCTGAGGGAAAATACACCGAGGGCATCCAGGGATGAAATTCCGTCAGGATATCCTGCGCCACATCATGGTAAACCGAGCGCTCCGCCACGACCGTATCGAAGAGCTTGATTTTCGGGTCCATGCCTCCGGCCACCCCGGCGTTGACCACCGCATCTGCGTTAAAAACCTCTATCATCAATTCCGCCGCTATGGCGGCATTTACCTTACACACACCGCTGTAAGCCGCGATCACGTAGATTTTCCCAATCGTTCCCTCATAAAATTTCAGCCGGGTCTTTTCCGTGACCCGCCGGACCTCCATAGCCTTTAAAAAGGGCGCCAATTCCGTGTCGCTGGCACATAAAATGCCCGTTTTCTTCATACAAGGTTTTCTCCTTTACACCACTTGGAATAAATAGAATTTTAAATAATTTGTTTCCTCCACACCCCATAAAATCGGGTGATCGCAGCTCTGCTGCCGCGCCTCAATCTGCCGGAGCCGGACCCCGGCGTCCCGAGCGGCGCATTGGAGCATAGCAACAAACTTTTCCTCTTCTGCAAAATGGGAACAGGAGCAAGTGGCCAGGTAGCCGCCCCGGGGCAGCAGCTTCATGGCCCGGTAGTTGATTTCCTTGTAGCCTGTCATAGCGTTAGCCGCCGTTTTCCGGGATTTTGTGAAAGCCGGCGGGTCCAGAATGATAAAATCATACTTCACCGGCTCCTTCTCCAAGGCTGGGAGCAACTCAAAGACGTTGGCAGCTACGCAGTCCACCACACCGCCCAAGCCGTTTCGCTCCGCGTTGGCCTGGGCCATCGCCACGGCAGAGGCTGACACATCCACGGCGGTGACCCGCTTCGCTCCACCCAGGGCGGCGTTTAAGGCAAAGGACCCGGTGTGGGTGAAGCAGTCCAGCACCGTTCTTCCCTCCGCCAGCCGCCCCACTGCCCGGCGGTTGTATTTCTGGTCCAGGAAAAAGCCGGTTTTCTGTCCGTTTTCTATATCTACCAAATATTTTACACCGTTCTCCACAATCTCCGTCACTGGAGAATCCACCGGAGCCTCCCCAGGCAGGGGAAACCAGCCCTTGTACTGCTCCAGCCCCTCCTTCTCCCGAAGGGCAACGTCGTTCCGCTCGAAAACGCCCCGAACGGTCTGCCCATCCTCCCGAAGAATATGGACTAGTAGGGGCAGCAGCAGGTCCTTGATCCTTTCCATGCCCACAGACAGCACCTGGACACTGAGAAGATCGTGGAACTTGTCCACCGTCAGACCGGGAAACATGTCCGCTTCCCCAAAGATGACACGGCAGGCGTCCAAATCCTCGGGGGCCATAACGGTCTTTCGGTACTCCCAGGCCCAACGGAGCTTCCGCTCCCAGAAGGCGGCGTCAAAACGGTCGTTGGCGTTCCGGGAAATCAGGCGGACCCGGATTTTCGATTTCTCCGACAGAAAGCCGGTGCCCAAGTATGCGCCCTTCCGACTCCGCACATCCACCAGCCCGCCGTTTTCCGGTGTGCCCTTCATAGACAAAATTTCCGCGGCGTAGACCCAGGGATGCCCCCGGAGAATGGCCGCCTCGGCTTTCGGGGTGACCGTAACGCTGGGATATGCCCGCTCTGCTTTCATAATCAAATGACCTCCCGGCTTTTTTCCTCCCTAGTGTATCACACTTTCTGCCGGATTTCCATAGGATTCAATAAGAAGGAGGAATTGCCATGCCCACTATTTATTTAAGTCCCTCGACACAGGAGTGGAACAGCTACGTCACCGGCAGCGGCTCGGAGGAATATAACATGAACCTGCTGGCGGACGCTCTGGTCCCCTATCTCCTCTCCAATGGAATCCAATATAAGCGCAACAAGCCAGAAATGACCGCCGGGTCCTCCATCCGAGAGGCCAACCGGGGCACCTACGACCTTTACCTGGCCCTGCACTCCAACGGAGCGCCGGAGGGGCGCTATGGCGAGGAGCGGGGCATCATCGCCTTTTACTATCCCACGAGCCGCCAGGGCCAGCGGGCGGCGGAGCTCATCGCCCAGGAGCTACGGAAAATCTACCCCCTCCCCAACAAGGTCACTACCCGTCCCACCACCACTCTGGGAGAGGTGGCCCAGTCCAACGCGCCGGCGGTGCTGGTGGAAATTGGCTACCACGACAACTGGTCTGACGCCCAGTGGATCGAGGGACACATGGACGCCATCGCCCAGCAGCTGGCCCGGGCCCTGACGGAGTTTTTTGGCCTGCCCTTTATCTACCCCATGGACCCCGTTCAGGGCAAGGTGGCCCTCAACTGGGGAACGCTGAACCTGCGGAGCTATCCCTCCCCCACTGGGACCATCATCGCCAATCTCCCGGATGGCGCGGAGGTGACTATCTACGGCGAGTGGCAGGGCTGGTACGTCGTCCACCACGAAGGCCATGTGGGCTACGCCGCCGCTGCATACATCGACACTTGACCGCTTTTCGTACCCGCCTTGCTGTTGCTTTTACACCGGGTTTGAGGGTGCGTTTCCATTCCTGCCAAAATTTTCTTGCGATTTCGCCGCCGGTTTCAGGATTTCGCTTGACAGCGGTCCAGTAAAAGTTTAAACTAAAGGCAGATTGCCGTCGGAGGGCAAAGGGGTGTCCTCCGGTCGTTTTCTAAAACGCTCCTGTCCGCAGGTCCTGTTTTGGAAACCGGCAATGCGCCCAACAGCGAAAGACATTCCGCCCTCCGGAAGTCAGGCGCCCCCCATTCGGGGCCCGGGCGGAACGCAAGGAACAACTTATGTCCAACAGCCGCCGGCGGCCATACCGCCCCGGGGACATCCATGCCCTTGGAGGGGGAAGAATTCCCTCCGCCGTACGGGCGTGTTGACGGTTTTTGAAGCGGGCTTTCTGCGGCAATACCAAAATTGAATGGAGGAATCAGCAGCCGTGTTTCAACTCATCATCGCCGCGCTTTGCGGTCTGGTGGTCGGCGGCGTGATTTGCTTCCCACTTGGTATTCGCTATCGGAAGAACGTCTCTGAAAAAGAAATCTCCAGCGCCGAAGAAGAGGGAACGCGCATTGTCAACGAGGCCATCAAAAGCGCCGAATCCAAAAAGCGCGAGGCCCTGCTGGAAGCCAAGGAGGAGATCTTAAAAAACCGCAGCGAGTACGAAAAGGAAGTCAAGGAACGCCGCGCCGACCTTCAGCGGCAGGAGAACCGCCTGCAGCAGAAGGAGGAAAACCTCGACCGGAAGATCGAGGCCGTGGAAAAGAAAGAGGAGTCCCTGACTCAAAAGCACGCCGCCATCGACAAGGAAACCGAGGAAATCAAGCTTGTCAAGCGCGGCCAGACCGAAATGCTGGAGCGCATCTCCGGCTTCACCACCGAGGAGGCAAAGCAGTACCTCATCGATCAGGTGGAAGCGGAAGTCACCCACGAGACCGCCCTCAAAATCAAAGAGGTGGAATCCCGGATGAAAGAGGAATGCGACGCCCGGGCCCGGGAGATTGTGGCTCAGGCCATCCAGCGCTGTGCCGCCGATCAGGTGGCCGACATGACCGTCAGTGTGGTTCCCCTGCCCAATGACGAGATGAAGGGCCGGATCATCGGCCGGGAAGGCCGGAATATCCGTACCATCGAAACCCTGACGGGCGTGGACCTCATCATTGACGACACGCCAGAAGCCATCACCGTCTCCTGCTTCGAGCCGGTCCGCCGGGAGATTGCCCGGCTGGCCCTGGAGAAGCTGATTTCCGACGGGCGCATCCACCCCACTCATATTGAGGAAATGGTGGAGAAGGCCCGCCGGGAGGTGGACGCCACCATCAAGGCCGAGGGTGAGCGCGTCACCTTCGAATGCGGCATCCGCAGTCTCCACCCGGAGCTGGTGAAGATGCTGGGCCGCCTGCACTACCGCACCAGCTATGGCCAAAACGTCCTCCAGCACTCCGTGGAGGTCAGCCACATCGCCGGCATGATGGCGGCGGAGCTGGGCGTGGATGTCCAGGCTGCGAAACGGGCCGGACTGCTCCATGATCTGGGCAAGTCCGTGGACCACGAGATGGAGGGCACCCATGTGGCCCTGGGCGTGGAATTTGCCCGGAAGTACAAGGAAAAAGAGGAGATCATCCACGCCATCGAGGCCCACCACAACGATGTGGAGCCCAGGACCATCGTCGCCTGTCTTGTGCAGGCCGCGGACGCCATTTCCGCCGCCCGGCCCGGCGCCCGCCGTGAAAACCTGGAGAACTACATCAAGCGCCTGGAGCAGCTGGAGTCCATTACCGGCTCCTATCCCGGCGTGGATAAGGCCTTTGCCATCCAGGCGGGCCGTGAGGTCCGGGTCATGGTAAAGCCCGAGCAGGTCAGCGAGGACCAGATGGTCATTCTGGCCCGGGATCTGGCCAAGAAGATCGAGGAGGAAATGGAGTACCCTGGTCAGATCAAGGTCCATGTCCTCCGGGAGACCAAGGTGGTCGAGTACGCGAAATAAGCTCCCTTCGCAACGGATGGCGAAGGACAAAGACGCAAGGAACAGAAAGCGGTTGTGATAAGGTTCACAGCCGCTTTCTGTCTTTTTTATTCTGCAACGGAAAGAAAGGATGTCATTCCCATGAGCGTTCAAAATCTTCTGAACACGCAAGCCTGCGGGAAAAACCGCCGCTCCTCCGCCGGACAATCCAAGCCAGTGGGTCTCTCCTTCCAGGAACAGCTGGTTCAGACCTCCGCCGCCGTCAATGGTCCCCCTATTCACCTCCGGATGCCCGGCGAAAACACCGTCTATTCCGGCGTTATTTGGGGGCAGTCCGCCAACCAGGAGGTCTATGCCGAGTATACTGCGGACTCCACCCCCGAGGAGCCCATTGTCCGTGTCACCGGCGTATCGGACAGCGGCCCCTATGACGTTACCTGCCGCGTCAACAGCATCGACCCCTCCAACGCCTCCTATGTGGAGCTTGCCGCCCTCTACGGTCATCTTGTAAAGACCGGCGCATATCAGAGCGTCCTGGAGGGCCCCAGCAAGCCTGGGGTGCTCCCCTATACGGTGGAGTATCGCGGTGACATCACGCAAAAGCACGATTTTATCCACGATATCCGTGAAAGCCTGAAGAACCAGCATCTCCCCACCGCCGCCACCGGCGCGAAAGAGCTGCTGGCACTGTATCAGGCCCATACCTCCGGCGGCGGGACCTCCTCTGGAAGCACCGCCGCCCCGGACCACAGCAGCTTTACGAAAAACAACCTTCTCTCCGCCCTGTCCGACCTCAAGTCCTCCATGCTGGACCAGATCAATCTGAACAAGGAAAAAACCGAGGAGACCCAGGAGTGGGAAAAGCTCATGAAGTACCTGGACGCCTGGATCGAATCCCTGATGGAGGAAGCCGACGCCGAAAAAATTGCCCAGGCCCAGGCTGCCCTCCAGGCCGAGCTGACGAAGGACAGCTCTGGACGGAAGAATCTGGACGACCATTTCCTGGAGCAGCTGACCGAATTTCTCTCCCATTGACGAAAGGCCCCTATGCGGGGCCTTCTTCATGCGTGTGTGCCGGAAAACCAGGGTCCTGCGCTCCAATAAAGGCCCGCGGCCAGTGCGGGCAGAAGCCACAGGCTCCCCCCGGTCGTCCAGATAACCCCACCGATCAGCGCTGCCAGAGCCGCCGCCGTAACGGTCCCGGCCCAGCGGGCCGCCGTCTCCCCTGCCGCCGGGCCCGCCAGCCAGGCGGTCAACAGATACAGCGCCCGCCCCCCGTCCAGAGGGCGAATGGGCAGGAGATTGAAGGCACATAGTATCAGATTTGCCCCCACAGCGGCGGGCCAGCGGCCTTTTGCCACCGCTGTTAAGGCTAGAGCCGACAGCAGATTGGCGGCGGGGCCCGCCAGCACCGCCGCCAGCTCCCCGCCATAGGACAGCCGCCCGCTGTCCGTCTCCAGCACGGCCCCCAGGACGCTGAGGCGAAAGCCCGTCACCTCCGCCCCCAGCATGCGAAGCAGGACCCAGTGCCCCCATTCGTGAACGGCGGCAGCCCCCAGCACAGTGACCAGAGGCTCCCAGCCGTTGGCCAGAACAAACCAGCCGGCAAGAAGAACAAAGCCTCCGCTTACGCGGATTCTACAGGGCGGAAACATAGTAAACAGGGTTCAGGTAGGAGCCCTCCCGCTGGAGCTCAAAGTGGAGGTGTGGCCCGGTGGCCATACCCGTCTCCCCCACCTCCGCGATCTTTTGGCCCCGGTTCACCGCTGTGCCGGAAGAAGCCGTAATACGGCTGCAATGGGCATAGAGGGTGGAATACCCCCCCTCGTGGGCCACGACGCAATACCGTCCATAGCTGCTGCTGTCCCCCACGGCGGTGACGGTGCCGTCGGCAAAGCAACGCACCTCCGTCCCAACATCCGCTGCCAGGTCCACACCGTAGTGGAATCGCTCCTCTCCCTCCGTCGGATGCTCCCGGTAACCAAAGTCGGAGCTGAGGGTCCCGACCACCGGGGCACAGTAGTCGAAGCCCAGGATAGCCTGCTCCATGCTGACTCCCTCCGGGAGATTCTCCTGGGAGTAGAGGACATAGGCCAGGTTAGAGGCCGACTGCGCCTCTGTCTCCGGCGTTGGGGCAGAAGTCTCCGGCACCGCCCGGAAGCTCCGCAGGAGGTCCAGCGCCGCACCGTCTTGGAGCTTCGGCGTTTGAGTGGTCATCTTCTCTGGCAGGTCTGCCTCCGGTAGGGTGGCTCCCGTCTGCGTGGCCTCCGCCTGGGGATGAAACACCGCCTCATAGACCTCCGCCACGCCGCTCCCCTCCTCTCTAGAGAAAGCCCGGCCTACGGCGGAGAACACCGCCTGCACATCCATGTTCCGCTCCATAGCGGCGGAGAGCTGCTGGTTGAAGTCCGCCATCCTTGCTGGGAGCAGCAGCTTCGCCGCCACCAGCGCTACAAAAATGACGCCGCAGGCCACCAGCCGCAGCATCAGCCGAAGGTCCTTTGCCGTCAGGGGCTCGCTCTTCCGGGCCCCACTGCGAACGCTCTGCGCGCTCCGGCGACGTGCCCGTGCATGCATTAGCCGCCGTCCCGCCTGCCTTGAGGTCATGTCCATCCCCTCCTTTGGGAGTTCCATACAGCTTGTTTCCCTATATTTTATGAGCCTGCTCCTTAAAAAATGCCGGAAAATCAACCTGGAGAAGCCCCATTGAAAGGGCTCTCCTTCCCCCACTAGAGAATCTTATGAAAATATGAAAAAAAAACCTTGCTTTTTGGAGCTTTCCCTGTTAGAATATAGGTCTGTACGGTAGGACTTGTCCTGCCCGCATGAAATCAACGGCCAAAGGAGGTGTTTGGTTTGCCGAATATCAAGTCTGCCAAGAAGCGCGTCCTCATCGGAAAAGCGAGGAACGCCCGCAACAAGGCCACGAAGTCCGATCTCAAAACCGCGATCAAAAAGTTCGAGGCCGCCGCGGCGGAGGGCAATCGCACCGATGCCGATGGCGCTTACAAGGTTGCGGTGAAAAAAGTCGATCAGGCTGTGGCGAAGGGCGTTCTCCACAAGAACGCGGCCGCTCACAAAAAGAGCGCCATGACCCTGAAGCTCAATCGGATCGGTTAATCCAAACATATCCCCGCTTCCCGGGGTATTGACGCTTCCGTGTGAATGCCCGGAGGCCGTCAGGCCAAAAGGGCATCCGTTCGGATGTCCTTTTTGTTTTGCCAGGAGGTTGCAGCATGCCTATCTTTGACACTCACGCACACTATGATTCCAATGGTTTCGCCGCCGACCGGGACGAAATCCTCTCCGCCCTCCCCGCTGCCGGGGTGGGTCTGGTGGTGGACCCGGGCTGTGATCTGGAAAGCTCCCGGGCCGCCGTCGCTCTGGCGGAGCGGTATCCCTTTGTCTATGCCGCCGCAGGCATCCACCCCTCCGACTGCGCTGGAACGGGCGAGGCGGAGTTTGCCGCCCTGCGGGCCCTCTGCGGGCACAAGAAGGTGGTGGCTGTAGGAGAAATCGGCCTGGATTACTATTGGAAAGACAACCCACCCCGGGAGTTTCAGCAAATGGTCTTTCGGCGGCAGATCGAGCTGGCGGAGGAGCTGAATCTCCCCGTCATCGTCCATGACCGAGAGGCCCATGGGGATTCCCTGGCCATCGTGCTGGACTACCCCGAGGCACGGGGCGTATTCCACTGCTTTTCCGGCAGTCCCGAGATGGCGGAGGAGCTTTTAAAGCGGGGCTGGTATTTGGGCTTCGACGGGCCCATCACCTACAAAAACGCCCAGAAGGCCCCCGAAGTAGCCGCCATCACACCGTTGGACCGCATTGTGGTGGAGACGGATTCCCCCTACCTCTCCCCGGTTCCCCTCCGGGGAAAGCGAAACGACAGCCGGAATCTGCCCTATATCATAGAAAAGCTGGCGGAGTGGAAGGGCATTTCGCCGGAGGAGATGACCCAGATCACCTGGGAAAACGGCCTGCGGCTCTTCCCAAAGCTCCCCATTAAAACGGAGGCTTCCAGCCATGTATGAAAAACAAACGAGTGTCCTGAACTGTCCCTGCAAGGAATTTCCCCCCATGATGAACCCTGCCCCCATCATGACCGCCTACCAGGAGGCCCGGAGAAGGACGGGGAGGCCCTCCCCTGCACAGCCGGGAATTCTTCGGCGCTTCTTCACAAAAACACCCGTATCTCCGGCTCCAGAAAACATTCTCCCCATCCTCATCGCCGTTGGGGAGGATTCTCCTTTGGAAGGCTTCCAATGGCTGGAGGGGGAGACGCCGGAGGAGCACCGTCAACGGCTCCTTGCCCAGCCCGTAGAGGACGGCGGAGCCCTCCTGGCCCGCATGGCCGCCCGGAACAGGGAATACGCGGCGGAAAATGGCTGGGAGTGGCCCGGTCAGGAGGTTCTAGGTCCCATGGAAGGCGGAGAGGCCATTGACCGCTTCCTGGGCATCTCGGATTTCCATGGGAAAACCATCCCTCTGGTACTGGCGGAAATCCCGGTAAAACACCCCTGGGAAGTCTTTGCCCATGTCCCCTTCGGAGGCTGGAATGAATGTCCCTGCAACGAGGAGCAGATGGCAATTTCTAAGTACTGGTATGAGAAATACAGGGCCGTCCCGGCCGTGATTACTCGAGACGTGCTGGAGTATGATCTCCCCACCCCGGTGGGCCGAGAGGCGGCCATGGAACTGGCTCTGGAGCAATATGCCTTCTGCCCGGATATCGTGGACCAGGGCTGTGCATCCGTGGGCTATCTGGCGGATAGCCTCGCAAAGTCCACGAAATGGTATTTCTGGTGGGATTGAGGGGCAGCATGAAAAGAGGATGGATTCCCCTGCTGCTGGCCCTGACGCTTTTGAGCGGCTGCGGCAAGCGTCCTGCCTTGGCGGAGGTTTTGCCAGACGAGCTCCCGGCAATAGTAAAAGCCGTCTCCCTGCCGGAGCCACGGCGGCTGGAGCCTATTTCCGCACCCGCCATTGTAACCGAGGGACGGCTCCCGGCGGAGGAATACGGACTTGTGCCCTCCATCATCGGCACCGAAAGCAGTCACGATTCCGATAGGAGGCGCTGGCTGGACGGCGGCAGAATTGAACTGGCCGCAGAAACGGAAAACGCCGCTCTTTATGTACCCACTGGTCAGAGAGACCTCGAAACCGCCCTCATTCACTGGGGCACCAGCTTAGCGGAATTTGATTGGGTGATTTTCTGCGGTCCCCATATCATTCCTCCCTGGCTGGTTTGTCTTGATTTTGACAACGACGGAGAGGACGAGCTTATCGTCATCTGCCACATAGGCACCGGCACTGGGGTTTCCATTGACGAACTGCATATTCTGGAAAAAGCCCCTGACGGGTCCTTGACGGACTTTACCTTCCCCGAGAGCCTCTGGCAGGAGCAGTTCCCGGCTCTATTCGATACCGCGCAAATCCACGGGCGAACCTTCGCCATGCTGGGCCATGAGCTGGTGGAGTTCGAGCAGGAGGGCCTGGACCTGAAAACAGCCTCCTCCGGCCTTATCGCGCAGTTCAATCAGGAGGGCTGGAGCGGGCTCCAGTTCCAAGGCGCGTTCTGTTTAAACCTGCCGGGCCGCCATTCTCCCTGCTATCAGGCGAGGACCTCCGCCCAAGTCACCTATCAGAACGGCGTGTTTACCCTACAAGATTTTCACCTTTACAGCTATGACCAATAAAGGAGTATCACCTATGGAAAAAGGCTTTACCATCACCTATGAGTACGGAGAAAACCTGTACGTCAACACCACCAACCGCTGCAATTTCAATTGCGAATTCTGCCTCCGACACAACGGCCATGGAGGCAGCATCTACACCCACAACCTTTGGTTAGAACGGGAACCCACCCGGGAGGAAATTCTGGCGGACATTGAAAGCCGGGAGCTTTCCCGGTACAAGCAGCTGGTCTTTTGCGGCTTTGGCGAACCCAGCTACCGGATCGATGATATCTGCTGGGTCATCGACCAATTAAAGGCCAAGGGCAAAAAGCCCTTCGTCCGCATGGACACCAACGGCACCGGAAATCTGATCCATGGCCGGGACATCTGCCCTGATTTCGCCGGGCGGTTTGATATGGTATCCATCTCCTTGAACACCGACACGGCGGAGAAATATGATGCGCTTTGCCACCCGGTCCAAAGCGGGGCCTATGAGGCCATGAAGTCTTTTGCCAAGGAATTGCGGCAGTATGTTCCCACGGTGATGATGACCGTGGTGGACACCATTCCCAAGGAGGAGATTGAACACTGCCGGAAAATCTGCGAGGAGGAAATCGGCGCAGTTTACCGGGTGCGGGAATATATTGAAGATTGAGAAAGGAAGGTTTCACCTATGTTTCATCTGCTTGGTTCTTTGATTATGGGTGCGCTGGTAGGCTGGATTGCCGGGAAGCTGATGGATAGCGACGGTGGGTTTCTCCGCAATATCATCATCGGCGTCGTAGGCTCCGCTGTGGGCAGCACGGTGTTTGGCCTGTTCGGCTTCTACGCCTACGGCTGGTTTGCCAACCTCATTGTGGACGTGGCCGGCGCATGCTTGTTCATCTGGGTGGCGCGGAAATTGTTTCACTAAGCCAGTGACCATGCCAAAGGGCTTTCACCTTAAGGTGAAAGCCCTTTTCCCTTTACAGCATTTGTAGCAGCTCAATTTGCTCTCCAGATGGTCCCGTAAAGAACCAGTTCTGCAAGCCTCCGAAGAGGTCCGGCAAAACCTTCTTTTCCGGTGTCAGAAAGGTATTCACTCCCGCCGCCCGGACTGCCTCTGCGGCGGCGTCCAAATCGTCCACTAGGAGGGCGAAGTGGGGAACGTTCCCCTCTCCCATGGGCATATCCGTGGGGCTTTGAATCAGCTCCAGTGTAATGCCGCCAAAAAGCACCAAGGCCAGCTTCTTCTCTCCTGCCGGAGCGCTCACACTGCCCCGGCCCTTCACTTCACCGCCCAGCTTCTCATAAAAATCAATGCTCTTTTCTATATCCTGCGTATAGACAGCCACATGGCCCAAGCCTTGAAAATGTTTCTGCATTTCGATCTCTCCTCAACAGCCAAAGAGGGACCCGAAGGTCCCTCTTTGCAAATTCAACAAGTCTGCGTTGCCGTTGCTCTAGCATAGATAACCGCCAAACGGTCAGCGCGTGCGAAAGCTCTTTTGGGTTATGTTTTCTCTCGAGAAAGCTGCACTTAGCACTTCTCAAAGACGGTGGCAACACCCATACCGCCGCCGATGCAGAGGGTGGCCAAGCCCTTCTTGGCGTCGTCCCGCTTCTGCATCTCATGGAGCAGGGTGACAATGATCCGCGCGCCGGAGGCACCCACGGGGTGACCCAGAGCGATGGCTCCGCCATTGACGTTGACCTTCGCCATGTCAAAGCCCAGCTCCCGGCCCACCGCGATGGACTGGGCAGCAAAGGCCTCGTTGGCCTCGATGAGGTCAATGTCGTCAATGGTCACGCCGGCTTTCGCCATGGCCTGACGGGAGGCGGGCACAGGGCCCACGCCCATGATCTTGGGATCCACGCCGCCCTGGCCCCAGCCGATGAGCTTGGCCATGGGCTTCAGGCCGTACTTCTCCACAGCCTCACCGGAGGCCAGGATGATGGCGGCGGCGCCGTCGTTGATTCCGGAGGCATTGGCCGCGGTGACCCGCTGCTGGCCCTTGTCCTCGGTTTCCTTCTTGCCGGTGACATCAAAGGTGTGAACCACCTCGGGATTGGGGGACTCGGGACCCACAGGGAACGCGCCCCGCAGCTTGGCAATACCCTCGGCAGTGACGCCGGCCTTGGGATATTCGTCCTTCTTGAAGTCCACCATGTCCCGCTTCACCTTTACGGGGACGGGGACGATCTCGTCGTCGAACTTACCGGCGGCCTGGGCGGCCTCGGTCTTTTGCTGGGAGGCGGCGGCAAACTCGTCCTGCTCCTGACGGGTGATGCCCCAGATATCGTTGATGTTTTCCGCGGTGGTTCCCATGTGGTAGTTGTTATAGGCATCCCACAGGCCATCCTTGATCATGGTGTCCACCAGCTTTTTGTCGCCCATGCGGGCACCCCAGCGGGCATCCATGGAGGCGAAGGGAGCGGCGCTCATGTTCTCGGTACCGCCGCAGACCACCACGTCGGCATCCCCGGCCAGGATGGAACGGGCGCCCTCGATGAGAGACTTCATGCCGGAGCCGCAGACCATGCCCACGGTGTAGGCGGGAACGGAATAGGGAATGCCAGCCTTGATGGAGACCTGACGGGCCACGTTCTGACCCTGGGCGGCGGTGAGGATGCAGCCGAACATGACCTCATCCACGTTCTCCGGCTTCACACCAGCGCGGTTCAGGGCCTCCTTGACCACGATCGCGCCCAGCTCCGCAGCGGGAGTGTTTTTCAGACTGCCGCCAAAGGAGCCGATGGCAGTACGGCAGCAGTTCACGACATAAAGATCTTTCATGATGTTCCTCCGTATTTTAATATTTTGGCGGCTCGGCGGGCCGCCGGAGTCTCAACGGGCGAGACGGGGACGCAGATTGCCAGTATTTTGACAGCCTGCTGACCGCCTTTCTCTGCGTATCATTATAGAGACTCCTCCTCATTTCGTCAATGGCCTTTCGTCAGGTTTTACAGTTTCGTTAAATCTTTGACAACATAAGGGGCGTTTTCGTCAAGGTGACGAAATTTTCCAGGAGGCGCTTACTCTCCCGCCTCCCGCAGCTCGGCCAAGGTCTTGTCGAAAGCGGCGGCATCCAGCTCCTCATACGCTGGAGTGGTTTGAATCAGAGCTCCCTCCGCCGCATCCTGGAGCAGGCGGTCAAACGCCTCCCCCGCCAGGACCTCTCCCTGGGAGGCCAGGCGGCGAAGGATGGAAAAGCCCTCCTCCGATTCCAAAATCCCGGAGTATTGCCCCTCCTCCAGCGCCTTTGCCGCCTCCTCCAATACCTGGGGCAGGGTCCCGTCTCCTGGCAGCAGCGTCCGCGGGCCCACCGCGTCGTCCCCCTCCGCTGCCAGGGTTGGGAACGTCGCCGCCGGGTCCTCCGCACCATTGAGGCGGGAAAACACCTCCGCCGCTCTCTCCCGGGCCGCCTCCCGATCTTCCCCGGCGGAGATCAGAATACGGTCCACCGTCAAGCTGTCCGCCTGGTCCAGAAGCCCGGAAAGCTCGCTGCCCTCGGTAAGGCAGAGATTATAAAGCTTGGCGTAGAGCATTCCCACCTCCGTCAGCTCCTCCGCCCGGAGACGGTCCAGCCCCAGGGCGGTCAGCTCCTTTAAGTACGCCTCCTCCCCGCCCCGGGCAGCAGACTGCTCCTCCCAGGTGTTCGCCAGAGCTTCCCGCTCCTTCTCGCTGAGGACGCAGCCATAGCGAACCGCCCAGTTTTCCACGGTGGCATAGAGAGCCGTATTGGCCAGGGCCTGATCTTTGGCGTAATCCGCCAGGGTTCCACCGGAGACGGGGGCCTCCCAATCCAGAGACAAACCGGAGTCCTTGTACTTCTCCCGAATCTGGTCACAGGTAAAGGCCAGCCAATAGAGGTAGCGCCAGGCCGGAATTTCCCGGCCGTCCACCGTCATCAGCACCAGCTCCTCCCCCAGCTCCGCCGCGCGCCCCAGCAAAGAGGCCTTTTCCTCTTCCTTTTTCAAAGCGCAGCCACTGAGCCCCAGGCACAAGACCAAGACCGCCGCCGCCATTCGTTTCCGCATCGCTCCCGCTCCTCCCATAAGGTTGTCCGAACCATTATATGGGAGGGAACAGGCCATTATGACCAAAAAAGAAGCCCTGACGCTTATAGCCAGCGTCAGGGCTTCCCCTTATTATCCGGCGGACAGCTTCAAATCCTCCACCAGCTCCATGGCGCTCTCCAAGGCGTCGGCCCCGGGCTTCAGCTTCAGGGTCAGCGCCGGGTCCTCCCCGGCGGCCACGGTGAGGCGCTGGCGGTACTTGTTCAATCCGCAGACCTTCACCACCGCCTCCGGCCGAAAGACCGCCAGCTGGAAGCGGAGGACATCCCGCTTCTGGGTGATGTCGGACACGCCCGCCTTTCCCGCCGCCGCCCGGAGCAAGGCCACGTCCAGCAGGGCCAGCACCGGCTTGGGCGCTTCCCCATAGCGGTCCAAAAGCTCGTCCAGCAGGTCCGACGCATCGTCGTCAGAGCGGATGGCAGCGATGCGGCGATAGAGGTCCATCCGCTGCTCCGGGGAGGAGACGTAACGCTCCGGGATGTTGGCGTTGACGGTCAGATCGGCGGAGCACTCCGTTTCGATCTGCTTCTCCTCGCCCCGCTCCTCCAGCACCGCCTCCTCCAGCAGCTTCAAATAGAGGTCGTAGCCCACGCTGAGCAGATACCCGGACTGCTCCGGCCCCAGGAGGTTTCCCGCTCCCCGAATCTCCAGGTCCCGCATGGCAATGCGGAAGCCGGAGCCGAATTCCACGTACTCCCGGATGGCCGAGAGGCGCTTGGCGGCGATCTCCTGGAGGACTTTCCCCCTCCGATAAGTCAGATAGGCGTAAGCCCGCCGGGCGCTGCGGCCAATGCGGCCCCGGATTTGATGGAGCTGGGCCAGCCCCATTTTATCCGCGTCCTCGATGATCAGGGTATTCACATTGGAGATGTCGATTCCCGTTTCAATGATGGTGGTGCAAACCAGCACGTCCGCCTCCCCGTCCACCATGGCCCGCATGACGGCGGACAGCTCCTGTTCACTCATCTTCCCATGGCCGGTGACCACATGGACCTCCGGCCCCAGCATCTTTTGAATACGGGAGGCGGTGAGATCGATGCTCTCCACCCGGTTGTGAAGGTAGTAAATCTGCCCGCCCCGACTGAGCTCCTTTCGCATAGCGTCCTCCAGAATGGCCCAATCGTGTTCCATCACGTAGGTCTGGACCGGCTGGCGGTCCGCCGGGGGCTCCTCGATGGCGGACATGTCCCGGAGACCCGACAGGGCCATGTTCAGCGTCCGGGGAATGGGCGTGGCGGAGAGGGTCAGCACGTCCACCTGACGGCTCATCTCCTTCAGGCGCTCCTTGTGTGTAACGCCGAAGCGCTGTTCCTCGTCGATGATGAGCAGCCCCAGGTCCTTGAACTCCATGCCCTTTTGCAGCAGCTTGTGAGTGCCGATGAGAAGGTCCACCCGCCCCTCCTTCGCCAGCTCCAGGATGCGCTTTTGGTCCTTGGGCGGCGTGAAGCGGGACAGCACCTCAATCCGCACCGGGAAGTCCCGGAAGCGGCCCATGGCCGTGGCGTAGTGCTGCTGGGCCAGGACGGTGGTGGGCACCAGGATGGCCGCCTGCTTCCCGTCCAGCACGCACTTCATCACCGCCCGGAGGGCCACCTCCGTCTTGCCGTA
This sequence comes from uncultured Oscillibacter sp., assembly GCA_910587705.1. Taxonomy (GTDB): domain Bacteria; phylum Bacillota; class Clostridia; order Oscillospirales; family Oscillospiraceae; genus Oscillibacter. The sequence continues at coordinate 93,739 of CAJUMX010000002.1, forward strand.
GCCCACGTCGCCGCAGAGGAGGCGGTCCATGGGCCGGGAACGCTCCATGTCCTTCTTGATTTCCGCAATAGCCCGGAGCTGATCGTCCGTCTCTGAATAGGGGAACGCCTCCTCAAACTCCCGCTGCCAGGGGGAGTCCTGGGAGAAGGCAAAGCCGGGACAGCGCTGGCGCTCGGCGTAGAGCTTCGTCAGGCCCTTGGCCAGGTCCTTGACAGCTTTCTTGGCCCGGGTCTTTTGTTTGGCCCACTCGGTGCCCCCCAGCTTGTTCAGCTTCTGGCGGCCCTCGCCGTCCTCCCCGCCGCCGATATACTTGCTTACCAAATCCAGCGCCGTGGCGGGGACATAGAGACAGTCCCCCCCGGCGTAGTCAATTTTAATATAGTCCTTCTCCACGCCGTCCACTGGCATCCGCTGGATGCCCGCGAAGCGGCCCACGCCGTGGTGGGCATGGACCACCAAATCCCCCGGCTTCAAGTCGGTATAGGACTGAATTTTCTGGCGGTTGGAATCCTTTTTGAGCCGCGCCCGCTTCCGGGAGGGGACGATGAGCTGCCCCTCCGTCAAAACCGCCAGCTTTAGTGCGGGCCACTCGCATCCGGCAGAGAGGGCTCCCACCGTAATCCGTATCTCCCCCGGGGCAGGCATGGCCGTCCCCCGGAGGTCCAGGGCGGCGGGGATGCCCCGCTCCGTCAGGAGGCTGTGAAGGTTTTTCCCCCGGGTTTCCCCGCCGCAGAGAAGCAGCACGGCGCTGCCGTTCTCCCGGTATTGCTCCAAATCGGTAACGGCGGTCTCCAGACTGCCGCCGTAAGAGCTGAGCTGCCGGGCGTTGACGCTCAAAAGGCCCTTGGGCGGGTAGGGATAGCGGGAGGTGGGCAGGGCCCCCGCCATGATCACCGGGAAGGACTCCAGGGCGGCGTAAAACTCCTCGGCGGAGAGGAGCAGCTTCGCGTAATCCCCCGCCAGGATGCCCGCCTCCATCAAAACCTCCAAGTCCTGACGGTTCTGGAGGAGGGTCCCCTTTACCCGCTCATCCACCCGCCCTGCCTCACAGAGGATTACCAGGGCGTCCCGGGGCAGGTAGTGAACTCCGGCGGAGGCGTCCGGGTAGACGGCGGCCAGATAGCGGTCCATTCCCTCGGGGACAGAACCGTTTTTCAGCCGCTCACCGTCCTCCCGAAGGCGGGCGGCGGCGGGAGAGCCCTTTTTCTCCAGCCTTGCCGCCAGGGCCAGGAGCCTTTCCCCCAGACCCTCCAGCCCCCCCTCCGCCTGCCGGGGCAGGACCTCGGCGGCGGGGAGAATTCGGGCGGAGTCCAGATTCACCGTCCGCCGCTGGGTACCGGGATCAAAAGCCCCCATGGAGTCGATTTCGTCGTCGAAGAACTCACACCGGACCGGCTGATCCATCAAGGGGGAGAATACGTCCAAAATACCGCCCCGGAGGGCAAACTGGCCCACGCCCTCCACCTGCTGGCAGCGGGTATACCCGGCGGCAAGAAGGCGCTCCGTCAATTCCGGCAAATCCTGCCGCTCTCCCACATTCAACGTGACCGATAAATCTTTCAGAAGCTTTGCGGACAAAGTCCGGGCCATCAGGGCATCGGCCGTGGCCACCACTGTCCGAGGTGCGCCCTGGGCCATGGCGTAAAGGGCCGCTAAGCGGCCCCGCTCCCAGTCTCGGGAGGACACGGCTCCGGGGCGGAGCTGCCACTCCCGGCTCAGCAGGGTCACCGGAGCCTCATCTAGCAGGGCCTCCAAATCCCCGGCCAATTGCCGGGCCTCTCCCTCGTCGCCGCAGACAAAGACCGCCGGACGGCCCGCCGCTTGGGCCGCCGCCGCGCCGAGGCAGGCCCGATGAACGGGCTGGAGGCCCGTCACCGCGGCGGGACAGCCGCCATCCTCCACCCGGCGGAGCAGCTCCCCCGCCTCCGGAATGGTCATCAGTTTTTCCAGCAGATGCTTCATGACGAAAACCCTTTGCAGTCAGTTAAAATCGTTCATGGCCCTTTGGCAGCCGTGCTCAATGACGCACGCCGCCGCCTCGATGGCCCACCGGAAGGCTTCCAGCAGAATCTCCCGCTCCTTCTGGGAGGGGACTCCGATGACCCAGTTGATCATACCGTCCTTATCCTCCGGGGCCCCGGTGCCAATTTTGATTCGGGGAAAGTCCTGGGTACCCAGGTGAGCGATGATGTTTTTGATGCCGTTGTGCCCTCCGGCAGAGCCGGTGGGCCGTATCCGCAGCTTCCCCACGGGAAGAGCCACATCGTCGTAAATCACCAGCACATGGTCCGGGGGGATTTTGTAAAACTGCGCCGCCTCCCGCACCGCCTCACCGGAGAGGTTCATGTAGGTCTGGGGCTTCATCACCAGGCACCGGGCTCCAGCAAACTCGCAGATATTATATGCGGACTTGAACTTCACCTTGTTCAGCTTCACGCCCTTTTGCTCCGCCAGCAGCTCCACCGCCCGAAAGCCCATGTTATGCCGGGTGTTCTCGTACTTCGTTCCGGGGTTCCCCAACCCCGCGATCAGCCACTCCACAGAGGAGGAGCCCTTGTTTCCAAACAGCATATCGGTCTCGCCTTTCCAAAAAACTCAAAAATTCGACCCTTCCGCACAACCCACGTAGGCGGGGAAGTACGACTTCCCCGCCTTGGATGGCTCTATCATTTATATATAATAGATAATAGATGCGGATACCGGTCTCAGCGGAACAGCTTGGAGATGGAAACCTCCTGATAGACCCGCTCGATGGCTTCGCAGAACATGGGGGCCACAGAGAGATACTTCACCTTGCCGCTCAGCTCCGGCTGAATGGCCGGGATGGTGTCCAGCAGGGCCAGCTCCTGAATGGGGCTGGCATTGATCCGGTCAATGGCCGGGCCGGAGAGCACGCCGTGGGAAGCGCAGGCGTGAACGCTGCGGGCCCCGTTGTCAACCAGGGCCTGCGCGGCGTTGCAGAGAGACCCACCGGTATCCACCAGGTCGTCGAAGAGGATGCAGTCCCGTCCCTCCACGTCGCCGATGACGTTCATTACCTCGCAATGGTTGGCCCGCTGGCGGCGCTTATCCACAATGGCCAGCTGCATGTGCAGCTTCTGGGCAAAGGCCCGAGCCCGGGAGACGGAACCCACGTCTGGGGATACCACCACCATGTCCTCACAGCTGCCACCAAATTTTTTGGCGTAATAGTCCACGAAAATGGGGTTGCCCGCCAAGTTATCCACCGGGATATCGAAGAAGCCCTGGATCTGGGCGGCGTGGAGGTCCATGGTCAGCACCCGGTCCGCCCCGGCGGCGGTGATCATGTTGGCTACCAGCTTAGCGGTGATGGGGTCCCGGGCCTTGGCCTTCCGGTCCTGCCGGGCATAGCCATAATAAGGGATGACGGCGGTGATGCGGCCTGCGGAGGCCCGCTTCAGCGCGTCGATGATGATGAGCAGCTCCATCAGGTTGTTGTTAACCGGGCTGCAAGTGGGCTGGACCACGAAAACGTCGCTGCCCCGGACGGTCTCATACAGGGAGACGAACACCTCGCCGTCGGAGAAAGCGCCAACCTCGGCCTCTCCCAGCTTCGTGCCCATCTGCGCGCAGATTTCCTTCGCCAGCTTCAGGTTCGCGTTGCCGGAGAACACCTTGATATCTTTCCCGTGTGAAATCATATCCTAAACGCTCTCTTTCCATGACCGGGCCTCCGGTCATTTATTTTTTTGTCCAGCCGCGTCATTGGCCGGACGAATTCACTTCTTTTCTTTATCCCTTTTCCTTGGAGGCTTCTCTCTGCCGCAGCAGCGCCTCAATCTCGGCCACGGTGTCTGGCCCGTAGACCGGCAGCCAGCCGGAGACCAGCTCCGCGCCCTGCACGCTGTTGGTCATGTTCACCCGCCAAGTCTCCCGGAGCTCCCGGCCCGGCGCGGCGTAGGCAAAGCCCGGCCCAGCCTCCTCCATGGGGAACGCGGCCCTGGGGAGCACCAGCGTGGCGCCGTCCGTGTCCAAAAATGACTCCAGGTCCGTCCACTGTTCGGAAACGGCGGACTCCGGAGGCAGGATGCCCCGGGCTTCCTCCGCGAAGCGGGGGCCGCAGACAGCGAAAAGCCGCTGAACGCCTTCGGCCCGCAATCGGTCGCATACCCAGGATAGGATGGGACGGGACAGCACGGTTTCCAGCATCAGCGGCTTCAAGCCCGCCGGGACGGCGGCGTCTTCCTCAAAAATCAAAACAGCCTGTTTCGGACAACTCATGAACTCGCCCTCCTTTGCACATTTTTACTAAAGGTAAGTCCATTATAGCAAACTTTTGGGGAAAATCTAGTGGTTACAGTGAATTTGTCCCTAGAATTTTTTCCAAAAATTTTCCTGTCTCTTGTTCTTTTTTGTCAGAGCTCACGGAAAAAGAGAGAAAAGCCCCCAAATCTCCCGTGGTTTTTCGGCGTTTCGCAGAATTTGCGTTTTTCTACTGGTATGTTTTACTCAAAAATGTAATTTTTTCAAAGAATGTAGTTGAATTTGTTAAGGTAATAGATTACAATAACACTATTCTGTGAAAAAGCGGGAGGGCCCCTATGCTGCACGTCGTACTGGTGGAACCGGAGATTCCCCAGAACTGCGGGAACATCGCCCGCACCTGCGCCGCCACCGGCTCCAGCCTCCATCTGGTCCGCCCCTTGGGCTTCGACATTTCCCAGGATGCCATCCGGCGAAACATGAAGCGCTGCGGCCTGGACTACTGGCACTTGGTGGAGGTTTCGGACTACGAAAATCTGGAGGACCTCTTCCGCCGTCACCCGGAGGCCGCATCGGACCTTTGGCTCACCACCACCAAGGCTCCCCGTTCCTATGTGGAAGCGAACTTCACAGCGGATAGCTGGCTTTTCTTCGGCAAGGAGACCGCCGGACTGCCCCTCCCCTTCCGGGAGCGGTTCCGGGAGCGCTGCGTCCGCCTGCCCATGGTGGACGAGGCCCGGAGCCTGAACCTAAGCAACGCCGTAGCCGTGTGCGTATACGAGGCCCTGCGGCAAAGCGGCTTCCCCGGCCTTTTGGGTACGGGAGAAATGGCTTGCTTATCGTAAATGTTTAAACCGGCGTTTGTGCCGAGAAATTAAGTTCTTTTTAGGAGGAGTCCTGAGATGAATTACAACAAAAAGACCGTCAAAGACGTAGAGGTATCCGGCAAAAAAGTGCTACTGCGCTGCGACTTCAACGTCCCCCAGGACAAGGAGACCGGCGCGATCACCAGCGATAAGCGCATTGTGGCCGCCCTGCCCACCATTCAGTATCTGCTGGAACAAGGCGCCGCCGTCATCGCCTGCTCTCATCTGGGCAAGCCCGAGGCCAGCTTTGACAAGTGGGTCAAGAAGCAGACCGAAAAGGGCAAGGACCCCGCCTCCCTCACCGAGGAGAAGTGGAAGAAGTCCCTGGCGAAGCTGAGCCTGGCTCCCGTGGCCAAGCGCCTGGGCGAGCTGCTGGGCAAGGAGGTCGTCATGGCCGCCGACGTGGTGGGCGAGGACGCCAAGGCCAAGGCCGCCGCCCTGAAGCCCGGCGAGATTCTGCTGCTGGAAAACACTCGCTTTGAAAAGGGCGAGACCAAGAACGACCCGGAGCTTGCCAAGGCCATGGCCTCCATGGCGGAGGTCTACGTGTCCGACGCCTTCGGTGCGGTGCACCGGGCCCACGCCTCCACTGCCGGCGTGGCCGATTATCTGCCTGCCGTCTCCGGCTTCCTGATTCAAAAGGAGCTGGACTTCCTGGGCGGCGCCATTGCCAACCCCAAGCGGCCTCTGGTGGCCATTCTGGGCGGGGCCAAGGTCTCTTCCAAAATCGGGGTTATCAACAACCTGCTGGAAATCGCCGACACCATTATCATCGGCGGCGGCATGTCCTACACCTTCTCCGCCGCCCAGGGCGGTAAGGTGGGCAACAGCCTGCTGGAGGCCGACTGGATGGACTATTCCAAAGAGATGATCGCCAAGGCCGAGGCCAAGGGCGTAAAGTTCCTCCTGCCGGTGGACACCGTCTGCGGCGACAAGTTCGCTCCCGACGCCAAGAGCCAGCTTGTCAAGGCCGGGGAAATTCCCGAGGGCTGGGAGGGTCTAGACATCGGGCCCGAGACCGTGAAGCTTTACTGTGATGCCGTGTCCGGTGCGGGCACCGTTATCTGGAACGGCCCCATGGGCGTGTTTGAGTTCCCCGCCTTCGCCAAGGGCACCGAGGCCATGGCCGAGGCCCTGAGCAAAACCTCCGCCATCACCGTCATCGGCGGCGGAGACAGTGCGGCGGCGGTGGAGCAGCTGGGCTACGCCGATAAGATGAGCCACATCTCCACCGGCGGCGGCGCCTCCCTGGAATTCCTGGAGGGCAAGGAGCTGCCGGGCGTGGCGTGCCTGTTGGACAAATAAGGGACGCCTCCGTTGATTTTCTATAAAAAGTTCAAGAAAGGCATCCTGTGCCCTTGACTTTTTTCCCTGGTTCCGCTATAAATTTAGTTGATTGCTTTTCGCCTTCCCCCGGGCTTTGCCGCCCGCCACTTTGAAATCATAAATATAAAGGAGTTTTGAACATCATGAACCGCAGATATCGCAAAACCGTTATTGCCGGAAACTGGAAAATGAACATGACCGCCACTGAGACCAAAAAGTTTGCCGAGGATATCCGGAAAATCATGCCTCGGGCCAAGTGGTGCGAGACCCTGATCTGCGTCCCCGCCTGCAATATCTCCACCGCCACCAAGGCCTTCAAGGACCTGCGCATCTCCGTGGGCGCGGAAAATGTCTACTTCGAGGAGAAGGGCGCTTACACCGGCGAGGTATCCGCCGATATGCTGAAGGACCTGGCTGTTAAGTATGTTATTATCGGACACAGCGAGCGCCGGCAGTACTTCGGCGAAACCGACCAAACCGTGAATAAAAAGGTTCACGCCGTGCTGAACGCCGGGATGAATCCCATCATCTGCGTGGGCGAGAGCCTGGAGCAGCGGGAAACCGGCATCACCAACGAGTGGATTGCCCTCCAGGTGAAGAGCGCCCTCTTCGGCGTGCCCGCCGACAAGCTGCGCCGCTGCATCATCGCCTATGAGCCCATCTGGGCCATCGGCACCGGCAAAACCGCCACTGCCGAGCAGGCCGGCGAGGTCTGCTCCAACATCCGCGCCACCATTCGCTCCCTGTACGGCGCCCGGGTGGCCCGGAGCGTCACCATCCAGTACGGCGGTTCCATGAACGCCAAGAACGCCGCGGAGCTCCTGGCCCAGCCCGACATCGACGGCGGCCTCATCGGCGGCGCGGCCTTGAAGCCCGATCAGTTTGTGGAGATCATCAACGCGGCCAATCAAGAGTGATTTTGCCTCAAAAGGGGGACTTGGTCCCCCTTTTCCCCGCACATGGGGACACTGCATCCATAAGGCGGCAAAGCCGCTGGAGGCTTGCAGTGGATTCTCCTAAAGGAGTCTTTTTATGAACAAAACACCTACCACTTTGATCATCATGGACGGCTTCGGCACCGGCGGCGGAGAGACGGGAAACGCTGTCCAAACCGCCAAAACCCCTCGGTTGGACAGCTTCTTCCAGGAGTTTGCCCACACGACCCTCTCCGCCTCCGGACTGGATGTGGGTCTGCCCGACGGGCAGATGGGCAACAGCGAGGTGGGCCACACCAACATTGGCGGCGGCCGGGTGGTCTTTCAGGACCTGCCCCGCATCACCCGGTCCATTGAGGACGGCAGCTTCTTCCAGAATCCTGCCTACCTCCATGCTATGGATGCCTGTATTGAGCGGGGTTCCGCTCTGCACCTGTTCGGCCTTTTGTCCGACGGCGGCGTCCACTCTCATCTGACCCACCTCTTCGCTCTGCTGAAAATGGCCAAGGACAAGGGCCTCACCCGGGTCTACATCCACGCCTTCCTAGATGGGCGGGACGTGTCCCCCACCTCCGGTGCGGGCTTTGTGGCCCAAACGGTGGAAAAATGCGAGGAAATCGGCGTGGGCAAGATTGCCACCGTCATGGGCCGGTATTACGCCATGGACCGGGACAAGCGCTGGGACCGGGTGGAGCAGGCCTATGACGCCATGGTCTATGGCGAAAGCCCTATCAACAATCCGGACCCTGTGGATGCGGTGAAAAAGTCCTATGAAAAGGGTGTCACCGACGAGTTTGTGGAGCCCGTAGTCTGCGACGCCGACGGCTCTATTTCCGACAACGACAGCGTGATCTTCTTCAATTTCCGCCCCGACCGGGCCCGGGAGATTACCCGAACCTTGGTAGACCCGGAGTTTGATGGTTTCACCCGGCAGTTCTTCCCCCTGACCTTCGTCTGCAACACAGAGTACGACGCCTCTATGCCTAATGTGGAGGTAGCCTTCCCCCGGGTACTGGTGAACAACGGCCTAGGCGAATACCTCAGCAAAATGGGCATGACCCAGCTCCGCATCGCCGAGACGGAGAAGTATGCCCATGTCACCTTCTTCTTCAACGGCGGCAGCGAGACCGTCTTTCCCGGTGAGGACCGGGTGCTGGTCCCCTCCCCCAAGGTGGCCACCTACGATCTCCAGCCGGAGATGAGCGCTCCGGAAGTCTGTGAGAAATGCGTGGAGCGCATTGAGTCCGGAGCCTATGACGTGATCATCCTGAACTTTGCCAACTGCGACATGGTGGGCCACACCGGCATTTTTGATGCCGCGGTGAAGGCCGTGGAAACCGTGGATACCTGCGTAGGCAAGGTGGTGGACGCCACCCTGAAAATGGGAGGCATTGCCATGATCACCGCCGACCACGGAAACGCGGAACAGATGGTAGAGCCCGACGGAAGCCCCATGACCGCCCACACCACGAATCCCGTGCCCTTTATCCTCTGTGGCGCTGGGTCCGAGCTGCGGAGCGATGGGAAGCTTGCCGACATTGCCCCTACTATGCTGGACGTAATGGGCCTGGCCTGTCCGCCGGAAATGGACGGGAAAACCCTGATTGTGCAGTAAGCGCTCTCCAGAGCAACCAATCTCCAACGCCCGCTGAACGTTCTTTCAGCGGGCGTTTCTGCGCCGGAGCACCTCCGAGCGCCATCAGCCGGCTTTGCCGGATACGGAGCCTGTATGGAAGAATATCATGTATGGATTGGAACCTTTTCTGAACAAGACTTTGAGCAGTATTGGGATAACGAGCCCTATGAAAGTGCGATGAAGCGCTGGAAAAATGGAAGCGGTTCAAAGCCGGGTGAAGATTTGAAGTGCGGATTCTGCCGGGAAATGGGACTCGAGGAACTGGAGGAAACCGATTTTTGGTTCTACATTTCCGCTTCCAGGCACACTGGTCTGGAATTAGCGGAATATTACATGCCCCTGGATTTGGACGCTTTTGAAACGGCCTGCTTCGAAAGGGGTATAGAGGGCGGCAACGTGATCTGGGGAATTTCCGTAAAGGATTTTCCCGGTGGAAATCCGGCCGCTTGCAAGAGCATGACTTACATTGGTACCGTAAACTTCAGATAGCACAAGCCAGGTCCGAAATCGGCTTCTGCGCCCTTTCCCCGCAACGCATCACCGCCTGTCCCAAAAGAAAAGAGCCGCCCTTTCGGGCGGCTCTTTATATTGCTCTACATCGCATCCACAGCGGCGTTCAGGAGGCGGATCAGCTCCTCCTTTCCTGTGCCCTTTTCCGCAGAGAAGGGTAGGAGAACATCCCCCTCCCCCAGTTCCAGCGTTTCCCGGATCAAGGTAAGGGCGGGGTCAATCTGACTTTTTTTCAGCTTATCCAGCTTGTTGGCCACCACAATTTCAGGGCAACCCGTTTCCCGGAACCAGCCGTGCATGGTCAAGTCGTTAGTGGTAGGTTTGTGCCGGGCGTCCACAATTAAAACTCCCGTGGTAATATGAGCCTCCTGAAAATAGCTCTCCATCAGGCGGCCCCAGCGCTCCTTCTCCGCCTTGGAAACCTTGGCGTAGCCATAGCCTGGCAGGTCCACCAGATAGGCCCGGTTATCCACCAGGAAATAGTTCACCTGGGTAGTCTTTCCCGGGGAGGCACCCACATAGGCCAGATTCTTCCGGCCCAGGAGACGATTGATCACCGAGGACTTCCCCACGTTGGAGCGGCCCGCAAAGGCAAACTGGGGCAGGCCGTCCCAGAAGAACTGCTCCTTGGTCCCAGCAGAGCGGACAAATTCCGCTTTTCCAAAATTGATGGGCATAGCGCCTCCTTTACTGCCGCAGGACGGCTTCCGCTTTCTCCCGGGGCACGGGAACAAAAACCGCCGTTTCCTCCCGGGCCGCCTCCGGCTGGGCCGTCAGGGCTGCGGAAAAGACTTGATCGATGGTCTCCACCGGGATGAACTTCAGCGCCGCCCGGACCGTCTGGTCAATCTCCTCCAGGTCCCGCACATTATCCTTGGGAATCAGCACCGTGCCAATGCCGTTTCGCAGGGCAGCCATGGTCTTTTCCTTCAAGCCGCCAATGGCCAGCACCCGGCCCCGGAGGGTCACCTCTCCCGTCATGGCAAGGCCCGCCTTGATCTTTCGGTCCGTCAGGGCGGAGAGCATGGCGGTGGTAACGGCAATGCCCGCCGAGGGGCCGTCCTTGGGCACCGCCCCCTCCGGAAAGTGGACATGAATGTCCTTGTTTTTATAAAACTCCGCCTCTACGCCCAGCACCGCTGCCCGGCAGCGAATACAGCTCAGCGCCGCTTGAGCGGATTCCTTCATCACGTCGCCCAGGTTTCCGGTGAGCTCCAGCTTTCCGGTGCCCTCGCAGACGACGACCTCCACTTCCAAAATTTCACCGCCGGTCTCCGTCCAGGCCAAACCGTTGACCACGCCGATCTCCTCCCGCTCCGTGTGAAGAGCGGGGGGATAGGGCTGGCAGTCCAGGAACTTGGGTAGCTCCTCTTCCGTTACCGTGACCCGCTTCGTCTCGCCGGAGACCAGCTTCATGTCCGTCTTTCGGCACAGGGCCGCCACCCGTCGCTCCAGCAGACGGACGCCGGACTCCCGGGTATAATCCCGGATAATGGCCCGGAGCACGCCGTCGTCCACCCGAAGGGCGGACTTTTTCAGACCGTGCTCCGCCAGCTGCTTGGGCAGCAGGTGCCGGCGGGCGATTTCCACCTTTTCCTCGTCGGTGTAGCTGGTGAGGCGAATCACCTCCATTCGGTCCAGCAGAGGCTGGGGAATGGTATCGGTGGTGTTGGCTGTTGTGACAAACATGACCTGGCTCAGGTCCACAGGAATCTCCATATAGTGGTCCCGGAAGGCATGGTTCTGCTCACTGTCCAGCACCTCCAGCAAAGCGGAGGCCGGGTCTCCCCGGTAATCATTGCCCAGCTTGTCGATCTCGTCCAGCAGCAGCAGAGGATTCATGGACCCGCCCCGGATGATGGCGTCAATCACCCGGCCGGGCATGGAACCGATGTAGGTCCGGCGGTGTCCCCGGATATCCGCCTCATCCCGGACGCCGCCCAAGGAGAGGCGGGCCAGCTTCCGGTTCAGCGCCTTGGCGACGCTGATGGCAATGGAGGTCTTGCCCACTCCCGGCGGGCCCACGAGGCAGAGAATCTGCCCCTTGCCCTTGGGATTCATCTGCCGAACGGCGATGGTTTCCAAAATACGCTCCTTCACCTTTTCCAGGCCAAAGTGGTCCTTCTCCAGCACCTTCCGGGCGGCTTCCACGCTGACCCGTTCCCGGGTCGTCTTGTTCCAGGGCATCTCCAGGCACACATCCAGATAGTTTCGGATCACCGACGCCTCGGCGCTGCCATAGGGCTGGCGGGAGAGCTTCCCCGCCTCTTTCAGCAAGTGCTTTTCCGCCTCTTCCTCCAGACTTAGCTCCAAAATTTTACGGCAGTAATCCTCCACCTCATCCTCGTCGTCGTCCTCTCCCAGCTCGTTCTGGAGGACCCGAATCTGGGTGCGGAGAATCTGGTCTCTCTGGGTGCGGATCAGCTGGTCTCGAATCTTGCCCTCCATCTCGTGCTCAAAGCCCAGGACGCTGCACTCCCGAGCCAGGAGGCCGTTGAGCTTTCGCAGCCGGACAAAGGGGGCCAGCTCCTCCAAAATCTCCTGCTTATCCGTGTGCCGCAGGGGAATGTTCTGGGCAATGAAGTCCGCCAACCGTCCTACGTCCCGGCTGTCCATCACAGTCGTGACGATCTCCTCCGGCACTGCGCCGGAGAGTTGGGCATACTCGCTGAACAGGCTCCATGCCTGACGGAGCAGAGCTTCCGCCCGGGGGCTCCGGGCCTCGGAGGGGGCCTCCTCCGGCAGTTCCTCAACGTTGGCCTGGAGGTAGGGAGAGGCCTGCCACAGCCGCCGCAGCCGGGCCCGCCGCCGGCCCTCTACCATGACCCGGGCGGAGCCGGAGGACAGGCGGAGAATCTGCCGGATATGGGACACGGTGCCGATCTCATACAGGTCCTTTTCCTCCGGGCGCTCTACGCTGATCTCCCGTTGGGTCACTAGGAAAATGTCCTGTTCCCCCTCCATGGCCCGTTCCAGGGCCGCAATGGAAATCGGGCGCTCCACATCAAAGGTCAGGTTCATATGGGGAAAGACCGTCAAACCCCGGAGGGCCAAAACGGGCATATTCATCGTGATCGGTTCCACAGGTGTCATAGGGTTCACGCTCCTTTCCAAGGGCTGGGGAATTATGGTAAGGAATGGAATTCGTCCTTACAACCCGAGAGGAAGGGACATTACTCCCTTCCTCTCTTTCAGCCCGGCACAAAACCGGGCTCTTTCTTGTGTCAAGACGCGGACTTGGGAGGGCGGGACTTCCCGCCCTTGCCGGGGTTCAGCTTTACGGAGTAGCTCACCTTCTCCGGGTCCTTCGTCAAAATGGGCTGGCCTGTACCGTCTACGCACTCCTTGGTGATGACGGCTTTGACAATGGTGGGGTCCGAGGGGATGTCATACATGATCTGGGTCAGCATGCCCTCCATAACGGCTCGCAGTCCCCGTGCGCCGATGTTCCGCTCGATGGCCTTGTCCGCAATGGCGTCCAGTGCCTCCAGCTCGAACTCCAGCTCCACATCGTCGTACTCCAGCAGCTTCCTGTACTGCTTCACCAGGGCGTTCTTAGGCTCCTGGAGAATGCGGACCAGGTCCTCCCGCCTCAGGCCGTTCAGCGGCGCGATCACCGGCAGGCGGCCCACCAGCTCCGGAATAATGCCGTATTTCAGGATGTCGTGGGGCTGAACCTCGTGAAGGATTTTGCTCAAGTCCTTGTCCTTCTTGCCTTGGACATTGGCTCCGAAGCCGATGCTCTTCTGGTCCAGGCGCTTTTCGATGATCTTCTCCAGCCCGTCAAAGGCACCGCCGCAGATAAACAGGATATTTTTTGTGTTCATCTGAATGAACTCCTGGTGGGGGTGCTTCCGGCCGCCCTGGGGTGGGACGTTGGCCACGGTCCCCTCGACGATTTTCAAAAGCGCCTGCTGCACACCCTCGCCAGAGACATCCCGGGTGATGGAGGTATTTTCGCTCTTCCGGGCAATCTTGTCGATTTCGTCCACGTAGATGATGCCGTGCTCCGCCCGTTCCACGTCGAAGTCCGCCGCCTGGAGCAGACGCAGGAGAATGTTTTCTACGTCGTCGCCCACATAACCCGCCTCCGTGAGGGTGGTGGCGTCGGCAATGGCGAAGGGCACCTTCAAAATCTTGGCTAGGGTCTGGGCAAAGAGGGTCTTGCCGGAGCCGGTGGGGCCCAGCATCAAAATGTTGCTCTTCTGGAGCTCCACGTCCTCGTCGCCGCCGAAGAAGATGCGCTTATAGTGGTTGTACACCGCCACGGACAGGGCGATTTTCGCCTCGTCCTGGCCGATGACATACTGGTCCAGCACGTCCCGGATTTCCCGGGGGGTAGGCAGCTGGTCCGGCAGGTCCTCCAGCGCGGGAGCATCGGGCTCAAAGCCGTCGTTCAAAATGCTCATGCACAGGTGGACGCACTCGTCGCAGATGCGCACGCCAGGCCCTTGTATCATGCGGTGAATTTGCTGCTCGTGCTTGCCGCAGAAGGAACATCGCAAGGTTTTCTTGCCGTCGTCGTTCATGGTTTCTACCTCTCTATCGGGGATGGGGCTTCGCGTTTAGGCCTCGTCCTTTTTCTCTTCTTTGTTGACCAGAATCTTATCGATCAGGCCGAACTCCTTGGCCTCCTCGGCGCTCATGAAGTTATCCCGCTCACAGGCGGCCGTGACCTCCTCGATGGAGCGGCCCGTATTCTCCGCCAAAATGCGGTTCATCCGCTTCTTGATGGTCTCCAGGCGTTTCAGATGGATGGCCATATCGGTGATTTGACCCTGGGTTCCGGCGGAGGGCTGGTGAATCATAATCTCCGCGTTAGGCAGGGCGATGCGCTTGCCCTTGGCGCCGGCAGAGAGCAGGAAGGCCCCCATGCTGGCCGCCATGCCCACGCAGATGGTGGAGACATCGCATTTGACATACTGCATGGTATCATAGATGGCCATACCGTCGGTAACGGAGCCTCCGGGGCTGTTGATATACAGCTGGATGTCCTTATCGGGGTCCTGGGCCTCCAGATAGAGAAGCTGGGCCACGATCAGGCTGGCCGTGGTGGCGTTGACCTCCTCGCCCAGAAAGACGATCCGGTCGTTCAGCAGCCGGGAGAAAATGTCATAGGACCGCTCGCCCCGGTTGGTCTGCTCAACTACGTAGGGAACTAAACTCAATTTGAAAACCTCCAGTCTTTAGTGGACGCCGCTTCCGCCGGGTGGAGCACACTCCAGCGGAAGCCCATATAACCATTTTCACATGATACCACAGGCATCATGTGAAAATGTGTCGAATCTGTGAACCCGCAAGTAAAGATTCGGCTTATTTACAATTATTCAGCGTCCTTCGGCTCCTCAGCGTCCTCGGTTTTCTTTTTCCGGGGCTTCCGAGCAGGCTTTTTCTCCTCAGCGGCGGACTCTTCGTCCTCGGCGGTCTCTTCGGACTTCTTCTTCCGGGGCTTCCGGGCGGGCTTCTTTTCCTCGGCGCCGGACTCGGAAGCCTCCTCCTCGGCGGGCTTCTCCTCGGGCTTGACGGCGGTAGCGCTCTCGGCCACCACGTCAATGGCCCGGCGGCTGCAAATCTGGTCCTTCACCTGGTCCGCCTGGATGTACTTCTTTACCATTTCCACATCCATGCCGAACTGCTCCGCCAGCTTCTTGTACTCTTCCTCCACGGCCTCGTCGTCGGCCTCAATGCTTTCGGCCTTGATGATGGCCATAACCGCCAGGTCCATCTTCACCTGCCGCAGGGCGGGCTCCTTGGCGTCCTCCAGCAGCTTGGACTCCTGGATGCCGGTCATCTGGAGATACTGGTCATAGGGGATGCCCTGCTGGGCGATCTGGGTGCGGAAGTTCTCTACAAACTGCCGGGCCTGGCCCTCCACCATGGCGTCGGGAATCTCCGCGGTGATGCCCTGAGCCACCTGCTCCATCAGCGCGTCCTCAAAGCCCCGCTGGGCCTCCTTCTCCCGCTCCTCGGTGATCTGCTTCTCCAGGTCCGCCTTC
The DNA here is from genome assembly GCA_910587705.1 of uncultured Oscillibacter sp. GTDB lineage: Bacteria > Bacillota > Clostridia > Oscillospirales > Oscillospiraceae > Oscillibacter. Next base: position 109,232 of record CAJUMX010000002.1, read on the forward strand.
AGCTCATCCAGGGTATCGAACTCGGATACGTCCTTGGCAAACTCGTCGTCCAGGGCAGGGACTTCCTTCTCCTTCACCTCGTGGCACTTAACCTTGAATACCACGGCCTTGCCGGCCAGGTCCGCGTGGTAGTCCTCGGGGAAGGTGATGTCGATATCCTTTTCGTCTCCGGCCTTCATGCCCGCGACCTGCTCCTCAAAGCCGGGGACAAAGCTGTGAGAGCCCAGCTCCAGGCTGTGATTGGTCCCCTTGCCGCCGTCGAAGGGCTTACCGTCCAGGAAGCCCTCAAAGTCGATGACGGCGGTGTCGCCCTCCTTGGCCTCCCGCTCCACGGACACCAGACGGGTGTTCCGGTCGGTGAGGGTCTGGAGGCGGCGGTCCACGTCCTCAGACGTAACCTGGACCTCCTCCTTGGGAGCGGTCAAGCCCTTATACTGGCCCAGAGTAACCTCGGGATACACGGGCGCGACAGCCTTGAAGGTAAAGCCCTGCCGGGTGCACTCGCCCACCAGCTCCACAGACGGATAGCCCACCACCTGGAGCTCCTTCTCCTTCACGGCGGCCTCGTAGGCATCGGGGAAGGCAATATTGATGGCCTCGTCGAAGAACACCTCCGCGCCGTACATGCCCTCGATGATCTTCCGGGGGGCCTTGCCGGGACGGAAGCCGGGGACGTTGATCTTGCCCCGCATCTTCCGGTACGCCTTTTCCATGGCGGCCTCGAACTCTGCGGCCTCCACCTCGATGGTCAACGCGACCTGGCTTTTCTCGATCTTCTCGCAGCTTTTCACACTCATGTCTGTTTTCCTCCGTTCATTCCCGGCGCTCAAAAGCATTCCGCCGGGCAGTTTAGTATTCTATCAGAAAAAAATTGAAAATACCAGTCTTTTTTCCTTCAATCACAAATTTTTTTCGGAACAAAGCCCAGATGGTCGGCGGAGATCAGAGAAAACTCCGTTTCTCCCCGTTTTCCCTCCAGCCTCCGGCGGATAGCGTGGCCGTGAAGATGGCCGTAGCAGCATAGGGAAACCCGGTATTTTTCCAGCGTTTCCAGGATTTCCGGGCACTCGTAGCCCTGGTACAGGGGTGGGTAGTGGAGGAAGCACAAAATGGGCTTCTCCCCCGCCGCTTTCAAAGATGCCTCCAGCCGCCCCACCTCCCGGTTGAGAACCTTCACGTTGTGAGCGTCCTCCTCCAAAAACCAGCCCCGGGTGCCACAGACGGCGTAATCCCCGTAAAACACGCAGTTGTTGTGGAGGATGTCCAAGGTGTGGATGCCCTTTTCATCAAAGAAACGGTGGAGCTTGGCAGCGGTGGTCCACCAGTAGTCGTGGTTTCCCTTCACCAGGTACTTCTTACAGGGGAATTGGTCCAGGAATTGAAAATCCGCCTCCGCCTCCTCCAGGCTCATGCCCCAGGAGGTATCCCCCGCCAGGATCAGCACGTCCTCCACCGTTAGGGCGGAGAGGCTTTTCCCGATGCGGGCGGTGTAATTCTCCCAGGCGGGGCCAAAGACCTCCATGGGCTTGTTGGCCGTCAGGGAGAGGTGCAGGTCCCCGATCGCGTAGAGGGCCATAACAGCTCCCCCCTTTCTGTTCAGGTTTTTTCGTATTCCAGCTCGTCCTCAAAGGCCAGGGCCGCGCCGCAGCTCTGGCACCAGCAAATTTGGCCCCTGCCCTGCCAGGGGGCGGCCAAACCCTGAGCGCAGCCGGGGCATCTCAACCAGCGGCTGGTCAGAATGCCCGCGATGCCCCAAAGAACCATTCCCGCCAAGCCCACATAAACACAGATGTCCCGGATGGCCCAGATGGTTTCTATCACAGCCCAGAGCTCATCTTCCGTCTGGAAACCAGGCATCATCAGGTTGAAAGCCAGAGCGCTCCCCACCACAAAGACCATTCCGGCAAGGCTCAACACAAGAATCAGCCGCGCCCGGCTCCGTTTCAGCCGGAACCGCTGCCGCCGGTCCAAAGGGGGCTCTGCCACGTTCAGGGGCCCATCGTCAAAGGGCAGGACATGCCCGCAGCGGGAACAGTACATCCTTCGATAGACCCAGCTGCGGCCCTCTCCTCGCTTTCCACAGTGGGGACACCGGGACATTCCGTGCCAGAGGACAATGCCCAGGAGCGCGATTCCAAGGCCCAACATTCCGATTTCAAAAGCCGGCAAGCCAAAATCGCCTTCGAGCCACTCCCGGAAAAAGATACCCGCCCCCAAAAACAGCCACCAGCCCGAATGAGAGAGAAGCAGCGATATCTGGGCCCATTTGCGTTTCAGCGTTTTGGCCTCCATGCGCCCACCTCTCTTCTTATTTCAGGAAATCCAGTACCACGCCGTCCATGCCCGGCTTCTCACAGGTGAGGTCGAACCGCCGTTTCTTGCCCTTGAGGGCCGCCAGCCGTTTAGGAATTGCCACGCTGGAAACGGCGTTCAGCTGTTCCAGCAGCTCCACGCCATCCCCCTCGGGGGTCTCGCCGACGGCTCGGAGAACGTGGTCGCAGAACTTATAGGGGGACGCGGTGGAGGCAAAGACCGTCAGGGTCTGGTCCCCGGTCTCCTTCCGGTACTGCTCCAGCACCCCCGCCGCCACGGCGGTGTGGGTGTCGATGAGGTAGCCGTACTCCTTATAATACTGGGCGATGGTTTCCGTGGTCCCTGCCTCGTCGCAGAAGCCGCCCCAGAACTGCTCCCGGAGGGCCGCCTTGATGGTTTCCGAAACCTCGTACTTCCCACTGGTGTTCAGGGCCTCCATATAGCCCCGGACCTCCGCATCGTTCTCCCCGGAGAGGTCGAACAGCAGCCGCTCTAAGTTGCTGGACACCAGAATGTCCATAGAGGGGCTCATGGTGGTGTGGAAGGGCCGGTTTTTGTCGTACACGCCGGTGCGGAGGAAGTCCGTCAGCACGTCGTTTTTATTGGACGCGCAGATGAGCTTCCCTACCGGCAGGCCCATGCGTTTCGCGTAGTACGCCGCCAGGATATCCCCGAAGTTGCCGGTGGGAACGCAGAAGTTTACCTTGTCCCCCATGCTGATCTCCCCGTCCCGGAGCAGATCGCAGTAGGCGGAGATATAGTAAACCACCTGGGGCAGGATGCGGCCCCAGTTGATGGAGTTGGCGGAGGACAGGAGATAGCCTCGCTTCGCCAGGGTCTCCCGGATGCCCCCGTCGGAGAAAATGCGTTTGACTCCCGCCTGGGCGTCGTCAAAGTTGCCCACCACGGCGCAGACACCCACATTCTCCCCATCCTGGGTGACCATCTGGGCCTCCTGGACCTTGGACACGCCGTCCTTGGGATAGAACACCATGATTTTCGTTTGGGGCACGTCGGCGAAGCCCTCCATGGCGGCCTTGCCGGTGTCGCCGGAGGTGGCCACCAGGATGCAGACCGTCTTGTCCTCCCCGGTCTTGCGCAGGGCGGCGGAAAGGAGCTGGGGCAGCATCTGGAGGGCCATGTCCTTGAAGGCGGAAGTGGGGCCGTGCCACAGCTCCAGGCAGTGGGTGGAGCCGTCCACCTTCCGCAGGGGGGCGGCGGCGGGGTGGTCGTACTTATCGGGACCATAGGCGTTATTCGCAAAGCCCAGCAGCTCTTCCTCGCTGTAGTCCGTCAGATAAAGGGCCATGACCTTGGCGGCCCGCTCCTGGTAGGAGGCCCCGGTGAGGCTCTTCAAAAAGTCCTCGCCGATCTGAGGAATGGCCTCCGGGGTCAGCAGCCCGCCGTCCCGGGAGAGGCCCAGCTTCACCGCCTCGGCCCCGGTCACCCGCAGGGTACGGTCTCTGGTGCTCAAATACTTCATGTCTCGTATCTCACCTTTCTGGTTGTGTTTTTGATTCTATGCAAAGGCGTCCTCCAGATACTCCACCCGGAACGCGCCGTCTTTTCCCTCGTAAACCTCCGCCACGTCGAAGCGGGCGGGGCAGTCCAGGCCGTGAAAGCCCATGTAGAGATTCGCAGCCCGGCGGAGGCGCTGCTGTTTCCGCCCGTCCACAAATTCCCGGGGCAGCCCGATGGAGCCGGGTCCCCGGCGCTTTGCCTCCACAAAGCAGAGGACGCCCTCGGGGCTGCGGGCCACAAGGTCCAGCTCCCCGAACCGGCAGCGCCACTGGCGGTCCAAGATGGTATAGCCCCGCGCCTCCAAATACCGCCCGGCCAGGGCCTCCCCCTGGTCCCCGGATGCCTTCGTCCCGCTCATCGCCGGGCCTCCCACTTTTTCAGGAAGGTCCTCCGGTGGGCCGGACAGGGGCCGTGTTGGTCCAGGGCGGCATAGTGGGCCTTCGTGCCGTAGCCCTTGTGCTTTGCAAAGCCGTATTGCGGGTAAAGAGCGTCCAGCTCCTGGGAAACATAACGGTCCCGGCTGACCTTCGCCAGAATGGAAGCCGCGGCGATGGAGGCGCTTTTTCCATCCCCGCCAATCAGGGTAACATGGGGCGTCTCGATGGCAACCCGGCTGCCGTGGTCCCGGTTGCCGTCGATGAGGGCCAGGTCCGGCTTCACAGACAGGCCGTCGATGGCTCTTTGCATCGCCAGCATCCGAGCATTGAGGATATCCAGCTCGTCAATTTCCTCCGCCGTGGCGAAGGCCACGCTCCACACCTCTGCCTGGACGGTAATCTCATCAAAGAGGATTTCCCTTTTTTTCTCGGTCAATTTTTTAGAGTCATTCAGGCCGGGAATCTCGATTTCCCGGGGCAAGATCACGGCGGCGGCGTACACCGGCCCCGCCAAGGGGCCCGCCCCCGCCTCGTCCACACCGCAGAGGAGGCCGTACCCCTTATTCCACTGTTCCCGCTCCGGGGTCCACAGGTCCATGGGCCGTCTCTCCTCTCTGTCTGGCCCGGTGGTGGAGCCAAGTGAAATACAGGAAATGGAGCAGGCAAATGAACAATGCCGCCCCGCATCCCCCGCTGTAGCGGACCATTCCCGGCAAGTCCGCCAGCCATTGAAACAGCAGCCACGTAAAGGCCAGCAGCTGATTCAGCGGCGTCAGGAAGGAACAAAGCACCCCAAAAATAAGGAAGCCATTCACATCTCGAATCAAGTCCAGTTCGGCCGCCAGAATCGCTCCCGCCGCCAGCGCGGCGCTGAAAGCCCAGTACCATTTCGCAAAGCGGAGCAGCCCCGGCCTTCCTCCGACAAGCCATATGTCCAGGGCCACCAGGCCCAGGAGCCAAACCGCCAGCAGAACCCAGGTCCAGCTGGTATACGTCTGATAAAGGCTGTGCAAAAACGCCTGAACGCTGGCGTAAACGTGAAGGACCACCCAGCCAACCGCCGCGAAATCGGCGGCGGACCACCGTTTGTTGTCTCCCATTATGGTACCTCCAAAGTAAATCCACCGCAGAGGGTAGAACCGCTATTCCTTTGTTTCCACTCCGGGGTCCACAGGTCCATCTGGCGGCGCTCCTTTCTTCACAGCCCGGCGGTGGAGCCGGACGATATAGATGAAATGGATGAGGCAGAACAGCAGCGTGGCCGACCACCAGACGCCAAACCGGAGGCTTCCCCGCAGTCCCGCCAGCTCGTCAAACAGCAGCCAGGCGAAAGCCATGAGCTGATACAGCGGCGTCACAAACGCGCAGATCATTCCAAGAATCACGGCCCAGTCCAGGGACAGCCTCAGCGTCGCCACCAAAAGTCCTCCTGCTGCCAGCGCGGAGCTGAAGCCCCAGAACCATTTCAGGCTTCGCAGCAGCTCCGCCCCCCCGAAAAAATACAGCCAAACATCCAGCGCCAGCAAGCATAAAAGCCACAGTCCCAGGAATATCCAGGATGAAGCTGTGTAAGTGTAGTACCAGTTCTCAAAGAACGTGCGGACGCCGGTATAGAAATGCAGAATGACACACGCCGTCACCGCCGTCGCGCCGAGGCCCTTTTTCGTTCTTTCACTCATCCCGGTTCCTCCAGGGTAAACCGCCCCAGCTTGCCGGAGCGGAACTCGTCCAGCAGAATCTTCGCCATGCGCTCGGTGTCCACCTCGCCTCCGGAGATGAGAAAACCCCGCCGCCGTCCGGCGGCCTCCAGCAGCCGCCAACCGAAAGCTACGTCGTTCTCCTCCCCCTCCCGCTCCGGCAGGGCTGGGAGCTTATAGCCGGTTTTCAGCGCCTCCGGGTACTTCTCCGCAAGGTACGCCATCAAGTGGCACCCCAGGGTCTCCGTGTCCAGAATCTCGTCCTTCACCGCGCCGGTAAAGGCCAGATGGAGCCCCACGTCCTTGTCGTCCAGCTTGGGCCAGAGGATACCGGGGGTATCCAGCAGCTCCAGCCCTTTGTCAATGGGTACCCACTGTTTCGTCCGGGTGACGCCAGGGCGGTCCTCCGCCTTGGCCGTTTTCCGGCCTGCGATTTTATTGATAAAGGTGGACTTCCCCACGTTGGGGATGCCCAGGACCATGACCCGGATTATCCGGCCCGTCTGGCCCTTCTCGGCGTAAGCGCGGAGCTTCTCCGCCAGCAGCGCCCGGACGGCGGAGGAAAAGGCTCCCGTACCCGCGCCGCTCTTGGAATCCGTCTCCAGCACCGCCCAGCCCTTTTCCCGGAAATAAGCCGACCACTCCTTCGTGGCCTCCCGGTCTGCCTGATCCGCCCGGTTCAAAACCACCAGCCGAGGCTTCCCCGCCGTCAGGCCGTCCACATCCGGGTTCCGGCTGGAGCGGGGAATGCGGGCGTCCAGAATTTCGCACACCGCGTCCACGTTTTTCAGCTGTTCGGCAATCATCCGGCGGGTTTTTGCCATGTGTCCGGGATACCATTGGATTTCCACTAGCCGATTCCCCCTATCCGTTCATAGTCCCGTATTCCCGTCCCGGCGTCTGGGCCTGGAAAGGCCAGATACACCGCCCGGCCGATGATATAGCGCTCATCCACCGTGCCCAGTCTCGCGTCCCGGCTATCGGTGGAGTTGTTACGGTTGTCCCCCAGGACAAAGACGCTGCCCTTCGGCACCGTGAGGGGAAAGGCCGTTCCCTCTGCCGTGAAGGTCCGCTCACTGATATAGTCCTCCTGGAGGGGCTTCCCGTCCACAAAGACCGTTCCGGAGGTGAAATCAATGTCCACCACCTGCCCCTCCACAGCCACCACCCGCTTAACGATGGGCGTGGGGAGAAAGCTCTCCTTCCGCAAAACCACAATGTCCCCCGGCTCGTAGCCGTCGCAGAGCATAGCGTTCAGCACCAGCAGCCGGTCCCCGTCCTGGAGGGTGGGCACCATGGAGTGGCCATCCACGCCGATCAGGCGGACGGCAAAGGTAAACAGAAGCACCACCGCCAGCACAGAGCAGACCAGGGCCTGCACCCACTCGTATGCCTCCCGGCTCTTTTTCTCCCGGGGCTCCGCCCGCGCTTCTTTCTGCATGTCTCTTTCTCTCCTTGATCCGGGCCGTTCTTTCTCAGAGCGCCCCAATGCGGTCCCATTCCCGCATGCCCAAGTCCTCGGTCTCTCCCGGCAGCAGCAGGAATACCGCCCGGCCAATGAGGCAGCGCTCATCCACCGCCCCCAGCTCCGGAGCCCGGCTGTCCCGACTGCCGTTGCGGTTGTCTCCCATGAGGAAAACCGAACCCTCCGGCACGGTGAGGGGGAACTCCGTTCCCTCCGACAGGTGGGTGGCCTCCCGGATGTAGGGCTCCTCCAGAGGCTGACCGTCCACATAGACTATGCCGCCTTCAAAGTCTACGTCTACAGTCTGTCCCCCAGTGGCGATGACCCGCTTGACAATGGGCTCCCCGTTCTCAAAGGTGGCCTTGGCGGCAATCACCACGTCTCCCGGCTCAAAGTCTCCACAGAGGAGCCGGTTCACCACCAACAGCAGGTCCCCGTTTTGCAGCGTCTCCCGCATGGAGCCGCCGGAAACCCCTACCACCCGGGCCCCGAAGGCGAACAGCACCACTGCCGCCAGTACAGAGCACACCAGCGCCTGGGTCCACTCGTAAATCCCCCGGCCCGGCTGCTCCTGCTTCTTTTCGTCCTTTTTGTTCTCCGGCATGTCACGTTCCTCCGTTGGCGTCAGCCAAAAGTTATCAATCTAAAATAGTATAACAAGAAAATCTTGAAATCACAAGGGGTTTTTTCAAAGAGGGCGAAAGAGGGCCTCAACAGACAAAACCTCCGGCTTGGCCGGAGGTTTTGTCTTATAAACACGTCTTTCCGAAGTGCTGCCAGCAACCGTTCACAACACCACCGCCAGCCGGGCTACTCAGCCCCGCCTGCGCCATCTGCCCGTTTGAACGCCAAAAAGCAGTTCCGGCGGACCTGTCCGGGGAAGAGAAACGGTGTGCCTCCAGATTTTTCAATCGTCCGTGCGAACGCCGTGTCGAATTCCGCCGATGTCATAGGGCGTTGTCTGATACACGCAGTAATTCAGCCAGTTGGCGTACAGCAGGTGCGCGCAGGAGCGCCAGCGAACCGTCGGCTCCCGGCTGGGATCGTCCTGGGGGAAATAGTGCCGGGGAAGCTGGATGTCCACCCCGGCGGCCACATCCCGCAGGTACTCTTTTTTCAGCGTATCCCGGTCATATTCCGCGTGCCCCATGAGGAACACCTGCCGTCCCAAAGCGGTCTTGGCGGCGTAAACCCCCGCCTCCGGAGAGGCGGCCATGATTTTCAGCTCCGGCACAGCCTCTATATCCTCCCGCCGGACGGTGGTATTCCGGGAGTGGGGAACCCAGAAGGAGTCGTCAAACCCCCGGAAGAGGATGAAATTGGAGTCCTCCAGCGTATGCTGAAACACGCCGAACAGCTTCTGCGGCAGGGCATGCTTGGGAATGCCATAGTGGTAATACAGCCCCGCCTGCGCTCCCCAGCAGATATGGAGGGTGGAGTGGACGCTGCGCTTACTCCACTCCATGATCTCGCAGAGCTCCGGCCAGTAGTCCACCTCCTCAAAAGGCAGGTGCTCCACCGGTGCGCCGGTGATAATCAGGCCGTCAAAGGTCCGGTTCTTCACCTCGGCAAAGGTCTTGTAAAAGGTCAGCATATGCTGTTGGGAGGTATTTCGAGAGACATGCCCGGCGGGGGCGATGAGCTCCAGCTCAATTTGCAACGGCGTGTTTCCTAGAACCCGGGCCAGCTGCGTCTCCGTGTCCGCCTTGGTGGGCATCAGGTTCAGCAGCAGAATTTGCAAAGGCCGGATGTCCTGTGTGACGGCTCTGGTCTCCGTCATGACAAAGATGTTTTCCTGACGCAGGGTCCGGGTGGCGGGAAGTTTGTTTGGTATCTTGATGGGCATTTTAGTTCACAGCCTCCAGCGCCTGTTGGATGTCCTCTATGAGGTCCTCCTTGCTCTCCAGGCCGCAGGACATGCGGACAAGGCCCGCGGGAACTCCGGCAGCGGCAAGCTGTGCGTCATTCATCTGGCGATGAGTGGAGCTGGCGGGATTCAAGCAGCAGGTTCGGGCGTCCGCCACGTGGGTCTCAATGGCGGCCAGCTTCAATCGGCTCATAAAAATCCCGGCGGCCTCCCGCCCGCCCTTCAGCTCGAAAGACACCACGCCGCAGGAGCCTTTGGGCAGGTATTTCCGCGCCAGGGCATGGTATTTGTCCCCAGGCAGGCCGCAGTAGCTCACATGGGCTACCTTGGGATGCGCCGCCAGGAACTCCGCCACGGCCTGCCCGTTTTCACAGTGACGCTGCATGCGAACATGCAGGCTCTCCAGCCCCAGATTCAGGTAGAAGGCGCTCTGGGGAGACTGGGTGCAGCCGAAGTCCCGCATGAGCTGGGCGGTGCATTTGGTGATGAAGGCCCCGGCCTGCCCGAACTTTTCCGCGTAGGTAATGCCATGATAGCTCTCATCCGGCGTGCAGAGGCCGGGGAATTTGTCCTTGTGGGCCATCCAGTCGAATTTTCCGGAATCCACCACGGCTCCGCCTACCGCCACGCCATGGCCGTCCATATATTTGGTGGTGGAATGGGTCACGATATCCGCGCCCCAATCGAAGGGCCGGCATCCCACGGGGGTGGCAAAGGTGTTGTCCACCACCAGAGGTACGCCGTGGGCATGGGCGGCGGCGGCAAACCTTTCAATGTCCAGCACCGTCAGGGCAGGGTTGGCGATGGTCTCGCCAAACACGGCTTTGGTATTGGGACGGAAGGCGGCGTTCAGCTCCTCCTCCGTGCAGTCCGGGAAAACGAAGGTAACCTCGACGCCCATTTTCGCCATGGTGACGGAGATCAGGTTGAAGGTGCCGCCGTAAATGGAGGAAGAGGAAACGATATGGTCCCCGCAGGAGGCGATGTTGAAGAGGGCGAAGAAATTGGCCGCCTGACCGGAGGAGGTAAGCATAGCGGCGGTTCCACCCTCCAGGGCGGCGATTTTCGCCGCCACATAATCGCAGGTGGGATTCTGAAGGCGGGAGTAGAAATAGCCGCTGGCCTCCAGGTCGAAGAGCTTGCCCATATCCTCGGAGGTGGCGTATTTGAAGGTGGTGGACTGGACAATGGGAATCTGCCGGGGTTCGCCGCTGCCGGGCGTATAGCCCCCTTGTACGCAGATGGTCTCGGGACGGTAGCTGTTCATAAATTGTGCTCCTTTCAGCATTGGGACGAAAAACGGCTTCCGTCCCAAAGGAATTTCCTTTGAGACGAAAGCCGGTAAAGCCTCCGCGGTACCACTCAAATTGCGCCGGCCTCACAGCCGGGCGCCCCTCACAGGGCCAAACAGCCCCTTTGCCCTAACGCGGCATACGGGACGCCCTACATTATCGAACGTCCGGCTCAGGAGCCATAGGACTTGGGGACCATTCCTACCGGCTCGCACCGTCCGCCGGCTCTCTGAAGGTCCGCATCCCCGTCCCTCTCCGTCATTGCTTTTGGAAATATTATAAAAAGTGAAAGCGGATTTGTCAACCGCAAATTTTTCCCGAGAGCCGGCGGCCTTCCAGCGCTTAGTGGGCCGCATCCACAAGCACGATGCTGGAATCCCCCTTTCGGGCCTGTTCCAGAACCGCCTGCGCCAAGACCTGAAAGGTTCCATGAGACGACGACGCGCCTGTAATCGCGTCGATACTACCCTCGCCCTGCCCCTCTAGAAGCTGGCTTGCGTAATACCGGGTATACTCATTGGGGTAGGTGCCGTTGACATGGAGCATATTCTGCATATATGCGTTATCCCAGCTTTTGATGAAGCCGCTGGCATTTTCTGCGTTGTATTCTACGGAGACAATCTTCCCGCCTTTTACCAAAATGGTGATATACTCCTTCCAGCCGTGGCTGAACTCGGATACCTGGGCGGTATAATATCCGTCCTGGAGCCCTGTTTGGTTTCCGCAGGCCGTCAACAGCGGCACTGTCAGCAGCAGGCTCAAAAGTATGGCAAATATCCGTTTCATCCGCTGCACTTCTCCTTCAAAACAAATTTTCGCACCTGCGATTGGAGGGCTTCGGCTTCCTTCGCCAGCGAGCCGCTGGACTGTTCCGTTTCCCCGGCGTTTTGCAAATTGCGGTCCGCAATGCCGGAAATGGCCGCAATCCGCTCCTCCATAACGGTCAGGGCGCTCTCCTGCCCCTGCACCGCCGCTGCCAGCTGGTCTGAAATTGTGCTGATCTGCACGGAAACATCGGAAATCGCGCGAAGGGACCCGGCGGTATCCGCCGTCAGCTCCACGCCGGTCTGGATGATCGCTTTGGTGTTGTTGACCATATCGGTGGCGCTTTGGGCCGCCTCCGCGCTTTTGGCCGCCAGCTGCTTCACCTCATTTGCCACGACCGCAAAGCCCTTCCCCGCCGCCCCGGCCCGGGCCGCCTCCACAGAGGCGTTGAGGGACAGGATGTTGGTTTGGAAAGCAATATCCTCGATGTCCTTTGCGATTTTTGTAATCTGTTGGGCGTTGGCGCTGATATCGTCCATGGCGGAGGACAGGGCCGCCATCTGCTCGTTGGCACTTTGCACCCGCTGGGTGATCTTCTCGGTTTGCGTGCGGGTGCGGCCGCTGCTCTCCGTCACGTCGGCCAGCCGGTCTTTCACCCGAGTCACTTCCTGTACCAGCGCTTCGGTGGACTGATTTTGCTCCAAGGACGCCTGGTGCAGCTGTACGGACTGCCCGCTCAGCTGCTCCGCCATGCCGGTAAGCCGGTCTGCGGCAGCGCGGAACCCAAGAAGCGTTTCGTTCATAGACTCGGTAATTGTGCACAGGCTGCTGCGGATGAGCGTAAAGTCACCCTTGTAGTCCACCTGGGGCTCCGTGCGCAGGTCTCCGTCCGCAACCTGCGTCAGTACCTGCTGGATATCGGATATGTAACGGTTCATGCTTTCCAGTGTGGCGTCCAACGTCCGCGTCATAACCTCCAGCTCATCTCCGGTGCTGACGGGGAGTACATCCGTATGCAGATCACCGTTGGAAAGGGCGACCATCCGGTCCGTCACACGCTTCACCGGGCGGGAAATGGAGCGGGCAAGACGTAGAACCAGCAGTATGGAAATCACCAAAACCGCCAGTGTGGCCAGAATGGACACAAGCATCGCCCCGTTAATGAAATGGTTGTAATCCGCCTTGGGGATTTGAATGACCAAGGACCACTGGGTCCCCCGAATCGGAGAAAATGCCACCAGCATCTGCTCCCCATTGATGGGAAATTCCGTCGCCCCGGTTTCTCCGGTGGTCACCCGTTCCACCGCGTCCGCGTTGCCGCCGCTAAACTGCGCCAGCGTGCTCCGGCTGAGCGCCACGGACTGGTCCGGATGGCCGGTCACGATTCCCTCCTGGTTGACCATATAGGCCTTCCCGTTTCTTCCTAAATTGATGCTGCTGATGACATCGTTGAGCGTGTCATATTTATATACACCCATGACATAGAAAACGGTCTCGCCGTCCTCTTTTACCGGCATCCCCATCGTAATGCCCAGCCGGTCCTGATAAATGGTGGAGGAATCGGTGGTCAGATTATCGGTCTCCTTCAAAAGGGCGAGAAAGCTACTCTCCAGGCTTTGCGGCGCTCCGTCAATCCCCTGCAGCAGACGCCCCTCCAGGTCGTAAAGGGCAATTGTATAGAACTCGTAAATCTCCGCCGCTTCCTCCAGTGCCGCTCTGCGGTTCTCCGCCGTCGCCGTAGCATCCGGGAGAGCTGTTCCCGTTTCATTCGATTCGGTAGTTGCCACCGTATCCATTCGGGGATCACTGGCAATGGTCATCATCCGATCCGCCAGCATATGGATATTGGCCTCCACCGTCTTTGCCGACTGCCGGGCCATAGGCTGGAGGCTGTCCAACAAAATATTGTTGGCAAGCGACTGCAAAGAAAGGGCCATAATCACACAGCATACGACCACCAAAACCAGGATATTAAGCATCGTATTTCTTAATATCCTTCTATCCAGGCTCCGTTTGATCCCCCTGCTGATAAGGGAGTCCGCTTGCTTTCCCGTCACGTTCCCGTCGCTCCTTTTCATAATTTTCGATAGGCAGAAGAAAAAGCCGCTCGTCTCTTCATTCGCAGGCGCTGCCCCTTATGAACCACAGACGATAGACTTCGTAAGGTAGTATACCATAACCCGTCAGGAAAGGGAAGTACTTTTTAAACGCCGCCTTATAGGATTTAAAGATGGTCTCCTTGACATCCACCCCCATGCCATACTTTCAATTGAAATCCAAAAAATTTTATGATACCATGGACGTGGAAATAGAGTCATCGCCATGACCTCCGGCCTTTTTTACGGAGTATTTGCAACGCCCCGCCACTTTTCCCGACAAGCCAATCTCACGTCTGGGGAATGGCGCTGTGTTGGAAAATGGCTGCTTCCATTTCCGGATTTTCGGGAAGCGGGCAGTTTGCCTTGCGTGCCGGAGTGTTATCATATTAAATCATATTGATCGAAACGCCAGCCGTCGGTTTTTCCAGAGCGGCGGCGAAGTGTCGGCAAGGAGGTTCCAGCTATGCTAAAAATTTTAATTGTGGACGACGAACCGGATATTTGCGAGCTGATCCACAAGCTGATTGACTGGGAGGGTCTGGAACTGGTGAGCCTGGGCTCCAGCTGGAATGGAATCGACGCCATGGAAATTATCCTGCGCCAAAAGCCGGATATCGTCATAACCGACATTCAGATGCCGGGCATGACAGGACTTGAGGTCATCGAACGGGCCAGCCAGCAAAACCTTCCGACGAAGTTCATTGTAATCAGCGGATACCGGGAATTTGAATACGCCCAGCAGGCCATTCGCTTCGGCGTGGAGGACTACCTCCTTAAGCCCATCAGCAAAACGGACTTGAATCTGCTGCTGAAACGCCTGCTCCGGGAAAGCGGGGCCGTGCGGGAACGGCGGGCCAGCGAAAACGCCATACGCAAAGAGCTCCAGCAGAAAACCTCTGTGCTGCGGCGAAACGAACTCCGCCAGACACTGACCGACTTCAACCGGACGTTTCACAAAGAGCTGTTCTCGTTTCAGCCCGGGGTATTCTGGGCGGTCTGCGTCCACGCCAGCTGCCGGGACAAGGCGGACATTCGTCAGAGCACCCTCCAAAAGGTTCTGGAAAACGTCTCCATGCGTATTGGAGAAACCTTCAAAAGTCAGGTGTTTGACAGCGAATATGTAGTCACCGACTGCAACGCGTATATACTGATGAACTACGCCGAGGCACGCCACATCGCATACCGGCAGCGGTGCGAGGAACTCCAGCGGCTCCTGGCGGACGTGTCCACCCAATATCAAAACCTTCGATTCACCTTTTCGGCGGGCTCCCCCGTCTATACGGAAGAGGAAATTTGGAGAGCCTTTGAAAGTGCGGAACGGGCAAGCGTTCTTCGTCTCTACGCCGGTTCCGGCAAGGTCATCGAGCACCAGCGGCTCCGCGCCTCCCTGCCGGATATCCCGGAGTGCAAATTTTCCGCGGAGGACAGCCAGACGCTCCTCAGCAGAATTGAAACCCTACAAAAAGAGCCGTCTCTGGCGCTGATCCGGTCGGTTTACGGGGAATTCCGATCTGTGGAAAGCTACAGTCTCTCCAACCTTTTTCAGGTGACCCGCACGCTAATCCTGCGCATCCGGAACGAGGTGGCGGCCATGGGACTTCGGGAGGATCCCCCTCCCTCAGAGGAGGAGTCCGGCATCCCCTCGGAGGATATCATCCACAAGCGTCTGGCAAACTGCGACACTGTGGATGAACTGGCGGACTTCCTCTGCGAGTATACGGAGGCGGAGATCGACTACTGCTCCAAGCTGCAAATCCAAAAGGTCGGCGAGCCTATTCGTGCCGCTCAGGAGTATGTCCGTGCCCATATCAACCGGCAGATCAGCCTGGAGGAGGTCTCCGAACGCGCTTTTGTCAGCGCGGGCTATCTAAGCACTCTTTTCAAGGAACGCACAGGAAAGAATTTTTCCGACTACGTTATCGAAACGCGAATCGAGGAGGCAAAGCGGCTGCTCCGGGATCCGTCTCTCAATATCCGCGGCATTGCGGAGCGGGTGGGCTATGCGGACCAGCGGCATTTCAGCAAGGTCTTTCAAAAAATGGTCGGCGTAACGCCGACGGCCTACCGAAAGTTCTATGTGTAAAAGGAGGCCGGCAATGGATCATGTCCGCACCCCCTATCGATGGTTTTTTCAAGGCATGCTGGCTGCGGTCCTCATCCTCATCGCAATCCTGCTGACGGCTGCAGCGGCTTTGGAAGAGGGATGCCCCCAAGCGGCGCTGCGGCTGCTCCGAACCGCGGCGCTGCTGCTTCTGGCATGGGCCGGGACCCTGGCGGCGCTGCTGTGGAAAGCCAGGAGGCTGCGCTTACGTCCATCGGATGCTGGAAGGAGAAGCGGATTCTCCTTCCTGACGGATCTTCTCAATGAGGAACACGACCTCGGGTATTCCCGCCAGGAGATGGCTCTGAAAATCCTGGAAGCCCAGGCCCAGATGGACTCTCTGCAAAGCCAGATCAACCCCCATTTTCTCTATAATACCTTGGAAAGTATTCGGAGCAAGGCCCTGCTTCACGACGAGGAGGAAATTGCCACCATGACCGAGACGCTGGCCCGGCTGTTCCGCTATAACATCAACCGCAACGGCACCAAGGCCTCCATTCTCGACGAGCTGGAAAACGTCAAAAACTATATCCGCATCCAAAACTACCGTTTTCGGGACAAGTTCACGCTTCGCCTCGAGCTGGACGGCTTAGAGGAGCTGACGGGAAGCTATATGCTGCCGGTCCTGACTCTCCAGCCCATCGTTGAAAACGCCATTCACCATGGACTGGAACCCAAAATCGGTCCTGGTTCCATTCTGATCCGTGGATTCTGCACCCAGAGCAAATTGATTCTTCAAATCCGGGACGACGGCGTGGGCATCCCTCCAAGGCGGCTGGACGAGCTCCGCGCCCGCCTTTTGCACCCCGATTCCGGAGAACTCATCGCGCCGGAAGGGGACGGAACCTCCCGCCGGGGAAGCGGGATCGCGCTGAAAAACGTGCATCAGCGTTTACAGCTGTTTTTTGGTCCGGCCTATGGGCTGGAAATCACCAGCGCCCCAGGGGCAGGCACACAGATCGAGTTGTGTATGCCGGCTCCTTCGGCATCGGGGGACAGAGAACATGAAAAAAGAGCTGTTTGAATTCCAGCATGTTTTCAAATTTATTGGCGGTCACAAGGCTCTGCGGAATTTATCTCTACGCCTGTACCAAAACGAGCTCACCTTTCTGGTGGAGCGGAGCGGCAGCGGCCGGTCTGTGCTGACCCGGGTGATGATGGGAGAGCTTACGCCAGACAGCGGGACAATGAAGCTGTTGGAGGAACCCTATCAGCCCCTCTCGCCGGAGCAGGCTCACGAGCGGGGAATATTCTGCGTTACACAGGATACGACGCTGATTCAAAATCTCTCTATCAGTGAAAACATCTACATTTCCAAGCCCCTCTCACCGGTATGGCTCCGGGGGCAGTCCAAAGCGTTTGTCCAAATGATCTGCCGGGAATGCGGCATCCAAATGGACCTGCTCCAACGAACCACCCAGGTCCCGCTGATCGATACGCTGCTGGTCTACTGTCTGCGGGCTCTGCTGACCCGGGCCCGGCTTTTAATTCTGGATAATCTGCTCTATCTGCTTTCGGAAGAGGACATCGGCCTACTGTTTCAAAAGCTTCGGCTGTTGAAGAAGCGGGGCGTCGGCATCTTAATCATTGAGGCGGGAGCCCGGTATGCCCTCCGATACGGAGACCGGACGCTGTTTTTCTCAAGGGGACGCATTTCCGCTGATTTCATGCGCGGAGAATGTTCGGCGGAGCAAGCGAACCTGCTGCTGAATCGGGAACAACCAGTTCCGGCAGACGGCTTCCGGGAGGGATCGGAGCCGGTTCTTACCCGAGATTTTTTCTATCCGGCACGCTCTGGCATAGGGCGGCTCTCCCTGGCTCCCGGCGAGGTGGTCTGCGCCAGCTGCCGCAGCTCGAAACAATACCAATGGTATCTGGACTTCTTTTTCCGCACAGAGCAGCTCCTGTCCATGAACCGCCAGCGGGGCCAGTCCCGCGTTACCGTACTGACCTTTAAAAAGCTTCAATCCGCTTATTTTCTGGATTTATCATTTGCGGAAAATGTGGTCCTGCCCGCCTACGCCCGCATCTCATCCAAAGGTAGACTAACGCCCAATCTGGCAAAGAAATTTCTAAAAAGCGAGCTGTCAGACGTCATCTCCATCCCCAGCGACCAGTGGGGCCGCCGTCTCAGCCGGTTCAGCGATACGGAGCGGGAGCAGGCCGTGCTCTACCGGATGCTGATGGAGGATGTGGACATTCTCGTTTTTGCCGGCATCATGGATCAGCCCAATTTGTCTTTCATGGGCGACATCTGGAAGGTAATCTCCCGGGCGTCGGAACTGGGAAAAATTGTACTCATGTTCCACCGCAACTACGGCTGGCCTTTGCAAAGAAGGGACCGTCTGCTGTTTCTGGACGATCTTGAAGAACCCTGCGTATAGATGCGCAGGGTTCTTTTGTTGCCAAAAGCAAATCTCTAAATTTATATAAAATGCATAAAATAAGAGTGCCGCTTTCCTGATATTCCGTAAATCACACACATTTTCTGAAAACCGCCGCATTGCCGCCCCGGCTTGGGCCAAGTATACTAAATATGAAAACGGCGAAGGCCATTGAGAGAGAGGGGATTCGATGAGCGAGATTCTCGCAATGGAGCATATCACAAAAACATACCCAGGCGTCAAGGCCCTGGACAACGTGTCCGTTTCCTTTGAACAGGGAGAAGTTCATGCGGTGATGGGCGAAAACGGCGCGGGAAAGTCCACGCTGATGAAAATTCTGAACGGCATGTTCCCAGCGGACAGCGGAGAAATCCGGTTCAACGGGCAAAAAACCATTATCCGCAGCCCCAGGGACGCCATCGGCCTTGGAATCGCCATGATCCACCAGGAGCTCAACCCCATTAAGGACCTGACCATCGCGGAGAACATGTTTGTGGGACGGTATCCGAAAAAGGGGTGCGTCGTGAATTGGGCGGAGATGTACAGCCAGTGCCGGAAGCTTTTCGAGCACTGGAAGGTGGATTTCAACCCCAGGCAAAAGGTCCGGTCCCTTTCCACAGCGGAGACGCAAATGCTGGAGATTTTAAAGGCCATCTCCTACGACGCCAAGCTTATCATTATGGATGAGCCCACCTCCGCCATCACAGAACGGGAAGTACAAAAGCTCTTCTCCTTCATTGAAGAACTGAAAAGCAAGGGCATTACCATCATCATCATCACCCACAAAATTGATGAGGTCTTTCAAGTGGCGGACCGCGTTTCCGTCCTTCGGGATGGTACGTACATTGGAACCAAGCCAATCGGAGAGCTGGACCACGACCGCCTGATCTCCATGATGGTGGGCCGGGAAATCTCCAATGTCCACCCGTCCCGGAGCTTCCAGGGCGGAGAAGCGGTTTTAAAGGTGAACCATCTCCGGTGCGGCAAAAAGGTGAAAGATGTCTCCTTCGAGCTGTACAAAGGCGAAATCCTGGGCTTTGCCGGAATTGTGGGAGCCGGTCGAACGGAGTCCCTGCGCTGCCTCTTCGGTCTGGACCGCGCCGAGAGCGGAACCGTGGAGATGGCGGGCCGGCAGGTCCATATCCAGTGCCCTCGGGACGCTATGAAACATGGAATTGCCATGGTGACGGAAAACCGCAAGGAGGACGGCCTGGTGCTTTGCCGGTCCATTCTGGAGAACACAGTACTGCCTTCCACCTACCGAAACTCCAGGCATGGCGTTCTGCAAAAGCATATAGAGGCCGGAGCGGCTGTAGAAATGTGCCAGAAGCTCCGGGTAAAGACCCCCAGCTATGAGAACCTTGTCAATCAGCTCTCCGGCGGAAACCAGCAAAAGGTCATCATCGCCAAGTGGCTGATGACCAGCCCTAAGGTGCTGATTTTGGACGAGCCTACACGGGGCATCGACGTGGGCGCTAAAAGTGAGATTTATCAGATCATGAACGAGCTGACGGAGCAGGGCGTCTCCATCATCATGATCTCCTCGGACATGGAAGAGATCATGGGCATGGCGGACCGAATTCTGGTCATGTGCGAGGGACAAATCTCCGGTGAGCTGCACAAGGGTGAATACACCCAGGAAAAAATTCTGGAATATGCCGCAGAGGTGAGAAAATGAAACATACGATTGGAAAAAAGCTCAACGGAGCGGAGCTGTTCAGCCGGTTTGGCATCCTACTGATCTTTGTGCTGGTGGTACTGGCCGCTTCCCTGGCCTCCGACCGCTTCCTCAGCCCCGACAACGTTGTCAGCGTCTTTACCCAGTGCACCGTCATCGGCGTGCTCTCCTGCGGCATGACCATGCTGATCGTCTCCGGCAATACGGACCTTTCCGCCGGTTCCGGCGTGGCCTTGGCAGGCGTCGTGTGTGCTTTAGTGGTAAATGCTACGGGAAGCTGGCTTCTGTCCGTCCTGGCTTCCCTGGCTGTCATGCTTCTGACCAGCGCCGTTCAGGGTGTGCTGGTATCTTACTTCTCGCTGGTTCCCTTTATCGTCACCCTGGCGGGGCAGCTGGCGTTCCGGGGCGCGGCTCAGGTTCTTTCCAACGGCGCACCCATCATCGGCGTGGGACCCATTGCGCGGATTTCCAGCGGAAAGCTCTTCGGCATCCCCTGGCTCATCATCATCACGATCCTGGCGGTGCTCTTTACCTGGCTGGTTATGAACTATACCTCCTTTGGCCGTTATATCTACGCCACCGGAGGCAACCGGGAAGCGGCCAACGCCGCGGGCATCAATGTCAAGCTCATGATCCTGTTCGCTTACCTCTACATGGGCGCCTGCACCGCTCTGGCGGGCATCATGCTGGCGGCCCGGACCAACAGCGGTCAGCCCACCGCCGCCGTGGCCTATGAGTTCGACGCCATCATCGCCTGCGTGCTGGGCGGATGCGGCATGGCGGGCGGCGTAGGCTCCGTGGCAGCCAGCCTCATCGGAGCGCTGACCATCGGCGTCATCAACAACTGCATGAACCTGGCAGGCGTATCCCCCTATTACCAGTCCATTGTGAAGGGCGTCATCATCATAGCCGCCGTTCTCCTGGACAAAAAGACGCACGATGCGGTCATGAAGGCATCCTAACACCGTAATCCCTTAAAAAAGGATAGAGCTCAAAATTCAAAGGAGGAAAAAAGTATGTCTCTGAAGAAGATCCTCGCAACGCTCCTGACAGCGGCGCTGCTGCTCTCACTTGCCGCCTGCGGCGGCAAACAGGACAGCCAGCCGCAAGACACCCCGCCTGCCGACAGCGGCACTTCCGCCCCAGCCAACACGGACAGCGGCAACGGAAAAATTAAGGTCGGTTTCTCCAGCGCCGCCTTCTCCGACGAGTGGTGCCACAACCTGGCGCTTGCCTTCGAGTCTTTGACAGAGAGCGAGTATCCCGAAATTGAGGCCACCATTTTGGACGGCAACATTGACGCCGAAAAACAAATCAACACCATCGAGTCCCTGATCCAGCAGGAGATGGATTATATTGCGGTTCAGCCCCTGCCCGGCGCGGAACCGGCGCTGCAAGCGGTCATTGACGCCGGTATCCCTCTTATCTGTGTGGATACGGTGCCCGTCAGTGATACGCTGGTCTGGACCCAGGTGGGTGTGGACGAAGCGGAATTTGGCCGCCTCCAGGCGGAAAAGCTGGCGGAAGTCCTTCCGGAAAACGGCACCGTCTGTTTGGCCATGAACCAGCTGGGCATGAACAGCCAGATCAACCGCACCCGGGGCTTTGAGGAGAAGATCGCCGAAATCCGGCCCGACGTCACCATTCTTGACAAACAGCCCGCCGACTCCAAGACCGACAAGGCCATGAATCTAATGGAGGACTGGCTCCAGCGCTTCGGCGCCGACGGGATCAACGGCGTGGTCTGCCAGTCTGCCATGACGGTCCAGGGCATTGTAGAATCCCTCCGTGCCCACGGCTTGACGGGAAAAATTTATGTGGCGGCTCAGGACTTCACGCAGCCCTCTGGAACCGAGTGGCTGCTGAACGACGAAACCTATGTGGATGTGTTCTATGACTACTTTGCCCTGGCCCGCGGCACCTATGACGCCATTATGGCCCATGAAAAGGACGGCGTGGAGATGCCGGAGCAGGTCATGATCAACCCCTCTGTCTGGACCAAGGAAAATGCCACTGAATTTGGCAGCTAACCTTCGTCAAAAGAGGCGGACGGCTTTTCGTCCGCCTCTTTTTCATAAAGGAGAAACGTATGGCGTTATTGCAGGCAACTACGGAATCCGGTCTTGTCGCCGGACTTTACAGCGGAAACCCGGAAATTACGGTCTTTAAGGGCATCCCCTACGCCGCCCCGCCGGTGGGCCCCCTGCGTTGGGCCGCCCCCCAGCCCGCCCCCGCCTGGGAAGGTGTCTACGAGGCGTACATGTTCAAAAACATTCCCAGCCAGGCAGAGGAACGGCACCCCTTCTATTCCAAGGAGTTCTATGTCTGTCGAAAGCCGATGGGCGAGGACTGCCTTTATCTGAATGTCTGGACCCCTGCACAAACCACAGAGGAGCGCCTGCCGGTAATGTTCTTTATACACGGCGGCGGCTACAAAACCGGCTACAGCCACGAGATTACCTTCGATGGCGACGCCTTGGCCCGACGGGGCGTGCTGCTGGTGACCATCGAGTACCGCCTGGGCTCCTTCGGTTACCTTGCCCATCGGGAGCTGCGGGACGAAAACGGGCACTGCGGCAACTATGGGCTCCTGGACCAGATCGCGGCGCTGAAATGGGTCCGCCGGAACATTGCCGCCTTTGGCGGGGACCCGGACAACATCACCATTTTCGGCCAGTCTGCCGGAGCTCTGAGCGTTCTAAACCTCCTCACCTCCCCTCTGTCTCAGGGGGATATTGCCCGGGCCATCATGCAGAGCGCCGGGGGATACACCGGCCGCCGGTCCTCCGGCGTCTCCATGCGGACCCAGGAGGAAGCGGAGAAGCTGGGGGCGGAATTTCTGAAATTCCTGGGCTGTGAGTCCATTCGGGAGGCCCGGGCCCGCTCTCCGGAGAACATCGTGGAGCAGGAGCGGCGCTTCCTCGAGGAATCTTGTCCTGGTGACCTTGCGTTCTCCCCCATTGTGGATGGCTGGTCACAGCCCTCCGACTGTTCCGAGGCGGTGAAGTTCTATCGGTATGCGGACGTTCCCTGTATGATCGGCGCCACCGCCAATGAAAACGGCGCGTTCAACTGCCTGCCGCCCCAAGCTCCGGAGGCGTTCCGACGCTCCGCGGAGGAGCGCTTCGGCAAAGACGCGGAAGCCTTTTTGAAGCTGGCGGGCTTTGACCAAGACCCAGAGGCCGCCGTTCGGGCGGGGGGCTGGGACGACCTGTTAAAGCCCAGTGTTTTTGCCTGGGCGGACCATGCCGCGGAAAACCCGGCCGTGAAGCCCGCTTTTCTCTATCATTTCACCAGGAAGATGCCGGGAGACGACGCCGGGGCCTACCACTCCAGCGAGCTGTGGTACGTCTTTCAGACCCTTTCCCGCTGCTGGCGAGACTTGACAGGTATGGACTATGATCTCTCCCGGGCCATGGTGGGCTATTGGACCAACTTCGCCAAATACGGCGATCCCAACGGGGCGGGCCTGCCGGTGTGGACGCCCTACACGGCGGCGTGCCGGGAGAGCATGGAGCTTGGGGAGCGTGTGGGCATGAGCAGTTTTTGCGGCTCTCCCCGGGTACGCTTCATCGTTGACCACATTTTAAAGGAATAACTCTACGGCCGGAGGCCGCATAAAAAGGAGGTACACGCTTATGATTCGCCTGGGGCTCATTGGGCTGGGACAAGCCGCGCAGCTGCTGCACCTGCCCAACCTGGAGAAGATTCCTGAGAAATTCCAAATCACCGCCGTGGCGGACATCTCCGCCCAGCTCTGTGGCTGCGTCGCGGAGAAATACCAAGTCCCCTGTCAATTTCACGATGGGCTGGACCTGATCCGCTGTTCCGATGTGGATGCGGTGATGATTCTCTCCGCCGGGGACCACGCGGAATACGCCATTGCCGCCCTGGAGGCGGGAAAGCACGTTTTTATTGAAAAGCCCATGACCTGCGATCCAGACCTTGCCGAACGTCTGCTGGAAACCAAGCGGGCCCATCCGGAGCTGGTTGCCATGGTGGGCTACTGCCGCCGTTATAACGACTCCTTCCTGAAGCTGAAGGAGTTGCTGGCCGCCGATCCCCGGCCCATCTCCTATGTCCGGGCCAGGACTCTGGTACTGGAGGGACCGTGGTATCTGGAAAACACCTGGCATGAAAAAAAGGCGGAGGACCTGGACCCCGCGGGCCGGGCGGACATGCAGCGAAAGACCTTCGCGGAGTACAACCGGCTTCTGGGCGGCAATGCCACCCAGGCCCAACTGATGGCCTATCTGCTGATGACCGCCTCGGGCTGCCACATCCTCTCGGCAGTCCGGGAACTGATCGGTCTGCCAAAAGCCATCCGGGCGGCGGCGCTTTCCCCGGCGGGAACGCAGTTTACCCTGCTGCTGGAGTACGAGGGGTTCAATCTGGTGTTCGAGGAGATGAACGACCAGTCCGTGGTGGAATTTGACGAGTCCATTGAAATCTATCAGGGAGACCGGAAGCTGTCTTTGAAATACGACTCTCCGTACATCCGCTACCTTCCCAGCCAGTTGACGGTGCAGGACCTGGAAAACGGGCAGGCCCGTACAACGATTTATGGCCCCCAGTACCATGACATGTTCTTTAACGAGCTGTTGGAATTCCATCGCTGCATCGTGGAACAGGATACGCCTAAGTGCGACGTGTTTGACGCGGCGGAGGACGTGAAGCTCTTCCTGGAAATCGGGAAGCAGATGAGGTGAGTATATGGAGATTCGTATTGCCACCGCCCCCTGCTCTTGGGGCGTATTTTACGCAGACGGCCGCACCTCCGGCGTGCCTTACCCGGTCTTTCTCCAACAGGCGGCCCAAGCCGGCTATACGGAAATCGAGCTGGGGCCTGATGGCTATCTCCCGGCAGACCCCGCGGCCCTTCGGGCTGAGCTGGACCGCTGCCGCCTGACGGTTTGCGCCGGTACGGCGACGATTCCATTTGGCCGTCTGTCCTCCGCGGAGTGCCGGAGCTCTGTGGCCGGGCTGGCCCAGCGGCTGGTCCAGCTGGAGGTGCGGGACATGGTTGTCATGGACGGCACCGCCTACGAGCCCGGCTTTGAGGAGAAAGCGGCCTGGAGCCGTGAGCTGTGGGATCGCATTTATCAAGGTATTGCGTCTGTCAACGACTTTATTCGGGAGGAGTACGGACTTCGCATGGTATTTCATCCCCACGCCGGAACCGCCATTGAGTACAACGCCGAAATTGAAAAACTGCTGGATGCAGGCGAGATATTCCTTTGCTTCGACACCGGGCATCACGTCTATGCCAATGGCGGAACAGAGCCCTTGGACCAAAGCGCCCTGGATTTCCTGCGTGCGCATCGAAAGCGTATCCCCTACCTGCATTTTAAAAACATGAGCGGCCCTCTCCGCAAGCAGGCGGCGGAACAACACTGGACGGTGTCCGAGGCTTTCGCCAATGGGGTTATGTGCAATTTGAAAGACGGCGTTATCGACTTCCAGCAGCTGCGGGACGTTCTGGAGGAGATTGACTATCGGGGGACTGCCGTAATCGAGCAGGACATGTTTGGCAAAACGGCGGAATTCGCCCTCCGCGCCGCTGAAGTAAACCTTCAATATTTGAAGGACATTCGCATGATTCCCTGACGCCGCGCCGCTGGAAGTCTGCCGGATTCCCCCGTCCTTTTCGGACGTCTCCCGGCAAGGGAGCCGCCCTCATTCCATTCATGAAAAAAGCGCCGCCGGGAAGGTTTGTCCCGGCGGCGCTTTGCTGTCTGGAAGAAAGCAGACCTCATTTTAAAAGCATGCGATTCCCTTCGACGCGAATATTGCAGTTTTCCTCCACTTCCATAATTTCTATTGTAAACTTGCCGATCTGAACGTCCAAAAAGGGGTATATTTTTTCACACCGTACCCGTCCCTTGCTCTTTTTTTCCAGTACCTTATTCACTACTCGCAGCTCCGCCGCCAGCGTTTCCCGCTTTTCCACATAAAGGTCTCGCTGCTCCACAAGCTGCTCCAGCAGCGATTTTTCGCTGTCGGACATATGGAGCCCCTTTTTCCGCAATCTTGTAATCGATTTCCACAGCATATCAAGGGTGGACTGCGTTGCCGTCAATTCTGCCTTCATTCGGTCCCACGACTCCGGAATGTCCAGAGGATAGCCCACCGAAAAGCGGCTGCGGCCTCCGGCCAGATTGCCAGCCCGCAGGCACAGGATGCTATCCTCCGCCTGAATCAGGCTGTTTACGATCATTCCCCGCCCATTCATGACATAAACCGTACCGCCGCAGCGAATCACACTGTCGGAGATGGTCTCCGCGATCACGCTGGTTCCGGCGTCAATTTCCGCATGCTCCATGACAGGGGCCTGCGCCTGATAGGCCGCGGTTAAAAAGGTTTTCCCTTCCGTCCCATAAACGCCCTTTTGAACCCGGATGGTCCCGCCTGTGGAGGTTATCCGGGCCTGCCCCATTTTCCCGTTAATTACAACCTCGCCGGTGGCCTCTATGACGACTCCGCCATCCACGTTTCCCCCTATGTAGAGACTGCCGGAAATCTGGAGCGTCCCTTGGAAGTGGTTCAGGTCCCCGTCAATGATTTTCTGCTCATGTATGCAGAAACGGTCGTCCTCAATGTATAAAATCCCATCTGCGTCCGCCGTAAGCGCCTGGCCGCCCCTGCCGATAACGGTGTTTTTTCCCTGGGGCACATAGGCGGCGATGGCCTCCGGGCAGGGAAGTGGATTCCCTGTCACATCCATGCCATCCATTCCCGGCTTTGGGGGGCGGATCAGGCAGATGACGGTCCCTTTTCGAATGGGCTGCAGCTGGGCGTCCTCTTCAAAATCCACCTGGCTTCCATTCTGTATCTCCAGGCACATATTTTTGCGTCTTTGAAGCAGCTCGGTTACTTTGCCGTCCTCTCCCGCTAGAGGCGCCTTTCCCCGCGCCACCGGGAATATGCGAAAATACCCAAGCCCGAACTCCCTCTCGATCTTCTCTTGCAGGATACCGTATTGTATGCCCTCGTAGCGCATATCCCCCAGAAACTCCTCCAGAGTCAGCTTCTCTCCACCGTTTTCCGGTGGGAAAAGACAGGCGTAGGCACTCATGCGGTCCTCCGACAGGAAAAAGCGCGCCTCTGCCTTCATCGGCCGAAGCTCCCCATTGATCGCCTCTTTATACCGAGCTCTGCTGGCTTCCTTTAGCACCCGGATAAACGCGTCCACCGTTTTGCTCTCTTCCGGATACCCCTCTTTTAACTCGCCGCCGGTCATGTCCAGCTCGGAAAACATCCTCCTGTAGGGAGTGGGATGAATCGGTTTGCGCTCTTTTTCGCCCGTCTCTTTTGAGACAAGGCGATCAAAGATTGACACTCCCATTCCCCCTTCTCCTGAATTCCGGATTGGCAGCTATTTTTGCGGGCCACCACCGCACGCTTCGGTTTTTAATCTTTTACATTGTAGCATTCCGATAACGAATTGGCAAGCATTATTCCGCCCTAACCGCAGCAATCCGGCGTTTTTTTGTCCCTCCCTGCCACTATGAGCTGCCGGTCCGGAGCGCCGGGGACGGGAGAGTCGAAAAAAGGCCGGGGATGCGCTGTTTCTGCACACCCTCGGCCTTTTTCAGTTTGCGCTCACCCCAAACGGGGAATCATCTGGAAAGCCTGGATGCCTCCCGGCTCCCTCATGCAAGGCTCACTCCTCCTCGTCGGTGACAATGAGGCCATAGCCCCCGCTCTTCCGGCGATAGACAATGCACAGGCTGTCATCCTCGCTGCTGCGGAAAACGAAGAAGCTGTGATCCAGCAGGTTCATCTGCAAAATTGCCTCTTCCGTGTTCATGGGCTTTACGGCGAAGCGCTTGGTCCGGACCACGGCGAACTCCTTCTCCTCCGCCACGTCGAAGTCGCTGACGGGGGCGGGAGGCGGAAAGCCCTCGCTACGCAGCCGCTTGGAAAGCCGGGTCTTGTTCTTCAAAATCTGGCGCTCGATATAGCCCACAGCAGCGTCCACAGCGCCGCGCATATCGCCGTCCGGCGCCTCCGTCTGGGCCCGGAGCAGAGCGCCGCCGCTCCGAACGGTGATCTCCACTGTGCAGCGGTGGTCCTTCTCCACCGAGAATGTCACAAACGCGGTGGTGTCCTCCCGGAAATACTTTTCCAGCTTGGCGATTTTCTTTTCTGTGTAAGCCTTGATGGAATCGTTGAGGGAGACCTTTTTGCAAGCGTAGGTGTACTTCATCGAGATCGCTCCTTTCGTGTGAAAAAGGGCTGTTGCGGCTTTGCGAAAGCCCTTTTATATAATATAACATATTTGTATTGAAATGGGAAGAGGAAAGCGGCGTTTTTTCAAAATATTCACAAAACTTTTTCCTCACCCCCACCGGGTCCCGGGTTTCGACAAAAGAAGGCAAAAAGCGACAAAACTTCCTATTTACAGAACCTGGAAAATATGGTACTTTGATATAGGAAGCTTTCCAATATCCCACCCGCTTGGGCCGCATGGCATCTGCTGTGCGGCTCCTTTTTATGAGAAAAAGAAAACCGCCCGTCTCCGGGCGGTTTTTCCTTATTTCCTTCTTCTCCCCCGCTTGCCGTCCATGCTGCGGTTCAAGTCCGCCATCTTCCCCTCGGAAGAGGAGAGGAAGCGCTTCAGCTTGTCCTCAAAGGCCTGATCCCCCGAGGGCGGCAAGGGCTCTGGCCTGCCCCGGCCCGAAAACGGCTGGGGAGCGGGTCTGGGGACCGCCGGCGGCCGGGGACCGGCCGAATGTGAACCCGCGCCCTGCATGGGAGGACGGGGGGCCCGCCGCTCCTGCTGAGGCAGGGCCTTTTTGATGGAGAGGTTCACTCTCCCGTTTTCCGCCGACAGGACCAGAACCTTCACGGTCTGCCCCGTCTGGAGGTGGTCGTGTACATCCTCCACAAAGGTATTGGCAATCTCCGAGATATGTACTAGCCCAGAGCCGCCTCCCTCCAACGCCACAAAGGCGCCAAATTTCATAATGCTGGTAACTTTGCCTTCCAGAATGCTCCCAACCTGAGGCTCCATACGGTTTCTAGTTTCTCCTTCCCTTGATTCGCTTGGTAAAACGGTCCGGCGTTCAGCTGCCCACATCAAAGACATACTCTCCCGGCAGGACCCAGCCCAACTCCCGGCGGGCAATCTCCTGCATCTTCTCAGGCGTGCAGCCCTCCTCGATGTCCGCCGCCAGGGCGTCGTTCTCCTGGCGCTTGCCCTCCACCTCGGCGGCGACCCGCGCTTTCTCCTCCTCGGCGTCCGACACCTGCTCCCGCAGGGCGTATACCTCGCAGACCAGCGCGGCCAGCAGAATCACGATCAACAGCTTGGTCAGAAGGCCTGTGCGGAGCTCTACCGCCTTTGGCATTTTTCGCTGTTTTGCCATTTCTGCCGTCTCCTCTCCCGGGGCCGTACCCACTTTTCTCTATTGTAAAGCATTTGCGCCAAAAATAAAAGAGGTTTTTTCCGTGTCGGAGCATTTTTTTATAAAAATTTCTCGTCCACCGCAGGGGGAGACACAGCAGTCGCCACAAAAAAGCCAGCGTATCCGCCCAAAAGGCCCACAGGGGCCGCAGAAGCTCCGAAAATGCGCAGAAGAACAGCACCGCGCCCCCCAGGGCTCCCACAATCACAAAGCCGCGGAGCTGGCCCTCGGCCCGGCGCAACAGGAAGAGGAACATTGCTCCGCACACCGTCAGGCAATAGGCTCCGTCCAGCAGGCCGGTGGCCCGGGGCGCCCGGACGCGGAAGGGACGCAGCAGATCATACAGCAGCCCGGCGGACAGACCCAGGAGAATGGACTGCCCGAACATCAGCAACTGCTGGGCCGCCCGGCTCTCCATGCTCAACCGAAGAGGCGGCCCAGAAAGCCGCCCCGGCCGGGGCCCTGGTCCTCATAGGTCAGGGAGTCGATCCTCCCATCCACGTGGAGCTCTCCCCCGTCCAGGGACAGCTTGCCGATGTGCAGGTCCTCTCCCGTGACAACCAGGGTTCCCACGGCGGTGGTCATGACGATGCCGGTCTCGTCAAAGCGCTCCACGTCCTCCACGCCGGAGACGGTCAGGCTCTCCCGCCCGTCCAGCTCCAGTCGGTGGGCGGCGGCTTGGGGCACAGAGTAATCGTTCATGGTTCGTCCCTCCCTGTCCACAGGATATGGCGGGAGCGGCCGGTTTAGAACTTGTATTCACCGTCAGAAAATCAAGGTCCTTACAGCAGCTGCTTGTAAAGCGCAGCGGCGTCGGCCTGACGGACCGTCTCCTGGACGGACAGGACCTCCACCGTCACCTCCCTGGCCCCCAGGCGGAGCGCAATCCGGTCCCCCACCTTCACCTCATAGGAGGCCCGGGCAGGCCGGCCATTGACGGACACCAGCCCGTTGTCGCAGGCCTCGTTGGCCATGGTCCGCCGCTTGATGAGGCGGGAAACCTTGAGATATTTGTCCAGGCGCATGGCGCGCCCTCCTTTCCTTGAAAAAGTAAACAGCCGGCAGTCCTGCCGGCTGTTTAAAACGGACTACTCCCCCGATCAGCCGCCCACGGTGTCCTTCAGCACCTTGCCGGCCTTGAACACGGGCACGGTAGAGGCGGGAATCTCAATGGGCTCCTTGGTCTTGGGGTTCCGGCCCACCCGGGCCGCCCGCTTCTTCACCTCAAAGGAGCCAAAGCCCACCAGCTGGACCTTCTCGCCCTCTTTCAGCGCGTCGGTAATGGCGTCCAGCGTAGCGGTGATAACGGTCTCGGCGTCTTTTTTGGAGACCTCCGCGGCCTCGGAAACGACATTGATGAGTTCTGCTTTGTTCATGAATGGTAATCCTCCTGCAATCATTTGTGTTCTGGTATCCTATATTCTTAACGCAATCGCGTGTTAAGACTCCTCTTTTTTGGCGGACTTCCAAAGCTCCACCAGCTCCGCCTCCACATATTCGCCCAGGGGCTTGTCCGCCAGAGCCTCCACCCGGCGGAAGCGCCCGTCGAACTTGTCGCAGGCCCGGTGAAGGGCGTCCTCTGGGTCCACACCGGACATCTGGGCCACCTTGGCAGTGATGAAGAGCAGGTCCCCCAGCTCCTCCCGGACGCCGTGGGGCTCGTCTGCCGCCGCGCCGGCCTCCAGGGCTGCCCGCAGCTCCTGAACCTCCTCCTCCAGCTTCCCCAGGGCGCTGAGGGCGCTGGACCAGTCGAAGCCCGCCTTGGCGGTCTTGCTGCCGATCTTCTCCGCCCGCCAAAGGGCGGGCAGGGTGTGGGGTACGGACTCAATGGCGTCGGCCGTGGTCGACTGGGATTTCTCCTTCCGTTTTAAAGCCTCCCAGTTCACCAGGACCTCCTGGCTATCCTCCACCTCTACGGTCCCAAAGACGTGGGGATGGCGGTACACCAGCTTCTGGGCCACGCCGTCGATCACGTCGTCCATGGTGAAGCGGTTTTGTTCCGTCTCAATCTGCGCGTGGAAGGCCACCTGCATCAGCACGTCTCCCAGCTCCTCGCACATGTCCACAGGATCGTCCCGGTCAATGGCGTCCAGAGCCTCGTAGGTCTCCTCCAGGAAGTTCCGGCGGATGGAGCCGTGGGTCTGCTCCGCGTCCCAGGGGCAACCTCCCGGAGCCCGGAGCAGCCGCATGATTTCCAGAAAATCCGCCCAGCCGTAACGGTGCTTACATTGAAAATCTACCATAGATTGCCCGCCTTTGCAAGAAATTTCGAGAAAAAAGTTGAGATGTTTCCATATTTTTTGCCAGTTTTCCGAATCTTTTAGCGCAAATGCAACAGTTTTGCCAATTTTGCGCCATGGGGTACCGTTTTCAAGTCCTCCGCCCGCAAAATCCGCAGAGCCACCACCAAAACGGCGTAAACGATTACCCCTGCCAGGATGCCGCAGAGGGTGGCAACGGCATTGGCTCCGTAGGCCGAGTGCCCCGACAGGGCACGGCTCATGAAGCCGTACACCGCCCAGGCCCCGCCGCCCATAAGTGCGGAGGCGATGACTGGCTTGGCGAAAATTTGAAGATAACGGGGCTTCTCCGGAGAATACTTCCAAACGAAGAAGAGGTTCAAACCCACAATCACCACATAGCACATAAGCGTGGAAATCGGTGCACCATGGATATTGATAGAAGGATTTCCCACCAAGATATAGTTCATGACCACTTTTGTGACGCCGCCTGCAATCACCGTCCAAATGGGAATCAGCTCTTTGCCATAGGTTTGCAGAATCACGTTGGTCAGATTCATCAGGCACATGAAAATGCAGGCAATGCCCAGCCAGCGCATATGGGGTCCGGCGGCCAAAGCGTCCGCTTGCCGCTTGGGGTAGAGCATCAGCAGGGCGGGACCACCCACCACGCTCAATCCCACTCCAGCGGGGATGGTCAGCACCGCCACCAGCCGGAATCCTGAGGAGATGATCCGCCCCGCCTCCGCATGGTCCCGGCGGGTCAGCGCCGCCGCCGCAAAGGGAATCAGGCTCATCGTGACCGGGAACACAAAAGAAGGAGGCAGGTTGATGAGGTTCATGCCGAAGGTGTACTGGCCGAAAAGCTCCGCCGCCGAATCCGCCAGGGCGGGAATCTCCCGCAGACGCCCCAAGACAATCTTGGTATCCACCAGCGTGATGATGCTCATGGCGGAATTGCTAAGGGTAATCGGAATTCCAATAGCCAGAATTTGACGCATCAGCTTCCCTCCGCTGTCGGGCTCATCCAAGGAGGTTCGCCGATCCCGATGGCGCAGAAGATAGAAGATCAGGTACAGCAAAGACAAAAACGTTCCGGCTGTGACGCCCAAGATGGCTCCAGCCGCCGCAATATCCAGCCCCAATCCCAGCTTGAGGAAATACCAAGCCAGCATCAGACCCAAACCCAGCTTGCAAAGGGCCTCCAAAATTTGAGAGACGGCGGTAGGGGTCATGTTCCCTTGGCCCTGGGTATAGCCCCTCATACAGGCAAGCAAGCACACACAAAACACCGCCGGGGACAGGGCCCGGATGGGCCAGTAACCCAAAGGCTCGTTCATGAAGGCCGCCAGCCGCTCCGCACCAAAAAACATCAACAGCGTACCCACTAGGCCCATGGCAAAAAAGAGCCAGATAGCCGTGCTGAAAATTTTCCGCTTCTGGTTCTCACGACCCTGGGTATGCGCCTGGCTGGTGAGCTTGGAAATGGCCAAGGGGAGACCGGCGGTGGAAATGGTCAGAAGAACGTTGTAGATGTTGTATGCCACATTGAAATAGGTCTGTCCCTCGGGACCGACAATGTTCCCGAAGGGAATTTTATACACTGCGCCCAGAATCTTGACAATGGCCACCGCCGACGCTAAAATGGCCGCGCCGCCCAGGAAGGACTGTTTTTTCTTAGTTGACATGGAAAGCATACCTCGAATACTTCAAAAAATGCGCGGACAGCCTCTGTCCGTGAGGGGCGGGCCCCATTGTCCACTCTATGGGACCGGGCCCCGCCTTAGACCAGATTCCCTCCAGCGGCACAACCCGCTTTTTTAAAGGCTCACAGCCGCTTTAAACACTCCTTCACCAGTGCGGTGAACTTGGGGCCCGCGGCCTCTCCCGCCGCGATAACCTCATCGCCGGAGAGGGGCTGCTCCAGCACGCCCGCCGCCATGTTGGTGCAAAGGGTGAAGCCCAGGACCCGCATACCACAGTGGGTGGCGGTGATCGCCTCCGGCACCGTGGACATGCCCACGGCGTCCGCCCCCAGCAGGCGGGCGGCCTTGACCTCCGCCGGAGTCTCGTACTGGGGACCGGGGAAGAACATGTAGACGCCCTCCTTCAGGTCCAGGCCCTGGGACAAAGCGGCCTCCCGGGCGGCCTCCTGGAGAGACGGAGTGTAAACGTGGCTCATGTCCGGGAAGCGGGGGCCAAGCTCCTCCATATTGGGCCCGCAGAGGGGGCTGACACCAAAGAGCTTGATGTGGTCCGTAATCAGCATGATATCCCCCGCCGTCCAGGCGGTATTCACCGCCCCGGCGGCGTTGGTCACAACCAGGGTCTCCATCCCCAGCACCCGGGCCACCCGGACGGGATAGGCCGCGTCGGCAAAGGACCAGCCCTCGTAGGTGTGAAGGCGGCCCTGCATGACGGCCACGTCCTTCCCCGCCAGCTTTCCGAAGAGGAACTGGCCCTTGTGGCCGGGGGCGGTGGAGCGCTTCATGTGCGGCACCTCGGAATAGGGCACGGCAATGGGGCTTTCCACCTCATCCGCCAGGGCCCCCAGGCCGGAGCCCAGAATCAGCAGGGCTTCGGGCTGGAAGCCGCTTAGTTTTTCCCGGAGAGCCTGGGCGCTCTCCTGAACCTGTTGATACGTGTAAAATTCCATGGTTTCTCCTCCTCAGTTCAGTTTTTCGCCACAGAAGCGGCAGAAGCGGTCCCCTTCCTCCACGGCCTCGCCGCAGCCGGGACACGACGCGTTCTCCGGCTTCCGGCCCAGGGTTTCGTTGAGCGCGGCCAGCTGGGCTTTCAACACGTCGATCTCCTGGAGCTTTTCCAGCAGCTCCCCGGATTCTGTGGGGTTTCCGGTGTGAGTGGCATAGACCATCTCCCCGGCCTCCATCAGCTTCCCGTCCATCTCACCCTCTACTCGGGCGGCCTGATAGCGGAGCCGCACGGCCTCCGCCGCCTTCTCCGCCCCCTCGCAGGCCAGGCCCAGGGCCCCCAGAGCCAAGGTCCCCGCCGCCTCCGCGCCGGTGCGGAGGGTATCCAGCAGGTCATACAGCTTTTCCTGATTGCTCATAGTGCCGCTCCTTTCGTTTTCCATTCAATGATTGTCGTAGGGACTTCCGCCGATAAACTCCCGGGAGAGGGACTTGGCGGGGATATACGTCTCGTCCAGCGCTTCAATCTTTTCCAGGCCCCGGAGAATGTCCTCCACCACCTGGTATTTGCCCCGGGGAATCTCCTCCAGCAGGGGAACCACAAAGGGCTTCAAGGCGCTGACGCTGAGGGCCAGCGCGGAATCAAACATAAGGTCCGCGTTCTCCTTGTAGGGGGAGATATACAGCCGCTCCCCCCGACGGACATTTTCCCACAGCTTCAAGGTAAAGGCCGCGTCGCTGCCCCGGAACTTGAAGTCCCGGACGATGCGGCGGCAGAGGCGAATCCAGGACTTGTCGAATACCATGGAGCCGTCCTCATCCAGAATGTCGCTGCGGGCGGCGATATAGAGCTTGAAGGCCCTGGGATTTTTCCCCACAATGATGTCGTTCAGCGCATGGATGCCCTCGAAGATTACCATGTCATCCTTCCCCAGCCGCATGGGCTGGGCAAAAATATCCGAGCGCATCTGCCGGGCAAACTCATACTTGGGAACGTGAATCAGCTCCCCCCGGTCCAGCATGGCGAAGTGCTGATTCAGAAGGTCCACATCCAGGCAGAAGGGGGACTCGTAGTCAATGGCCCCCTCCCGGTTCCGGGGGAAGGTCTCCGGGTCCATGGTCTTGAAATAGTTGTCCATGGAGACCGTGTGGGTCACAATGCCCATCTCCACCAGCTTTTCCTCGATTTTCAGCGCGGTGGTGGTCTTTCCGGAGCCGGAGGGTCCGGAGAGCAAAATGATATGGGATTCTGCTCGGTGGTCCGCGATTTTCGCCGCGGCGGCCTCCACCTTTTTCTCAAACAGCGCGTCACACTCCTGGGCAAAGGCGGCGGGGTCCCGGCGGACGGCCTCGTTGATCTGCTTCAAGGAATACATGGATTCGGCTCCTTTCCGTTCATCTGGCATAGAAGGCGGCGAAGTCCGCCTGATTGGACCGCAGCTTGTCTGGGCGTTCCGTGTACTCCTTGGGAAACTTGGGGTTGAAGCGCCGCTGGATCAGCCGCCGGGCCGGGTCCACCATTTTCGTGGACCCTCCCGCGCCAAAGGAGAGGATGGAGCAGAGCTCCGACATGATATAGATGTTATAAAGACATTCCCCGCCGGGGCGGGTCCAGCCGATGTTTTCAAAGCTGCCGGACATGTATTTCTGCCGGTAGAGGTAATAGGGTGCGTAACCCACATTCCGCAGGGCGGGCTCTGCGTAGTCCAGCATCTCCCCCACCGCCTCCGGGCCGGGGATGGTCAGGCCCTCCAGCAGGATGCGGCTGCCCTTTTTCAGCGCCAGGGTGTGAACGGTAACGTTGTCCGTGCCAAACGCCAAGCAGCGCTCCAAAGAGCGGTAGAAGCCCTCTGCCGTGTCCTCCGGCAGTCCCGCGATGAGGTCCATGTTCACGTGGGGAAAATCGCACTTTGCCGCCAGCTCCATGGCTTCCTCAATGTCCCCAGGACTGTGGCGGCGGCCAATGGCTCGGAGGACGTTTTCCTCCATGGTCTGGGGGTTCACGGAGATGCGGTGAACGCCGTGGGCCTTCAAAACCGCCAGCTTCTCCGCCGTGATGGTGTCGGGCCGTCCCGCCTCCACGGTAATCTCGCCGCAGCCGTCCAGGGCGGGGCCGAAGGCCATCTCAAAGGCCGTCAGCACCCGGTCCAGCTGGGGAGCGGTCAGAGTGGTGGGCGTGCCGCCGCCCATATACATGGCCCGGACGTTCAGGCCCGTCTCCCGGGCCATGCGGCCCCCGGCCTCAATTTCCGCCGCCAGGGCATCCACGTAAGGGTCCACCAGGGAAAAGCTCTTTTCCACCGACTGGCTGACAAAGGAACAGTAGGCGCAGCGGGTGGGGCAGAAGGGGATGCCGATATAGACGGCGATGTCCCGGGGACCCAGGCCCTTTGCGGCCTCAAAGGCCGCTGTCCCCGTCTCCAGGGCCAAGGCGGCCCGGCGGGGGGTGACGTAATAAATTTTCTCCAGCACCTCCCGGGCCGCGCCAGGGGTCTTGCCCGCCGTCAGGGCTTCCGTCACCAGCTTGTCGGGCCGGACCCCGGTGAGCATTCCCCAGGGGGGCATGTTCCCGGTAAGGCTCTGGTATGCCTGGAAGAAGCAGGCCCCAATGGCGTGCCGCCGCTGGCCTTCCCGGTCATAGTCCGTGCCGGAAAGGGAGGCGGCGTGAAAGGCCGCCGTATTCCCGCCAAGATAACAGAGGTCCGTGGTGACCAACAGCCGTCCCGCCTCCTCCCGGCAGGAGACCACGGCCCAGCTCTCGTCCCCGGGCTGAATGGGCTCATAGACCGGAAGCTCGCCGGGGAAGAGATTTAGGAGGCTCTGCTCAACCGTGTAGCGCTCGTCGTGGCCGTGAAACTCCAGCTTCATGTCGTCTCCCGCAGGGCCTGGCGAAGGTAGGGATTGTGCCGCCGCTCCTCCTCCAAGGTGCTGACGTCCATGTGGCCGGGAAGGACCTGGAGGTCCCCCTCCAGCTCTCCCAGGCGGCGCAGGGAGGCCAGCATCTTGGGCACGCTGCCGCCGGGGAAGTCCGTCCTCCCGCAGGACCCGGCAAAGAGGGTGTCCCCGCAAAAGAGCAAATCTCCGCAGCGGAGGGTGACGCTGCCCTCGGAGTGGCCGGGGGTGTGCAGCACTTGCAATTCTAAGCCGCCCACGGCGATTCGGTCCCCCTCGCCATAGAACTTCACTTCGTCCATTTGGGTACACAGGGGGAACATGGACGGGGCCACACCGCGAAAGTCCTTTTCGTGGATGTAGACCTCCGCCTGGGGCAGGGCCTTTGCCAGCTCCGCCGCGCCGCCGGTGTGGTCGTAGTGTCCGTGGGTCAGGAGAATGTAGCGAAGCGTTGCTCCCTCCAGAGCCTTGATAATCTCCGGCGCGTCCCCGCCGGGGTCAATTACCGCCGCCTCGCGGGTTTTCTCATCCTCCAGAATATAGCAGTTGGTGCCCAGAGAGCCCACCTGCATCATTTTCACATTCATCGGCGTCTCCTCCCCTCTTGGGTCCATGATCTCAAGATTCACCGGGAAGCTGGTCGGACTGATCCTCAAAGCCGGTAAAGTCCAGGGGCTTCCCCTGCCACGCGGCCCGGAACATATCCACGGCCCGTCCGGCGCCGCCGCAGCGCTCGATATAGTGCTTGCTCCGGCTGTCGTTCCAGCCCACACCCACCACATATTCGCCAGTGTGAGGGCCCGCCAAGGCCACGGCGCTCTGGATGAACCAGTAGTCCTTCCCCTTCCGCTGTTCTAAAATTACAAAGCTGTCGTCATGAGGCCCCAGGCCGTCCAAGGCCCGAGCAACGTCCTCCCAGTCAAAATGTGCGGTAAGCACCCCGTTTACCGAAAGGCTCCAGCTCCAGCCGCTGTGGGGCTGTGCCCCCAGGGAACACTCTTTTTGAAAGAAATTGGAAAACATCCCCATGGAAACACCCGTCCTTTCTTGATACTCATTCTGCCCTTCAAGGCTTCTCCGTGTCAAAGAGGATGGTCACCGGACCGTGGTTCAGAGAGTCCACTTCCATTTTCGCGCCGAACTCCCCATGCTCCACGGTGAAGCCCCGTTCCCGGCAATGGGCCATAAATTTTTCATAGAGGGGAATGGCCAAATCCGGCTTCGCCGCGCCGGAGAAGCCCGGTCGGCGGGAGGACGTGTCCGCAAAGAGGGTAAACTGGGAAATCACCAATAGGCTCCCCCCCACCTGCTCCAGATTGAGGTTCATTTTCTCGTTCTCGTCCTCAAATACCCGGAGATTGCAGATTTTCTCCGCCAGCTTCACGGCGGTTTCCTCCGTATCGGCCGGCGCCACCCCCAAAAGGACCAAATAGCCCTCCCCGATTTGACCCGTCACGGCTCCCTCGATGGTAACCGACGCGTGTTTCACGCGGGTAACAACCGCGCGCATAGGCAATCCCTCCTTTTATAATTGTACGCCATAGCCCCACACCCCAACCAAGCCCCGTCCCTCGTCCCCCCGCAGGGGAGGGGGAATGCTCAAGGGGGGACGAAGTCCCCTCTTGAAGGGAGGCGGAGGAAATGGAGCGGAATGGATGTCCGGCAAAGCCGGACGAAATGGAGCGCAATTTTCGACGCCGCTATCCGGCGGGGCGCGTGACTTGCAGCACCCCGGAAATTTGATTCAGCTTGTTCATGATGGCCTTCATCTGGGCCCCGTCCCGGACCCGAATCTCCAGGCGGATGACGGCGAAGCCATCCTCTGTGCTCCGAGAATTCAGGCCGCTGACAAAGGTGTTGGTACTGGACAGCGCCGTGGAGATGTCCAAAATCAGCCCCATCCGGTCCTTGCTCATCACATCGATGGTGGTGGGATAGCTCTCATTGGTGTCTTTGCCCCAGGAGACTTTCAGCCAGCGGCCCTCCTGGCCCACCCGGCGCTCCGGCGCGGCGTTGGGGCAGTCCGCCCGGTGGACGGACACCCCGTAACCCCGGGTGATAAAGCCCACGATCTCGTCCCCCGGAACGGGGGTACAGCAGCGGGAAAACTTCACCAGACAATTGTCCAGGCCCTCTACAATGATGCCCTGCTCGCTCTTGCTCACAGGCTTGGGAGGCACCGGGAGGAGGGGCTCCTCCGCTCTTTCCGTCATCAGCTCTTCCGCCTGATGTTGGCGGGCGATGCGCAGCAGCTCCCCCTTCATCCGGCTGACAGCCTTCTGGGCCGTAAAGCCGCCGTAGCCAATGGCGGCGTACATCTCCTCCAGGCTGCCGTAGGTGACCTTTTTCAGCAGCAGCGGCAGATTCTCCGGGTCCGTTACGTCCTTCATGGCGAGGCCCGCGTGCTTGAGCTCCTGCTCAAAGGAAGAGCGGCCATTGGCAATGTTCTCCTCCTTTTTCTCTTTTTTAAACCATTGGCGGATTTTGCTCCGGGCCTCGCTGGATTTGGCAATTTTCATCCAGTCCCGGCTGGGGCCCTTGGCGGACTTGGAGGTCATGATCTCCACAATGTCCCCGTTTTTTAAGATGTGGTCAAAGGTGACAATGCGGTTATTTACTTTGGCCCCCACCATGCGGTTGCCCACGGCGGAATGGATGGCATAGGCAAAGTCGATGGGCGTGGCCCCGGCGGGAAGGTTCTGCACGTCTCCATTGGGCGTGAAAACGAATACCTCGTCGGCAAACATGTCGACCTTTAAGGAGTGGATATACTCCTCTGCGTCGGCCCCCTCCTGATTCTCCAGCAAGCGGCGGACCCACTCGTATTTCCCCTCGGCTCCCGCTCCCTGACCGTGCTGCTTATACTTCCAGTGGGCCGCCACGCCGTATTCCGCCACCTCGTGCATCTTCCAGGTCCGAATCTGCACCTCGAAAGGCAGGCCGTCGGGTCCCATGACGGTGGTGTGGAGGGACTGGTAGCCGTTGGGCTTTTCGGTGCCGATATAGTCCTTGAACCGGCCCGGAATGGGCTTGTAGATGTCATGGATCACGCCCAGGACGTTGTAGCAGTCCCCCACCGTATCCACTAACACCCGGAAGGCAAAAAGGTCGAAAATCTCGTCCAGGGACTTGTTTTGGTTGAACATCTTCCGGTAGATGGAATAAGGGTGCTTGATTCTCCCGTAAACCATGTGCTGGATGCCAAGCTCCGTCAGCCGGTCGTCCATCTGGGTTTGGGTGCGGAGGAGAAAGGCGTCATACTCCGGCTTCTTGGCGTCCAGCCGGGTGATGATCTCGTTGTAGCCCACCGGGTCCAGATATTTGAGGGACAGGTCCTCCAGCTCCCACTTGATGCGCTGCATACCCAAGCGATGGGAGATGGGTGCGTAAATTTCCATGGTCTCCAGGGATTTTTGCTTCTGCTTCTCCGGGGACTGGTATTCCATGGTCCGCATGTTGTGGAGCCGGTCGGAGACCTTGATAAGGATGACCCGGATATCCTTGCTCATGGCCATGAGCATCTTCCGGAGGTTCTCCATCTGCTCGTCTTCCTTGGTGGCATACTGGATGCGGGTCAGCTTGCTGACCCCCTCCACCAAATTGGCGATGGTGGGTGAGAACATCCGGGCCACGTCCTCGTGGGTGGCGGGGGTATCCTCAATTACGTCGTGGAGCAGGGCGGCCTCGATGGACTCGGAGTCCAGCTTCAGCTCCTCCGCCACGATTTGGGCCACAGCCA
Source organism: uncultured Oscillibacter sp. (assembly GCA_910587705.1). GTDB lineage: Bacteria > Bacillota > Clostridia > Oscillospirales > Oscillospiraceae > Oscillibacter. The sequence continues at coordinate 149,723 of CAJUMX010000002.1, forward strand.
GGGGATGGATGATATAGGGCTCGCCGCTCTTGCGCTTTTGCCCCTCGTGACAGCGGTCAGCGTACTCGAACGCGGACCGGATATGGTCGAAGTCGGCGGCGGGATTGTAGCCGCGGACGGTTTTTTCCAAAAGCTCGTACTGTTCCTGTACGGTCATCTCAGGTTGCCTCCTTTTCCTCCAGGCGGAGAAGATACGGGCAGTCGTCCCAGCTTGCGTGCTCCGGGTCTCCCATCAGGTGCATCGCCAGCCAGTCCCCCTCTCTGGTCAGGGAGACCAGACCCCGCTCTTTGAAAACCGCCAGAGCGAGATAGGTGCGCAGAAAGCTCTCGTTTCCTCCCATTTGGGCGGCGACGCTCCGCAAAAAGGGCAGGCGCTCCTTCCGCGCCTTCCCCTGACGGAGAAGGTCCGTCAGGGCGTTCCAGCAGTCCTGATACTGGCTGGGGCTGGCTTTCAGCCGGGCCAGCTCCTGCCGGGTCAGGCTCTCGCCCCGTACCAGACGGCCCACAAGGGCCTGGGCCGCCGCCTCGCTGCGGCTAGGGCTAAAAGAGGGACGCACGTCCACCAGCTGCAATTGCAGCGTCGTGTTCCCCCGGAAGGTATTGGCCTGGAGATAGAAGGCGGCGTCCACCCGGCTGCCGGGAACGATGCCGCACTCCTCCGCCGTGACGGAGAAGAAAATCGCGTCAAACCGGCTCACGCCCTTGCTGAGGCGGAGCTTCAAATGCTTTCCCTGCCCCACGGGCTGAACAGTCTCCGCCGTGGCCCCCAGCAGGGCGAACACCGGCCGGGGATTTCCAGCGCCATAAGGCTCCAGCCGCTCCAGCTGCTCCGCCTCCTCCAGGATCAGCTCACTGGGTGAAACCACCGCCGCGTCCACGTCCAAAGAGCTCACCGGCGGTTCTCCTCCCGTGGCGGAACGTACATAACGGTTCATTCGTGCCCGGAAGCTCTCAATTTTATCTTCGGAAATGGTAAACCCGGCGGCCAGCTCATGGCCTCCGAAGCCGTCCAGCAAATCCGCGCAGGACTCCAGCGCGGCAAAGAGGTTAAACCCGCCGTAAGACCGGCAGGACCCCCGGCCCGTGCCGTCCTTCAAGTGAATCATGAAGCTGGGACAGGAGTATTTTTCGCTGAGGCGGGAGGCCACAATGCCCACCACCCCCTGATGCCATTCCTCGCTGGCCAGGACCAGAGCGCTGCGCTCCTCCTGCCGCAGCGCCTGGATTTGCCGCACCGCATCGGCGCAGATGGCCTGCTCCACCGCCTGGCGCTCCCGGTTCAGCTCGCAGAGCTCCCGGGCCAGCTCCTCCGCCCGGGCAAGGTCCCGGGTCTCCAGCAGGTCCGCCGCCAAATCCGCCGCCCCCATGCGCCCCGCGGCGTTGATCCGGGGGGATAGGACAAAGCCGATTTGAATGGAGGTGATGGGCTTTTCCTCCAGGCCCGCCTCCCGCAAAAGGGCCCGGACGCCCACAAAGTCCGTGTGGGGCAGAGCCTCCAGCCCGCAGGCCACAATGGCCCGGTTCTCTCCCTCCATCCGCATCACGTCGGCCACGGTGCCGATGGCCGCCAGAGCGGAATAGCGGGCAAAGAGGGCGTCCTCCCGGTTCTCGCCCCCCAGGGCCAGCACCAGCTTCAAGGCCACGCCGCAGCCCGCCAGGAATTTGAAGGGATAGGGGCAGTCGGGCCGGTGGGGGTCCACCACGGCCACGGCCTTGGGCAGCTCCGCCTTGCACTCATGATGATCCGTCACCACCACGTCCAGCCCGATGGAGCTTGCGAAGTCCACCTCCTCGTTGCCGGTGATGCCGCAGTCCACGGTGATCATCAGCGTGGCTCCCTGGTCCCGGAGGCTTTGAATGGCAGGCTTGGACAGGCCGTAGCCGTCCTCGATCCGCCGGGGGATATAGCGCAGGCACTTGGCCCCACAACTTTTCAGGTAGTCCATCAGCAGCACGGTGGAGGTGATGCCGTCCACATCGTAGTCCCCAAAGACGGCGATGGTCTCCCCTCCGGCGATGGCCTTTTGAATCCGGGCCACCGCCTTGTCCATATCCCGCATGAGCATGGGCGACAGCGACAGCTTCCGGTCCCGGTCCAGGAACTCCGCCGCCGTCTCCGGGGAGGCAATGCCCCGGGACGCCAGCACCAGGGCCATCAGATAGGGGTAGCCCGCCTCCCGCAGCGCCGCCACGTCCTCTTCCCTGGGGGCGCCGATGTTCCATTTTTGGTATTTCACAAAAGCGCCCTCCTTTCACGCCCGACATGCGGGCAGAATGTAACTTGTATATTATAGCAGAAAACCCCCGCTAGGTAAAGGGAAATTCTCTTGATTTCCCTATATTTTTCCCTTTGGCCGGTTTTCTGAAAAAAGTCTCTGGAAAACTCCGCAAATCGCTCTTGCAGTTTTCCCGCATTTGTGGGATAATGGTCGTAATGCTTGCAGACAAGCCTAGAGGCTCTTCCTTCCAGCCGGACGGAACGGGCCCTTTACAAAAAAGGAGTTGGGAACACGTGGCCCCTCAAAAAATCGCGCTGCTGACGGATTCCTGCGCGGACCTGTCTCCCCGTCTGGCGGCGGAGCATCACATTTACATCGTTCCCCTGCGCATCCTCTGCGCCGACGGGGAATATTCCGACGGTGTGGACATTCACAGCGCCGACATTTACCGCCGCCTCAAGGCCGGGGAGCTGCCCCAAACCTCTCTGCCCTCCGCCGAGAGTGCGGGAGCCGTGTTAAAGGAAATCCGGGACGCAGGCTATGACGGCGTGATCGCCGTCATGCTCTCCAGCGGCCTCTCCGGCACCTACAACCTGCTGCGCCTCATCGCCGAGGAGAGCGGAGACGCCTTCCCCATTCGGGTCTTTGACTCCGTGAGCGGCTCCCTGGGACAGGGATTGACGGTGCTCCAGCTGGCGGAGGACCTTCAAAACGGCATGGACTGGGACACCCTGGTGGAGCGCCGGGCCCCCCAGCTCATTGCCAATACCTTCCCCTTCTTCTCCGTGGACACCCTGGAATACCTGATGAAGGGCGGGCGCATCGGCAAGGTCACCGCCACGGCGGGAACCCTGCTCCAGATCAAGCCCATCATCACCTTCGCCCCCGACGGGCAGCTCCAGTCCATCGCCAAGGTCCGGGGCCGGAACCAGGTCATGGACAAGCTGGTGTCCATGGCCGTGGACCGCTGCGGCAGCCACCGGAAATACAACCTGGCCGTGGCCAACGGCGGAGCCCCCTCCGAGATGGAAACCGTCCGGCAGAAGCTCACCGCCGCCCTGCCTCATTATGACCATATCTGGGACGGCGAAATCGACGGAACCCTTAGCGTCTACATCGGCGACGGCGTCCTGGGTGCGGCGGTGCAGGTTTTGGACTAACTTTTCTTGAAAGAAACGTTAGCAAAAGAACTTTATCGCGCTCTATAGTCCGGCAATCATCCAGGCCGAAGCGACGGCAACGCAGTCTATGCTATCTGTAAATACAAGGCCCCCGGCGTAACCAACACGCCGGGGGCCTCGTTTTATCTTCTTCCGCCGCCCCGGCCCGCGCCTCCGCCAAAGGAGCCGCCGCCAAAGCCGCCGGACCGTCCGCCGCCGCGCCTCGCGCCGCCGCCGAAGGAACCTCCGCCGAAACCGCCGCTGCCCGGCCCGCCGAAACCGCCGCTGCCCGGCCCGCCGAAACCGCCGCCCCGTCTCGCGCCGCCGCCGAAGGACCCCCCGCCAAAGCCGCCGCCGAAGCTGCCCGGCCCGCCGGGACCGCCGCCGCGCCTCGCGCCGCCGCCAAAGGAGCCCCCGCCAAAGCCGCCAAAGCCCCCGGGACCGCCCGGTCCGCCGGGCCTTCTGGGAGGCGGCGGAGGAGGCCGCCTGGGCCGCCGGGGACGGCCCCAAAACACAGGATAGTACACAGGTCTTGGTATGCCGATGACCGTGGGGCCGTAATACCGCCGCCGGTAGCTCCGGTAGCGTATTCCGTCCAGCGCCACCCAAAGGACAAACAGGAGAATCACCAGCACCACCAGTCCGGTGACGACGCTTCCAATCGCCACCGCCGCGCCGGTGGACTGATAGCCGCCGGAGATGGTCTGATAGCTGCCCATGTCCGCCGGGGCCGGAGGCGTCGTGGTAACGTGGACGTGATAGACGCTTTCCAGATAATCCGTCAGTGAGCGGAAGGTATACCGGACCCCGTCGTCGTAACGCTTGGCGGCAAAGTAATCCTCCAGGGTGCTGTAGAGGATATCCTCCAGCCGGTCCTGCTGCCCGGAGGTAAAGCCGCCGCCCCAGGCAATGACGTAATCCCCGTCCGGCAGGCCGTTGTACTCGTTCTCCAGGGCCAGCACCAGCAAAATGCCGTTGTTTCGTTCCCGGGAGCCCACGCCCAGCTCATTCAGGGTCCGCTCGGCGTAGTCCATGATGTCCTCGCTCCCGGTGGTCCGCACCACGTCCACGGCGATCTGGGCCCCGGTTTGGGCGAAGAGGGAGGCGTTCATGGCCTCGATGTATTCGGCGGTGTCCTGGGAGATTACCCCGCCCTCGTTGTGGACGAGATACAGGAAGTCCCCGGTGAGGGCGGCCTCTACCGTGGGCTTCTTTGCCTGCCCCAGGGCTATGCCCGCCAGAATGGCCAGGACCATAATGACCGCCGCCACCGGGCGTTTTTGCAGCAATTTCATAGGCTCATTCCTCTGTCTGAACCGGCTGGAAGTCCGGCGCGTCCGTCCGGCCCACCAGATAGTCGATGGATACTTGGTAATAGTCCGCAATCGCAAGCAGAGTTGCAAGCTTGGGTTCGCTCTGGCCTGTCTCGTAATTCTGATAACCTCGGAAGGACATGTCCAGAATTTCCGCCAATTCCCGTTGATAAATCCTGCGCTCCTCCCGCAATTCTTTCAGGCGTTTTGCGAGTATCTGCATAATGCACCTCTTGACAGCCCTATTTTAGGTATGTTAATATACCTTTATCTAGTATATAGGAGGTATCCCCATGACCAGTCTCATGCAGCTATTGATGGATTACACCCATAACGAGCGCATTCCCCGCTGCCTGGACCACGAGTCTTACGACCTCTCGAAATCCCTGGAGGAAAAGCACCTCGCCGCCTTGAAGGAGGGCCTCTCCGGGGAACGCATGGCGTCTTTGGAGCGGTATCAGCAGGCCCTGGAGGACAGCCGCTCCTTGGAGCTGGAGGCCATGTTCCTGGCCGCCTTCTCCGTGGCCCGGGAGCTCCGGTAGGCGGACATGTAGGGGCGGACACGCAGGTCTGCCCCTACGGGCCGTTCCGCCGATAGGCATTTATTTATGCAGCTCCATCAGCTTCGCCCGGAGCTCGCCCTCGATGCGGCCCAGCTCCACCTCGGCTTCCTTCCGCTTCTGCGCGCCCTCCCGCTGGATGTTCAGCACCTCATCCAAAGTGGAAATCAACTGCTGGTTCGTGTGCTGGAGGGTCTCGATGCTCACCACGCTCCGCTCTGCCTCCTTGGCGGTTTGGATGGTGCCCATTTTCAGCATGTCGGCGTTCTTTTTCAAAAGCTCGTTGGTCATCTCCGTCACCGCGCTCTGGGCGGCGGTGGCCTGACGGCCGTGCTCCATGCCGAGGGCCAGGACCATCTGGCTCTTCCACAGGGGAATGGTGTTCACCAGGGAGGACTGGATTTTCTCCACCATCAGCGTGTCGTTGTTTTGGAGCAGCCGGGTCTGGGGACCCATCTGAATGGAGATCATCCTCGTCAGCTCCAGATCGTGGAGCTTCTTTTCAAACCGCTCGCACATCTGCACCAGGTCGTTGTACCGCTGGGCGTCCTCCTGGGCGCCGGACTGCTCCGCCTTGGCCCGGAGGGCGGGGAGCTCATTGGCCCGGACTTCCGCCAGCTTCTTTTTCCCCGCCAGGATATACATGGTCAGCTCTTTATAGTACTTGAGGTTCAGTTCATACATCTGGTCGAACATGGCCACGTCCTTCATCAGGGTCACCTGATGCTGTTCCAGCTCCCGGACGATCTTGTCCACGTTGCTTTCGACCTTGGAATATTGGGCCTTCATGACCTCCAGCTTGTTCCCGGCCTTCTTGAACTTGCCGAAGAGGCCCTTTTTCTCCTCCTCCTCGCCAAAGCCCTTCAGCTCCACCACCAGCTCGGAGAGGGACTTGCCAACCTCGCCCAGGTCCTTCGTGCGCACGGAGGCCAGGGCGCTTTCGGAGAAGCCCGCCACGTTCTTCTGGGCCGCCGCGCCGTATTGGAGAATCAGGTTGGAGTCCATCACGTCGATTTTCTTGGAGAAGTCCTCCACGGCCTTTTTCTCCGCCTCGGAGAGCATGGAGTCGTCCAGTTCCACGGGCTTGACCTCCGGCTTTTCCGGCTCGGGAGCGGCGGGGGTGGCGGCGGGCTCCAGCGTCAGCGAAGGAACCTCCTGGGCTGCTGCGGCGGTGGGGTCCAGGGTCAGCTCGGGAATCATATTGTCACTCATAGTCGGCTTCCTCCACCAGCAGAATGTGTTCCTCCTCCCGGATGCCCAGGATGCCATGGAGGACGGAAACGGCCAGCCACACGCAGCCGGTCACCAGGTGCAGGGGGTCTCGCTCCTTTTTGGCCAGGTAGAAATAGCCTCCGGAGAGCATGCCCTCCAGAATGGAGATGAACAGGTACACAGGGTTTCGGTTTTTCATGACGCTTCCTCCTTCATTTGTTTCTCCGCCCGGAGCCCCCGGACAGTCCTCACAGTGTAAACCACGCTGATCAAAACCCAGCTAACCGCTAGAAACGTGTGAAAGCCGTCCGGCTCGGTCACAGCCCTATGCGTCTGGACCACGGCCACCACGAGAAACGCCACGGTCATGGAAGGGGTCCACTCGCACTTCTCGTTCCGGCCCGCCCGGTAGTCCCGGACCCAGGCCCAGCCCTCCCAGGCCGCCAGGGCCAGCAGGCACGCGCCGGTTAGGATGTAGAAGCCAATCTCCTGGTCCCAGGCCGCCCACAGGAACAGCGCGCCGCATGCCGCGTACAGAACCGTGTCCACCGCCTTCACCGTCAGGTTTTTCATGACGCTGCCTCCTTATTTACATTCCGCGGGGGTTATAACTCCAGATGGATGTCCGTGCCGTCCTCCTGAACCGGGTCCGCTTTCATCTCCGGCTCCGTCAGGCCCTCCCGGGCAAGCAGGGTCTCCATCACCTGGATGTCTGTGGAGACGTCCAAGGCGTCGGCGCCGTAAAGGGCGTCCAGCTGCTTTTCAAAGGCCCGGACGATGGTTTTCAGCATGTCCTCCACCTTTTCCTTGGTGCCGTCGATGTTTTCCCCGGAGACACCCGCGCCGCTCATGCGGTCGTAGGTGTTGAGGAGCTTCAAGGTGGTGGGCAGGTAGTAATTCATGAACTTCCGAATCTGGGGCAGCTTGTCCGGGTCGTCCCTCACGGCCTGGAAGATCTTTTCGGACACCTGGCTCAACCGCACGATATCGGCGGAGACGCCGGGGTCGGCGATGTTGTCGTCCAGCCGCTTCATTTCGCTAAGGGCCAGCTTCCCGTCCTTGATCGCCTTGTCCAGCTCCGGGTTTCCGCTGGAGGGCTCCTCCTTGGGCTTTTCGGGGGCCTTCGGCTCTTCTTTCTTCTCCGCCCCGGCGGACCCGGCTACCGCTCCCCCGCCCTGGCAGATTCCGTTCACCAGCAGGAACACCCCCGCCGACACCGCCGCCAGCAGGGCAATGGCCGTATGGGAATACAGGGGCAGGAACAGCCCGCCCAGCAGCCACAGCGCCGCCACGGCGTAAAAAGGGGCGACGGGCTTTCGTTTGGCCGTCATAGCAGGACCTCCATTCGTCACGCAGTTCATAAGTTAGTATATTATACTCCCCCAAACGACGGTTGGTCAAGCGGGGCGGGCACAAATTCACAGTAAATTCCAAAAAGGCGAAAACGCCCCGCAGGGCGTTTTCAGGGAATTCCGTAAACTCCCGTCACCGGGTCCCGCCACAGCGGCAAGCTCACCGGCCGGAAGGTGCACCACACAAAGCAAAAGGCCAGTCCCCACAGTGCCGCCAGTCCCAAAAGCTGCATCCAGCGGGCGGAGAGCTTCCCCCGGCGGAGCAGGGCGAAATCCAAGGCAAAGGCCCCCAGGTCCGCCAGGTAAAAAATGGAGATGTCCACCCAGGTGACGTGATAGCCCAGTATCCCGGTGTAGGTATAGAAAAGCACGGGAATCAGGGCTGCCCCCATCAGGGTGCTGAGAGCCCGGACCGCCAGGAGATTCGGGTAGTTCCGCCCAAGCAGGCAGACCTGCGCCACGGAGAAGAGGAACAGGGGTACAAAGAGGAGCTTCATGTGCTCCCAGGTGGACTCGTTGACGGCGGAGACACAGGCCGCCAGAAGGCTGCCGCCGCTACACTCGTAGACAAAGTGGAGGAGCGTCCCCACCGCCCCGGTGAACAAAAAGCCTCCCAGCTCCCAAAAGAACAGCTTCCGCCTCATAAATACCAGCCTCCGCCCGAATGAAGTCGCGGCAGAGCCGCCTCTCCATTCTGTGCGGAGGCTGGAAAAAATATTCTTAGTTGGCAGAAAGCCCCGTCGCTTCAATTCGGTCCGCCGCTGGACAAGCAGAGCGCACGAACGTTCTTTGGATGCTTTCTTTCAAGAAAGTATCACATATGCTCCGGCGCGTCCACGCCGATGAGGGCCAGACCGTTTTTCAGCACAATTCGGGCATCGTCCGCCAGCCGCAGCCGGGCGGCCGCCAGAGCGGGAGCCTCCTCCCGAATATGGCAGGCCGTGTAGAAGCGGTGGAAGCAGCCCGCCAGCTCCATCAAATAGCGGTTTACGTGGGAGGGATCGTAGTTCTTTGCCGCAGCCCGGATGGTGTCCGGCCAGGCGGCCAGCTGCTTGATGAGGACCTCCTCCGCCTCCTCCGTCAGAAGGCTCAAATCCGCCTCGCCGGGGGCGGGAACCGCTAGACCCTCTCCCGCCAGCTTTTGGGCCAGGGAGCAGATGCGGGCATGGGCGTACTCCACGTAGTAGATGGGATTTTCGGAATCCTCCCGGACGGCAAGGCCCAGGTCGAAGTCCATCTGGGTGTCCGGCTTGGCGTTGAAGAACCACCGGGCAGCGTCCACCGGCACCTCGTCCAGCAGGTCCGAGAGGGAGATGGCCTTGCCGGTGCGCTTGCTCATCTTCACCAGCTCTCCGTCCCGGAGGAGCTTGACAAGCTGCATCAGCACGATGTCCAGCTTTCCGCTGCCGTCCAGGCCCAGGGCGTCCAGGGCCCCTTTCAGCCGGGCCACGTGGCCGTGGTGGTCCGCGCCCCAGATGTTGATTACCCGGTCGAAGCCTCGGGTCTCGAACTTGTTGCGGTGGTAGGCAATGTCGGCGGCAAAGTAGGTGTAAAAGCCGTTGGCCCGGCGGAGCACGTCGTCCTTCAGGTCCAGCTTCTCGATGTCCTTTTCCTTCTTCCCCGCTTTCAGCAGGTTCTCCCGCATGATCTGGGCGGTTTTCAGCCACAGGGCCCCGTCCTTCTCATAGGTCCACCCGGCCTTGGTCAAAAGCTCCGCCGTCTCCGCCACCGCGCCGCTGTTGTGGAGGCTGGACTCATAGAACCAGGTGTCGTATTGAATCTTATAGCGCCGGAGGTCCGCCTCCATCTTCGGAAGGTTCACAGACAGGCCGTACTCCGCCATGTCAGCCATCCAGAACTCCTCCCGGTTTCCACCGGGGAATTCCTCCTCCCCCCGGGCCAGAAAGCCCTTGGCCAGTTCCCGGATGTCGTCTCCCTGGTAGCCGTCCTCCGGGAAGGGGTGCTCCTCCTCTCCGTAGGTCAGCTGCATGCACCGGGCGTAGATGGACCGGGCAAACTTGTCAATCTGGTGTCCGGCGTCGTTGACGTAGAACTCCCGGCTGACCTCCGCTCCGCAGGCGGAGAGCACGGAGGCCAGGGTGTCCCCCAGCACACCGCCCCGGGCGTTGCCCATGTGCATGGGGCCGGTGGGGTTGGCGGAGACGAACTCCACCATGATTTTCTGCCCCTTCAGGCTGTCGGAGCGGCCGTAGTCCGCCCCCTCGCGCTCCACGGCGGCGCAGACCTCCTCGTACCACTTCCGGCCCAGCCGGAAGTTCAAAAAGCCCGGCCCGGCAATCTCCGCGGAGGCGAAGTAGCTGCCCTCCAAATCCATGTGGTCCAGCAGAGCCTGGGCAATGGCCCGGGGCGGCTGGCGCAGAGCCTTGGACGCCGCCAGGGCAAAGGTGGTGGTGAAGTCTCCGTTGGCAGTGTCCCGGGGGACCTCCACCGGGGCGGCGGGAACCTCCGCCTGGGGCAGCTTTCCCGCCTCTGTGGCGGCGCGGTAGGCGGCCATGGCCAGGGCCGCTGCCTGGTCCTTGGCGTTTTGTACCATGTTCGTCATTGATAAACCCTCTTTCTCGTGTCTTTCGTATCAGGATTGCCCGTTTTCCCGGGCCTCATGCTTTCTTCTCACGCGAATTTTAAAGGCGTTTCGCCCCGTGGCGGAGTGTTCCACGGAGATGGAGTATCGCAGGTCCATCAGTCCGCCCTGCTCCGTCAGGCTGTGCCGGAGGCGGCTGGTTTGAATGTCAATGGCCAGCTCGCCGAAGGGGGTCTCGTAAAGAGAGGTGTGCTGCTTTCCCTCCTCAAAAACCATCTGGGAGTTCACGCTCCCCGTCCGGCTCAAAATCACCTGAGGCCCCCGGACCTCGAAGGTGGTGGTAGTGCCCTCCAGGCCGGTGAGCGCGGTCTCCTGATAGGAGAGGAGAAGCCCCCCCTCCCCTGTGGGCGTCAGGGTGCCCTCGGTCATCAGCTCAACGCCGTCGGGCTCCATGCCCTCAAAATGCTGCTCCGACCGGATGGTCAGCAGAACGGGCAGCGCCCTTGTCTCAATACTGGTCAATATCGATCCTCCGTGCCATATGATGAATATTTTCCTGCAAAAACAATGAGGCCACGCCCTCGAAATCCTCCGCCCGGTCGCTGACGTAAAACTCAGCTTCTCCCCGGTCCTCCGCCGGAGCCCGGAGACCCTGGGCGGTGAGCAAGCGCTTGAGCTCAAAGGCAGACTCCTCCCCGGCGGAAACCAGGGTCACCCCCGGGCCGCAGACGGCGGAAAGAACTTCCTCCAGCAGCGGATAATGGGTGCAGCCCAAAATCAGAGTGTCCACCCCCCACTCCAGCAGCGGAGTTAGGTACTCCCGGGCTACGGTCTCGATCACCACGTCCCCAGGTCGGAACCGGCCATTCTCCACCAGGGGCACAAACAGCGGACAGGGCCGGCAGAGGACCTCCACATCTGGGTCCAGTCGCCGCAGCGTCGCCTCGTAGGCGCCGGAGCGGACAGAGGCCAGGGTGGCAATCATGCCCACCCGGCGGTTTTTCGTCACCGCCAGAGCCCGGCGACAGGTGGGCTCCACCACGCCCACGATAGGCAGCTCGTTCTCTTCCTGGAGCACATCCAAAGAGGTGGTGGAAATAGTGCCGCAGGCGATGAGCACCGCTTTGAGGTCAAAGGACCGGAGAAAGCGCAAGTCCTGCCGAGCATATTTCAAAAGGGTCTCCCGGGAACGCCCTCCATAGGGTACCCGGGCGGTGTCGCCGAAGTAAATCAAATTCTCCTCCGGCAGAATACGCCGCAGGACCCGCACCGCCGTCAGGCCCCCCAGGCCGGAGTCAAACACGCCGATGGGGCGCGTATCCATTGCCGTCACTCCTCTCGTCCGGAAGCCGCAGTCCAGCTCCCGAACACAAATCACTCTGAGTTATGTATTATACTATGAGAGGCCCTTCGCCGCAAGACAGATTTTAGTCTTTCTGCCCTCTTTTTTATGTGGAATTTCTCTGAAACTTCTGTTATAATCATGCCGTGTACGAAAAGCAAGGAAGCACGGATTCAAGTGGCGTGCGGAGAATTGTGTCAAAAACTTCTTTTAGCAAGGGAGAAAACCACGGAAGTCCTGCGGATTTTAACATTTTTTGACGCAGATGGGAACACATTTACGACGGGGATACGCACGCTGTGACTGATTCGGTGGTTTCTCAACTGCCATTGGCGCTTTGAGGAGGGGCTGTTCATGAAAATCGAGCTGACGGAACGGCAATACCGTTACCTGTTGGACCTGGTTTACATAGGCAACTGGGTTCTCAATTCCACCCGGGAGGATGACCGTATCCAAGAGTACGATCAGGTGGAAAGCCTGATTTTCTCTCACTGTCTCCGCCACGGCATGGGGAAGCTGGTGGAGCTGTACCAGGGGGATCTGATTCCCTCACGGGCCTTTGCCAACGGCGGCATCCACGAAGCCATTGAAAATTATGAGGACGTGGTTTTTTATGAGATTCTGGCGGAGGAGCTGGCCCTGCGGGACCTGGACGGCGAGCCCCTGACCCGGGAGAACTACGGGGCCTTGATGGAACGGATCGACACGTACCTGGATGAGTTCGATGAGCATGGAACGGAGCATATCTCCATTGATCTTGATGAATAGGTCCAAGTTTTGAACGGAGAAAAAGGAGCGGCTTTGCCGCTCCTTTTTGCTGTTTTGGCACTGCGCTCCGGCGATAAGAAAATCCCTGCCGACCCGTTTTACGGAAGCAGGCCGTAAAAGTTCCGCTCCGGTTTTCACGGCTCAAATTCGGATTCTCTCGGTCATAACCTCCTGGTTCATGCGTTCCAGCATCTGGACACACTCTGCCGCATATTGGCCCACTGCCGTCTCCTCGGACATCTGAACCCCGTAAACGCCGGACTTCATAATCTCGTACAGAGCCTCTATCTCCCCAATGGTGGGAATTGGCTTGGTCTCCATATTTTTCAGGACCTGCGTGGCCAAAAAAACTTTTACGTCAAAGTACAGCGCCTTATCAATAATATATCTCTGGAACCGGGGAATCTTCTCAATTCCAATTTCGGTGGACAGGTCTCCACGGTCCACCAGAATATACTTTACCAGCGGCAGAATCTCATTGATATTTTCCACTGCGTCAATTGTCTCTACCTTGGAAATTACTTGGGTCCCCTCGCCAATGAGCGCCTTGGCCTCTTTTACATTCTCCGGCGTACGAACGAAAGAAAGTCCCACATACTCCAGCTTGTACTGGTTGGCAAGCCGGATTAATTGCCGGTCCTTCTCAAATAAAAACGGTATATCCTTGTGGATACCACGCACATGAACGCCTTTATTGCTAATCAGCACGCCGCTGGACTTGGACAAAAACACAATCTTTTCACTGTCCGCGGACACCACCTCAAACTCGAATACACTGTCATTGGCCCATGCCACCATACCTGGCTTCAAATGCCGGTAAAAATCCGGATAGTTAAATTGAGACGACAATAGCGTAAAGGTTTTCCCTTTTTCCAGCTGGATACCTACGGAAATATTGGCTGTCCGCACCTTATTTCCCGGTAAATCCATTAAAATATCCGCGCCGGGAATCTGTCCGCGAATATTTTGGATACTCCGCTCAATCTCAGAAACGGTCCCATGTGCTCCATTGATGCGATAGATATTCTTACCGCTGTGTACCTGACTCAGGGGAACCTCCCCCGCCAGCGCGGGTCCGGTGGTCAAAATGTACTTCTGCATACTGCCTTCCTCCTTAACTTGCTTTCGTCAATTTCACAAAGATGCTATCGTCCTTCTTTTGCTGATAGCGAAGCCAATACCCCGCAATCAACGAAGAGAGCATGGTGGTGAGAATCAGCACGGTGAAAAACTCAACACTGATAATCCGGTAGGAATAAGCTACCGTAGCCAACACAATTCCGGGGCCTCCCCGGGCGTTCATCGTTACGGCAAAATTTATAATCACCGGTTTTCTCAAATCTGTGACCAGCAGCGTCAGCGCCGTCCCAAGTCCTTCCAGCCCAAAGGCAATGGCAAAAAACAGGGCAAACCGGCCCAGTGAAAAATTGTGGATCAAATTTAACTGAATCCCCACCAACGCGAAATAAATAGGGACAAACAGCGAAAAGGAAAAATTGGCTACAGCCTCCATCCGCCCCGCGGCGTCCGGATCGTTTTGAGAAACCGCCTTTACAATATAGCCAATCAAAAAGGCGGAATACATCAGATTGATTCCGAAATGGTAAAGCGCGGCCGAAACCAGCAGCAAAGCAATGAAGCTGACGGTATAAAAATCTGTGGGTCTCGGCGTTTTGCTGTACCCGCTGCGTACATGGTCGCTGACCAACTTGGCCGCCGCAAACATGCCCAACGTAAACACGATCACAAGCAGCATATCCACCAGGTCAATCGTTCCCGTAGACGCCATCCGCGTGGCCACATTCAGCAAAATCCACAGGCACAGGTCCTGAAACGTTGACACGGTTAAAACCGTATTTGCAAAGCGTGTGTTCATGATTCCCATATCAAAAAAAATCTTTGAAATTACAGGAATTGAGGTAATCGCCACGCCAATCATGAACACCAGCAAAAAAGAAACTGCATTCCCTTTTTCCCCAATGAAGTGCTCCCGAAACAGGCCGGCAAAAGGAAGCGCGGCCAGCATAGGCAAAATCGTTGCTCCGGTAAACACGCAGCCAATGATTTTCCCATTCTCGCGGTCCAGTTCTATGCGGGTGTTGAACCCGGACGAAAACATCAGGAACAAAAGGCCCAGCTGGTAAAAAAGGTTCAGCACCTTCCCCTCCTCAGGATACGACTGGAAAATGCCCGTCATCAAATCCGGATAAAAGTGATACAGAAACGTGCCGCCAAAAAGCATTCCTCCGGTGATCTCTCCCACAACCTTGGGGGCTCGGATTGCTTCCATCAGCTTTCCGCAGCCATAAGCTCCCGCCAGCAAAAACGCCAGGGCCAAAAAGGTCGCGATAATTTCATGTTCAGCGAGTGTCTCCAGTGTCATAGTTCTGCCTCCTTGCTATTGCTGACATAAGTTTAGCAAAGAAGCCCCTTCTCTTCAAGCGATCTGCTTTCAGTTTAGCCGCGTTCCAAGAAAGTGCGAAAACAACCGCTTCTATCTTGCCTGGATAATCTTATAAATTCTGGAGATACTCAATTCATATTTCCGCGCCAGGTCCGTTACCTCATATTTTCCGCTGAAAAAATCATCCTTAATCTGCATATTGCGCTCTTCAATGTCCGTAAACTTCCCATTTGCAGGAAAGTATACCGTTGATCCGGCCAAAAGCTCCATAACGGCTTCATAGGATTCGCTGCCCAAGAGCTCCCGGAGTTTTTTCAATGCCAGTTTCGAATTCATGCCGCCGCTCAATCGATAAATACCTGATCACAGCCCAGAATCGCTTGGAAAATTTCCCGGCGGAGCATCAGCTCATTGGGGATAAAACCGTCCTGAATGTACTTTCGGATAATGGTTCCGCTGATCTCCACACGGTCCGTGTTATAATGGGCACAGTGCTTGTCCGTCACAATCTGCCCGCATTTTTGGCAGTAATAGGGCTCCCGGGTCAGCAGCAACTGAATCCCAAGCTCCGGCTCCAGCTCCCGGGCCAGCGCGTGGGCGTCATACGGGCCGTAATATCCGCCGACACCGGCGTGATCCCGCCCAATGATGAAGTGTGTACAGCCCAAATTCCGGCGAATCAGCGCATGAAAAACCGCCTCCCGCGGACCGGCATACCGCATCTGCGTCTTAAGTCCCGCAATATGGACCCGCTCCGCCGGGTAAAAGTCCTCCGCCATTTTTCGATAGGCGGCCATGACGGCCTCTTCCGTGAAGTCCCCCTTCTTTTTCCAGCCTACAATCGGGTTGATGAACAGACCGTCGCAAATCTCCAGGCCGATGCGCTGGATATGCTCATGGGCTTTGTGAATCGGGTTTCTGGTCTGGAAACCTACCACAGTGCTCCATTTCCGCTCCGCAAAAACCCGTTTCGTGTCTTCCGGGCAAAGCGCACCGTCTAAAAGGCCGCGTTCCAGCAGCATGACGGGGCCGCCCACACGGAAGCGAGACCGCTCCCGCTCCTTGTGTACGCCAGGATGCGCGTCATCCAGTGTCCGAAAAACCTTTTTCAGGTCGGACTCGGTCAATATGAATTTACTGTCCGCCGTCAGCTCCGCTACAGGCCGCCCCCGAAAGGACAGGGTGAGAACGTCGCCAGGCTCTGTTTGCTTGTACTGCTCCTCTGGAAGGTCCAGTGTTACAGGCAGTGGAAATACCTCTCCATTTTCCAAGTGGTACTGGTCCACTACGCCGCGAAAATCCCCTTTGCCCAAGAACCCCGTCAGCGGTGCCAGCACTCCGGTAGTTATATTGATAATGTCCTGCAGTGTTTCCTCATTGATTGCTACCGTCATTGAACAGCACCTCCAAACTCCGCGCCATATTTTCTCTTGAGGTAATCGAGAACCGCTTGAAAGGTCTCCTCCTCGGTCATCTTGTCCACCTCCAAAACGAGGTCCGGGTGCTGCGGTTCATCAAACCTTGCGTCAATACCCACCAGCTGGGTCTTTCCGGCGTTCTCTCGGTAGACGCCCTTTACATCATGTTCCATACTGATACGCAGATCCTTTTTGAGATAAATCTCATGATACCCGACGATCTTCCGCCGGGCCAACGCCCGCAGCGGCTCCAGCGGCGAAATATTGCAGATGATTCCCACGATGCCATTCCGGCCCAGCAGATATGCGCCAAGAAGGATACGCTTCACATTCGCCTCCCGGTCGGCATCGGAATATCCCAAGTCCCGGTCAAAAAGATCCCGAACCTCATCTCCGTCCAGCAGATAGTTTTTCACGCCCTTATCATTAAAATACCGCTCCAGCATCCGACCGATTGTTGTTTTGCCCGCGCCGGATATTCCCATCAACCATACAATCATCCGTATCCATCTCCTTGCATCCGTCTTTTGTTCAGCAGGTCTGCCGCTCAGTCGGCCTCTTTCTCCCAAAGAGGCCGACCAAGTTCCGGGTGATCCGTCAGGAAACTCTCGTACAGCTTTCTGCTGAATTTGAACTTGTCATATTTGCGCACATCAATAAAATAATCTCCGCATGCCTTCCGCAGCTTCGCCCGTAGCTCTTCATCTTCCAACAGTACCAGTGTCTCCTGCTCGTCTTTACCAAAAACGTAAAAATACTCCTCACCCAAAGCGTTGATTACATATTTGCAGGTTTCGGTGCAAACTCCGCGGTAGGCAAATCCACTTCGATATGGTTCGTTTTTGTTGCTTTCAATTGACGCATTGACGATGGTCTCTTTATAATAATCGACATCCTGGAATTTGACTTCATCTCGCAAAATATTGTCGAAACAGTTTGTCTCTGGCTCAATGACCCAGCGAACCAAATCCTCAAAGTTGGTATACTGGAAAAAACGGGATATTCTCTTTTGCGGAATACCGTCGCCAAGAACCGCACAGTAGGTATGCAGCCGCTCCTCACACCAAGCGGTCATATCGGACCAATAGCGCCCATGGTCACTGAAGAAGATCTGAGGCTTGCCTCCAACCATCCGGTTATACAGCCGCAGGCATTGATCGAGGTATCCCAGGGTCGTCCTTCTTCGCTTCAGGGCCTGCTCCGTCCTTGTGTGGGGATTGGCCGGTACATATTGGAAATCATTTTCTACATCCGGAGAGTTCATGGGCTCATGCCCTTCCGCGAGGAAATGAAAAATATAAAAGCAAGGTTTCTCCGCCGCCAATAGAGTTTGCAATCCTTGCCACCAAATCAAGCTGCAAGACATGCTTTCTATAATTCCCGGAACAACATATTCTGAATCCACTGCCCAAATTGGGAACGACACCCACCGAAACTCATAGCCTCGCTCCTCTAAATAGCGAACCAGAGAGCTGTTTTCACGGCTAATCGCATTTTGCGTTTGTGGAAAACCGTCAATGGGAAGAAGTTTTTGGAAAATCGCCTGAAGCACCGGCCGGGTCCAGGGAGTATTGGTGTAGGTATTCTCAAAAAAGCACCCAGTTTCCGCCATGGCTCTCAACTCCGGCATATTCTCCAGGTCTCGGAAATTAATCGCGTCTGTCCAAAAGGCAAAAATATCCCGTTCCTCGCGGCTCGCGATTTGAGCCTGAAGGACATCTAGCAGACGCTTTGCTCTCTCCCAAGTTTCAATCAGGAATGGATATCTCCCCTCTTGTCCTCCATTCTCCTCATAAACCTTGTCGATC
This sequence comes from uncultured Oscillibacter sp., assembly GCA_910587705.1. Taxonomy (GTDB): domain Bacteria; phylum Bacillota; class Clostridia; order Oscillospirales; family Oscillospiraceae; genus Oscillibacter. Next base: position 167,821 of record CAJUMX010000002.1, read on the forward strand.
ATAACGAAGTCTTTGTACTCCGCCGCCGCCTGCAAAAACTCGCGCAAGGCGCCTTCCTCTTCAGGACCACCGCGGCTTTCCCTGTACCTCAGATAAAAATAGTTCAACATCATCGGAAGTCCCACCTGATAGTGATGGATACCTTCTCTCAGTGCGATTCCATGCTCCTGAAGCAGGTCATAAATATCAATAACTTGCCCCTGAAAAGTATTCAGCTCTCTTCGTATATGTTCTCTGAACATATACGTCGCGGATATGACATATCCGCAATCCGCCTGATTCAGCTTCTCGGAATGAAAGAGCGGGTAACCGCAGAAGCTCCCCTCTTCCTTTTTATAGTCAAATACGCCGATTACATTTGTCCGGCTGAAATCAATCGCCCTCAGTAAGTATTGTGCGCCTTGGTCGGCACACCTGACAGCGACTCTTGCCCCTGCGGGAATCGCATCTACCTTCTCTTGAATTACTCGTATAATCTCTCTATAAAAATCTTTACAAATCTCGTTTGTCCCCAAAGTATCGTGCAACTCTTTATATAGCGAAAGTACTTCGTTCATAAAGCACTCCTTTCTTATTGCCGTCAGTATTTCCTTTCCGCCAGACAGCGGATTATATAGCGTATGTCTCAGAAAAGCATTTTCCATCTTATTTTCTTATCTCCCACTGCCGTTTTTAAACGGGGATATCATAAAACCACTTTTCCAAGTCAAGTGAACCGGCCAAGAGCGTGCGTTTAATCATTTCCAAAATGCGTCCCGACGTATTCCCATCCCCATAGGGATTCCTGGCAGCAGCGGCTTTTTTCCGAAAATCCGGTGAGCAGGCCCGCTCCAAGGCACGGAGGATATCCTCCCTCTCCGGTCGGCAGTTCAGCACGCTTTCCGCCTGAATTCTCCCCCGCTGGCGGTCGCCAATGTTAATGGTCGGAATTCCAAAGGACGGTGCTTCCAACAGACCGCTGGAGGAATTCCCCAATACGCACAGGGCGTATTTCAAGGCACTCATATACCTGCGCATTCCAAGAGACACAACGACATGGCAATGAGAATGTTCTTTTTTGAATATGTCCAATCTCTCGTTGATGCTCTGGCCACCGGTATCCGCATTGGATTTTGTGATCAAAAAATGTAGGTCCTCCCGACTGGCGATCGCCGCCAGCAGCTCCTCCAATTGTGCCTCCGCTGAACCTGGCTCCAGCGTAACTGGATGGAAGGTTGTCACCACATACGGCTTTTGAAGCAGCGGGAAGCGCAAATCGGATTCCAGCTGCTCCGGCGTCAGGAAGTCCGTATGAAGCGCGTTCTCCACCCCCAGGCCCCCTACGTTAAATACCCTGGCCGGGTCCTCCCCTAACTGGATCACCCGCCTTCGGTATGGCTCCGCCGCAGTAAAATGGAGATAGCTCATCTTTGTGATGCAGTGGCGGAAGCATTCGTCCATTGCTCCTTCCGTAGTCTCTCCCCCGTGAAGGTGTGCAATGGGAATACAGACACTGACTGCGGCGGCACATACCGCAAAGGTCTCATAGCGATCCCCCAGCACAACCAGCAAAGCGGGCCGGCAATCCTGAAAATAAGAGCCAAAGCCCTCGATAGCCCGGGCCATACTATGAGACATCGCTCCCGGCGCGTCGCTGCCATTTTCCAATATTGAAATCCTTGCGTCAATGGAAAAACCATCCGCCTCAATTTCCCGGACTGTCATGCCGAAGGCTTCTGACAAGTGGGTCCCTGTTACCAGCAGTCTCAGGTCTAAGCTCCCATCCTTCGAAAGCGCCAACAGCAGAGGCCGCAAAATCCCATAATCAGCCCGGGTGGTTGTCAGAACACAGATTGGAAAACGTGGATTACTTCTTTCAGCTTCCATCCCGACAATTCCACCTCCCCTACAGCTCGATCTTTTCATCCTCTCCAAAGTCTCTCTTAGCCTGGGTACCCAGGGCCTCGAACCAACGCATGGGGCTGACGCCCCCGCCAGGGCGCTTGGCCGTGAGATTCTCCTCTGTAAATACCTCTCCCCGGGCGATGGCCTGGCGGGCCACCAGACTCTTTCGGGCAATGTCCCGGTTCTTTGCCTCGGAGGGGCTCACCCTCTTCTCCCCGCTCCCCAGCGCCTTCTCGATGTGCCGGACCGCCGTCACCATAGCAGCCAGCTCCCCCGGCTCCAAGCTGGCCTTGTGATCCGGACCCTCCATATTCCGGTCCAAAGTAAAATGCTTCTCAACGACAACCGCCCCCAGAGCCGCCGCCGCGATGGGAACCTCAATGCCCGGCGTGTGGTCCGAATAGCCCACGTCTACCCCGAACCGCTCCCGCATGGAGGCCATGGCCCGGAGGTTCACGTCCTCATAGGGCGTGGGGTACTCCGTGTTGCAGTGCAGCAATGTGATCTTCGGCGTGCCGTTGGACCGCAGAGCATCCATAGCGGCCTGGATTTCCTCCATTTCACACATGCCAGTGGACAGGATCACCGGCTTTTTCGTCCTGGCGATGTCCAGAAGATACGGCAGGTTTGTCACCTCGCCGGAGGGAATTTTCCAGAAGGGCATGTCTAGCTTTTCTAAAATTGCAACGCTGGTCCGCTCAAAGGGCGTGGAGGCAAAGCCAATCCCAATTTCGTCACAATGGATTTTCAATTTCCTGTATTCCTCAGGCCGCAGCGTCAGCTTTTTCAGCATGTTCAGCTGATTTTCCTCTGCGTCCGTCGTCTCCTTTTGATAGCTGGCCTTGCCCGCATAGCGGGAAGCCAGCTCCTCCGGCTGGAAGGTTTGATATTTCACGACATCGGCCCCAGCAGCCTTCGCCGCATCCGCCATTTTCAGCGCAAGGCCAAAATCTCCATTATGGTTCACGCCCGCTTCCGCAATGATTTGAATTGGCATGGTTTCCTCCTAATGTTCCGCTGGGTAGCGTTTCAGAACCCTGGCGGGAATTCCGGCTGCTAAAACACGTTCGGGAAGCGGAGACAGCGCCGCCGCACCCGCTCCGATGGTTGTGTGTTCGCCAATTGTTATGTGATCGGAAACCACCGCTCCCAAGCACACCCGGCAGTACGGCCCCAGCACAGCGCCGCCGCCCAGCACCGCCTTTGGCGCTATGTGGGAAAAGGCTCCGATTTCACATTCGTGCTCCACAACAGCGCCTGTGTTTACAATGCAGCCCTTCCCAATCCGCGCATCCGCGTTTATGACGGCGCCTGGGCAAACCAGGACCCCTGGTCCCAGCTGCGCGCTGGGGCTGACCACTGCTGTTGGGTGAATCAATGTAACCAGCGTAAAACCGGCAGCTTCCACCTCCGACAAGACCTGTGCCCGGCAGGCCGCATCCCCAATCGCCACAAAGGCGAGGGGGCATAATGTACGCCATTCTGAAAAGGTGCGCAGGCTTTGAGGAAGAATGGGTACATCGCCCCACTCTCCCCGGACCGCATCGCCGCTGATCATAATTTGCCGCGAGTACATTTCTCTGGCGCAGTCGCTGGCTACTTTGGCATGGCCGCCGGTGCCGAAAATTAGAATATCAATCCGCTGTTCGCTGTCCACGTTGTCACCCTATTTTCCACTTCAGAGTACGTCCCTGGGGTTAAAAACAATCTCTGCATTCCGCTGTATTACATCCGTTTCAAAATTTCCTCCGCATAAGCGTCAATATTGTCCGTCGAATTATAAACGGGATACACACATTGCGCGCACATTTCATACCGATCTTTATTGCCCGACAGCATATCAATCCAAAACTTTTTCAGCAGGTCCCCCTTCCATACATCCATCAGACTCTGCCGCTTCAAATCCCCGATCACCAGCTTGCGCCGCCAATCCGAGCAGCACACATTCGCAATTCCATCCGGCGCAATTGTAAGACTGTAAAAGGGAAACGGGCAAACCCGTGCCACCTGTGGAGTCTGTCCATGCACCCCCATCTGCTGCAGCTCAAAACGATTTTCTAAATCTCCCCATCCTGACCAAACAGGAACAATATGGTCAATCCAGATTTTATGGCATATATCCCCAAACAGCCGGTAAAAAGTCTCTTCCTTCTCTTTTGTGTCTACGGCAACATCCACAATTTTTACATATACTTCCAGAGCTTTCCCCATGCGGTTACTCTGCTCAAAAAGATCTTTAATATTGGCAATCAACTGGTCAAAATCTATGCTGACTCCCGCTATTTCACGGTAACCCTCCCCGCTGATCTCTTCAATCGAAATCCGGATGCGATCAAGTCCGCTTTCAACCAATTCTTTATTTAGCCGCGGATTCAATTTACTGCCGTTCGACACAATCTCAATAAATTCAGATACGTTTTTTTGTTTCGCATAGCGGATCATCTCCGGGAGCTCCGGATGCAGCAGCGGTTCTCCGTGCTGTGAAATCCTCAACATTTTCAACTTGTCGGGAAACGAAGCGATATCATCGACGATTTTCTCGTACAGTTCCATGGACATAAGCTGCTTTTTAAAGTCCAACTCCTCATCAGTCGTCTGCATCGCACAAAATTTGCACTTGAAGTTGCACAAATTGCATGGGTCAATAAACAGTGAATACGGCGTCCGCAAAGGCAGTACATCTTCCAATTTACTTCGGTGCTCATTAACTAGGTTCTTCTTTTCCGCATTCATATGGTTCCTCACTTCCGCATCAATTGTCATGGACTCTTCCTATTCTGTTCTCCTCAATTCCTCAAAAGGAATTTTTTCCTTGCACGCCTGATAATACGCATACAGCTCTTCCACCGCGTCCTTTAAAGCATGCAGCTTAAGGGGCCCCATTTCCGCCTCCAAACGGCCGCAGCTGGCGGTATAGGCCAGATTCCAGCCCTCCTTCGCCACCTCCACCGGCAGGGTTTTTCCGGAGATCTCCAGCACCACGTCCGCAATCTCCCGCAGGGAAACCGGCCGGCCGGTGCAGACGTTGTAGTCATGGAATTTCGGCTCATGCTCCAAAAACCAAAGTACGATGGGAGCCAGGTCCTCCACATACAAATAGTCAAACATACAGTTCTGGCGGATGCTCAAGGGCAGATCATACATGGCCTTGCAGCAGAGATTGGAGATAAACTTGCTCTGCCAGTGCTCGTACTTTCCGAAGATGCCGAACAGGCGCAGATTGTAGATATTCCGGCTCTTCCGGGCGTGGAGGGTCATAATATATTTTTCCAGTCCGTAATACCAAGTTGGAATCGAACGTCCGATGTCCTCCTCCCGGATATTCTCCATGGGAAACCGCTTGTCAAACTCCGCGCCAGAGCCGAAATACAGCACCTTGTCCAACTGCCCGCTGAGCTTGTCAAGGTTGTAAAACATCTGCAAGTCATGGAGCATGGCGTCCTCCGGGCCAGTGTGCACGAGGCTTTGAAGGGCGCTGTGAATCACGGTGTCTATACGGCATTCATCCAAATACCGGGCTACCAGGTCATAGTCGCAGAGGTTCAGCTCCTGGCTGGAAGGCGTGTACACCTCATACCGTTCCCTCAAAATAGGCGCGAGATTCTGCCCCACAAAGCCCCTGGGCCCCGCCCCGGTCAGCAAAATCCGCCTCATATCAAGCGTTCTCCCCCATTCGCAGCCATTTTTCTGTTTCCTCCTTGGGCAGGAAGGGGTACAAATCCTCTAGAACCGAGGAGGACATGGAGCCGTCCGGATTCAGCCGGGAGGCCGCCTTGGGAATCTCGTCAAAGGTCCGGTCGGCGAAAATTTCGCACAGGACCGGCTCATCGTCCGCCATGGTCTGTTGGACAACCGGGGCAATCTCATCGTCCCCGTGAATGGCGTAATAGTTCAGCCCGTATAGATCCGCCAGCTTCTTCCCATCACAGAGGAACACGCCGCTCTCCGGTCCGCAGCCGGCGTAGCGGCTCTGGAAGTGGTTGTCCTGCATGACGGAGATGGAGGAATAGCCGTTGTTGTTCACAATAAACAGCTTCACGGGAAGCCCATAGCCCCGGATCAGCGCCAGCTCCTGGAGGTTATGCTGCAAGCTGCCGTCCCCATCTAAAGTGATGGTCCGCCGCTTGCCGCAGGCGATGCAGGCGCCGATGGCGCCGGGTATGGCGAAGCCCATGCTGCCCAGGGACATGGAACCGATTTCCACCTGCCCCTCCTTCCGCTCATAAGCCAGGCCGATTACCGTACAGGCCCGGCCTGTAGGGCTCTGGACGATCACGTCATCCCCTCGCGTGCACTTGGACAGCTCCCGGGCAAAGCGGTACAGATTCGTCTGCACCTGGGGCTTGGGCTGGATTTCCTGGGAGGCCGGGTACGCAGCCTTCGCCGCCCGGCAGAACCGCAGCCAATCCCCAGTATTCAACGGCCCCATCCCAGCCGCCCTTTGGCACAGGCGGGGAACAAAATCCGCCGCGTCACAGACCACTGTTTTGGCGAAATCCATATGAAGCTTCGCAATCTCGTTGGAGTCGATATCCACCATCACATGCTTTGCCCGGCAGGCAAAGTGCGACTCCTGAAAGGCAGTGATAGCCGGATTCAGCCGTGCGCCAATCGTCAGCAGGAAGTCACAGGTCTGCACAATCCAATTGGGGTACCGGGGGCCCGGGCTGCCAGGATGCCCAAAATAGAACTCGTCATCATCGGCGAAAACCATTTTGGCCCTCCACGTGGCCAGGGCAGGGATTTGCAGCGCATGGCAGAGCTCTCGTATCTGCGCTCCCACGCCGCCGAACAGCACGCCCTTGCCCACCAAAATCGCCGGACGCTTCGCGGCTCTCAGCATCTCCAAAATCTCGCCGATGTCCTCATCGGAGACGGAGCTGTCCGTAATCAGCCCCTCCGCGGCGGGATCAAATTCCACCAGCTCGCTCTCTTCCACCTGCGCACCCTGAATGTCCAGGGGCACCTCCACCCACACGGTCCCCTTTCGCCCGTGGGTAGCCAGGTAGACGGCCTTGTCCAGATGGTATTTCACCAGGGTCTTGTCCGTGACACTCACCGCATATTTGGTGACAGGCCGCATCATGGCGGTGATGTTGACCTCCTGGGAGCCGCACTGCCGGACACCCCGGTCCCCAACCAGGTCCGAGGTCTTGGCCTGCCCGGAAAGCACCAGCACCGGCTCCGAATCCATCCAGGCGTCCGCCGCGCCGGTAACAGCGTTGGTGGCGCCGGGACCCGAGGTCACCATACACACCCCTAAGCGGCCGGTGGCCTGGGCGTAGGCGCTGGCGCAGATGGAGGACGCCTGCTCATGCAGGTTACACCAGGGATGAATGGACTTGCTCCGAAACAGAGAGTCCAAAAGGTGCATCATCCCCCCGCCGCTGAGGAGGAACACGTCCCGGACACCGTGCTCCTCCAGACGGCGAATGATATAGTCAGATACTTTCATGGCCGGTCTCTCCTCAATTCACAAGGAATAGCGATCTACTTTGTAGGTGTCCATGTGTTCCCGAATCCATGCGATGGTCTCCTTTAAGCCAACTTCGATCGGCGTCCGCGGCTTAAATCCAGTAAGCGAATAAAGCAGCTCGCTGCTTCCCAGGAGGCGTTCCACCTCGCTGGCAGCGGGGCGCTGCCGCTGCTCCTGGCAAACAATTTTCGCGCTTGGCCGAATCATCTGAATCAGCTTCCGCGCCAATTCTCCAATGGAAATCTCCTGCCCAGTGGCAATATTAACCTCCCGTCCAATCGCTTCTTTGCACTTACTGAGCTCCACAAAGCCCCTGGCGGTGTCTTTGCAGAAAACAAAGTCCCTCGTCGGCGTCAAACTCCCCAGCTTGATTTCGTCATAGCCGGCAAGCAGCTGAGAAATAATAGTGGGAATCACGGCCCGGGCAGATTGACGAGGACCATAGGTATTGAAGGGACGCACAATCGTCAGCGGAACATGAAAGCTGCGGTAGTAGGACTCCGCCAGACGGTCAGCCCCGATTTTCGTGGCGGAATAGGGCGACTGCCCCTGAAACGGGTGCTTTTCGTCAATGGGAACGTACTTCGCCGTACCGTAGACCTCAGACGTCGACGTTATAAGCAGACGCTCCGTCCCCAGCTCCCGGGCAGCATTCAGCACATTCAGCGTCCCCTTGATGTTTGTATCTACATAGGCATCAGGCGCGTAGTAGCTGTACGGAATGGCAATCAGCGCGGCCAGATGAAACACGCAGTCCACACCCTTCATAGCTGTACGCACAAACGCAGGGTCCCGCACGTCTCCCATCACCACGTCCAGCGCGTCCCGCTTTTTTCTGGGGAGCGTATCCAGCCAGCCCCAAGAGCCGAAGGAATTATAAAGCACAAACGCCCGCGCATCGTACCCCAGTTCCAGCAGCAGCTCTGTCAAATGGCTGCCGATAAATCCATCCGCGCCAGTTACCAATACCTTCACGTCGCAGCTCCTCCCATAATTTTCTGCATCAGAATCTCCGGCTCTTCGATCCGGTCCGGCGGTTTGCGCATGCACGTCGCGCAAAAGGGAATCGGCTTTCGAGCCAGCATTGCGCATTGAAATTCCCGATGCCGCTTTCCATTCCAAATTTCAGAAAGATGCTCTCGATTCACGTCTCCGTACTCCGTGGCAAACTTCCAATCCGAACAGCACGCCCCTACGATTCCATTGGAATGGATGCACATATCCGTAAACGGCATGGAGCAGATTTCCCTCCGCTCCCCGGCCTGATAGCATCGGTCCGCAAGTCCGCCAGAGGGCATTTTCATCTCCTCAAATTCGCTCCAAATCGGCTCAATTTCTTCCACATAATAAAAATTTGTAATGGGAGAAAAGATCTCTGAAAAGCGCTTCTTATCTTCTTCCGTTTTCAAAGCGGCGGAGACAATCTTGGCACTCACCTTACTTGTACCCCCGCAAACAGATATGCGATAAAACGTCTCTATATTGCGGACAATCTCCGAAAAATCGATCTTCACACCGCAGAGCTCCCGGTATCCCTCTGTGGATATTGCCTCAACGGACACGCGAACCAGGTCGATGCCGGCCTCGATCAGCGCCCGGCTCTTCTCCTCGGTCAGAAGAGCCGCGTTCGTCGTAATCCGCACCTCACGGCAGCAATGGTTTTCCTTCAACACTCTCACCATGTCCGCGATACGCGGGTTCAAAAGCGGCTCTCCGAAGCCATAGAGGTTGATGACGCTGACCTGTCCTTTAAACGCCTCTAAATCCGCCGCAATCTTTTCAAAGAGCTCCCAGCTCATAACTGTGTGCCGCTCCGCCGCCCGTTCTCCGGAAATGTTGCAAGGGCAGAAGCTGCATTTGAAGTTGCACGCCCCACAGGGATCAAGATAAATCACAAAAGGCGCCCCTCGGGGGACTACTTCCTCCAGTCTTGTCCGTACTTGTTTCGCCTCCTGTTTTGCCATATAGCCTCCTTCTCTCAGAAGTTACGTCCTTCCGTCATCCTCATCGCTTGGGATCGCATACAATACCGTTTCCGATCCACTCCACATGTGGTGCCGCAGATAGAACCGATAGGATGGAACCAGCATACGCAAGTAATCCCAAATATTTAAGATATCCTCTATTTTGTGGTACACGCAAACCGCCAATACCGGATGATTCTTTACAATTTGCTTCTCCGCTCCATGAAGAGCCTCCAGTTCAGAGCCTTCGATGTCCATTTTCATATAAGAAATGGGCTCCAATACCGCCTCATCCACCGCCACGGTCTCAATCGAACAGCCGCCGTCTGCATGTTCTTCCAAAACGTGGGTGTCACCTGTCTCTGTTCCCGTTTCTGAAAGTCTCAATACCGTGCTGATACTCCAGGCACCTTTGGGGATAATGTGAACGCATCCGCCGCGTTCAGCCTGCTGGTTTTGAATTCCCTCCAATGTGGACAGCAGCTTCTTGTCCGGTTCAAAGCAATAAACTGCCTTGTAGTTCGGACAGAGCCGGATAAACTGCCGCAGCGTTTGTCCATCATAAGCTCCCAACTCCACCATGACTTCGCCCTTTGAAAAATGCACAATGTCGTCAGGATAATATTGATCCGCTACGTAGCACTGGCGAAAATAAGAGAGGTTTCCGCTGATTCTCCCCTTTATAACAGACTCCAATGTCCGGCGAGACGTTTCATCCGAAAGCGTATCAAAAAGCGCGGAGAAATCCGCCCAGCGGCGCAGTAAATAGCTTCGGTATTCCTCCACATCCGTAAGATACTTAAAATAAAGCTCCATCTCAAATGAGATCACCCATTCCTTCGGGAAATGACGTTCGATATTTTCCCGGATACTCTCTTCCGCGGAAGGAGCGGATATCACAAAGCGGCACTCCCGCAGAGGGTCTTTTTTCTGTAGGAAGTCAGAGAAATTTATGATGGGGATATCCCCATCATGAGAGCCCTGGTAAGGGCTCTTGAAAAATCCGCCGGATTTGCTGCTGTCGAGAATCGCCTTAATCGGCACTCCATGCCCCCGTAGAAACTCAACCGCGAACGGAAGGTAATTCCCCGCTCCATAGAGATAGATGTCACCTGAAAAGGTTCTCGCTTGCTCCACAAAATCCATAGCGATATTTCTCTCAGAGCGTACAAATTCCAGTAATTCGTTTTTCATAAAAATTCCATCCTTTCTGTCAGCCCGTCAAAGCCCCAGCTCCTTCATCATGTTCCGCATCTCACTGAGCTGCCCCATATCCAGCCAGCTTTTCTCCGTGATGGGATAGCCCCCAACCCGGTGACCCTGCGCCATCAGCCGCTTGGCCACGTCCGGCATGTCGATGTGTTCTCCGTCTTTCAGGGAATCCAGTACGCAGGGCTCCGCCAGGTAGATTCCCGTATTCACCAGGAAGTCATACTCCGGCTTCTCCAGAATCGTCCTGACACCGCCCTCCTGGTCCAGCTCCACGACCCCATAGGGAATCCCCACCCGTTTCGCCGCCAGGATGAAGGTCAGCGCGTTTCCATGCGCCTTGTGGTATTCATACATGCAGGCATAATCCGCGTCCAACAGACAGTCGCAGTTGGAGAGGAAAAAGGTTTTGTCAACTCTGTCCTTCATAAGGGACAGCCCGCCGCCGGTACCCAAAAACTGCTCCTCGTCTACATAATGAATCCGACAGGGCAGGTCTGCCTCGTTGTAATATGCCTTAATCATGTTCCGCTTGTGGTTTAGAATCAGATAGACCTCTCGGACTCCGCACCGGCAGAAGCGGCCAATGATATGGTCCATGATAGGCGTCTCGCCAATGGGAATCAAGGGCTTGGGCAGGATACGGGTATAGGGATACAGCCGTGTCCCCTTTCCCCCGGCCATGATGACCAGGGGAATTTCCTCCGGCAGAGGACGGGCAGCCTCCGCGCCGTTCAGCTCGTCCCGAAAGTAGATTTTCACAACCTCCCGGTCCTCATTGACAATGGGCGCCGCCACCATCAGACTCTCCCGCATAAAGGCCAGGGCCTCCTCCTCCTGGAGCAGGGAAAAGGCAACGGGGTTCGGATTCATAGCCCTGGAAACCGGCTTTTCCATGTCCCCATCCCGCAGAATATAGCGCCGCATATCCCCGTCTGTAAAGCAGCCGCTCAGCCGGCCGTCCCGGAGGCAGAAAACCACCTTCTTTTTCCCCTCGTCAATACGCTGCACCGCCTCGGCGACGGTAACGTCCTCCATAATCAGATATTTGCCCAGGTCCACGCTGCCGCCTCCTCTCTCCGCTGTCATCTATCCTCGATCTTCCTTTTCAAAGGCCAGCAGGGCCTCGCATACCCGGTCCAGCTGCGCCTCTGTCAGGTTAGTGCCGCAGGGAATGTTGACCACTCGGTCGTAAAATTGAAGTGCGTTTCCGCAGTCCATGGCCCGATACTTCCGGAAAGGCGTCTGTGTGTGGTTCAGCTTCCAGATGGGCCGGGCCTGAATTTGGCGGTTGTTTAAATATTGAAGCAGCCGGTCTCGCTTCGCCGGGTCAGGCCGCCGGAGGGCGAAGGAGTAAAACCAGTGATTGGAGCCCTCCTCACTTCCAAAGGGCAGTAGCTCCCCATAGCCACAGCCCGCCAGTCTCGCTTGATAACGGGCATAATTCCGGCGCTTGGTCTCCAGGAACATGTCCAATTCTTCCAACTGCGCAAGCCCCAGCGCTGCCTGCAAATTGGTCATGCGGTAATTGTAGCCCCACTCCTCATGAACGAAGTAAACCGCGTCATCCTTAGCCTGCTGGGAGAGATAACGGATGTGGTTTACCGCCGCCTCGTCATTGGATACCACCATTCCGCCGCCGCCTGTGGTGATGATCTTATTGCCATTGAAGGACAACACCCCTGCATGGCCCACCGTACCTGTGGGACGGCCCGCATACCTTCCCCGATTGAAAACACCGCCCAGGGATTCGGTGGCATCCTCAATCACAGTCAGGTGGAACCGCTCCGCCAGGTCCATCAGCCGGTCCATATCGCAGAGGTCCCCAAAAACATGGACTGGAATCACCGCTTTTACGGTTTTGCCGGAGGCCGTCTCCACGGTCCTCCCGTCCTCCAAATGGCAGTCCCGCTCCAGATATTCCTCCACCTGGTCCACGCGGATGCACATATGCTCATCGCAGTCGAAGAACACCGGCTCTGCGGACTGGTACAGCACGGCATTCACTGTGGCGATGAAGGTCAGCGTGGGGACCAGCACCAGGTCCCCTGCCGAGACGCCAAAGTGCCGCAGGCAGAGGTGCAGTCCCGCCGTGCCGGACTGGCAGGCGCAAGCCGCTTTTGCGGACAGCTTAGCGGCCATATGCTCCTCGAACCGGCCAATAAATGCCCCGGCGGTGGAAACCCATTCCGTCTCAATGGCTTCGTCTACGTATTTTTTTTCGTTTCCACGGAAGTTGGGGGTAGATAGGCAAATCCATTCCTTGTCCACGCAGAATGCCTCCTCACCGGCGGACAAACCGCCGTATCGCCTCCGCCATATAGCGGAGCTTCTCCTCCGTCATGCCCGGATAAACGCCAATCCAGAACGTGCGCTCCATGACGACATCCGTGTTCCGGAGCGCACCGGACACGCGATAGCCCTTGCCAGATGCACGCATCCCATCAAAGCAGGGCTGACGGAGCATGTTTCCGGCAAACAGGTTCCGGGTCTGGATGTTTTCTCCTTCCAGGTGGCGAACCAGCTCCTCCCGCCGGAAGGGCGCGTCCTCTTTCAAGGTAAGCATGCATCCAAACCAACTGGCACGGCTGTCCGGCGCTTCCTCCGGCAGAATGAATACATCGGACAGGTCATCCAGGGCGTTCCGCAGGTACTGCCAATTTTCCCGGCGGGCTTGGATGAACCCATCCAGCTTCTTCAACTGAGCACAGCCTACCGCCGCCTGCATGTCTGTGGCCTTTAAATTGTAGCCCAGATGCGAATAGACATATTTATGGTCATAACCCTCTGGAAGCTCCCCAAAGCGGTCCTTAAAGCGGCAGCCGCAGGTATCGTCCCGTCCCGGTGGGCACCAGCAGTCCCGTCCCCAGTCCCGCAGGGAGTTTACAATCCGGTGAAGCAGCGGGTCGCTGGTATACACCGCGCCGCCCTCTCCCATGGTGATATGGTGCGGCGGGTAAAAGCTGGAGGTGCCAATGTGTCCCACGCTGCCGGTTTTTCGCCAACTGCCATTCACCAGACACTCCGTCCCCAGTGCGTCGCAGTTGTCCTCCACCAGCCAGAGACCATGCTCATCGCAGAAGCGGCGCACCTCCGCCAGAGGGAAGGGATTCCCCAGGGTATGGGCCAGCATCACCGCCTTGGTCTTGGGCGTGAGAGCCTGTTCCAGGGCGTTTAGGCCGACGTTGTACTGCGGGATTTCAATGTCCACAAACACCGGCACCGCGCCGCACTGGATAATAGGCGCGATGGTGGTGGGGAAGCCCGCCGCCGCAGTGATAACCTCGTCGCCCTTTCCCACCCGGCGCTCTCCCAGGAGGGGCGAGGTCAGCGCCGTGAACGCCAGGAGGTTTGCGGAGGAGCCGGAGTTGACCAGGGAGCAGTATTTGACCCCCAGATAGTCCGCCAGCTCCGCCTCAAAGCGCTGGGTAAAGCGCCCAGCCGTCAGCCAGAACTCCAAAGACGCGTCCACCAAAGTCCGCAGCTCCTCTTGATCGAAAACCCGCCCGGCATAGGAAATCCGGTCTCCGGGCTGAAAGGGCTTTGTCCGGCTAAACTGAGCTTGATAGTATTCTTCCGTCAGGGACAAAATCTCGTCCCGGATCGTCCGAGGGTCTCTCATGGTGAAGCCACAGCCTTTCTATTTGGAATGGTTAGCGGAATCTGTATCAAAAAACGCCTGTATCTGCTGTTCCATAAAGCGGGAAATCTCCCGGCCGGACAGCCATGCCTTCGTCCAGGCCACCGTCTCCTCCACCGCCCGTCCAACTCGCCAGCGGGGCTCCCAGCCCAGCTGGACCCGGAGCTTGGAGCAGTCCAGGCGCAGCACGGCAGCTTCATGAGGGCCATCGTCTCCAACGTGCTCCCAGCAGGCGCCTTCCCCCCAGGCCTGGCAAAACAGGTCTGCCAGAACGCCGGTGGTAATGCAGTCCCCGCTCTCCGGCCCCACATTATAGCTTCCCGCCAGGGTACAATCCTCATACTGCCTTTGGGCTATCAAAAGATACGCCGCCAGCGGGTCCAGCACATGCTGATAAGGCCGGACGGAGGCAGGATTCCGCACCTGGATGATCCGTCCCTCACGAGCGGCCCGAACACAATCCGGGACAATCCGGTCCGCAGCAAAGTCACCGCCTCCTATAACATTCCCGGCCCGGGCGGTGCTGACGGCCACACCACCAGCGGAAAAGAAGCTCCCACGATAACTGGACGTTACCAGCTCGGAACAGGATTTGGAATTTGAATAGGGGTCAAAGCCATTCAGGCGGTCGCTTTCCCGGTAGCCCCAAAACCACTGCTCGTTTTGATACACCTTGTCGGTTGTGACGTTAATAAAACTTCGGACAGAAGTAGACAGCCGCAGACACTCCAGGATATGCACTGTTCCCATCACATTGGTGTGATAGGTTCCCACCGGGTCCCGGTAGCTCTCCCTTACAAGGGGCTGAGCTGCCAAGTGCATGACAATCTCCGGCCTGGACTGATCAAAAGCCGCCTTTAAGGCATCGAAATCCCGGATATCTCCAAAGATGGAGCGAACGCTTCTCTCTGCCCCCGACAGTGCAAACAGATTCTCCTCTCCAACCGGAGGCAGGGCAAAGCCTGTGACCTCTGCGCCTGCCAGCGTCAGCAAAACGCATAGCCAGGAGCCCTTGAATCCGGTATGGCCGGTGATGAAAACTCGTTTTCCCCGGTAAAAATCCAACATACACTCACCAATTTTTCCAGGCGGCGGCGCCGCCTTGCCACAGCGCCTCCAGACGTCCCCGGTCCCGCTGAGTATCCATGCACTGCCAGAAGCCAGGATGCTTGTATATACCCAGCTTTCCCTCGCCAGCCAAAGTCTCCAGGGGCTCCCGCTCCAGAACGCAGCGCTCCTCCGCGCTGAGATACTGGAATGTCTCCGGCTCCATCACCATAAAGCCGCCGTTAATCCAGCCGCCGTCCTCCCGGGCCTTCTCCCGGAAGCCTGAGACAGTGGTCCCCGTCTCGTCCAGGTCCAGCACGCCGAACCGGCCCCCCGGCTGAACGCCTGTCAAAGTCACCATTTTACCGGACGCCCGGTGCTGTTTCAGCAAGGCGTTCAGGTCCACATCGCTGACCCCGTCTCCGTAAGTCAGCATAAAGGGCTCCTCCTCTATGTACTTTTGCACGCGCTTGATTCGTGCTCCGGTCTGAGTGTTCAGCCCCGTATCCACTAAAGTTACCCGCCAGGGTTCCGCCACATTGGCGTGGACCGTCATTCGATTTTCCGCTGCAAAATCAAAGGTCACATCGGAACGATGGAGGTAATAGTCAGCAAAATATTCTTTAATGACGTGCCCCTTATAGCCGCAGCAGATTATGAAATCATGGAAGCCAAAGCCAGAATAGTATTTCATGATATGCCACAGAATGGGCTGCCCACCAATTTCGACCATGGGCTTTGGCTTGAGGTGGCTTTCCTCACTGATGCGGGTCCCAAGGCCGCCGGCCAGAATCACGACTTTCATCACAGCAACTCAACTTCTTTCCGCCAAAAAGGCCTGCACCCAACTCTTCAGGTCCTTTTCGATTCCCTCAAAATCAATCTTCTCAAATGGGACGCCTTTTTCATGGTAAAATTTTATAACCTGAGCCTGCAAAGAGGGCATCAGATTTTCCTCAGCCGTATGCCATCTCTGCTCTCGTTTACAAATCTGCCAGTAAAGGAATGATTTGTCCATCTTAGCTTTTACGGCCGAAAAATTCCCAAACCTTTCTTCCAGCTCCTGCAAAATTTCCAGGCAGTTCCGATAATGGTCCTTCCAAATACTGGGCCAGTGGAACAGCGCATCCCATCGGTCTGACGAGCACGTAAAGGTCTTGCCTTTATATTTATACTCAAGGGATATCAAGGAGAAGGTGGCGTTGATCATATAGTCAAATATTTCATCCAGATCAGGCCCCCTCAGCATATCGCCCAATATACACATTGCACCGCGTTCCTGCTGAATTCGCATCTGAGGAAGAAGGTACCACGTCCCAATATCCATCAGTTTATCGACATCAACCGACACGGCTTCCGCCTTGCCTATATACCACCCTTTGATTCCACTGTTTGAAACCTCATATTCGTTGGCTAAAAAAGCACTGCACACACTCTGTATATAGTTTGTGACAAAGGGGTTTCCAAAGTAGGATTCTATTCTCGGCAAAATATTGGACATTTTCAGGCAGGCACAGTTAAAGCAGGTCCCTGAAAAATACCGCACGCAGTCAATGGCCCACTTTATCCCTTTGGTCCCTTTGGGGTATATTTCTGGTTCGCGCACGAGATAGCTCAGCGACTCGTCCTCTTCAAAAAACGCATCAAAAGCGACGGCACCTAAGGTTTGATGCGTATATAAGTACTCCAGTATAGCGCCCAAGTTCTCTATGGCCAGCAAGTCCTCGTCGCTGAGCATCAGAGCAAACTGTCCATTTGCCCGGCTTAAGGCACTCCAATAACTCATGTAGCATTTTCCGTTTTCCTCAAGGGCATCATACCGCAATCTGGAATCCGTTATGCTCTTGATTTCCTGATAGCCTTCCGTCCGAACTGTGGAACCTGTATTCAACAGAACAATTTCAATTTCCGCGTCATACTGGGCGGCCAAGGTATGACGCACGTTTTCCAGCGCCCGGTCCCCCCGGTTAAACGAGGGCATACAGATGGAAAGAAACACCCGGTCGGAGGGAACGCCGCGTCGAACCCTGGTGTCGTGGAGTTCCTCTATTACCGCGTCATACTTTTCAGGCTCCGGGGAAAATACCTTCCTAGGCAGATAGGCGCCTGGGTTCTCCAAAAAGTAACGGCACATGTCCTCTGTCGCAGCAAAGAGCTTGATATTCGGAGGCAGTACAGCCGGAAATTCCTCCAGTTTGAAAAAAGAGGCAAACCCTTGAAGCGTTTTGTTCAGAACTATGTAAATATTCTGCCATCTCTTTTGAAGGATGATGGGCATAAGCTCACGGATATCTCCATAGTCCGCAATCAAAATGCTTGTAAAGGTTTTCTCGACGCGCTCGTCCTCCTCATAAGGCTGCGCGGTAAAGGTTCCGCAAAGCCGGCCGGCCTCCCGATCCAGAACGAAATACGTCCCGTTCTCAATAGGGACAAAATCGAACGCGCATTCTTCATATTGCACAGCGTTCTTCAATCGGCAATTCGCCTTGTAATTCTGCTGGAATGTCTCCTCATTCGGCCGGACAAAGCGTTCATAAAGCGTCTTGAATACCGCTTTTTGTCGATCTACGCTGTTTGGACCGTTTTCCATCTGCTCCGAAAATAAAATCTCAAAGCCCTTCATGCCATCGCTCTCCTTCGCCATAGTCTAAACTTTTTGTTCCAATCCACCCAAATGCCTTGACAGCGCTTCCACTAAATGTGCAGCTCCATCTCCGTCTACTAGGCTCTGCATCCGGCGAGATATCTCCTGTCTGCCCATTTGACCCGCTGCCAGACGCTCCAGCATTGAAAAAATCTTCTTTGGAAATTCAACCTCTTCACGGACATCCCCGGCGCAAGGCATCAGTTTTGCCGCGTCAAACGCCGCCGCGCCCTGAATTTGATTATCTGCCAGAATATACGTCACCGACGGCAGCCCACAGGCGCACAGCTCATAGAGCGTCGTTCCCGCCGCGGAGACTGCCATGTCGCATTGCAGCATTAGGCCACACATGTCGGCTACCTGCCGGTGGGGTACAACATAAGGAGCCTTTGCCGCCAATTGTCTGATCCGCTCCGAATCCTGATTCATTGCTCCTAAAACAATGTGATAGACCGTACCTGGAACCGGGGGATGCTCTAACAGGTATTCCACACAACGCAGGGCAACGTGATACTGGTCCGTTCCGCCAGTGGAAATAAGAATTTGCTCCACCTGTTCCCGCGCCATGCGCGGAGCGAGATTCCGGAACTGTTCTCGAAGCGGGGCGTACCGGGGACCCAAAAGATACGCCTTATTGGACGGATAGTGGACCGCATTTCCATAGAGGTTATAGTTTATAAGCAAATCCGCAGGATAATCAAAGGCATTCAAATCGTCCACATAAACCAAAGTGGTCTCCGCCCGGAGGGTGTTCATGTACTCAGGTGTGACGAAATAACTGTCCAGAATAACGCAGGAGGGCCGCTTTGCCTCCAACAGCGGTAGAAGCATCGGAAGCTCTTCTTCCATGCGGTCATATGTGGAGCCCAGCACGGTACATTCATACCCTCGCTCCTGGATCAGCGGCCGCATATAGGGTTCCGCCGTTACAAAAGCGGCGGGAATGACCCTCTCCCGAAATGCGTCCGCCAGAGAAAGACAGCGCATAATATGGCCGGTGCCAATTTGGGGATTGCCGTCCGCTCGAAAATAAATCATCGTTTCTCCCTCAAACCTTTTCAGATACCGCCAGATTTACTCAAAATCGCTCCTGCGCAGATAACAGTCTTTTCCAACCGTATGCCTCAGACGCTTTCCAATCAACGTCTCCGCCTCAAATGGAGGAATTCCGTCCGGATGAATGGGCCGCAAGGGAAATAGGTCCCTTGGTGTAACTACAGTTCCTGCCTCCAATTCTCTAGTCGCATACAACGCTCGTCTTTGAATGACGGCAGATTCCTTCTCGTTCTCCTCGATTCTCTTTTCACCGTCGCCCAGAGCCTCAAACAATTCCAGAGAACGCCGGACCATTTCCCGCCAAGAATCCGGAGTCATGGAAAACCCGTGATCCGGGCCAACACGGCTGTTGTCATCCGTAAAATGCTTTTCGATGATACGGGCTCCCAACGCAATGGACCCCAACACCGTTACGTCTCCGTGAGTATGATCTGATAACCCCAAAACTGCGTTTGGATACCGTTCCGCATACGTACGCAAAACATTCAAATTGATATATTTTAAGTTCTCCCGCGCGGCAGTATAATTCGTGTTGCATTGAAACAGTGCGTAACCGGCAGAGCTCTTTCCAATAATCTCTACTGCTCGATCCACATCCGCCAGTGAAGATGCGCCTGTCGCCAGCAACACTGGCTTTCCTTTGCCCGTAATATATTCCAAAATTTCCGTCCAAGTGATGTCGCCAGAGCCAATTTTAAACGCTGCTACATAGCGATCCGCTAAATCAACTGAGGACATGTCGTAAGGGCTGGTCATATACTCAATGCCGACTTCTCTGCATTTGTTGTACAGTTGTTCAGACCAGTCGTCCCGGAGGCTGGCATCCTGATACACTTCAAACACTGACTTCTTCCAGCTTGCCTGATGAGAAAGCTGATGTCCCAGCGCCTCAAAGCCATATTTGCTAACAATCAAATTCGCCTTGAAGTTTTGGAACTTTGCCGCATCCGCTCCCGCCTCTTTCGCAAGCTCAATCAATTTATAGGCTCGGGCCAAATCGCCGTCATGATTTGCCGCAATATCGGCAATGAAATATGGCTTCTCACTTTTTGAAATCACGCGTTCGCCAATCTTTAAAGAAGCCCCCATTGTCATCACTCCTTATTTACAAAACAAAAATCGTTTCTGTTTGCAGACTGCCATTCGCTCAGTTCCTTCATCATCTGCTCAAATGTCTTTTGCTGGTATGGAATATCCGTCCTTGTGCATTGAAGGCTTCGATCTATGGAAAAGTCTTTTGTCTCAACTATATCGACTCCCTTTGAAAACACACGGTTTGCAAGGAGCAGAAATTCATATTTTGAGATTGGCTTCGCCGCGCACAAATGATACACACCTGTCCATCGGTTTTGAAGCGCACAGTCTGCGAACCTCGCAAACTCTAAATTTGATACGCCGTTAAAAACTGCTTTTGCATATCCGGAAACCGAATCCTTTTGTCGCAAAAACCATTGGAGCAGCCCGCTTCCCTCCGAATTCATATCCACACCCCAAAAGCCCGAACGGACTGTCAGCGCTTGACGGTCGGATACTTCTCCCAAGAACTTACTGCGCCCATAAAAAGTGTCGGCATCGCTTCGATCAGATTCTTGATATCCGCCCCGTAGACCTGAAAAGACCGCATCCGTACTGACCTGTATCAAATATGCGCCATCGCGCCTACAATACGCGTCCAGAAAATGAGGCAGTCCCGCGTTGAGTCTGACGGCTTCGCTTTTTCGCTCCTCGCTGGGCTTCAAAAGCAATGCGGCGCAATTGATGATCGCATCAACGGGCCTCCGCTCTAAAAACTGTCCCAAGGACTTTTCGTCCGTTGCGTCCAAGCGGAACATGCCAGGAAAAGCTTTTGTCCTTGTAATTCCAGAGACCTGATATCCCTGGTTTTTCAGATAACGAAAAACAACTTGTCCCAGCATTCCGCCGGACCCAATTACCAAAACATTCATAATACTTCACTATATTACATTATTATTGCATTACGAGCCCGCTTCGTCTGACAAAACATCCTGCGAATCCCATAGGCACCCCCGCAGCATTCCCCTTTTTTGAAGCAGCTCATATTTCAGCTCTGCCACTTCCCAATCGGTCTCATTATCGATGTCCTGAACCTCAAGGTCCGGCAAAATCATGGGGACCATATTTTGACAAAGGATATTTCTCTCTCTCATCAGCGTTTCTGTCCGGATAAAACAGAATTGGCCACTGTCATGATAGATCGCCTCCAAGTCTTGAGACCGTACAAACGTATTTTCCGGCCATTTCATCCGCAGCCGGTTATTCGTGACGGTCAGACCTCGAAGCGGCGGATAAGAAAACGCTGTTACCGGCAGCAAACCGTCAGCTCCACTGTCGTTCAGTAATTGATACGCCTCTCGCAGCCTTTGGGCGGTGACAAAAGGGGCTGTTGGGTATATATAGCAAACCGTTGAAAACTCCCGGCCCAGCTTCTGGTAGTTCTCCACCACCTCTACCAAAACATCCGTTGTGGTTGCGTAATCGCTGGAAGTTTCCGCACCGGATCGCCGCCGTGCAGGGCCAATTCCCCCATCGTTCTTCCTCCTCATCCAACGCGTCAGTTCAGGCGCTGAAAACCACTGTGGCAAATGGGTCCCTTGACAAAATCGCAAACCGGGTCTCCCTTTTTCAGTAGCGCCGCGATTTGCTGGAACACATCTCCGCAGGCGCTCAAGTAATCTTCCACAATCTCTTCCGTATGGGCCAAAGACGCATAAAATCCAGTATAAGCCAAGTAGCCTCTGCCCATCATTTCCTGTGTGAAATACGTCTTGCAAGCCAAAGCCTGCGGATTCTCAAAGGCAAAATGGCTCATGGGATAAATCCCGCCAATCTCAAGCCGCAGCTCGGCGGCGTCCGCCTGGACTTTCCAGCCCTCCTGAACCCGCTTTCCCATACGGTTCAAATGCTCATCAACATGGTGCTCCCTGTATTCCTGGATTGACTTCACCGCCGCGGCAAGGGCAATCCGCTCCGTCCAGAAGGTGCTGCTGATAAAGGTATCCTCCGCGGCGGTCATAATTTCTTTTTTTCCAATAACCGCGGCGACAGGATAACCGTTGGTCATGGCCTTCGCAAAAACCGCTAGATCAGGCTCTACTCCCAACTTTAGATGGCTTCCTCCGCAGCACAGCCGGAAACCGGAGGATATTTCATCAAAAACCAGGGGAATTCCCGCTTCCGCCGTCAAGCGGCGAATCTCGGTTAAAAATCCGTCTTGGGGGGGATCATTTCGAATCGGCTCCATGACAACAGCCGCAATCTGGTTCCGATGTTCTTCCATCAGCGCCTTGAACTCGTCCAAACGGTTGTAGTGGAAAATCAAATTACTGCCCGCTAGGTCTCTTGGCACTCCCGCCGGGTCCAAGCCCCGCAGGTGGACGCCGGCAAGAGGGTCTCCCTTCACCAGGTTGGCCGCCAAATACCAATCGTGCCAGCCATGGTAGCCGCAAACCAGTACGACGTCCTTTCGGGAATATGCCCTGGCAACCCGCACGGCCAGCGACATGGATTCGCCGCCTGCCTTCGCATAGCGCACCATGTCCGCCCATGGATGCAGTTCCAGCAGGAGCTCGGCAAGCTCTACCTCCTCCGGCGCGTTTAAGGTGCACATTCCACCACAGTCAATGGCCTCTTTAGCCACCTGGTCTACCGGCTCATACGCATAGCCCAGTACATTGGCGCCAACACCCATCAAGCTCATATCATAATAGTGGACGCCATCCAGATCCCACACCTCGCATCCCTTGGCTCTGCTGTAATAGGCGGGCCACTGCTCCGGCAGAAACATCTCCGGCCGCTTGCTGAGCAGCTGGGTTCCACCTGGAATGATCTCCTTTGCGCGCTTATACAGCGTTTGTCCCTTAGCCATAATGATCCCCTCTTTTTTAAAGTAACTCTACAATTTTATCCTCACGAAGAGACTTTTGCAGTCCTTCATTACGCGCGTATTTTGCGTTAAGCTTACACAACTCCGGCCGTTCCTTCAAAAGCGCAAGAATATCTTCCGTCAAAAAATACTCGTTCCCTTGCTCAAGAAAATACCGGTAAATCTCCTTGAGCAGCAGGTAGTCCTCCGGTTCATCCAGTGTCCAGCGCAAATTGGAAATCCCGCTTATTGGACACCGAAAGTTTTGAATACAAAAAAGCTCCGGGTGCTTGCGGACGTATTGGGTTACATGCTCCCGCTCGGAGGACAGACGCGCCTCCTTCCAGGAACGCTCCAGCGCGTGAAATCCTATAATTTCTAAATCCAAGCCATCCGGCAGCGTTTCATCAGCATCCCAAAGATAGTCCATATCCGCCCCCACCGTCTCAATGGCCTGGTCCAAAAGCCGCCAATCATAGCAGGGACAATCCGCAGTAACACGAATCACATAGTCCGGTTTTACCAGCTTCGCCATTTGATAATAGCGGTCTAGAACATCCGCCTCCGCCCCCGCGAACACCCGAACGCCCAAGTCCGCGCACAGCCGCAAAACTGGGAGATTCTCTTTGCCTATAGACGTTACAACAAACACCTCGTCTACATTCCGGCTCCGTTGAACCCTTTCAATAACACGCCGCAGAACCGGCTTTCCACCCAAATCCATCAAAACTTTCCCTGGCAGACGGGAAGAATCACATCGTGCCTGAATCATCGCCGCATATCGCATTTCCAATTTCCTCACTTTTTCCATAGGCTGGGCATCACAATATCTGCCTCCACATGGGCAAACCGCTTTTCCAGTTCCCGCATCACACTGTCAGGGAGCCCCTGCTGAAAGGCGGAAATATCCTCCTTTAGCTGTTCCATATTTCGCACGCCAAACACCAAATGAGTGACGGCGGACTGCTGTTTCACAAAACCGATGGACAGTTGTGTCCTGGTCAGCCCCGTTTCCCGGCATATACCGCTCACTTCCTTTAAAATGGGCGCCGCTTTCTCCCGCAAAAATGGTGGAACTTCTTCCGGCTCCATCATAATAAGCCCCTGAATAAAAGCGCTGCGCGTATGCAGGGGGAATCGCCGCTCCATAGCTAACGCAAAGATTCCGCTTTGCAGCATGCGCTGATCCAACATGCTGTATGGCAGCTGCAAAACGTCTAAATCCCCCCGGAGAATTCCCTTCCGCGCCTCCTCCGTTTCGTATACGGAGACGCCGATTGATTTAACATATCCCTCTTTTTTCAGCCGCCGCAGAGCCGCGATAATGTCATCGTTAAAAACGTAGCGGGCGCTGTGGAGCAAATACCCATCCAGAGTATCCGTATGCAGGCGGCGGAACGATTCCTCCAAGTTTGCCTTCATTACGGAATAGTACCGCTCCGGTGGAACATCATCCAGCAGATTTGGGCGGAATTTGGAAATCAGCGTAATTTCTTTCCGAACGGAAGGATGTTTTTCCAGATAGGTGCCCACCACATCCTCCGCTTCACCGTAAGCGTTGGCGGTATCAATTGTCCGGATGCCATTTTGCACAGCATAGTCCAGCAGTTCCAAGGACTCGGCAAGCGGTGGCTTCCGTTTTCCTCGAATGCCATAGTCCATACCAAATTGAACCGTCCCAAGGCAAAGCTCCATCTTTCTCACCTCGTATTGCGCCTGAACGCACTTTTCATGTTTGAATCTTATCTCCGCACTAGAATCGCCTTATCGCTTCTCCAGTACAAACCAATTGAAATCATCCACCGGGAACAGATAATCGCGGTGATACTGAAAGCCATAGTCCAGCAGCTTCAAATCCGGATAGCGGTCCATCATCTCCCCGGGGAAATCCCGCTTATAAAGCCACGCCTCACGGTGCTGAACCTTTACCGGCGTCGGATTATAGTACTCGCAGAGCACAATATAGCGTTTGCTGAGACTGTAAAGAATTTGGTAATATTCTTCCAGCTTCTCTCCATCCTGGCATACCGCCACCCCCTTGCTCAGAACCATATCATACTGTCCCGTAAGCTGGGTCTGATAAACGGACGACTCTATCGCTGTGACATACGGCAGCTGGGCCAGCATTTCTGCGGCTTTATGATTGATCTCCACGCCGGTCAGCTCCACATGAGGCAGAAGTGTGTGCAGAATCATCATATTCAGCCCATAGCTCGCGCCGAGCTCACAGACGGATTCCACCGATTCCACCCGCCGCAGCATATCCCGGAACACCGTCAGGTGTGCGGCAAAGAGTTCCGGGGTCGCCAAATGCCCCCTCCCCATATTTTTTCGAGATAATTTTCTTTATTTTTCATTAATTTCGCTCCATTTCATAACTTTTCTCACAAAAATTTGTCGTGTACAAATACTATCGGGCACTTAATGCAAAGATACATTCCGCAGTCTTTCTCTCAGCTCCTCCACAGACAGCCACTGGCTGTTGGTGCCGGAAGAATATTCAAAACCATGCGCCACCTTTTTCCCGCCGGGCACCACCTGCGTGTTCACCCACCAGGACATATGGGGATAGACGATAAAATGCTTTTCGTATTCGTAGGTATACAGGGAATCCTCTTTCGTGATCATGACCTCGTGGAGCTTCTCCCCCTCCCGAATCCCTACCTTTTTCATGGTGCAGTCCGGCAGAATTGCCTTCGCCAGGTCGGTAATTTTAAAGGACGGTATCTTAGCGATGAACGTCTCGCCACCCTTGGACTCTGCCAGTGCCTTGATGACAAGCTCCACGCCCTGCTCCAGGCTGATCCAAAAGCGAGTCATCTCAAAATCCGTGATGGGAAGCTCGGTCTCCCCCGCTTCCACCAGTTCCTGGAAAAATGGAATCACGGACCCGCGACTCCCCGCCACGTTTCCATACCGAACGATGGAAAACCGGGTATCTTTCAGGCCAGAATAGGCGTTGGCGGCCACGAACAACTTGTCCGACACCAGCTTTGTCCCACCGTAAAGGTTGACGGGGTTGACCGCTTTGTCCGTGGACAGCGCTACCACCCGCTTGACGCCGGTATCCAGTGCCGCTTCAATGACATTCATTGCCCCATGAATGTTGGTTTTAATGGCTTCGTTGGGATTGTACTCACAGGCAGGGACTTGTTTCATGGCCGCGGCGTGGACAACGTAGTCTACGCCGTCCAAGGCCCGGCGCAGGCGGGCCCCGTCCCGCACGTCGCCAATGAAATACCGCATGATTTCATCATGCTTCATCAGGCGGTTGCGCATAGTAAACTGCTTAAACTCATCCCGAGAATAAATGATGAGTTTCTTTGGCCGGTAATGTGCCAGCACATAATCGACGAAATGGTTTCCGAAAGAGCCTGTTCCCCCGGTAATCAAAATTGCTTTTCCATTCAGCATTGTCATCATCCCTCATTTAAAATATGGTTTGTGCGCCGGTCCGCTGTTCCACAAGCCGTTCCGATTGAGCACTTATTGGCTTTCAAATGCCTTTGGGTCAAATATCTCGCAGGTTTCCCTGTCCAGCTCCGGGTGGGCATCCAGATAGCTCTCCGTGTACATATCATGAAACAGGCCCTTCAAGCCCACTGGATTGACGGATATAATTTCCATGTCCGGGTAATGCTGTTCCGAGAATAATTTCAGCGCTTTGTAGCCCTTGATCCATATTGAAATAAGGTGATTATCTGCAAAAGAATTCTGTTCGGCACCGTCATAGTGTCCGTTCATTGAACAGTCGCAGCCAACAAGCAAGAGCCGCTTTGGACGGGTATAAAGTGCGAAATGCAGCGCCTGAAAAATGATAGAATAATATCCCATCAACGGGTAATATGTAATATCCGCTTGAATGTCCCGGCTGGGCTCTCCGGTGAAAAATCTCCGCCCCTGATTCTCTTCGATCAAGTATTCCGGAAACCTGTCCGCCTCGTGGTTTTGCTCCATCCATTCGTTTCTCGCGAAGAATTTTATAAAGGAATACTCTTTTAGGCGCTCACACCACTCCATACAATAATGACGCATAAAGCAATAGTCCAACTTGAGCCCCTCTTTTAAATAGCTTGAGTTCACGCCAATATGAGGAACTCCCTTACCCTGCGTGTAATGGTTCAGGCTTGGACCCGTCGCCACCACGGCAACTGTCCTCCCGCGATGACAGCCCTTGAACTCAGCGAAAGCCGCTTGGTGGATATCCCTCAGCTCATTTGCCTGACACATTGCGCACAGGGCGGAACTTGCCGTTGGGATTCGGTACGGATTATAGATCACCTGGAGCATATCTAGCAGGTCCATCGGGTAAAACAAAATCTTATGAAAACCCGCTTTTTGACACGCATCATAGGCGGCTGGCTCGTTGTCCGATATCACGCACAGCAAAACCGTCGCATCCGGCAGCAGCTTTGACCAGGTATCCAGACTTCGAATGGGCAGGCCTGTATTCAAAAAAATCCCGGCGTCTACCGCGGTAACCCGGCTGTTGGTTACGCCGTGGAGCTTAATATCTGGCTCTTGGGCCAGATAGGGAATCATAATCTTTCCGAGTCCGCCTGTTCCAAAGGCGATCAAATCTTTTCCCACCAGGTCCTCAATCAATCTTGGGTCCAGTTGAAGCATCATAAATCCCCCTACTCCAGTTCTCGATCATAACTACAGGTTTTGTTCCCCACGATTCTGCGGTAATGCCCGCAGAATCCATAGAGGGGCACCCCTCTATAAAACATCTTCTCAGACAACCCGGATTACCCGGGTTAACCGCTCATACAAATGATAGCCGTCCCAAATCAGGTCAAACTCCATGGTCTTTCCCAGGGGGACCACTCGGTCAATTCCCTTAAGTCCCGCATTCAGCAACGGCAGTAACCGCTCCTTTTCCCCGCCATAGGCCACGGTTTGGCACCGGGAGTCGCCGCAGAGGACCAACAGCTCCAAGATATCCTCACAGTCATACTCCAGAAAATATCCGGAATTCCCGGTCCAATCCAGCAGGCTTCTATCCAACGCAGGTACTGTCATTCTAAAAATCAGATTATCCAACCGGGACTGAACGCGGACACCCTCCCGTTCCGCCGACAGCAAACAGGCCCTTGACAACTTGTCAATTCCCTGTACCGGCTGGAATTCATATCTGGCCTTCACCAGCTCATGAAGGGTTTCCCAAAAGACCTCCTTGGCCTCTGCTCCGCGGTTTCCCAACCACACAACAATTCGGGGGCTGGTGCAGGCGTTCTGGTCTGTCAGGAAGGTATCATTATAGAAAGCCTGGGCTGTACGGCGGCGGTCCGCCCTCTCCAAGTACCACTCGCTGTCAATCACCGCCAGGGAACATCGGTCCGCGAAGGTGATCTCCCCCGCCCTGGGGCCCAGAGGGGATTTTCGCAGTTCCGCAATGGTGGCGTCGCCGCCCCAGACGATTCTCGTATCCGCCAGGCGGGAGAGAAGATCATTGACCTCCCGATCCCGGTCATAGCGAACCAGGCACACATAAGGTCGAAGGGCAGGATACCGCTCCAAAACAGCGTGAATTTGGGCGGCAATTCGTTCCGCCTGGGGAAAACGCTTGCTGGGGAGGCGAACTATATTGGCGTTTCCGGTCAACAGGCCCGCCGCCAGAGAGTAGGCGTAATTCACAGGGACGTTGGACGGCGCGATGTGAAACGCCGTACCCCGGCCCAGGTGAATCGTCCCCTCATCCTGAACAAACCGCGTTTTCAGCCCTTGGGTAGCGGCCTTTCGAACCCAGAAGGCAAACGTTACCTCCTCTGGATACGCTGCCCTGTCAGAGAGAATCGCCTTGGATACGTCGTTCCAAAACTCCAGTGTCTCTTCGTCAAAGGGAGACCGGACGGGCAGCGCGTTCATTCCAGCAACCGTCTCAGGGCTTCCGGTGAGATAAGTCAGCCGCTCTAAAACCGTCTGTTCCGTTTTACTGATAGCCTGCCGCATAGGTATCGCTGCACCCCCGTAGCTCCGCGTTTTTCAGTCTGCCGGTCACTTTAAAATATTTGCCCTTCCTGCCGCAGGGACAGTCGTCCTCCCCCAGCAGCACGCCCGCATCCTCCGTCAACAGAGAGTGGCCCGGATAAGACTGGGGAATGGATGAGAGTACCTGCAAAATCCCCGGTTCCCCGATGCCGCATACGCCAAAATCCAGGGGCCGCCGGAGGATTACGTCGGAAAAAACACTTGCGTGGAGGTGTCCCTCTTCGCACTCCATGTAAATACAGCCGGTCTGCTCAACCATGCCGTAATAATCGTGAATCCGCCCCAGGCCGCACACCTCCCGCAGGCGGCGGCGAAACTCCTGCTGGCTCACGGCCTCGCTTTGCAGCTTTTTCCAGCCGCCGCCGTGGATTAAAATGCAGTTCGACAGGTCAAAGGCCCTCCCACAGGTTTTCAGCCTTAGCAGCTCCTTGTAAAAATGCTGCCACACCATGAAGGTAAAGCCAAAGAGCAGGATGGTCTCTCCCCGGTAAGCATCCAGGAACTTCTCCAAGCCCTCCGCGTCCAGCCGCATCTCGTCGTCCAGTGCGTAAAACTTCTTTGTCCCGAATATCGAAAAGCCCAAAATTCCCGCTCCCCGGGCGGAGAACATCCGACGGTCCTTCACTACCGATGGACAGTCGAGAATTACCATGGGCATCCGGCCGGAGCCGGTGAAGCTGGACACGATTTTCACCAGCGCCTTCTGCTGGTTCGCAGCGGTGGTCCGGTCCAGGTAAATTTTGGACACCGCCTGCCCGCTGGTACCGGAAGAGGTCATGGTCTTTGCCACCGCTTCCGTGGGAACGCTCCGCAACGTCAGTTCCTTGAACAGGCGCACGGGAAGGAAGGGGATCGCCTCAAGGCTGGACGCGCCAGAATCTTGGAACACACCGTCCAGAATCCGGGCGTAGGCCGGGCAGTTCTCCCGGTGATACCGGGTAAGCGCCTTCATCCGGTGGAGCAGCAGCGCCTCCTTTTCCTCTTTGCAGAGGGAGTAGGGCCCGGTTTGTAAAAATGTATCAAATTCCATTTGCGGCCCCCTTTCCATCATTCTCCGGAACCTGTTCCGCTTTCACGGCTATTTCACAGGCATCCGTGTCCGCTGCCGTCGCCTAGAACAATATCCTGGTTTATGATTCTCGTAAATTCTTCTTCTCAGGAATACGACCGTCCAAACACCAAATTCGTCTCTCCCCGACCGTTCTTTTGAATGATAACTTTCTTCATACCGCGCTATACCTCCTCAAAATATCCACGCTCTGGTTAGCAAGAACAAATTTTCTCCGCCACTTCTTTGCGGTATTCCGTAATAAAAAAGTGATTCCCTTCAAATTCCACAAACTCACACTCACCTTGAAAGTACCGCTTCCAAGCCTGCATTTCCTCCAGGGTAAGGTCCTGGTTTCCATAAAGTCCCGTCAGGGGAATTTCACTGGCAAGGGTCAGCTTGTCGAAATCATAATTCGTAATCAATGTATAATCCGCTCGGTACAGCGGGAGATACACCCGCCAGAAGGTCCGGTTGTTCCGCAGCACATCCGGCACGCCTCCTAGAGAAAGGGTCCGCTCTTTGACCCACTCGTCCGCCTCATCGCCTTGAAAACGCAGCAGCTCCCGCTTTACAGCCGGTCCATGGGCCGCCAGAAATACACGCTTGGGCAAGGGCAGCTCCCCCGCCTGGAGAATTCGGGCCAGTGTCTCCGCCGCCGCGACGCTTCCCATGCTGTAGCCAAACAGGGCATAATCCTCCCCAGGGCGGTATAGCTGCTTAACCGCGGCGTACAGGTCCTCCACTAACTGGTTGAAGTCCTGGTAAAGGGGTTCTTTGTGCCGGGCGCCGTGGCCTGCATACTCCAGTCCCGTCAGCTCTACAGAGGGGCCCAGCCAAGGGTCCAGCTGATGAAAAAAGTCTGCCGTTCCCCCTGCGCAGGGAAAACAGAAAAGCCGCATGGGGTCACACTCCTAACCGCTCAAGCATAGTACTCCTCCAGCTTCCGGTAAAGCGTTTTGCCAGAATCGCTTTTTGGAATCTCGTCCAAGCAGACGACCCGGAACGCCGAGGAATTCAGCTGGGTTTTGTGAATCAAAAATTCCTTCACGTCCTCTGCCCGCTCCTGGTCCGTAATAAATACATAAAGCCGGTCGTCTGCCCCCGCACTGGCACATTCCAGAGCCGGAAATCTCCCTTTCACCAGGGCATCCACCTCGTCCAGGTTCACGCGGTTCCCATATATCTTCAAAAAGCGCTTCTTACGGCCGGTAATGTAGTAATAGCCGTCCTCGTCAAACCGCGCCATATCTCCGGTTCGGAGGACTCCGCCCCACTCATCGCCCTTACGCAGGTCCTCGCCCCTCTCCGCATAGCCCAGAGCCACGTTGGGCCCCTCATAAATCAGCTCGCCAGAGACGCCGGGGACGGTGATTTCCCGGTCCTCCTCGTCTACCAGGTGGAACTTTCCACCGGGAATGGCAATTCCCATGGAGCCACACTTCTCCGCCGCCTTCTCCGGCGGCAGATAGCCCATCCGGGCCGTGGCCTCGCACTGGCCATACATAACAACAAATCGCCGCCCCGCCGCCAAAGCCTCTCCAGCAAGCTTCTCATGCAGCGCTGGGGAAAGTTTTCCTCCCGCCTGGGTCATAGTCCGGAGGGAGGGCAGGTCCATCCGCTGAAAGCGCATCCGGTCCAGCATCTCGTAGGTATAGGGCACGCCGCCGAAGGAGGTGGCCCCCGCCTCCTGGAAGAAAGACCAGAATTCCCGCCGCGTCAGGGACTTATCCGTGACCAGCAGGGTTGCCCCTGCCAGCAGGTGACTGTTTATGATGGAGAGGCCGTAGGTATAATTCATGGGCAGGGTGGTAATGGGCCGCTCGGTCTCATCCAGCTCCAGGTACGCCGCGATGGACTTCGCATTTGCCTGGATATTTGTGCGACTTTGGCGAACAAACTTTGGACTTCCGGTAGAGCCGGAGGTCGTCAGAAGAAGAGCCAGCTCCGGGTGAAGGGGATATTCCGTTTCGTAGCAGGTCTGCAGGAGACGATACCCAAACGCGTCGTATACCGGCGTCAGGTCCGGGAAGGGGATACCCTCCGGCGCCCACAAGTACGCCGGACGGTAGACCGCCAAAAGACCCTCCAAGGCTTCCCTGTTCACATGGCTGTTCAGTAGCAGGGGGACCATTCCGCCATTCAGCATCCCGGTATAGCCCACCAGTGCGCCAATCTCGTTTCGGCAGAGGAGAAACGCCAAACAGCGGCGTCCCGCCGCCTCCGCCACAAGCCGGCCCTCTTTATCCAAGGCCTCGTATGTCAGAGACTTTCCGTATTCATCCAGTATGGCGGTGTAATTGCCGTATTTTTGGAAATCCCAGATCATAGTTCCTCCCTACAGGGCAGCCGTCCCGCTTAACGGTAGGGCTTTTGCTTCCAATAGTCCACAAATTTATCGGAGAATGCCCACTCTCCTGGAATCATCGGCGCTTTGCTTTTCAGCTGCTCAAAACGATGCCGGTCTTTGAAGAAAAACCACATACGCGCCTCCACATGGTAGGCACAGCCTACAAAGCCGTACTGCCCAAACAGCAGCGCCATGCTTTTGTTTGTCCACAGCGTACAGTGCCCGCTTAAAAGATAAAACCATTCCGGGTCCCGAGGGACCTCCTCACAGACCAACGTATGGACGCAAAGCGTCCCCTTATCCTTCAGAAGGCCAATGATTTCATCGGCATCGGGCCTGCCCAGCAGATGCTCAAATACAGAGCAGGAGAAAACGGCGTCAAAGCTGCCGGGCTTCATCTCCTCGTCGCTTAAATAATCGCTGGGTCCTTCCGGTCGCATGTATTTATCATATTTCAGGAGTTCGCAGAGACAAGTGTCCTCCCCACGGACACGCATTTCATTTTGCACATAGGCTGATAGCTTGCCGTCCCCGCAGCCGTAGTCCACAAGGCACATTCCCGGCTCCCATACGCCCTGTATGGCCATGTCCGCAAAGAGTTTTGCCTGACACTTCAACCGCTCAACCCAATGAGGGTCTACACCGCGGTTTTCGTCTGTTCCCTGATAGCTCTTGTGCTCGTCGTTTAGGCTTACCAGCTGGCTATCTGTCATCTCATATACGGTCTGGCAGAGCACCAGCCCGCAGTTCTCGCAGCGCACATATTTCCATTCCGGCTCCTCCGGCCGCATCTTCTTTTGCAAATAGTCCTTCATTTCAGCGCCGCAAACAAAGCACTTCATCCCCGGTTCCTCCTAGTTAAAACGCAATTCCGTAATTCTTTTCGAGAATTTCTTTGCCCTTTTCATAGGAGCTGAAATCAATAATATCGTCTGTGTCCATCATGATGTCAAACGCGTCCTCCAGCGTAGCCACCAGTCCCATGTGGCCTACGGAGTCCCACTGGTCGGTTCCTTGATACTCCAGGCCAGGGAGCTGATCCACCGTGATTTCCAAAGCCTCTACAAAGGCTTGGTCGTACTTTTCCAAATTCGTCATAACAATCACCTTTTTCTTGATAACATTTCCGTCACACCGGCGTTCCGGAGCTCTCCTCCAGCGGTTCCACAATCATCTCCCGGAAGAAGGTCTCTCGATCCAGGAAGGGAGACTGGTCCTCGATGGGGCGGAACCCAAATTTCCGCTTTCCGTAAGTCACCAGGCCGCTATGGAGATCGAACTGGTTCGGATCGCACATGACCTCGCAGATGAGGGGACCTTGGGCGCTTACAATTTTTTCAATGGCCTCGTCAATGCCGGCCGTATTTTCCGCCTTGCAGTAGGGTATGCCAAAGGCGGCGGCAATCTTTCCGTAATCCGGGAAATCCACGCCGTTGCCAGGATCTGTACCGATGGTTTTCCCCCGGAAGTGGGCCCGCTGACCGTGACGGACGCCGGAATATCCGTTGTTGTTCATAATAACAATTTTTACATCGAACTGGTTCCGTACCAGAGTTTGCAGCTCCTGGAGATTCATCATAAAGGAGCCGTCCCCTGTATAGGAAATCACCGGCCCCTCCGCCAGAGGGGCGGCCCCTAGAGCCCCTGGCAGGGAGTAGCCCATCTCACCCTGCGCAAAGGAGTGGAGCAGACGATCCGTTTCCTTGACCCTGGTGGATGCGGAGGCTACAATTCCGGTCAGCCCTGCGTCTGAAACATAAACGCTATGCTCTGGCATTTTCATGGACAGACGTTCCATAAACACCTTTAAATCCACGAGATGTCCGCCGTCGCTCCACTGGCTCTGATGGCGGAAAATCTCCCGCCAGTGCCGGCACGTGTCCAACCACGAAGCCGGCGACTGAGGAAGCTCCATGGCGTTCATCTTCGTCAAAAAGTCCTTTGCGTCTCCGTGAACAAAGCGGTCTATGCAAACGCCCTTTTTCGCGTGCTCTACCTCGTCAATATCCACTGCGATGATCTCGGCCGCCCGGGCAAACCTTTCCCGCTCTGGTCCCGTCGTATCGGTGGAGAGCCGGCAGCCTACGCTGATCACCAAATCAGAATTCTGGATGGTAAAATTCGCGTAGCGATTCGACCCGCCCATCCAGGCCGCAACGCCCATATTCAAATCGTGTTCATAGGGGAAGAGGTCATAGGAAAACCGGGTGAACACCACGGGCACTCGAGTCTTTTCCGCAAAGCGCCGCAGCTCCGCCTTTGCACCGGCGCTGCATACGCCGTGTCCGGCCAAAATCACCGGACGTTGGGCACGTGCAATAGCCTCCGCCGTAAAGCGCAGATCCTCCCCGGAGGCTCGGGGCATTTCCTCCGCCTCCGGCACGTATCGCTCCAGCTGCTCCTCATTCACCATGCTGTTTTGTACGTCTAGCGGAACATCCACCCAAACAGGCCCCTTCCGGCCCGATTTCGCCTGATAAATCGCCTGATCCAGACAGCAGGCAATGTTCTCCGCCCGCTCCACCGTCACCGCGAACTTGGTAATGGGCTTCATGATCGTCTCGATGTCCGCCTCCTGCACCCCCACCTGACGCAGGGGAAGTCCGGACTGCTTGATCGTCTGGGTATAGGTCTGCTGTCCCGAGATGAAGATACAGGGGATGCTGTCCTGCCAAGCGTGGAGCACGCCAGTCATGGTATTGGTTCCGGCACAGCCTGTCGTAACCAGGCAAGCCCCGAAATGCTCGTTGTAAAGCGCGTATGTCAGCGCAGCCATGGAAGCTGCCTGCTCATGGTGCATCGCAATGGGCTGGAGTTCGCTTCTTCGCAGTGCGTCCGTCAAATACACGCACTGTCCTCCGGGAACATAGAACAGATGGCGGACCCCTTCCTCATAAATCCGTTTCATGATGTAGTCCGCTACTCGAATCATCGCCATAATTCTCTCCTTGCCGCAGTACCGCCTGTTGTTACAAAAACCGTCATATCCTAAGGTCCAGAGGACGGCACGCCGCTTTATCTACCGGCGGACTCTCCAAGACGACGCCGCATCTCGTCCAGCCGCCCCTCGTCCTCTCTGGCCATTCGGCCATAATATCCGCATTTATTTTGCAGATAGAGCATCTCAAATTCAATCGCGCTTGTGATTCCATCCCGCAGGCAACCCTCGTTCGCTCCGGCGGCAAAGGCCACCTTCCGGGTTTCAAATTTATCGATATAGCCGTCCATCCTGCGCAAAAACGGAATCGCGTTTACGGATATGCCGCCGCCCAAACCTACGTGGCAGCCACATGCTTTTACCCGGCGCGCAATGTCCAGCGTCCGTTCCAGCATCCGCTCTCCGTTGAGCTCCGCCCGGTCCAAGCCCATGGAACCGGCATAATCATCCCGTCCAATCGTAACTGTGTTCAAAAATCCCGCTCCCACGTTCAGTATCTCATCCAGATTCTGGTGAGAGGTGACCGTCTCCGCATTGATGATCCATTCGATATCCCCGGCCTGCTCCTGATAAACTCGGTTGGCCGCCTCCGAGAACTTCTTCATGGCATAAGGGGTTTCCACCATAGGCGCTATGATCCCGCCCGCTCCAAGCATCCTGCACTCGTCCAAATCCCGGACCGCCTCGCAGCCACCGATTTTGACAATCAGCGTCATATCGGCTCGGAGTACCACCTCGTTGAGCATGACCAGCTCCTGCGTCCGGATTCCCTCCGCCTCAAACTCGGCCTTTACTGCCAAGGCGCCGCATTCGTTTTTCATTTTTTTCAATAAATCCAGCATCTTGCGTTCAATCGGATTCATACCGTTCCTCCAGAACATTTATTTTCCCCAGCGGATTCTCCCGCGTCACAGCAGTCCGCCGTCCACCCGAAGCGTCTGGCCCGTTATGAACCGGGAGAGGTCCGACGCCAAAAACACCGCCGCATCCGCAATTTCCTCCGGCTTTCCCAGCCGCTTCATCACATTCCGGCTCACAGCTATGGCCTTGACCTCTTCGCTGGTGATGCCGCCCATATCCGTGTCCGTCAAACCGGGAGCCAGGGCGTTCACCCGGACTCCAAAGCTCCCCAGCTCCACTGCCAGCCGCCGGACCGCTCCCACCAACGCCGCTTTTCCAGCGGAGTACTCAATGTTCGAGCCGCCGTCAAAGGCGGCAGACGAGGACAGGAAGATGACACTCCCCTGTCTGCTCCGCATCATGCTTTTGCCGATAAGCTGCGTAAACAGGAGGCTGGAGAAAACATTTATTTGGAAGGACTCTCGAACCGCGCTCATTGGCGTCATGGCCAGCATCCGCTGCGGAGCCGCTACGCCAATGTTGTTGACCAGAATATCGATCCGCCGTTTTGTTTTCAGGATCGCCTTGGCGGCGGCAGTCACCTCGTCCTCGTTGGAAAAATCCGCGTATACCAGTTGAATTTCTACCTGATACGCCTCTTCCAGGGCGGAGCAGTATTCCGTGAACTCCGGACGCTCCTTCCGAATCAGTGCGAAAACAGACGCTCCCTGGGCGGCCATACGCTTCAGAATCGCCTTGCCGATGCCCCGGTTACACCCCGTGATCACCGCCGTTTTTCCCTCTAACAACATCTTCTCTTCCCTCATCCATCCACATAGCGGCTCATACTCTCTACCATCTTGAACCCGTCCCAAACGAAGGACAGCTCCATGGTCCCTCCCAGGGGGACCACACGGTCCACACCCCGGACGCCGCTGGAAATCACCAGCTCCCGAATCCGCTCCCGGTCCACTCCCAGCGTCGCCACCGTCTGGCATCGCTTGGTCAGCACGGGGACAATCTCACAGAGCGCTTTCGCCTCATACTCAAAAAAACATCCGCTGCCGCATTTGAAGTCCATTACGTCCGCCGTCAGCCGGTCCACCTCCGCTCGGGTGACAAGGGCGCCTCCCGGCACATACCGGACGCCAGGCCGGCTCATGCCTAAGGCGCAGACGGCGGTATATTTATCAACCGCCTGAATGGGCTTCATGGTATATTCCCGCTGGGCCAATTGGTCCAGCGCGTTCCAGAACCGCTCCCGTGCCTGCCGGATGGAATCCCCTAGCCAGACCACCAACCGGGGCGAGCTGCACGCATTCTGGTCCGTGTAATAGGTATCTGTGTAGAATTTTTTCGCCACATCCTCCGAAGAGCACTCCAGATATGCCTCCGCATTGATAACGGCGATGGAATATCGGTCCGCAAAGGCCATCTCCACCGCCCGGGGCGGGAGGCTTGCCTGGCGAATCGTCTCGATGGTATGGTCTCCACCCCAGATAACTCGGAGATCACAAATCGCAGAGAGCGCCTGGGTAATGGACGGGCTGTGCTCATAACGCAGGACGCACACATAAGGGCGCATGTCCCCCCACGCATCTGCCAGCAGCCCGTTGATCGTCTCGCAAATCAAATCCACCTGTGGAAAGGGTTTATTAGACACCCGGACCACTGTACAGTTTCCCGCCAGCAGCGAGGAAGTCATGGACACCGCAAAATTCACAGGCACGTTGGACGGCGCAATGTGCAGCGCCACCCCGCGTCCCAGACGATTCCGGTAGTCCCCCTCCCGGGCGGCAGCCTCCAGGGACGCCCTGCGTATCCAATAGGCATAGGCTTTCACGTCCGTTCCGCTCCGCTTGTCCCGAAGCAGCAGCCGAGAAAGCTGGGACAAAAATCCCACCGCCTTCTCCGAAA
Source organism: uncultured Oscillibacter sp. (assembly GCA_910587705.1). Classification (GTDB taxonomy): domain Bacteria; phylum Bacillota; class Clostridia; order Oscillospirales; family Oscillospiraceae; genus Oscillibacter. The sequence continues at coordinate 205,711 of CAJUMX010000002.1, forward strand.
ATGCTGGAAGCACCGGGGTCTCCGGCATCCGGGACAAGGTCTCCAGGTCCCCTACCAGAAACCGAAGGTCATTGGAATTCAGCTCCATAGGTATCGCTGCACCCCCTTAGCTCCGCGCTCTTCATGCGTCCGAGTATCTGAATATACTTGCCCTTCCGACCGCAGGGACAATCGTCCTCCCCCAAAACAACGCCTTCGTCCTCCGTCAAAAGGGCGTGACCTGGGTAGGACCTGGGCAGCACCGAAACAACCTGAACAATCCCCGGCTTCCCTATGGGGAGGGGTGAGAAATCTTGAACATCCCGGATAATGATATCGGAGTAAATACTGGCATGGAGATGTCCGCACTCACACTCGGCGTAAATCGCGCCGGTCTGCTCCACCATGCCGTAATGATCTAGGAAATGGCGAAAACCGCAGACCTCGTGAAGCCGCTTTTTGAACTCCGCCCGGGTGACCGCCTCAGATTCTAGTTTTTTCCATCCGCCGCCAGTCATCAAAAACGCCTGGGAAAAATCAACCCGCTCTCCCAGCCGCAGCAGCTCCTGATAAAAATGCTGCCACACCAAAAAGGTAAAGCCAAAAACCACAAACCGCTTTCCTTGATGCTTCTTTGCAAATTCCCGAAACTTTTCCACGTTCAGCGTCATGTCCTCGTTCAACGCAAAGACCATCTCTCGAGCTGCAAATTGGAGCCCCATCACCGCCGCCCCCCGGGCCGCGAAGGCTTTCCGGTCCTTTAGCACCGACGGAGCGTCCACCACCAGCATGGGGAGCCGTCCCTTCCCCCAAAAGCTGCTCAAAATTCGGAGCATGACCTTTTGCTGGAGCATAGCGGTTTCCTTGTCCACAAAAATTTTAGAGACCCGCTGGCCCGTGGTGCCGGAGGAGGTCATGGTTTTAAACACCGCGCCCCGATCAACGCTCAAGAGGTCAAATTCTTTGAACAGCCGTACCGGAAAAAAGGGAATGTCCGCCGGTGTTCTTACCTTTGACTCGTCATAGCCCAGCATCTCTAAAAAATTGGCGTATTCCGGGCAGCGGTCCCTGTGAAAGCGGGTTAGCTCCATCAGCTCCCTGCTAAGCATCCGGCTCTTTTCCTCCGCTTCCAGTGCGTAGGGGTCCCACCGGTGGAATTCTTCGATCATGCTTTCCTCTCCCACTCTCGCGCTATGCGGTCCGCAATTTGGACGTCTGTCAGCTCCGCCTGTTCCCAGACATACCGTTGGGTTCCGGCCTCGCAAAAGGCATCCTGAAACCCCAGAAACACCTGTCGAGGTGTATTCGGCAGTGTTGCCTTATATTCCGCCACGGCGCTGCCCAGACCGCCGCTGATCATATGCTCCTCCACGGTGACCACCAAGCCGTACCGAGAGAAAATCTCCGCAAGTCCTTCCCGATCAATGGGCTTGAGGGTGTGCATGTTGTAAACGGAGCAAGATATTCTCCGCTCTTCCAGAATCGCCGCCGCCTTCAAGCTCTCGCTTACCATCAGGCCCGTGGCAATCACGGCAACATCGCTTCCCTCTTTCCGCCGAATCAGCCGCCCAGGCTCAAAGGCGTAGTCCTCTTCATAGACGATGGGGCAGCTCAAGCCGCCGCTTAAGCGAATATACACCGGGCCTTCCATGTCTGCCGCCCACTCCGTTGCCTTGATGGCCTCCAGGCTATCTGCCGGTGAGAATACCGTTAAATTCGGCAAGGCCCGGATAAAGGCCAAATCCTCTGTAGCCCAATGCGAGATACCGGACTTTGCCGCCGCCGTTCCGGCGCTGGAACCAATCAGCTTCACGTCGCAGCGCATATGGGCTAGATTCTGCCGGACCTGCTCTAGGCTTCGCACGGCGATAAAGGAGGCATAGGTGGAGGCGAATACCCGGTATCCATCCATAGCCAGCCCGGCAGCAACGCCGATCATATTCTGTTCCGCAATTCCAAGATTCAAAAACTGATCCGGGTATTTTTTCGTATATCGCTCCATGCCGGAGAGCAGCGCTAAGTCCGCCGTCAGCAGCTTTACCCGGTCCTGCCGGGCAGCGATCTCCGGCAGGGCCACGCCGAAAACCGCTCCCCGCTGGCCCATCCTGGCCCACATTTTAATGTTTGCCGCCGTGTACTTCATAACGCTTCTCCCAACACTTCCTGTCTGGCCTGTTCATACTCCTCCCGGGACAGGCGGTGGTGATGCCACTCCGGCCGGTTTTCAATGAAGGAGACGCCTTTGCCCTTGACGGTCTCGGCGATGATCCCGTGAGGCCGGCCCTTGGCTGTGCCCTGAAATGCCTCCAGCAGTTCCGGAATGCTGTGACCGTCGCACGAGGAGACATGCCAGCCGAAGCTCTCCAGTTTCTTTCGCAGATTCCCCAGCCCCATCACCGTCTCCGTGTCCCCATCATAGGACAGGTGATTGCGGTCCACAATGGCGGTCAGATTGTCCAGGCCGTAATGAGCGGCAGATTGAAACGCTTCCCACACACTGCCCTCGTTCAGCTCTCCGTCTCCCAGCAAGATATAAACTTGGGATGGCCGTCCCTGCTCCCGTGCCGCCAAGGCCATACCAATCCCCACCGACAGCGCCATGCCCAGGCTTCCGCCGGAGTACTCCAGACCGATCTCCGGGCGGCGGGGATATCCTGTCAAACGTCCGCCATCCTTTTGAAACTCCAAAATTTCCTCGTGGGGTAGAAAGCCTACCTCCGCCAGGGCGGGAATATGGGCCAGGACACAATGGTTCTTACTGGGGATGAAGCGGTCCCGGTTCTCATCCAGGGGATGCTTCACATCAAAGCGCAAAACCTCCCCATAGAGTACAGCTAAAATCTCTATGCAGGACAGGCTTCCGCCCACGTGGGAGCCGCCGCTCCCGGACGCCAACGCCATGTCCAGGGCATCCAGCCTCATTCGCTTCGCCATTTCCGTCAGCCGGAGGACCGTTTCTGCAAGTTCCCTCATACCCTGCCACCATCCAAAATCATCATCTGTCCTGTCATGAACGCCGCATCCTCCGACGCTAAGTACAGCGCCGCCGCCGCGATTTCCTCTGGTTTTCCCATCCGTCTAAGGCTGGTCCGCTCCAGCACCTTCTCGCGTTCCGCCTCCGACTTAAATCCGCCCATGTCTGTGTCCACAAGGCCCGGGGCAATGCCATTTACCCGAATGTTATACTGCCCCAGCTCTCTGGCGGCGCACCGGGTAATCCAGATCATGGCCGCTTTGCTGGAACCGTAGGCCAGGTAACCGGGATTGGCCTCCATGCCGCCGACGGAGCACAAATTGATGATACATCCGCTCTTTTGGCGCATCATCCGCCGGGCAACCAGCTGCATAATCTGCACCTGGGCAAAGACGTTCACCTGATAGACCTCCCGCAGATTCTCCAGAGAGGTCATGGTGAGCAGCCCGCCGCTGGGAATTCCGGCACAGTTGAGCAGTACGTCTACGTTCCGCTTCTCGCTTAAAATCTGCTTTACACCGCCTTGCACGGCGGTCTCGTCCAGCAGATCAAAGTAGACCGGCGTGATGGCCGCCCCGGTTCGGATGCTCTCCCCGGCCATATCCGTTTCAAAGACCTCGCTGGGCGTGCGGGCACAGGCCCAAATATCATACCCATTTTCCGCGAAGGCCCTGACGGACGCCCGCCCGATTCCCCGGTTTGCCCCGGTAATCATGACTGTTTTCTTCATTTAAACACCTGTGTGCTTTCCGCGATTTCCCGTGCTGGGTTTCCCATGGCCGTCCGGTGGGACCGAACGCTTTTCATCACTACCGCGCCCATGGCAATGACTGCGTAGTCACCAATTTCAATGTGGTCTCGCAGGCAAGCGGAAATACCCACATAGACGCCGGTTCCGACCGTCGTGTTCCCAGCGATGACCGCGTGGCTCGAAATTTGACTGTGCGGCCCGATGACCACCCCGTGTCCGATGAGGGAGATGCCGTTGACATAGACATTTTCCCCGATTACCGCACCAGAAGAGACCGAAACGCTGTCCTTAATCACCGCGCCGGGCTTTAGCACGGCGGTGGGGCTGACCACGGCGGTGGGGTGGACGATGATGCCCAGCCGGTAGCCCCCGCCGGTGACTCGGTTATAAAGCGATTCCCGGGCCGACGGCTCGCCCACCGCGATGATAACTTCGATTTCATCCACCTGAAACTCGGAGGAAAACTCGTCAAAGGGAAGCATCCGACAGCCATGAAACAGGCCGGGAGCCTTTGTGTCGTCGATGAACACCAGCTCTTCCCATTGGCTTCGCAATTCCTCGCTGCACATGATCAACTCCAGCATTTCCAAGCCGGAGCTCCCGGTTCCGTAGATGGCCAGTTTCATAAATCCGTTTCCTTCCGTCCCTGTAAAACCGTTTGATTGATCAGCTCTGTAAACGCCTCCGCGCCGTCGGAGTTTAAATGGGTGAGGTCCGCAAAAAATTCCCGGCGGTTTGCAAAAACGTCAAAAAAGTCAAAAACAGCGCCGCTCCCCATCGTTTCGATTATATGGTAAAACTTTTGTTTTGTTTGATCCACCGCCGCAAGCGACGCTTGATTCAGTCCTTCCAGATAATACGGCGGGACGATGAGAATGGGGATGATGTTTTCTTCCATCAGCTCGTGGCAAAAAGCCGCAAACAGCGTCTCGTTTTCCGCAACTGTCTCAGGATAAGCATGAAACCATGCTCCATTTACCAAGCCTTCGTGGTCTTTGCCCTGGTAAATTCCCCGGTTTTGCTGTTCATATCTTCGAAAGCGATAGAAGTCCGATACTTTTTTGCCGAACATTTGATAGTTTGCTATATACTCGGAAGCTTCTGATATCTGCTGGTAATTGTGCCAGTCCTTCAACCCCCGAAGCGCGAACATCTGCCCTGTTCGATAATGATAAAACGTTCTGGACATATCGTAGTGGAAGATGTAATAGGGAAATACCAACAGCGCGGTCCTTACAGACGAGAGCATATGCCGCCGCCGCATATACTGAAAAATCCGGCAGCTGTAATACAGATCCAGCCCATGCCAGGAGCAATCGTAAAACACAGGTCTCAACTTTTTCTCGAAAATTCCGCGGAGGGAATAGGACAAGCCGAACATCAGCCCCGTCTCGCCATGATATTGGGCCTCAATGTCTGCCAGCAAATCCACCTGCATCTTCTCCGCACCCTGGTTCAAAAACATGGTAGGTCGAACAATTTTTTGGGGCGAAATACCCAGGAGGGTTAAGGCGGATATCATATCTGTCAGGGTGGGGGCTCTAAATGAAAGCGGGATAATGAAATCAAATTCTTCGTTTCGCAGTTGCTCGGGAGGAATAAACCGTTTTCCGTCCAGCACGTCGCTTTGGTAATAGGTATCCGAATAACCGCTGATCTCATAGCCGTCATCCAGAAAAAACTCGATATCCCGCCGCAGCTCTACGTGTCGAACTCCATATAAAACGATCTTTTTCACGGTAACTCCTCCGGTCTCGTTCGTAGCCTCTCCCTATGGTTCCCTAGGCGGCCAGTCTTTGATTGCTCCGTCCCAGGGCTTGACTTGGTGGGCCTCAAGCAGCCAGGCCAGCACCTCCGTCAGCGTCACGATTTCGCCGGTAAACTCCCGGCGGAGGGCTTCCTGTTTCTCCGGAACCCGGGCCAAATCGCAGATGACAATGCAGTCCGCCGAAGGCAGGGGATCATCTCCCAGGCGGTAAACCGTCATATGCTCGTGCACCGCGCTGAAATTGTCCAGCTCCACGGCATAGGCGGCGGTAACCTCCTCTCGATCCTTCAACGTCTCGTAAAATCGGCGGCCCTCCCGGTTCAGACCCATGATTCCGATGGTCCGGAAGCCATGGGCGGCGAAGTACTCGCCGGGGTTCGCGCCCTTCTGCTCCAGCAGCAGCCAGGTATACAGCAAATCCCGCTCTCGGTTGGAATCCCCCAGCTCTTCCTTTTGAGCCCGGTACTTTTCCAGCCACACCTTTTTTACCAGCGCGCCACCGGAAATCGCCCCCAGAGCAGCCGCGAAAGCTATGGTCCACTTCTTCATGGCTTCGCCCCCTCAATGAACTCCTCAATGGAAACAACTGGCCCCTGGAAGCCCAGGGCGGGCAGGTCTTGGAACCAATAGTGTCCCTTATGGAAATCAATTATCAGCATCACATCCGCTATATCCGGCTGGAAATCCTGCTTGGCCACCTTGGGAACCGGGCCGCCGCCGTCGTCCTCCTCCTTCACCCAGGTGAGTTGGAACGCCACGTCGATTCCCGCGTCCAGGAGCATTTTCACCATGGCCTTGGAAAAGTCGTTCTTGCCGTAGTAGCCTACCCGCTTTCCACCTATGCGGTCCAGGCACCCTCTGAGAAACTCCGACGGGGAAAGGTCGCTCTGGTAAATATCCAGTAAAAGACGGTTGTAGACCTTCTCCTGGCTAAGAGGGTGGGGCATGGCGGGCCGGATGTTGTGGCAGCCCCAGTCGTAGACCTTGGGGTCCTTCCAGCAGTCGTCCGCCAGGATTTTGAGGTATTCTTTATGATAGGGGTGCAGGGGATTGAGAATGTTCTTGAACCAGTAGGTCTCATCCTGCATTTTCCACCATCTATAAAGGGGCTTCATGACGATAGCGTCTACTTCAAACTCCTTGGAATGTGCAAAGGTATGAATGTACTCCGGAACCTCCCAGAAATTACACTCCTGTACGACAATGGTAACCGAAAGCCGGTTGATCTTTCCTTCCCGGCGCAGCCGGCTGAGGAAGCGGAGATTGTTCAGCACCCGCTCCGCATGGTCAAATCCGCCGCTGAGATAGCGGTAGACCTCCCGCTGAAGGCTGTTGATCGTGACGGTTGCTTCCATGTAGTATTCGCCCAGGTGGGAAAACTTCTCCCAATGCGCCTCGTCAAAAAGCACGCCATTGGTCTCAAAGCCAAGTCTGAAATCCGGATGCTCCGGGCGCAGCTTTTCCAGAAACCGGATAAAGCTGGGATTTGCCAGAAATTCGCCGCCGCCGTTCATGCTTAACCATTTCGCTTGATTCGCAATGGGCAAAAGATTTTGCAGAGCCCGATCGATTTTTTCCCGCTCTCCCGGCTCCGGACAGTAAACCGATGTGCGGCAGCTGGTACACGCAATGTTGCAGATATGGTCGTTTGCCATATTGATTTCCAGCGGCACCGGGGTAGGCACGGCGGCTTTTTGAATTTCCTCCTCCGTCAGGTCCGGCAGCTCGTCCCGCTCGCAGTAAGGACAGGAGGTCTTTCTGCAAAAGGCAAACGAGCCGTTGAGAATACTCTCCCGCGCCGCCTGCGCTGCTTCGCTATGCCAGATTTCGTCTAAATTCTTCTCGTAAAGATTTCCGATCACAAAGTGCATCCAGCTACAGGGCCATACCTCTCCTTTATCTGCTAAGTACACATGCTGAAAAGGACGTCTGCAAAATTTCATAATAGATTACTCCATTTCAATCAGGGTTTTCAAGATATACCAGCAGTACTTCCCCTTCTCGTGGCTTTGGGTCACCATTTCCGCTAGATATTTCAGTCTGGTGGGAGAGGGGTCCTTGACGCACTCCTCTACAAAGCGGCAGAAGCGGTATCCAATCCGCTTCCCAAAATGCTGGTTCCGGCGCAGGGGAACTCCGTTCTTTCTGGCCCAGGTCTCCAGACGAACGGGATACATGAACATATCGTAGTTCCGGTATGGATTCGCGTAGTGCAAAGAGAAGTAGTTGTGCTTGTTCTTTTGGTTGACGAAGCGGTAGCAGGAAAGAATTTCATTGCTGCAATAGATGGGGCCCATGGTGAGCAGGAACAACACGGTGGTTTTGTCTCCCACATTGCGGTGGGCCTTAAAGCCAATCGTATCGTCGCCCTGGTAGGCGTTCCGGTACATCATCGTCCCGGCCTGTCCCGGAATATCCCAGCTGTCCACAAGGTCCTCCAGGGTAAACACCTTCTTGCTCCAAGCAAACTGCGGCGTACGGGTATAGTCCGGCTGGCCGTTTTCGTCCACAATCAGGCACTTGCCACAGCAGGCGCTGTATTCCGGGTGCGCCTCCAGAAACTCCCACTGCTTTTGCAGCTTTCGGGGGTCCAGCCAATAATCGTCTCCCTCAAGAACCGCCGTGTACTTTCCTCGCAGGCGGCGGCTTATATCCCAGCCATTGCGGTTCGCCCCCAGGTTTTTCGTCCTTAGTACGGGACGAATCCGATCTGGATAGCGGGCCGCGTATTCCCGAATGATGTCCGGCGTTCGGTCCCCGGAGGCGTCGTCGCCAATGACAATTTCATAACGCAGCGTTGTCTCCTGGGACAAAACGCTGTCCAGCGCCTGGGCAATATACTCCTCGTGAAAATAGGTCAGCATCAAAACGCTGACGTCAATTTGTTCTTGGGACATACAGGATTCCCTCTTCCCTTTCCAAACCGGCCGCTGCCTGCCAGCATTGCCGCAGGGTGCTTCCCGGATTTATATATACGCGTAAAGAACACTTTCGTTAAAGGTGTAGGAATGCTGCCGCATCGCAAGCCTAAGCCAGTTCTTTCCGAAGGACCGTTGTATCAAAACGATTCATCTTCCAGTTCCTTCCCATTTTCGTTTTCTCATCGGTTTCCGTACATCTTCTCATAATAGTCCCGGTACTCTCCTGAAATGATTTCCACCCACCAGTCCCGGTTTTCCAGATACCAGCGGATGGTATTCCGAATACCCTCCTCAAAGCCGGTCTCCGGTCGCCAGCCCAGCTCATGGCGAAGCTTCCCGGAGTCGATGGCGTACCGCAGGTCGTGACCTTTCCGGTCCGCAACGTAGGTAATCAGGCTCTCCGGCTTCCCCAGCTCCCGGCAGATGCGCCGCACCAGGGCGATGTTCTCCAGCTCACAATCTCCGCCAATGTTATAGACCTCTCCAATCCGGCCCTTCCGCAAGATCAGGTCGATGGCCCGGCAATGGTCCTCCACGTACAGCCAGTCCCGGACGTTCTTCCCCGTGCCGTACACCGGCAGGGGTTTATTTTGCAGGGCATTGGCAATCATCAGCGGAATCAGCTTCTCTGGAAACTGACAGGGCCCGTAGTTGTTGGAGCACCGGGAAATAGTCCCCGGAAAGCCATAGGTCCGGCAGTAGGCCAAGGTCAGCAGGTCCGCAGATGCCTTGGAGGCGCTGTAGGGTGAGCTGGCGTGGAGATTCGTCGTTTCCGTAAACCGCAGCTCCGGCCGGTCCAAAGGCAGATCGCCGTAAACCTCATCGGTGGACACCTGATGAAACCGGGGCGTTCCGTACTTCCGGCAGGCGTCCAGCAGCGCCGCGGTTCCCATGACGTTGGTCCGGAGAAAGACCTCCGGGTCCTCAATGGAGCGGTCCACGTGGCTCTCCGCCGCAAAATTCACCACCGCCTCCGGATGCTCCTCCTCAAAGAGGCGGTCCAGCGTCTCCCGGTCGCAGATGTCCGCTTTCACAAAGCGAAACTCCGGACGTTCCAGAACCGGTCGCAGCGTAGAGAGGTTCCCGGCGTAGGTCAGCCGGTCCAGGCAGACCATTCGGTCCCCGGGATGGGCGTTCAGCCAGTAGAATATAAAGTTTGCGCCAATGAACCCGGCGCCGCCGGTGACCAAAACCGTCATAGCCAACCTCCCAAACTCAATAGGAAAATCTTCCTTCTGCCACCCGCCGCAGGTGCTCCCCGTAGGGGGATTTCCCATAAAGCGCGGCAGCTTCCAGCAGTGCGCTCCGGTCAATCCATTTCGCCCGGTAGGCGATTTCCTCTGGTGCGGAGATCACCACGCCCTGGCGGTTCTGCACCGCCTCCACAAAGACGGCGGCCCTCATCAGACTGTCCACCGTGCCGGTGTCCATCCAGGCGAAGCCCCGGCCCAGAACCTGGACCCGGAGGCGGTCCTCCTCCCAGTACAGGCGGTTCAAGTCTGTGATCTCCAGCTCTCCCCGGGCAGAGGGCGTCAGCCGCTTTGCCAGCTCTGCCGCCCGGCCGTCGTAAAAATAGAGACCAGTGACGCAGTAGTTGGACCTGGGCTGCCGGGGCTTTTCCTCCAGAGAGAGGATGCGGTAGTCCTGGTCAAACTCCACCACGCCGAATCGCTCTGGGTCTCGGACGTAATAACCAAAAATGGTGGCCCTGCCATTCTGGGCACTTTCCGCCGCCGCCCGCAGGCTCTTGCTGAACCAACCGCCATAGAAAATGTTGTCCCCCAGCACCATGGCGCAGGGCTCGCCGCCAAGGAACGCCTCTCCAATGAGGAAGGCCTGGGCCAGCCCCTCCGGCCGGGGCTGCTCCGCATAGGAAAGACGGATGCCGAAGTGGCTCCCGTTCCCCAGCAGCGTCTGAAACCGGGGGAGGTCCTCCGGTGTGGAGATCAGCAGAATATCCCGAATCCCCGCCAGCATGAGGGTGGAGAGGGGGTAATAGATCATGGGCTTATCATAGATGGGCAGCAGCTGCTTGGACACCACCGCCGTCAGCGGATAAAGCCGCGTGCCGGAGCCTCCGGCCAAAATAATGCCCTTCATGGCGATCCTCCCTTCACTTCCGGCAATTCAGCACAAGGCCGCAGATTTCATCCACGGTCTCCAACGGCAGATCCCCGTACAGCGGCAGACACAGCACCTGACGGCTGGCCCGCAGCGCCTCCGGGGTCTCTTCCGGGTGAAAACGCCCTTGAAAACAGGGAAAGGCGTTCGTCAGGGGGTAAAAGTACTTTCGGGCCATGACGCCCTGTTCCCGCAGCGCCTTCTGCACCCGGTTCCGGTCCGCGCCGAAACGCTTCTCGTCAAACAAGACGGGAAAATAAGCATGGTTGGATTGAACCTCTGGCTGGAGAACCTTCAACCGCACACCGGGAACGTCCTCCAGTCTCTCCCGGTAGCGCTCCTCCACCCGGCTCCGCTTTTCCAGCTCCTCCGCCACGTGCCGCAGGTTGCAAAGCCCCATGGCCGCCCGGAACTCGTCCAGCTTGGCGTTTCCTCCGAGGTCCGTCACCCTCTCCGGGTTCTCCAGGCCAAAGTTTTTCAGTCGGGCCAGTCGTTGGCCAAATGCCTCGTCCTGAAAGCAGGCCCCGCCGCCCTCCAGCGTGTGAAAGACCTTGGTAGCGTGAAAGCTAAAGCAGGAAACGTCCCCGAAGGCTCCCGCGCCCCGGCCCTTATACCGGGCTCCGAAGGCGTGAGCCGCATCGTAGAGAACCCTCAAGCCGTGCCTTTGGGCAATCCGGTCGATTGCCTCTACCTCACAGAAGTTCCCATAGACGTGGACGGGCACAAGGGCGCAGGTTCGCTCTGTAATCAGCGGTTCGATCTTCGCCGGGTCCATGGTCAGCGTAAGTGGGTCGACGTCGCAGAATACCGGCGTCAAGCCCGAGCGGACAATGGCCTGGGTGGTTGACGCGAAGGTGAAGGGCGTGGTGATCACCTCTCCCTCAAGCTCCAGCGCTTGCAGCGAAAGCTCAAGGGACAGGTGTCCATTCGTCAATATGTCCATGTAAGGCGCGTCCAGATAGTCTGCCAGCTCTTCCCGCAGCCGCTCGTGCTTAACGCCCATGTTCGTCAGCCAACGGCTGTCCCACAACTCCCGAATCTCCTCGCAGTACTCCGCAAAGGGAGGCATCGCGGAGCGGGTTACATTGATCGGCCGCATCGCGCGCCCTCCTTTCGTCCTTCCGGTTTAACCGTCTAGCAGCCAGCTCAGGTCCAGCTCCCAAGCCATCAAGTGGACATCCGGCTTTACCCGCTCGCCGTGAAAATCGCTGCCTCCCGTGACATGGAGGCCATACTTTTCCGCCAAACGCAGGTAAAACGCCGTCTGCTCCGGCGTGTGCTTGGGGTAATAGCACTCCACCGCATCCAGGCCCCAGTCCCGAAGCCGCCGGACCAGCGCCTCCAGCTCCTCGTCCCCCAGTCCCATTTGATAAGGGTGGGCAAGGGACGCCTTTCCGCCTGCGGACCGAATAGCCTCCAAGCAGGTCCGGGCCTCCGCTTTGAACCGCTTCACCTTCCGGTGGTATTCCTCCGTGTCCAGATAGCGGTCAAACGCCTCTCGGTTGGTTTCCACATAGCCACGGCGGACCATGGCCCGTGCGAAGTGGGGCCGCCCGATGATATTTCCCCCGGAGAGCTCCTCCACCTCCTCCAGGGTCAGCCCGCAGCCCTTTTCCCGCAGGAATTCGAGAATCCGGAACTTTCGCTCATCCCGCCCGGCCTTGAACTTTCCGCACAGAGCCGTCAGAGCCGAAAGGCTGGTAGAAACGCGGTAACCTAAAATATGAAGGTTCTCATACTCCGCCGCGCCTAATTCTACACCCGGGAGGACACGAAGGCCCAAAATCTCTCCGGCGTTTACCGCCGCCTCCACGCCGTCTATTGTGTCGTGGTCCGTCAGGGCCAGAATCTCCATTCCCCGCTCCTTGGCCAGCCGGACCAGCTCCCCGGGGAGATACTGCCCGTCGGAGGCTGTGCTGTGGGTGTGCAAATCCGCCGTCATGGTTCGTCTCCTTTGCCCAGCTCCCGCAAAATATCAATCGTTTCCCGGAGGCCGGTATCGATGTCATAGCCTGCCCGCCAGCCCAAAGCCCGCAGCTTTTTCCCATCCAACAGGGCCTTGCTGGCGGTGGAATAGCCTCGCTTTTCCGTTTCGTCGGGCAAGTCAAAAACCACAGCCCTCCCGACGTGCTCCGCCGCAATCGCCGCCAGCTCTTTCAGTCTGATATCCGACCTCGAGTCTGCCAAATTATAGGCTTGGCCGGTTTCCCCGACCGTAAGTGTCCACAGAATTCCAAGAACCGCGTCGGCGGCGTGGGCGTAAGAGTATCGCTGGTCGCCCGCGCTCTTCAAAACAATGTCCTCGCCTTGGACGCTCTTTTTGATGAACTGCGCCACAGCCTTGGAATCCGTCCATCGCATGGTGGGACCATAGCACCGGGGCAGCCGAATGACGACGGCATCCATATCCTTTTCCGCAATATACGCCTGACAAAGCGCCTCGCTGACCCGCTTGGACTCGGGATAGCCCGCCCGCAGGGTGTTGCAGTCCAAATAGCCGCAGTAGGTCTCCGAAAAGGTCTCTGTATCGCCCCGGTTCTCGCCGTAAACCTCTACGCTTGACAGCAGTAAGAAGCGGCTTCCAGGCGTTTGGGCGGCGCGTTCGAGAAGGTTCCAGGTTCCCATCACGTTGGACAAGATGGTGTTCACCGGCTCCGTGGCATAGGCCACCGGATGGGTGGTGCTGGCGGCGTGAATCCAATAATCCGGCGCTTCTGGCAGCGTCCCCAGGGGCCGGTTGACATCCTGCTCCAAAAACGTGAAGGCAGAGTCGCTTCGCCACCGGGAAAACCGTTTCTCCGCTGCCGGGCGATTCCGCCCTGCGGCGAGAATCCGGCAGCGCCGCTCCGGCGGCAATGGGCCGTTTCGCAGCATTACAGCGTCTGTTAAAAGGCTCCCCAACATTCCCGCCGCGCCGGAGAGATACACGCATTTCCCCTCCAGGCTGCTCCAATGGGGAAACGCCTCTATCAGCCGTTCCAGTATGGCGAGATAACGCCGGTTTTCCAAAAGCTCCATGTCCCTCACCTATTTCAGCCAGCCGTCTTTTTCCATCTTCATATAGGTCTTGAACAGCTCGAAATCATCCCTGGTGGTCAGCTTGATATTTTTGTCAGACCCGGCGGCGAAGTAAAGCCGCTCTCCCAGGTCCGTCATCAGTGTGTTCGCGTAGGTAGACGCCTGGATGCCGATTCCCTCGGAAAAGGCCCTCTCATAGGCCCATAGCAGCTTCTCATACCGATAGGCCTGGGGTGTCGACACCCGACGGAGGGTGTCCCGGGGAATATAGCGGAGCGTGGACGCTCCATCCTCTGTTACGAAAATCTGCTCGTTGTACGGCAAGGAGGTCACCGCGTTTCCATACTGCCGGCACTTTACCAGTACATCCGTCAGCACAAAATCCTCCACCATAGGCCGGATGCCATCGTGGATCACCACGATATCCTCCGGCCCGCAGACCTCCCGCAGCGCAAAGACCCCGTTCCGGATGGACTCCTGTGCCGTCTCTCCGCTGGGCGTCACCCACCGGAGCTTGTCGATGTTAAACTGCTTGGAATAGGCCCGCAGCATCTCGCTCCAGCCCTCCAGGCAGACCACCTCAATGGCGTCGATCTCCTGATGGCGCTGAAAGCCCTCCAGCGTGTAGATGATAACCGGCTTGTCGTACACATTCAAAAACTGCTTGGGAATCTCCTGGCCCATCCGGTGGCCCGTGCCCCCGGCGATGATCAAGGCGATGTTCATACGCGGCCCCTCTTACAGTCCAAATTCCTCTGCCAGCCGGTTTACAATGGCCTCGGGTGTTTCCTCCCCGTCGTTTTGAATCACAACATGAGAGTGCCCCGGCTCGTCATAGGGCAGGTCCACCCCCACGACATTCTTCACGCCGGAGGAGTACAGCTTCTTCTGATCCCGGCGATACAGGGTCTCCCGACTGACCTTGACGTAAATCTCCCGGTAATGCCGGATATTCTCCCGGTTCCAGCGGCGCACGTCGGAGTACATGGAGATGCTGCACACCACCACGTCCTTCCCCTGCTCCGCCAAGTCCCTGCAAAGCCGAAACGTTGAGTATGCGCCTGCCCGCCGGGCCTCGGTGGTATAGCGTTCCGCCTTCAAAATCGCGCCGGTGTTGGGACAAAAGTCCCCCGCCGCGCCGCGGAGCTGGTCCCCGTCAAAGAGAACCGCGCTGGGGCTTTGCTCCTTCAACCGCTCGTAAAACAGGCTGCCGATGGTCGTCTTTCCCGCTCCGGCCAGGCCGGTGAAAAAGTAGACGGTTCCCGTTTGTTCCACTCCTATGTATCCCCCTCGTTGGTCTTGTCCAATATCTCCAGAACTTCCTCCTGCAAAAAGGCAAAGCCCTTTTGCAGCGTCGTCCTTCGCTCATCCGTGCAGCCGTCGCCGGCGGATATCTTCGCCAGATCCAACATTCGCTCTAAAAGATACTGCGCCCGATCCAATTCGTCAATTGTAATCTCTTCCATCCGCTCAATGGTACAGCGGCTGCTCTATCAGCGCCGGGTCCGGCTCTAGCAGCCGCATAAACCGCAGAGGCTGTCCGTTTTTGTTGACAAACCGGAGACCCGACATCAGCGTTCGCGCATGGTTCAGGCGCTTTTCCCGGAAGCTCTCCACATAGGTCTCCAGCACCTGCCGCCGCGCTTCCTCCAGCTGCTCCGGAGCAAGCGGGCTCCCGTCCTCCGCCACGGTCAGGTCCAAATCCCGGAAGAGGAACCACCAGGTTTGACGGATGTAATGGTCCAGCACGGTGAAGCCGGAAACCAGTTCCTTGATCTTCGCCTCATCCACCGGCGCGCCGTCGTAGTAATGGAAGCTGTATCCATAGCGTTCGTAAGCGTCCCGGAGAAAGTACTCGATAAAATACCGCTCGTTGTCGTTGATGAACTCGTCATAGGTCCGGTACACCGGGCTCGGGTCAAAGTCCATGTCGTTGCCCGGTGTGAAGGGCGTTCCATCCGCCGTTTTGCCCCCCTCGGAGCAGTAGGTCATGCTCTGCGTATAGGGAAGGTCCAAAAACGCCGCCAGAGCCGTGAAGGTCGCCTTGGGATTCAGCTTTCCGTCCTCGAAGCGAACCAGGATACTGTCCTTATACAGCCGGTCCTCCGGGTCCACCATGAAGCTGCGGTTAAAGACACGCTCGGAAATAACGTCGCTGACCACGTTGGTGGGAACGTCCTCTCCCGCCGCCAGCTCCCGCTGCCGCCGCAGAGAAAAGTAATACATAAACCGCACGCTGGCCCCGTGGCTGGTGGTAAAGCGGCGCATCGGCGTGAAGGTCTTGATATACTTAAAGCCCAGAAGGAAGGGCGTCTGGTGCAAAACCTCCAGAGGCTCCGCGTCCAAAACCGTGTTCCCCTTCGGGTCCATAATCAGCTTGTAGATAATGTTCTCAAAGTGGGGCTGGAAAAACACCGCCGGAGCGATCCGGGACGCCGGGTCCAGCCCCGTCACCGCCATATCCGTATTCAGGTACGAGGCCACCATCACGTCCTTGGGCGTGCGGCCCTTCATCCGGTAGATTTCCTCCACCGTCTCCGGCGTCCAGCCGAAGAAAATCTCCCGGGCCTCGTTCAGGCTTTTGGCCCGGTCCATCGCCTCTTCCAGCTGCTTCATCTGCCGTTCCAGATCATCCATCATAATGGACGGCAGGACCAGCAGATTGGGGTGGTTGTCCAGCACCTCGTTGAAGAAGTCGCCGCCGTTGTGGCTGGACAGCTGGGTATGCCAGATCAGCCGGTTGACCTCCCGCACCCGCACGGGCCGCAGAGAATACTTGCTGTAATCAATTCCAAACCGCTTCTTGAAATCAATGGGGTACAGCCCGATCTCGTCCCCTATCAGGAACACCGGCTTCTGCTCCGCCAACAGCGGCTTCATATTCAGACACGGCAAATAGGCGCAAAAGTCCTCCCAGCCGGCATAGTGGAGATACACGTGGTTCTCCCGGCCGACATCCTCGCTCCTGCGCACCGTGTCCATCAAATATTCCAATTCGTATTGGCTGTAAACGTCATCCGCCAGAATCGGGTTTTCCAAATCCTTGAAAAAATTCCGGCTGACAACGGGATTTTTAAAGTTGATATACTCTCCAAACCGCTCCTCCGCCGGGTAAAAGGGCACATAGCCCTCCTCGTCATAGGGGAAAAAGCGGATGGGAAGCTCCTCAAAAGAGGGAAAATCCTTTCGGAACAAATAGGGGTATTTTTTCAGCAGCCGGCAGTTCCGCTCATAGCGGTCCCGCAGCTCCCGCGCGTTGGGCTCATAAAAAGCCCCGGTCATCAGGGACAGCACCTCCTCCCGGAAGTGTCCCTGGTTATAAAGCTCCCGGAAGCAGGTATAGGAAATCCGGTAGTCTCCCCCAAATTGGAGAATGTAAACCGCCGCCTCCAGGCGTTCGGCGGGGTCGCCCTCCTGGCTGACCACCAGCGTATAGGCCGTTTGGGCCTCCTCCACGCTTCCGGCCTGGGCCAGCTTTCTTGCCAGTTCGATGGGCTTCATCGCGTCCCTCCTCTACAGAGAAAGGGGGCGGGCCGAGGCCCGCCCCCATAAGAATGCTGTGGTACTCGCGTCTGTTCGGACAAATTAGCCGAGCAGCTGCAGCACACCCTGAGGAACAGCGTTGGCCTGGGCCAGCATCGCCTGAGCGGACTGAACCAGAATGTTGTTCTTGGTGTACTTCATCATCTCTTCCGCCACGTCGGTGTCGCGGATGGTGGATTCGGCGTCCTGGATGTTCTCCGCCATGACGCTCAGGTTGTTGGCGGTGTGCTCCAGACGGTTCTGGGTGGCGCCCAGGTCACCACGGACGGAGGAAACATAGTTGATGGCGTCCCGGATGGTCTGGATAGCGTTCTTGGCGCCGGTCTGGTTGCTGATGTCAATATCCGCGATGGTAGCTCCTCCGGCGGTGCCCATGGAGGTGGTGTGCATATCGCCGATGCTGACAACCAGCTGGTTGTAGCTCTCGGAGGTGTCGCCGATCTGGAGGCTCAGGCCGCCGGCCGCATTGGCGCCGCTGCCCGCGGCGGTGAGGCCGATCTTCGCCTCGAACTTCTCCCGGGTATCCAGCAGATTCGCGTCGGGGCTGGTGGAGGTGTAATAGCCAGACTTCTCCTGGAGGGAGATCATATTGTCGCCATGACCCGCGCCCACGTTGAAGGCGTTGCAGCCCGCCGCGGCCTTGGAAATACGGGCAACCAATTCCTTGATGGTCGCGTCGTCGGTCTTGATGTTGTCTCCTTCCATCAGGTCCTTGACGCCGATGGTCGTTCCGTTGAGAACGTCCGTCGTTTTGTCGAAGGTGATGCTTACATTATCCAGTTTCAGCGTGCCGCCGTTGGCCAGAGCCGTCACCATATCGGCAGTCAGCTCAAACTCGCCGTGGGCCAGCTTGTCGTTGTTGACCGCCACACCGTTTACCACTTCCTGGGTATTGCAGTTCCAAGAGTCAATTCCGCCGGCCAGGCCCATCTTGGTGTCGCCCTTGATCTTAACATCCAGAGCCGCTCCGAAGTTCACCATCTTATCCGCCGTCGTGGTGGCGAAGGACAGCTTGCCGGTGGTGGTATCCAGGGTCACCTTGAGATTTGCCTTGTCAGTGCCATTGGCGCCCGTGAACTCGGCGCCGGTGGTGCCCAGGGCCGCGTTGGTCAGAGCGAAGCTGACCTTCGTCAGGTCAATGCAGCTGCCCTTGGCAATGGAGGCAGTGGTGGTTACCTTGAGGTTGATATCCTGGCCGCCGACATTGACAGAGACCGTGAAGCTTCCGCCGGCCGCGATGGTGGAAGCGGCAACCATCTTATGCAGAGCTTCCTTCACATTCACGGTGAAGGAGGGGCTGGCGCTCTTGGCCGCAATTTCATGCAGTCCGCCCAGGCCGCAGGCCGCGTCGTCGAGCTTCAGGCCCATGTTCATACCAACGCCCTTGGAGCCGGTAGCAGACTGAGAGCCGTCCAGCAGCTTGATGCCGTTGAAGTTGGCGGAGTCCGCGATACGGTTGATTTCGGAACGGAGCTGGTCAACTTCCTTCTGGAGGTTCTTGCGGTCGACTTCGTTGTCATAGGTGCCGTTGGCGGACTGGGTGGCCAGGTAGTCCATGCGGTTGAGCATGTCCTGGATCTCCTGCATGGCGCCCTCGGCGGTCTTTACCAGGGAGATACCGTCCTTGACGTTCTTCTGGGCAGCGTTCAGGCCGGTGATCTGCGCCCGCATCTTCTCGGAAATAGCGAGGCCCGCGGCGTCGTCGCCGGCGCGGTTGATCTTATAGCCGGAGGAGAGCTTTTCCAGGTTCTTCGCCAGGGCGGAGGTGTTGGTGTTGTAGTTGCGATAGGCGTTCATCGCCATAATGTTGTGTTGAATCCTCATTTTAATGCTTCCTTTCAATAAAATGTTTTAGGGGGAACGCTGTGTCGGCGCGCCGGGGACTCCTTTCCCCTGCGCTGGGTGGTGTGCGCCACACCGTCCAGGCTCCGTGGCCTTTGGGCGCGTGAACGGCTTGGCGCGGGAACTATCATTTCACCGGTTCGCGCAACCGGGTGAAACCAAGGGTTTGGCTCTGTTCCGCCGTGGAAGGACGGGCTTTTTAAAAAGCATACATTTTCCGCGTACACCCTTTATTTCGGCAGCACCGGAGAAAAAGTTAAGGGGGTGGGAAAAAATTTTTTTGGGCTTTTCCCAGGAAAGCCTCCCATCCCCCAAAGAAAGGGGACACACCCGCGCAGCTTTCGCGCGGGTGCGTCCCAAAATTTTCTTTGTGAGAACGAGACTGGAGCTAGCTTACACCGTTGCCCGCCGCTTCCAGCATACGATCAATTAAAATTCCATACCCTTTCTGTGGGTCGTTCAGGAGAACGTGGGTCACCGCGCCCACGATCCGCCCATTTTGCAAAATGGGCGAGCCGCTCATCCCCTGCACAATGCCCCCGGTTGTCTCCAGCAGCGCCGGGTCCGCGACGGAAAGGACCAAGTCCCGTCCGTCCGCCGAGGCGGAGGATACCTTTAAAATTTCAATTTCATACTCTCGAACCGCGTCCCCCTGGACGTTTGCCAAAATCTTGGCCGGGCCCGGCAGGGCCATCCCGGTGGGAACGGCCTCCCCCGCCTGGGGAGCCTGGTCCAGCTTTCCGAATATGCCGCTTTTGGTGTTGGCGTACAGCGGCCCCAGGTCGCCGGTCAAATCAAAATCGCCCCGCAGCTCTCCGGCAGAGCCCACCTCGCCCCGCTTCACCGCCTTGACGGTGGAGGGCAGAATGGAACCGTTGGAGAAGGGCATCAGCAGCGCCGTGTCCGTGTCGGTGACACCATGACCCAGCGCGCCAAAGACGCCAGTAGCCGGGTCGTACCAGGTCATGGTGCCAATGCCCGCCATGCTGTCTCGAACCCAGGCTCCGATACAGTAAACACCCTGATCGTTTTGGGAGGGCTCCACCGACAGCGTTACGCTGTCTCCCGCCCGGTCAATCTGCAAATTGGAGACGTTCCCCCCGCTCTTTTGCAGGAGGGATTGGAACTGCTCCGTAGAGGTCACGGCGTCTCCGCCGCATTTGACGATGACGTCTCCGGTGCGGAGGCCGCACTCCCGGGCGGGCGTTCCGCCGTCGGTGAGCTTCACCACCACCACGCCTCGGGAGAAGAGCTTAATGCCCACCGTGTGCCCCACCGGGACCAGCATCCGGGGCTCCATCGCCTTTACCCTTCCCCCGGCGCACAGCAAAAACGCAAGCGCCAGCGCCGCCCCGGCGCCCAACGCCCGCTTCGCGAATCGTGAAGGTCCATACAAAAAAACCACCCCTTTCTCTTTTCATTTCAAACGCCGTTTCCGGCCCGCTTATCATTTGCGAAAAACGCCGCTTCACCACAAGCAAAAAGCGGCAGCACGACCATGGCGGCACTTACCTGTTCCGACGTTTCAGTGCGAAAAAAAGACCCCGGAGGCAAACGCCTCCAAGGTCCTTCAATTTTTCCCTGTGTCTCCGTCAATCTTTTTTATTGAAAATCTGGAAAATCGCTTCAAAGGGATCGTCCTCGGGAGCCTCTGGCTTGGGCACGTCCTCCTCACCCAGAGGCTCGGGGCCCGCCGGAGCCCCCTCTCCCGCCGGTTCGCCCTCCTCGACGATCTTGTTTGGAAGCTCGCCCGGAGCCTTTTCAAAGCCGGTGGCGATGACGGTGACCCGGATTTCATCGTCCAGGGTCTCGTCAAAAATCGCGCCAAAGATGACATTTGCGTCGGGGTGGACGGCGGCCTGAACCAGTCCGGCGGCCTGCTCGATCTCCTCCAGGCCGATGTCCGGGGAACCGGCGATGTTGATGAGGATGCCCCGCGCGCCGTTGATGCTGGTCTCCAGCAAAGGACTGGAAATGGCCATTTTGGCGGCCTCCTCGGCCTTTCCCTTTCCGGCGGCCCGGCCCACGCCCATGTGGGCAAGACCCGCGTCCCGCATAATCGAGGTAACGTCGGCAAAGTCCAGGTTGATAAAGCCGGTATTCCGAATCAGGTCGGAAATAGACTGCACCGCCTGGCGCAGCACATCGTCGGCAATTTCAAAGGCATTGGCAAATGTAATTTTCTGGTCCGTCGCGTGCTTCAGGCGCTCGTTGGGGATGATCACCAGGGAGTCCACCTTGTTCCGCAGCTCCTCGATGCCGCCCTCGGCCTGCTGCATCCGGCGGCGGCCCTCGAAGCCGAAGGGCTTCGTCACCACGCCCACCGTGAGGATATCCAGCTCCTTAGCCAGCTCCGCCACGATGGGAGCCGCGCCGGTGCCGGTGCCGCCGCCCATGCCGGCGGTGATGAAAACCATATCCGTCTCCTCCAGGGCCTTGGCAATCTGGTTCCGGCTCTCCTCGGCGGACTTGCGGCCCACCTCCGGGTCGGAGCCCGCGCCCTGTCCATGGGTCAGCTTCTCGCCGATTTGAATTTTATAGGCGGCGCTGGAGACATTCAGCGCCTGCTTGTCCGTGTTGACCGCCACAAAATCCACTCCCTTGGTCCCGGAGCTGACCATGCGGTTTACCACATTATTTCCAGCGCCCCCGACGCCGATCACTTTGATGTTGACAACGGTATCGGGACTGCTTTCCAAACCAAATGCCATAGTGCTGCCTCCTGCTATCATTTGTGCAACCGTCCTCAAAGGACGCCGCGATTCACCGTCTCCGAACTTGAGGCCGTGAAACTTCATTCATTTTTCTATTGTAAGCCACTTTTTCCCTCCGGTCAAGTGTCTGTTTCGCTTTCGACGCAAATTCTCAAAAAAACATGGCGCGGATTCCGGCTCTACCGCTCTCCCGGTATGAGAAACACCCGGTCGCTCTCCAGGCGCAGGTCGATGGTCCCGGTCATATTGCTTTGAATCTTCTCATCTGCCAGAGTCAGGGCCAGCTTCTTCAACTCCCACGCATAGTCCGCGCCATAGGCCATCCGCACCGTGAAGCGCCCGATGTAATCCATTTTCAGGTAGCCGAGATCGTCCAGGCGGATTCCGTCCACGTTCTCCGTCAAGCCCGCGGCATCCAGCGCCGCAATCAGGTCCAGAAGGCTGGACTGCTGGGAGGCATACTCCGTGGCCAGAGCCAGGGAGGTTCCCACCGAGGGAGCCAGGAGCTGGCAGCCGGAAATCAAACCGTACTGCCGCGCCTCCTTCTCCGGAAGCTGCTCCACAATCTTGCCCCCGGCGCTAATCAGCCAAGCGCTGCCGTCCTGCACCAAGGCGAAGGGCCGTCCGCTCTCGCGAACCTCGATGAGCAGGGTATCCGGCAGCTTTCGGTTCACCCGAATATCCTCGATATATGGCAGCTCCCTGGTGATGGCCCGGACAATATCGTACTTATTCAAAAGGTACATATTCGACCCCAGCTCCACGCCGGTGGCCTCCCGGATTTCCTCCTCCGTATAGCGTTTCTGCCCGGTGACGACAATTTTATCCACCCGGAAAAACAACGTCATGGCAACGATGATGGCCGAACAGATCAGCAAAACGGACAGCAGCTTATAGAGGAAGCCGAAGCCCCCCCGCCCTCTTCGCCGCTTTGTATGTTTCCGTCTCGCCATGACCGCGCTCCACTTCTATCATCTATCTGCCCGGGAGGCCGTTTCCGCGCCTCCGTGTTTTCTTGTTTAACGTTTTCCTCGGAAGGCCTCCGCCCCCAGTTCCCGGAAATCCCGGACAAGGTCCTCATAGCCCCGGTCAATGTGACCGGTTTCGGAGACTTCCGTCTCTCCTTCCGCCGTCAGGGCCGCCACGCACAGCGCCGCCCCGCCCCGGAGGTCTGTACAGCGCACCGGCGCGCCGTGGAGGCGTTCCACCCCCGTCACCACCGCCGCCCGGCCGGATACCCGAACGCTGGCTCCCATGCGGGCCAGCTCGTCAACATGGCGGTAGCGGTTTTCGAACATGTTCTCCTCGAACACCGCCGCGCCCCGGCATTTCAGCAGGGCGGCCATCAAAATGGCCTGTGCGTCGGTGGGGAAGCCGGGATAGGGGGCCGTCCGCACCGGACGCACCGCTGCCGGATGATCCCGGCAGGCACAAACTATGCCCTGTTCGTCGGAACGAATGGTGCAGCCTGCCTCCCGCAGCACGGCGGTAACCGTGGACAAGTGCTCCTCCCGGGCCCGGCGGAGAAAAATTTCTCCTCCGGCGGAGACCGCCGCGCAGAGATAAGTAGCCGCCACAATCCGGTCCGGCATGACGTTGTAAGTACAGCCATGGAGCGTCCTCCCTCCCTCCACGGACACCGTAGAGGTCCCCGCCCCAGATACCCTGGCCCCGCAGGCGGTGAGGAAGTTTTGCAGGTCCACAATCTCCGGCTCCCGGGCGGCGTTTGCAATGGTGGTGACGCCGGAGGCGCCGCAGGCCGCCAGCATCAAATTCTCCGTAGCGCCCACGGAGGGAAAGCTCAGCACAATCTCCCGCCCCCGGAGCCGGGGGGCCTTGCAGTGCAGGACGCCGCCTGCGTCGTCAATCTCCGCTCCCAGGTCTCGGAGGCCGGAGAGGTGCAGGTCGATGGGCCGGGGGCCCAACTCACAACCGCCGGGGTAGCTTAATTCCGCCTGACCACACCGGGCCAGGATGGCTCCCAGGAAGATGGCGGAGGAGCGCATCTCCCGCATCAGCGCCTCGGATACAGCGCAGCCGCTGAGACTACGGGTGTCCACCACCAGGGTGTCCTCCCCCTCCCAGTGGGCCGCGCAGCCCAGCCCCTCTAGAATGCGGACCGAGGCATCCACATCCCGCAGCCGGGGACAGCCTCGCAGCTCCACCTGGTCCGCCGTCAGCAGCGTGGCCGCCAAAATGGGCAGGACGCTGTTTTTCGCCCCCTGAATCTCCGTCTCGCCCTTCAGGCGGCGGCCGCCTCTTATGATAAAATGGCTCATGTCCGTCCCTCCGCTCCAAGAATGGTGTAACGCTCCATCCTATGGAAGAAGGGGGCTCCTGGTTACTTTTGCACCGTCAATACCGTCTGGTAAATGCGTTCCGCCGCATCTCGGATGCCCAGGGAGGCCATGGCCTCCTCCATAGCCCGGAGACGGGCCTCGTCGTGGAGAATACCGCAGGCCGCCTGAAACAGGGCCTGGCCGGAGCCCTCCGGCTCCAGCAGCACCACCGCGCCTCCGGCCTCTTCCAGGGCACGGGCGTTCTTCTCCTGGTGGTTGTTGGTGACATAGGGCGAGGGGACCATCAGCGCCGGGGTTCCCAAGGCCGTCAGCTCGCTGATGGTGGAGGCCCCGGCCCGGCAGATCACCAGGTCCGCCGCCCGCATCACGGGGGCCATGTCGTAAATATACTCCCGCAATTGCAGGGCAGGACAGTCCTCCAGGTCCACGCCCTTTTCCCGCAGCAGCTCCTGCATCATGGGCAGACCCGACTTCCCCGCGCCGTGGATGTGGTGGAAGGGCTGCCTCCCCGCCTCCAAGGCCAGAAAATCCGCCATCTGGCGGTTCATGCCCGAGGCTCCCAAGGACCCCCAGAAGGAGACGATCAGGGGCCGCCCGTCGTCCACCCCCAAGGCCTTTTTGGCCTCTGGCTTGGTCATCGAAAAGAAGTCGTTTCGCACAGGCGTGCCCGTAACCACCACCTTCTCCGGGCGGCGGTAGTGCTTTCGGCAGGACTCGAAGCCCACCATAATCCGGTCGGCATAGGTCTCCAGCATCTGGGTCGTCAGACCTGGCACGGCGTTGGATTCGTGAACCACCGTGGGAATTCTCATCTTGGCGGCAGCTTTCACCAGCGGGTAGCTGGCGTAGCCCCCGGTGCCCACCACCGCGTCGGGCCGGAAGGCCCGGAGAATGACCTTGGCCTCTCCGGGAGCGCGGATGAGGTTGCCCACAGAGATGAGGTTATGCTTAATCTCGGCGGGCTTGAAGGAACGGTGAAAGCTGGAAATATGCACCGTCTTAAAGGCGTACCCCGCCTTGGGCACCAAATCCTTTTCCAGTCCCCGCTCCGCGCCGACAAATAAAATCTGCGCCTTGGGATTCTTTTCCAGCGCCAGCTGGGCCAGGGCAATGGCGGGATTCACATGACCGGCCGTCCCACCGCAGGTGAAAATGATGCGCTGTAAGGGCTGCGGCATTCAAAACGCCTCCTCTATCCGGCTCTCGTGGGTTTCATCTGTCTCGATACCGACAGCACTACGCCCATCTCCGCCAACTGGATGGACAGGGCCGTGCCTCCATAGCTGAAAAAGGGCAGGGAGATGCCGGTGGTAGGCAGCAGCCCCGTCACCACGCCAATGTTCAGGAAGGTCTGCATGGCAATCAACGTCGTAACGCCAATGACCAGGAGACTGCCGAAGCGGTCCCGGGCGTGGAGGGCAATCCAGTAGCCCCGGAGAATCAGCGCCGCAAAAAGAAGCATGATGACGCTGGCCCCGATGAGCCCCAGCTCCTCACAGATGATGGCAAAGATGAAATCATTGTGCTCCTCCGGGAGGAACAAAAACTTCTGGCGGCTCTTTCCCAGGCCCACTCCCAGAAGGCCGCCAGAGCCGATGGTAATAAGGCTCTGGGAGAGCTGATAGCCTTTGTCCTTCATATCCGCCCAAGGATTCAGCCAATACTGGATGCGGGAGGTGTTGTAGCCCACCACAAACAGGGCAAAGTACAGCATTCCGGCCGCTCCACCCAGGGCGCCGAACACCCAGGCCCAGTTGATTCCGCCCACCAGCATCAGCGCCGCGCCTACGCCTAAAATCAAAAGCGCGCCGGAGAGATGGGGCTCAATGGCCACCAGTCCCGCCGTTACCACCAGCAGGGCGGCATAGGGCAGAACACCGTAGCGGAAGGAACGCATGAGGTCTTTTTTCCGGGAAATACTGTCGGAAAAATAGATGACAATGGCCATCTTCGCAATTTCCGAGGGCTGGAAGTTGAACAGCTCGCCCACGCCGATCCAGCGGGTTGCGCCCTTGACGGTGACGGCCACAGGGTTCCCGGGAATCGCCACGAAAACCAGAAGGAAAATGGACACATACAGCAGCGACTTTGCAAGGCCCCGCAAACGGCGGTAGTTGATTTTCCCGATGAACAGCATACCGGCGATGCCCATAACGGCGAAAACGCCCTGGCGGACAAACCAGTAAGTCGGGTCGTTGTTTTTCGTTTTGTAATAGGCGGAGGGGAAGCTGGCAGATAGCAGCATCACCAGGCCAATGGACATTAGCAGCAGCACCAAAAGACAGAAGGGCAGATCAATGGGACCCTTGGCCAGCTCCTTGCCCTCCTCCTCCAGCGCTTGCTGGCGAAGGCGGAATTCGTGGCGGCGCTGGGCCTCCTCCCGGCTTAGGGGACGGCGGCGGGGACGCTTCACCGGCTGGCGCTCCGGAACAGGGAAGGGAATTACCACGCTCTGCCGGGCCGGAGCCGGTCGCCGGACCTGGGGTGGCTTCCGCTTCTGCTGGGCGGGTCTCCGCCGAGGCTCCGGGCGGCGCTGGGGCTCTCGCCGTGCCGCTGAATTTCCACGTGCCGCCATGCTCCTCCCCCTTTCTCAAACCTTCAAACCTCTAAAATTCAATATCTCCCCTGGATGCCCAGCCAGGCCAGAATGCAGCACAGGGCAGTCACACCAGAAAATACCGTCACCAGCTTCGCCTCGCTCCAGCCGGAGAGCTCCAAATGGTGGTGCAGCGGGGCCATCTTGAAAAACCGCTTGCCGTGGGTGGCCTTGAAGTAAACCACCTGGATAATGTCGGACAGGGTTTCCAGAATATAGATGATGCCCACAAGAATCAAAATCAAGGGCATATCCATGGCGAAGGCCAGGGCGGCCACCGCGCCGCCCATGAAGAGGCTGCCGGTATCCCCCATGAAAACCTTGGCGGGATGGTGGTTGTAGCAGAAGAAGGCTGCCAGCCCCCCCGCCAGAGCGGCGGGAAACAGCGCCAGAGGCATCAGCTCCCACTTAGCCGCAGCGGCGGTGAAAAAGACCATCACCACGAAGGTCACGCTGGAGGACTGCCCGTCGATGCCGTCTGTGATATTCACCGCGTTGACACAGCCCACAATGACGAAGGCGGCAAAAAACAGGTAGAGAATCCAATTGATTTCCAGGGTAATATTGAGGAAGGGAACGTACAGCGCGTTGGTCAGCAATCCCTCATAGCGCATCAGCGTGAGAAACATCACGGCGGCGGCCAGCTGGAGAATAAACTTCTGCTTGGCCGTCAGCCCCTCGTTCTGATGCTGGCGGATTTTCCGGTAGTCGTCCACCACGCCGATCAGGCCAAAAATCAGGGCAAAGAAGTACACGTAAAGATGGGTGCACTCCCCACGCAGCATAGCCTCCCAACCCATGAGGAAGGCCACCACCCCGGACCCGACGATAAACATGACGCCGCCCATGGTGGGTGTGCCCGCCTTTCCGGCGTGCCAGGCGGGGCCCTCTTTTCGAATCTCCTGCCCCGCCTTCAGCTTCCGCAGCTCCGCGATGACGAATTTCCCCAGGACCAAGGTCAGCAGGAAGCTTGCTCCCATGGCCAGCAATAACGTAACAATCATAGCTTTCCCTCTCCCCCGTCCGGCTCTCCCGGACGGTTTTTTCACTCAGCGCAAATACTCTGCGACGATCTCCCGCTCGTCCATGTGGCGCTTTTCATGGCCTACCTCCTGGTAGGTCTCGTGGCCCTTTCCGCAGAGGACGATCACATCCCCTGCCTGGGCGTGGTCCATTGCCCAATGGATGGCCTCCACCCGGTCCTCAATGACCTCATAGGGCGTTCCGGTCCCCTCCAGCCCCGGCAGGATATCGGCAATGATGTCCGCCGGGCACTCCGTCCGGGGGTTGTCGGTGGTGACGATGGCAAAATCCGCAATCTCAGCGGCGGCCCGGCCCATCTTGGGACGCTTGGCCTTATCCCGGTCTCCGCCGCAGCCAAAGAGGGCCACGGTCCGACCCTTGGCAAAGCCCTTGACGGTGGTCAGAACGTTCACCAGGCTATCGGGACTATGGGCGTAATCGATGAGGACGGTATAGTCCTTCCCCGGTGTGGGCACCACCTCCACCCGGCCCTTCACGTGGGGCACCCGGGCCAGAACGGCAGCGCTCTCCTCCAGAGAAATCCCCAGGGCCAGGGCTGCCCCCAGCACATCCAGGGTGTTGTCAACCATAAAATGCCCAGGAATGTTCACCCGGACGGGAACCTGCTCCCCGCCGTGAACGGCGGTAAATGCCACATGGTCCTCCGCCAGCAAAACGTCCTCCGGCCAGAGGTCCGCTGCACCGGCGCTGGAAAAGGTAACGACCTTGCAGGTTGCGTCCTTCAAAAGTCGGGGCGTCCAGGGGTCCCCGGCGTTGACCACGCCGGTTTTGCAGTTTTGAAACAGGAGGGCCTTGGCGTCACAGTAGTCCTCCATGGTCTTGTGGAAATCCAGATGGTCCTGGGTCAGGTTCGTAAAAACCCCCACCTCATAGGACACGCCGTAAACCCGGTCCAGGAACAGCGCGTGGGAGGAAACCTCCATCACCACATAGGTGCAGCCCGCATCCCGCATTCGGGCAAAGAGCTTCTGGAGCTCAAAGGATTCGGGGGTGGTCCGTTCCGTGGGAAGGACCTCCTCCCCAATCATATTCTGGTTTGTGCCGATCAAGCCCACCTTTTCACCCCGGGCCTCTAAAATGGCCTTGAGGAGATAGGTGGAGGTGGTCTTTCCGTTGGTGCCGGTCATGCCCACCATGGTCATGGCATCCGCCGGGCGGCCAAAGAAGTTGGCCCCTGTCACTGCCAGAGCCCGGCGGGAATCCGCCACCTGGACATAGGGAGTTTCTCCGTTCTCCGGCAGGACCTGACAGAGAACCGCCGCCGCGCCGGAGGCTATGGCCTGGGGGATGAAGCGGTGACCGTCTACCGTATAGCCGCTGAGGGCCACGAAGAGGTCCCCGGACTTCACCTGCCGGGAGTCATAGCAGACCTGGGCGATTTCCGTCTCCAAATCCACGTTGGCGGAGAGGATTTCCAGCCCCTCCAGCAATTTTTGAAGCTTCATACTTGGTAAACCTCCATCCAGTGAATACGTTCTGGATGATTATAACCCGAATAAAACGCAATGTATACGGCGTATCCTGCCAGAAATCAGGCAAAACCTGCTCTCAGTCTCTCACCGAGCTGTCGCCGAAGCGGACTGTGACCACACTGCCGGGAACCAGCTCAGTTCCCTCCCCCCGGTCCTGGGAGATGGCCTTGACATTGCCGGATTCCGTGCTGGTGGCTCCCGTCACCCGCATGATAAAGCCCGCGTTGGTCAGGGCCTGATTGGCCTCGGCGGCGGTCATGCCAATGACATTGGGCACCGCCCGGAGATCGTTGTTTTTCTCCTCCCCCAGGTACAGGACGATGGAGGCGTTATTGGGCACAATCGCGCCGCCCTCCGGGGTTTGAGCGGTGACCGTCTCGCCGTTGCCCACAGTGCGGAAGGTAAAGCCCGCATTTTCCAGCTTTGCCCTGGCGGTCTCCAGCTCCTGGCCCACCACGTTGGGTACGGCGGCGTCGGCGCCTGCCAGCTGATCGGCGGTGTAGTCCGGTTCCACCCCCAGAACCGGGAGAATCTCACTCATAATCTGGCTGGCCGTAGGGGCCACCATGTTGCCGCCGGAGGGGAAGGTCCCCGTAGTACGGCTGGGGGTATCCATGGTGATGAGCATGATATATTGCGGGTCGTCCGCCGGGGCGAAGCACATAAAGGACACCACAATGTCGCCCTTGGGATTGCTGGCGGTTTTGGTTCCGGTTTTGTCGGCGGTGCCGGTTTTGCCGCCCACCCGATAACCCATCACCTGACCGTTCCGCCCGGTGCCCTCCGCCACCACGTATTCCAGGCACTCCCGGACCTTGGCGGAGGTCTCCTCGCTGACTACCTGGCGGACGCATTTGGTCTCGTGCTGGCGCAGGATGTTCCCCTCCTCGTCCAGCACCTGCTCCACCACATAGGGCTCGTAGAGATAGCCGCCGTTGACGCAGGCCGCCTGGGCCCGAATCAGCTCGATGGGGGTGACGTTGAAGGTCTGGCCGAAGGCGTAGGAGGACAGGGAGACGATGTTGGAGTTGAAGCTCTTTTCGTCCGTAAAGATGCCCTGGGCCTCGCCGATCATGTCCACGCCGGTTTTTTCCATCAGACCGAAGGACTTGAGGTATTCGTAAAACTTGCTGGTGCCAAGGGTCTGGCCAATTTTAATAAAGGCCGGGTTGCAGGAGTTGCCCACCGCCTCTTTCAAAATCTGGTGGCCGTGTCCGGTCTGCCGGGAGCAGTAGAAGGGCTTATCCCAGCCCTTGACCATAACGGAGCCGGAGCACTCATAGGTGGAGTTCATGTTGATGACCCCCTCCTCCAGCGCCGCCGCCAGGGTGATGGGCTTAAAGGTGGAGCCGGGCTCGTAGGTGGAGTCGATGCACTTGTTCCGCCATTGGCTGTGGAGGGTGTCGGTTTTCAGCTTGGTGACAGCCTCCTCATACTTCTCCTCGGACCCGTAGCTCTCCTGTTTTCCTTCCATCTCCGCCAGCTGCTCCTCCAGCTTGGTTTTCAGCTTCTCGTCGTAGAGGACGCCGGACTGGTTGGAATCGTAATTGGGATAGGACGCCATGCCCAGGAGGGCCCCGGAATTCACGTCCATGACAATGCCCGTGCCGCCCTTGGCGGCGTCAAATTTGCTGAGCATGGACTCCATGCCCTTTTCCAGGGCAATCTGGACGTTGATGTCCAGGGTCAGCACCAGGTCGCTGCCGTTCTCCGCGTCAAAATACTGCTCGTACTGGAATAGCATGGGCTGGCCCTTGTTGTTTTTGGCGGAGACGGTCATGCCCGCGTCACCGGAAAGGTCGCTGTCGTATTTGACCTCCAGGCCCACGGCGCCCTCGTTTTCGCTGTTGACAAAGCCCAGCACATTGGCCGCCATGGCGTTGTAGGGATAATACCGCTTGGAATCCGGCTCCAGATACACGCCGGTGACGCTGCGCTGCTGGCCCTCGGGAATCTCGTTTCCCTCCTCGTCAATCTGGCCGTTGATAAATTTCCGAACCTCGTCGGCCAGCTCCTTTTCCACCTTCTGCCGCAAAACCACATATTCGGACTTGGTATTCCCCATCTTCTTTTCAATGGACTCCTGGTCGATATCCAGAATCCGGCTCAGCCCCCGGGCAATGTAGCTCTGGTCCCGGATAGGCTGCCGGGTATAGGTTTCCCCTTTTTCCCGGGCTCTGTCGGCGGCCTCGTCCTGGGCCTCCTCCTGGCTTTCAACGTACTGGCCGATGCGCAGGGGGTCTAGGATGACCTTCTCCGCCGTGGTAGAGCTGGCCAGGATGTTGTGGTTCTTGTCGTAGATGGTCCCCCGGGAGGCATTGACGGAAACCTCCCGGGTCTGCTGGTGGACGGCCCGGGCCGTCATTTCGTCATACTGGTTGATCTGGAGATCGTAAAGCTTCCAAAACAGCAGCAGGAACGTGCCCACACCCAGAAGCAGCATCATCAGCAGCGTCCGGCCACGGATGATCTGATTGGCCCGGCGGGCGGACTCGCTCTTGCGGTGAAGGGCTGGAATTTTGGGGGAACGGTTCGCCATGCTGCTGCCTCCTAGTTGGAAATCTGGAAAAATTTATGAAGCGGGGGAGCAAGAAGACCTGGCTTCCCGCTCCCCGCTGTCAGGGTTGAAGAATCATGTCAGCTCATTATAGTGCGCCGGTCAGTCGAAATATTCCACCACTGCGTAGACCCCGCCGTGGAGGGATGCGAGAATACGGCTGAACAGCCCCGGTTCCTTCTGTTGGTAGGCTACGGCGGAATCCCCCGCCGACAGGTCCAGACGGCCCAGCTGCGTGCCGCTGGGCTTGGACATCCCAGCGGCCTCCGCCGCCTCCTTCACAGAGGCCATGTCAAACATGCGCTGGTATTGGGCGGTGAGGCTCACATTCTCCGACTCCAGCTCCTCCAGCTGGCCTTGCAGCTTCACGGTCTCTGCGGACAGCATGGTCAGCTGTACATAGCTCATCAGCACCAGCAAAGCAAGTCCCATAATGGCCGCCACGCTTAAAAGCGCCAGAGGCGAAACATACTGCCGGGCCCGGATCAAGACATGGGGCATTTCCCGGACCTTCGCCTTGGTTTTCTTCCGCCCCTTGGGGGCCTCCCCCGCATGGCGCAGTTCCCATTCCCGGGCCGCATAGTCTAGATCGTACGCCAGGCTGCCGTTCACCGCCTGCTTCCCGCGATACCGCATGTCCCGCGTCGCCGCCATGGAGCCGCCCCCTTTCAACCGTTCTTACGTACTATCCGATATCGAATCCGTCCAGCTTTTCCGCCGTGCGGAGCCGGGCGCTTCTGGCCCGGGGATTCTCCTCCACCTCTGCCGCCATGGGC
Source organism: uncultured Oscillibacter sp. (assembly GCA_910587705.1). GTDB lineage: Bacteria > Bacillota > Clostridia > Oscillospirales > Oscillospiraceae > Oscillibacter. Next base: position 238,087 of record CAJUMX010000002.1, read on the forward strand.
GTCACAGGCTTGTCCAGCCGCACCAGCGGCTTTTTTCCACAGACACACACCGGAAAATCCGGCGGGCAGGTACAGCCCTGAGCCAGCTCCCGAAGGGTCCGCTTAACGATACGATCCTCCAAAGAGTGGAAGGTAATCACCGCCAGCCGCCCTCCAGGCCGGAGCCTGTCCACCGCCGCCCGCAGCATGGGGGGCAGAACGTCCAGCTCGCCGTTGACGGCAATGCGGATGGCCTGAAAGCTCCGCTTGGCGGGGTGCTGCTTCTCTCGCAGGGCTGCCGGGGGCATGGCGGATTTGATGACGTCCACCAGCTCCAAGGTGGTCTCAATTGGACGCTGCTCCCGCTGTCGCACAATGGCGCGGGCAATGGCCGGGGCATACCGTTCTTCCCCAAACTCAAATAAAACGCGCCGAAGCTCCTCTAAACTCCAGGAGTTGACCGCCTCCCGCGCCGTCAGGGGGGAGGTTTGGTCCATCCTCATATCCAGCGGAGCATCCTGCATATAGGAAAATCCCCGCTCCGGATCATCCAACTGGGGGGAGGAAACGCCCAAATCAAAGAGCATCCCATCCACATCCGGCTCCTCCGCCAGGACGCCTCCCAGCTCCGCAAAGTTGCTGTGGACCAGCCGCACCCGATCCATCCAGGGGGCCAGCCGTTCCTGCGCCGCCTCAATGGCGGCGGAATCCTGGTCGATGCAGATGAGGCGGCCGGTGGTCAGCCTCTTCGCAATCTCCCGGGAGTGCCCTGCCCGGCCCAGGGTGCCGTCCACATAGACTCCCTCCGGGCGGATATGCAGGGCTCCCATGCACTCGTCCAGCATGACGGACTTGTGTCTGTATTCCATGGGAACTCACCCCCGATTCCGGCGGGCTCGGGCCAGGGCGTCCATGGCTGCGGCCATGTCCTCCTCCTCCAGCATCTTCCGCTCCCGCTCCGTCCAGGTTTCCTCATCCCAAATCTCGGCAAAGGTATTCAAGCCCACGATGGTACAGGTCTTTTGCAGCCCCGCGTACTTTCGCAGGGTAGCGGGAATCAGCACCCGGCCCTGGCCGTCCGGCTCGCACTGAACCGCGTTGGCGTAAAGCAAGGTTAGTGCTCGCGCCTCCGTGTAGGGCAGCTCGTCCATCTCATCAGACATCTGCTCCCACTTGGCCTGGGGGTAAATGGTCAGACAATGCTCGGCGCCAATGGTGATGAAAAAGGTGTCGCCCAGCGCTTCCCGCATCGCAGAGGGAATGACCAGACGGCCCTTCGTATCAATGCTGTTATTCGATTTACCCAGCAGTCGCGCCATCGAGCCGCCCCCTTTCCCCCTTTTTTGGGATGGAATGGGGAAACCCTCCACTTGTCTGCCTTAAATCCCCACTTCTCCCCACCTATGCTACCTAGTATACGGAAATCAGCACCGAAAAGCAAGGATTTTTTTTCGACAGAAAACAGGCTCTATTCTCAAAAATCCTCTGTTTTTCGCCCAAATCCTAAAGAATAAAACGCACGTTCTACTTTTTTCGATTTGGCTTTCGCGCAAAAAAAAGCACCCGCCGCCGCAACATCTTGCGACCGTGAGCGCTCTTTCTCTGTTTTTTCTCAACATTTAGCGGTTTGAGATTTTATTTCAGCAAAAGTTTCGTCAATTTAGCCAAATTTTTGTTAGTTATATGTAACTCATCCTTCGCCTTCCGCGTTCTGCTTTTCCAATTTCTGCCTTTGCTCCTGCATCTTAGCGGCCGAGGTGGTGCGGAACCGGACCCGGGACTGCTTCACCTCATCCAAGGCGGCCTGGACCGCCTCCTCCGTCCGGGCCAGGGCATCCTCGGCATAGCTGTTGGCCACCTGATAGAGCTGGCGGGAGCGTTCCTCGGCCCGGGTGACGATCTGCCGGGCCTTCTCCCGGGCAGCGTACATGACCTCGCTTTCGGAAATCTTCGTCTTAGCCTCCAGCTCCGCCTGACGCATCATGCGCTCCACGTCCCGCTTGGCGTCCTCCACAAACTTCTCCCGGGCGCCCAGCAGCTCCTGCGCCCGCTTGATCTCCGCCGGAAGCTGCGCCCGGAGCTCGTCCAAAAGGTCCAGCAGCTCGTCCCGGTCCACAATGCTCATGCTGGGCTTCAAGGCGGGGGCCTTGGCATCCTCGATCCGCTCATAGATCATGTCGATCAGGCGGTTGATATCATTGGCCATGGTTTGATCCTCCCTCTTTCTCTGCAAGTTCCTCCACAAGCGGGATGACGGGCCCGGGCAGATACCGCTCCAGCGGCTGACGGTAGCGAATCATCTCCCGGGCCATGGAGGAGCTGAAATGCTGGTACGGGGCGCTGGCAGGCAGGAGCAGCGTCTCCAGCCCCGAACAGATTCCCCGGTTGATCTGGGCCATCTGGTACTCGCCGTCAAAGTCCGTCACACAGCGGACCCCCCGGACAATGGCGCAGGCCCCGTGATTTTTGGCGAAATCCGCCAGCAGTCCAGGCCAGAGCTCCGCCTCCACGTTGGGCAGCTCCTCGATGGCGGCCCGGACCATTTGGAGCTTTTGTTCCGGGGTAAACATCTGGTTGCGCTTCTCGGCGTTGGGGCTGACGCAGACCCAAACCTGATCAAAGCATCCGGCGGCCCGGCGGATCACGTCCAGGTGACCCAGGGTGATGGGGTCGAAGCTACCGGAGCAGATGGCTGTTCTCATGAGCGGTTTCCTCGTTCTATTCATTTCCCTCCCAGCGAAAGAGGGTGACGGCAATCTTGCCATAGCGATAAGTCTTTCGCAGGCGGCACCCCGCCGGGATGGCCAAACGGCAGTCCGCCGGGTGTTCCGCTACGATTATACCATAAGGAGCCAGAATGTCAAATCCCGGGGCGGTCAGCCTCTCCAGCGCCTGCTCCAGCAGGCCGGAGGCATAGGGCGGGTCCAGAAACACCAGGTCAAAGGATTCCTTCGCCCCGGCCAGAAATTCCAAAGAATCCCCATGGACCACCCGGGCCCGGTCCTGAAGGTTCGTCAGGGTCAAATTCTTCTTTACCAACGCAAAGGCATCCTTCCGCCGGTCCACAAAGACAGCGGAGGCGGCTCCTCGGCTCAGGCACTCAATACCCATCTGGCCGGTGCCGGCGAAGAGGTCCAGCACCCGTCGGCCCTCGATGTCGAATTGCAGGGCGCTGAACACGCCCTCCTTCACCCGGTCGGTGGTGGGGCGGGTCTCCAGCCCCTCCAGCTCCAGCAGGCGGCGGCCCCCGGCGGAGCCCGTGATCACACGCATGGCGGTTCCTCCTGAACGACGGCGTTTATACGGCGTTTATTGTACGGCAAAGTTCCCCAGTTTTCAAGAGCATTTCCAAGAAAAACAAGAAAAAACTCCGCCGCGCGGCGGAGCTCTTCCTTATGATTTCCCCAGACGCAGCAGCGGCGCGTCCTCCAGGCCCGTCAGGTCGTGGGTAGCCAGCAGCACTGGCTTTCCCTCTCCTTTCTCCCGGATCAGCTCCAGACACCGGGCCCGGCTCTCCCTGTCCAGGCCGGTGAAGGGTTCGTCCAGGGCCAAGGCATCCGCCGGAGCCAGAAGAGCCCGGGCCAGGGCCAAGCGCCGCCTCATACCCCCGGACCACGCCCGGACGGGCTTGGTGTCCGAAAGCTCCAACCCCAGACGGGCCAGCAGCTCTCCCGCCTCGCCGGGGACCTCCCCCAGGGCAAAACGAAGGTTCGCCGCGGCGGAGAAAGCCTCCAGCAGACGGTCCTCCTGAAACACGGCGGCCCAGCGGCAGTCCGCCCCACAAATCGTCCCGGCGTCGGCCTGCTCCAGACCCAACAGGAGACGAAGCAGGGTGGTTTTCCCCGTTCCGGAGGGGGCGGCAATGCAGGTGATTCCGGGCTGGAAAACGGCGGTCAAATGGGTCAGCACAGGCTTGCCGCCGTAGGATTTGCAAAGACCCTCCACGTGAATTTCCATCATGCCCCCGCCTTTCTCGCCAAGCTGTCTACCGCCGCCAGGAACAGCCGCTCGAAGATCGCCGACAGCGCCAGGATCACGGCGGTCCAGGCGAAGAGGTCCGGGGTTTGCAGGTAAATCTTCGCGGTGTACAGCCGCTCACCGATGGTCCCCGCCGGGAGGCCGATGACCTCCGCCGCCACTCCCGCCTTCCAGCACAGACCCAGGGCCAAGGAGGCAGCAGAACGGAAATAGGGCAGCGCCTGGGGCAGGTAAACGCCCCATACCCGCCGTCGGAAGGGGATACGGTAGACCCTGGCCAGCTCCAGGAGTTTCTGGTCTGTCTGCCGGAGGCCCTCCAGCACGTTGAGGTACACCGGCGGGAATACCATCAAAGTGGAAATGAACAGGGACAGCGCTTCCGCGTCCAGCCACACCAGGGCCAGGATGATGAAGGAGGCCACGGGGACCGCCTTCACCACCACCACCGGCGGGGCCAGTAGGTTCTGGAACCAGGTCCGCCCCGCCGCCAGAGACGCCAGCAGCAAAGCCAGCACGCAGGAGACCAAAAAGCCCCCGAAGATGCGCAAAGACGAGTTCCCCACCGCCCGCCAGAAGGCGGTGCTGGGCAGCAGCTCCAGGAGGCGCAGCGCCGCGTGAACCGGTGAGGCCAGCAGCAGTCCCCCGTGGGGGTAGGCCGCCGCCAGGGCCATGCTTCCCCCCTGCCAAATCAGCAGCCAGAGGGCCACAGACCAGGGGCGGAGCTTAGGCGCCATAGTAGAAGTCGTCGCCGGGCAGTTTGCCGCCTACGGACTCCGGAGCCGCCTCCGCCAGCACCTGGAGATAGCCAGAGAGCTTTTCATACATCGCCTGCCCGGTGAGACAGACGATGTTGCAGTGGGGCAGGGCCTTTTCCGCGACGGCGGGGCTTTCGATGATGCCGTTTTGGGCCACCAGCTCCGCCGCTTTGGCGGTGTTTTCATGCACCCACTCCACAGATCTGGCGTATTCCACCAAGAACTCCTCCACCAGCTCCGGGCGCTTCTCCACCAACTCCCGCCGGGCCACCGCCACGCCGGTAATCATAGCGGAGCCGTTGTCCAGCGCGTCCCACTCTTCCGTCAGGTCCAGGGCCACCCGGAGGTTTTCCAGCTTCCCCTGGGCCACGGTGACGAAGGGCTGGGGCAGCAGGGCGATGTCCGCCGTTCCCGCCGCCAGGGCGGCGACGCACTCGGCGTGTTCCGATTTCCAGTCGACGGTCACATCCTGGTCCGGGTCCAGGCCGTTTTGCTCCAGAAGATACCGAAGGCCGAACTCCGGAGTAGACCCCTTCCCGGCGGCGACGATGGTTTTGCCCTTGAGGTCCTCCATGGACTGAACGCTCTCCCCGCCGTTCTCCACAATGTAGAGCACGCCCAGGGTGTTGACGGCCAGGGTGACGATTTGGCCCTCGGTCTTGTTGTAGAGGACCGCCGCCAGGTTGGCGGGGACGCAGATGATATCCAGCTCCCCCTTGATAAGCCTGGGGGTCAGTTCGTCGGCGGAGCCCGCCAGCTGGAAATACCACGGATCTATAGATTCCAGCTCCTGCTTCCATTCCATCATCCTCACCATGCCCATGGCGGTAGGGCCTTTCAGCGCCCCAATCAGAAGGGGGAATTCCTTGTGCATCTCATCCACGGAAATATCCAGGGGAGTCTGGGCCGTCTGGTCCTTGTCCTCCTCCGGGGCGGAACCGCCCGCCACTTGCGTGGGGCCGTCGTCGCTGCGAATCACGCCGCAGGCGGAAAGGGCCAGCAGCAGGGCTAAGGCAAGGGCCAGCGTTTTCATGGCTTTCATAATTGTTTCCTCCGATTGTTGATTCTCGTTTGCAGGAGCCGGGCTTTGTCCCAGCCTCTCTTCCCCTGAGGGTCAGGCGTTCTCCGGAGCGTAGACAGTCTTGGCCGTCACGCCGGGCAGCCTCCCAATCTTCCCGGACAGGGCGGAGATCACATCCGCCGGAGCATCCAGGGCCACACTAATGAGCCGGATTCCTCGCTCCCGGCAGGGAATTCCCATCCGCCCAAGGACGGCGCTTTCATACTGGTGCAGCAGGGCGTTCAGCGCCGCTACGGAATCCGCCTCCCGGACAATCACCGCCAGAACGGCGACGCGGGTTTCCATATAGCTTCCCTCCTTCGCGGAAAAATAAAAGCCCCTCCGCCAATCCGGCAGAGGGGACGCAAGCACACCCCAAGGCCCGGGGAACCCCCCCGCGCCCGATGTCTCTCCTCTTACGGCTCGGAACCACCTTGCCGCCAGACCGACAGATATGAACTCCAAGTCCTCCGGTCAGAAACACTTTCCGGGGACAGGGCTGTAAACGATGATAGCACGGAAAGACCTGGATGTCAAGGTCGACCTTTTTCAAAGCTCCGGCATTGGCGAAACGCTCACTCCTTGTCCAGGTAATCCAGAATCTCCACCACTTCGCCCCCCCGGAGGTAGACCCGGGGCACCCGGCGGGCCACGGCGCAGAGAAGCTCGTAAGAGATAGTTCCAGCCTTCTCCGCCGCCTGGGCAAAGCCATCCGCCGGAGCGGCTCCCAGCAGTGTGACCTCATCTCCGGCAAAGACCTCCGGCACCCGGGAGGCGTCCAGGACGATCTGATCCATGCTCACCCGGCCAATTACCGGCGCGGGATAGCCGTGGATGGAGGCCGTGCCCAGGTTGGACAGGCACCGGGGATAGCCGTCGGCGTAGCCACAGCAGACAGTGGCCGCCCGCAAGGCGTGGTCCGCCGTATAATACCGTCCGTAGCCCACGCAGTCTCCGGGGGTCAGGTCCTTCACCTGGCTGACCACGGTTTTCAGGGCCATGACGGGCCGAAGGCCGGGGAAGGCCACCTCTGCGCTGGGGTCCTGGCCGTAGAGGATGACCCCGGCCCGAACCATGTCGCCGCTCCATTCCGGGTGGGCCGTCAGTCCGGCGGAGTTGGAGCAATGGACGGTTTTCAGGGGGCCCACCGCCTCCAGGCGCTCCACCACACGGCGGAAGAGGGCATACTGCTTCTCGGTATAGCGGCAGTCCTCCTCCGACAGAGAGTCCGCCACAGAGAAGTGCTGAAACGCGCCGGTGATGGAAAGACCACGCAGCCTCCGGCACTCCAGGAGGCCAGACACCGCCCCCTCAAAGTCCCGGCAGGCCCCGAAGCCAATGCGGCCCATGCCGGTGTCGATTTTCAGGTGGCCCTCCACCGTCACCCCGGCGGCCTCCGCCGCCTGGGAGAGGGCCCAGGCGTATTCCAGGCTGTAGACTGCCTGGGTAATGCCCTCCGCCGCCAGCGCCCCGGCGCACTCTGGACGGGTCATGCCCAGAATTAAAATGGGCTGGTTTATACCGCTGCGGCGCAGGTGCCGAGCCTCCGCCAGGGAGGATACGGCAAACCACGCCGCCCCCGCCGCTCCTAGGGTCTGGGCCACCATGCGGTCTCCATGGCCGTAGGCGTCGGCCTTTACCACGGCGCAGACCTCAGCAGGCGACGCCTTCTCCTGAATCAGATGAAAGTTATGAACCAGGGCGTCCAAATTGATTTCCGCCCAGCAGTGGGCGTCAAACGCTGTTGTCATGGGAAGCCCCCTCCTGTCTCTTGGAATGCTGTGCCAGGGATAGTTTACTCCGTTTTCGCCTGGGGCGCAACCGCGTTTTCTGCTGAGTAACAGGCGTTTTGTGCAGGAACGGGCCTCTGCTTCTCCATTCGGTAATTGGTCATGGTCACCCCGCGTCGGACCACCTGCCGCTCCCGGGCCATCTGGTAGCCCCGGCTTTCAAAAAACGGCCGGGCGGTGATGGAGGCGTGGGTGACGATCCGCTCCGCCTCCACCGCCGCTTCCAGCGCATCACAGAGGGCGGAGGCAATGCCCCGGCGCTGGAAATCCTTGTGGACATACAGTCGGTCCAAATAACCCGAGCGGTCCATGTCCCCAAAGCCCACAAGGGTTTCCCCCTCCACCGCCACAAGGGCGACGTGCTCCAAAAGGGTCCGGCCCCACTCCGCCAAATCCGGGGAGCCGTCCGCCCAGGCGTCCAGCTGCTCCGCCGTATAGTCTCCGACATTCACCGTATGCACCGTGTCATAAAACAATTCCGTGATTTCCGGAAGGTCCGAGGGACGGTATGCCCGGATGGTCATGTCCCGTCCGCCTGGATTCCCCGTTCCGCAAAGGCCCCCAGCAGCCGCTCCATGCTTCCAGGGATGGTAATGGGCTCTCCGCAGGCGGCGATGGCGTTGGCCACGTCTTTCAAACCGTTGCCCGTCACCACGGAGACCACCGTGTCGTGTTCTCCGATTTTTCCGGCCTCGCAGAGCTTCTTCACCCCCGCCGTGCCCGTAACTCCGGCGGGCTCGCCAAAGACGCCGCAGGTCCGTCCCAACAGCTGCTGGGCGGCCATGATTTCCTCGTCGGTGACGTTCACCGTCAGGCCGCCCGACTCCCGGATGGCCATGAGGGCCTTTTCCGCGTTCCGGGGCACGCCCACGGCGATGGAGTCCGCCAGGGTGTTCTCCTCCATGGGTTCCCAGGGCGTGCCGGTCTCAATGGCCCGGTTCAGCGGGCAGCAGCCCGCCGCCTGGGCGGAGATGAGCCGGGGCAGGCGGTCGATGAAGCCGATGGCATATAGGTCCTTGAGGCCCTTCCACAGTCCCGCGATGGTGCAGCCGTCCCCCACGGAGATGGCGATGTAATCCGGCACTTCCCAGTCCAGTTGCTCCATAATCTCCAGGGCCACGGTCTTTTTGCCCTCGGAGAGATAGGGGTTGATGGCGGCGTTGCGGTTGTACCAGCCCCATTTGTCAATGGCCTGTTTGGAAAGCTCGAAGGTCTCCTCATAGCTGCCCTGGACGGAGATCACCGTGGCCCCGAAGGTCATCAGCTGGGCCACCTTCCCCTTGGGGGCCCGGGAGGGAACGAAGATGTACGTAGAAAGCCCCGCTGCCGCCGCGTTGCCCGCGAGAGACGAGGCGGCGTTTCCCGTAGAGGAACAGGCAATCACCTTGGCCCCGGTCTCCCGGGCCTTGGCCACCGCCATGGCGCTGGCTCGGTCCTTCAGAGAGGCCGTGGGGTTTTGGCCGTCGTCCTTCACAAAGAGGCGACCCAGGCCCAGCTGTTCCGCAAGGCGCGGCTCCTCGTAAAGGGGGGACCAGCCCACCCGCAGAGGCGTGGGGGCGGTGTCCTCCTCGATGGGCAGCAGCTCCCGGTAGCGCCACATGGACCGCTCGGCCCGGTTCGCCAGGACCTCCTTGGTCAGACGGGCTTTGATGGACTCGTAGTCATAGGTGATATCCAAAATGCCGCCGCATTCGCAGATGGTCAGGTCCGGCACGGCCGCGTAGGTTTTGCCGCAGCGGACGCATTTTCCGTATTTCACATGTTTCATGGTCCCGCTCCTCTTTCAAATGATGGTTCCATCATAGCAAATAGGTCGGCCTTTGTCAAAGGGAGAAAGCGCCGCCAGCCTTGCAAAGCCGGGTTGAATTGACCCGGGAACGGTGCTATAATGGGTGGAAACCATCCATTTGCAGGAGGAAAACGGCCATGAGAGAGATGATCGCCTATTGCGGTCTGGACTGTGAGAAATGCGACGCGTACCTTGCGACCATCCATGACGACCAGGCACTGCGAGAGAAAACCGCGAAATTATGGGCCGAGCTAAACAACGCCCCCATTCTGCCCGAACATATCAACTGCCGGGGCTGCCGCGCTGCGGGAATGAAAACGGTGTTTTGCGAACAGCTCTGCGAAATTCGTCAATGCGCTTTCAAAAGGGGCGTAACCACATGCGGCGGCTGCCCGGACCTGGAAGAATGTCAAACTCTTAGACTGATTACCGCAGATTATCCCGACGCTCTGAACAATTTAAAAGGGGGAGGCTGAAACGCCTCCCCTTTCCGATTCCTCAACTTCAAATCCGGGCCCGAATCTCCGCCCCCATGGCCTTGCAGCCCAGGAGCTTCCCGCCCTCGTTTAAGATGTCCCCGCAGCGGAAGCCCGCTTTCAGCGTCCGGTCCACCGCAGCCTCCACCGCGTCGGCCTCGGCGCTCATGTCGAAGCTGTAGCGCAGCATCATGGCCGCCGCCAGGATAGTGCCGATGGGGTTGGCCTTGTCCTGCCCGGCGATGTCCGGGGCGGAGCCGTGGATGGGCTCATAAAGGCCCCTTGTCCCCTCCCCCATGCTGGAGGAGGGAATCATGCCGATGGAGCCGGTAATCTGGCTGGCCTCGTCGGAGAGGATGTCCCCGAAAAGGTTCTCCGTCACAATCACGTCAAACTGGCTGGGGTCCCGGACAATCTGCATGGCGGCGTTGTCCACGTACATGTGGAGGAGCTCCACGTCCGGGTAGTCCCCACTAACCTCCTCCACGGTTTTCCGCCACAGGCGGGATGTGTCCAGCACGTTGGCCTTGTCGATGGAGGTCACCCGGCCCCGGCGCTTCCGGGCCATGTCAAAGGCCACCCGGGCCACCCGGCGGACCTCGTGCTCACTGTAGGAGCACACGTCCACGGCCTTTTGCTCCCCGTCCACCTCGGAGGTGGTGTGCTCGCCGAAGTACATGCCGCCGATGAGCTCCCGGACCACCACGAAGTCGATGCCCTTCGCCGCGATGTCCGCCCGAAGGGGGCAGGCGGCGGCAAGGTCGGAGAACATCCGGGCGGGCCGGATATTCGTATACAGGCCCATGGCGGAGCGGAGCTTCAAAAGGCCCCGCTCCGGCCGGTTGGCGGAGGGCTGGGCGTCCCACTTGGGCCCCCCCACCGCCCCCAGCAGCACGCTGTCGGAGCGCAGGCAGGTCTCCAAACTGGAATCCGGCAGGGGCACGCCGACGGCATCGATGGCGCAGCCGCCCATGGGGGCCTCCTGATAGGTGAAGGCATGTCCGAATTTCTCCGCCACGGCGTCCAGCACGCCGACGGCCTCGTTTACAATCTCGGGGCCGATTCCGTCGCCCCGGATCACGGCAATGGTCTTGTTCATTTGTCCGCCTTTCCGGCCTTCAAGGAGGCCATCAGCCCGCCCTTTTCGATCATGTCCTTGATAAACGGCGGGAAGGGCTCCGCCTGATAGGTCTCGTGTTTTGTCACGTTGGTGATGACGCCCGTGTCGAAGTCCACCGTCACCTGGTCCCCGTCGGAGATGCCGCCGCTTGCCGCGGGGCACTCCAGAATGGCCAGGCCGATGTTGATGGCGTTCCGGTAAAAAATCCGGGCGAAGGTGGCCGCGATGACGCAGCTCACTCCGCTGGCCTTGATGGCGATGGGGGCGTGCTCCCGGGAGGAGCCACAGCCGAAGTTGACCCCGGCCACCATCACGTCCCCGAGCTTTACCTTATGGATGAAGTCCTTGTCGATGTCCTCCATGCAGTGGGCGGCCAGCTCCTTATGGTCCGGGGTGTTCAGATAACGGGCGGGGATGATGACGTCGGTGTCCACGTGATCCCCGTATTTATGGACGGTTCCCTGTACGTTCATGTTCAAACCTCCTCAGGATGGCAGATGTGCCCCGCGACGCCGGACGCGGCGGCCACGGAGGGAGAGGCCAGGTAGACCTCGCTGTCCACATGGCCCATGCGGCCCACAAAGTTGCGGTTCGTGGTGGAGACGCAGCGCTCCCCGGCGGCCAGAATCCCCATGTAGCCGCCCAGGCAGGGCCCGCAGGTGGGGGTAGAAACGATGCAGCCCGCGTCCAGGAAGATATCGGTCAGTCCCCGCCGCATAGCTTCCCGGTAAATCTTCATGGTGGCGGGGATGACGATGCCCCGAACGTCCCTGGCAAGGTGCTTCCCCTTCAAAACAGCGGCGGCGGCCTCCAGGTCGGGAAGCTGTCCGTTGGTGCAGGAGCCAATGACAATCTGGTCGATTCGGATGTCCTTCCCCTCCCGGGCGCTGTGGGCGTTCTCGGGGAGGTGGGGATAGGCCACGGTGCAGTCCACCTGGCTCAGGTCAATGTCCACGGTGCGCTCGTACTCCGCGTCGCCGTCCGCCTCATAGGCGGTCCAGGGGCGGTTTACCCGGCCCTCCACATAGGCTTTCGTCACCTCGTCCACGGGGAAAATGCCGTTTTTCGCCCCGGCCTCAATGGCCATGTTGGAGATAGTCAGCCGGTCGTAGATCGAGAGCTCGGCAACGCCGGGCCCGGCAAATTCCAGGGACTGATACCGGGCTCCGTCCACACCGATCATGCCGATGAGGGTCAGAATCACGTCCTTGCCGGAGACGAAGGGCCGCAGCTTCCCGGTGAGGTTTACCTTGATGGCGGAGGGCACCTTGAACCAGGTCTCCCCCGCCGCCATGGCGGCGCCCATGTCCGTGGACCCCACGCCGGTGGAAAAGGCCCCCAGGGCCCCGTAGGTGCAGGTGTGGGAATCCGCGCCGATGACGGCCTCGCCGGGGGCCACCAGGCCCTTTTCCGGCAGCAGGGCGTGTTCAATGCCCATCTCTCCCACGTCGAAGTAGTTGTCGATGTCAAACCGCCGGGCGAAGGTCCGGCACTGCTTGCACTGGGCGGCGGCCTTAATGTCCTTGTTGGGGGCGAAGTGGTCCATTACCAGGGCGATTTTACTCTTGTCAAAGACCTTGTCAAAGCCCGCCGCCTCAAACTCGTTCACCGCCACGGGGGTGGTGATGTCGTTGCCCAGCACCAGGTCCAGCTTTGCCTGGATGAGCTGCCCCGCCCGGACGGACGGAAGCCCTGCGTGCTTTGCCAGGATTTTCTGCGTCATGGTCATTCCCATTTGTTGTCACGCTCCTTATGAATTCATGAATATCCGCAAGTCCGCTTATGCCCGCTTGGCCCGGTTGATGGCGGAGAGGATGGCCCGGAGAGGCGCCAGATTGATGTTGTGGCTGAGCCCCACGCCCCAGTACTGCTTGCCGGTGCGCCGGTCCTGGAGGAGGATATAGGCCACGCCCTGGGAGTCGGAACCGTCGGTGATGGCGTGGGAGGCGTAGTCCAAGAAGGTGAAGCGGTCAATCTTCTCCCCTTGAATGGCGTTGAAGAAGGCGTCGATGGGGCCGTTGCCCTCGCCGGAGACCTCGAACACCGTGTCCGTGTGGCGGAGGGTCCCCTGGAAGGCCACGTGGGAGTGGCCCTCGCTGTCCACAGTCTCCCGGAAGGCGTGCTTGATGAGCTGATAGGGCCGGCGGATGTCCACGTACTCCTGGTGGAACAGCTCGTTGATCCGCTCCGGGGCAACCTCCTTGCCCACCTTGTCCGTCTCCACCTGGACGATATGTCCGAACTCCGGCTGCATGGACTTGGGCAGGTCGAAGCCAAAGTCGTGTTCCATGATATAAGCCGCGCCGCCCTTGCCGGACTGGGAGTTGATGCGGATGATGGGCTCGTACTCCCGACCCACGTCGGCGGGGTCAATGGGGAGATACGGGATTTCCCAATACTCCGTGCCAGAGGTTTTCATATACTGGACGCCCTTGTTGATGGCGTCCTGATGACTGCCGGAGAAGGCCGTGAATACCAGCTTGCCCACATAGGGCTGGCGGTCGCCCACGGGCATCTTGGTACACCGCTCGAACATCTCCTTGATTTTGTTGATATTGGAGAAGTCCAGCTCCGGGTCTACGCCCTGGGTGTACATGTTCATGGCCAGGGTCACCATGTCCACGTTTCCGGTGCGCTCCCCGTTGCCGAAGAGGGTGGCCTCCACCCGGTCGGCTCCGGCCAGCAGGCCCATCTCCGTGGTGGCCACGCCGCAACCCCGGTCATTGTGGGGATGCAGGGAAATGACGGCCCGGTCCCGTCCGGGGAGTTTGCGGATGAAGTACTCCAGCATGTCGGCGAACTGGTTGGGCATACAGTTCTCCACCGTGGTGGGGAGGTTCAGGATAACCTTCTTTTCCGGCGTGGCATGGAGGTGCTCCAGCACCGCCTGGCAGATCTCCACGGCGTAGTCCATCTCCGTGCCCATGAAGGACTCGGGGGAATACTCAAAGCGGAGGTTCATGCCCTCGGCGATCATGGGCTGGGACATCTCATAGATGAGATCGGCGGCGTCGGTGGCGATTTTGGTAATGTCGTCGCAGTCCATGTGGAAAACCACCTTGCGCTGGAGGGTGGAAGTGGAGTTGTAGAAATGGAGAATCACATTCTTCGCGCCCCGGATGGCCTCAAAGGTCTTTTTGATGAGGTGTTCCCGGGCCTGGACCAGCACCTGGATGGTCACGTCGTCGGGAATGTGACCGCCCTCGATGAGCTCCCGGCAGATTTCATATTCCGTCTCGCTGGCGGAAGGGAAGCCGATCTCAATTTCCTTCACGCCAATGTCCACCAGCGTGTGAAAGTACTCCAGCTTCTCCGCCAGGTTCATGGGGTCAATCAGAGCCTGGTTTCCGTCCCGCAGGTCCACAGAGCACCAAACAGGGGCCTTGGCAATCTTCCGGTCCGGCCAGGTGCGGCCCTGAATGGGCTGGGGCTGGAAGGGAATGTATTTTTCAAATCCGGGTTTCATAGCGATGTCCTCCTTGCAGAATATGGTGTCGGATAGGTCAGGGGACAAGAAAACGCCCCTGACTCCTTCGAGTCAGGGGCGTGTCAATCAACACGCGGTACCACCCTGGTTTAGCCGCCGGTTGCCCAACGGCCCTCACAGCCTCAAACAAGGCTTCGGCCAATAACGAGGCCAGCCGTCTCCGCCTAAACCGCAGTCTCAGCGGAGCCGCTCGAGGGCCAGTGACGTCCTTCCCCTCCGCGCCGCCTCGCAGCAACCGGCGGCTCTCTGAAGCATACAGAAAAGGACTTTCTCCCTGTCATCGCGTTTTGTTGTTTTGCTGTTGGGGTATAAGATACAGGATTTCCGGCGGTTTGTCAACCAAAAATTTTCGCGTCATCTTCGTCGTTTTCACTAAAAGCCCTGGCCCGCACGGAATACGAGCTTTTTTCTGGGGGAAAATTCCCTGGTTTTCCGCCCCCGTTTCCGGGCAGATTATAAGAAACAGAGATTTTGGAATTTCTCTTGACAAGTTTCCTCTAAATCTGTATAATAGCGATGTTGAAGCCATATAACATGGCCCTTAAAGTATCCTGGAAATAGCCGGATACCTCGGAGGGAGGGAAAATATAGATGTCTGAGATCCATGTGAAGGAAAATGAATCCATCGACAGCGCGCTGAAGCGTTTTAAGCGCAGCTGCGCCAAGGCTGGCGTCCTGGCCGAGGTTCGGAAGCGGGAGCATTACGAGAGTCCCAGCGTGAAGCGGCGCAAGAAGTCTGAGGCCGCTCGCAAGAACAAGAAGCGTTATTACTAAGCATTTTGAAAAGCCGTCGTGCCAATAGGCACGGCGGCTTTTTCGCGCCTATCGCCAAGAAAAGGCCCCTGCTGCCGCAGGGACCTCTCTATCACGCTTCCGCTAGGTGAATCACACACTGCCCCAAGGAGTAAAAGGGCTCCGCCGCCGTAGGGGCCAAGCCCTCCACCACTCCCGCCTGCGTCAGCACGGAGCTGGACTTGAAGCACACCGGCAAAATGGGGGCCTGGTCCTTCAAATGGGCGCAGAGGGCCCGCATGGCCGCTGTCCGGTCTCCCGCCCCGGCCAGCTCCGCCAGAAGGCGACTGCTGTCCGGGTTGGACCAATGGCCATAGTTCACTCCTCCACCCGGCTCCAGCAAGCTCCCCAAATCCCAGTCGGCGGAAAGACGGGTCTCACCGTAATAGAGGTCGAAGTCCCCGGCAGCCAGGGCGGCGGTGTACTCCTCCCAGGGCAATACTCGAACCTCCACCGCAAGCCCTCCGGCCGTCCAGCTCTCCGCCAAATACTGGGCAATGGCCTTTTTAAAACCGTTCTCCTCGTTGACCAGCAGCGTCAAAGGCTCCTGGGACACATAGCCGCTCCTTGCAAGGGCGGAGGCAAAATTGTCTACAGAATAGCTCTCCTCCAACGCTACCGGATACAGCGGCGAAACCGGAGACACCGGAAAAGCAGTGGCCTTTCCATGACCGGAGAGGTACGCTCCAACCACGTTATCCCGGTCAATCCCCGCCGACAGCGCCCGGCGGAGGGCTGGACTGTCCAGAGGCGTCCGGGCGGTATTGCAGCCCACGTATTGCAGCACGGTGGTTTCCGCATCTATGCAGCCCACACTGCCAGTGGTGCTTACCGTCGTCACGCCGGTGAGGTCCGCTGTGATCAGCTGAACCTCGTGAGAGGAAAAGCGGTAGAGCAGAGCGCTGCCGTCCGCCGCCTCCACCAGGGCAATCCGCTCCAGGGGCTGGCTCTCCCCTCTCCACCAGGACTGGTTGGCAATCAGGTAGGCTCCAGTCTCCTCCTCCGTGTAAAAATAGGGGCCGGTACCTGCGGGAACCGCGCCCTCCTGGCCTCCGGACTTCACGATGGGTACGTCCAGCAAAGCCGGAAGGGCGGCGTTGGGGCCGTTTAAGGTTATAGTTACGCTGTCCCCGCTGGCGCTGATGGAGGAAATACCGGAAAGGCGGCTCCGGTAGCGCTCCGAAGTCCTGGCCCGGTCCAGAGCGGCTTTCACATCCCGTCCCGTCAGGGGCGAACCATCGGAAAACTGGACACCCGGACGGAGGTTGAAGGTATAGCGGCTAGCGGTCTCGTCATGGGTGTAGCTGATGCACAGGCAGGGCTGGGGCTCAAAAGTCCCGTCCAGTCGAAACAGGCCCTCGTACAGCAAAGATGCCACCACCTGCTGCATTCCGTCGGCACAGTCCACCGGATCCAGGCTCCGCCCCGGCATGTAGGGCAGGGCAAACCGCTCCGGCAGAATGGTTTTGCTCTCCTCCGCCGGTTCCTCCTCAAAGAGGGGCAGTACGTCCTCCGGCTCCTCCGGAAGCTCCTCCTGCCAGCAGCCCGTTAGCAGACAGGCCATCGCCAGCGCGGTGGCCATCATCTTCCATCGTTTCATAAAAACCGTACCTATTCCATTCCAGCGGCAATGGCCGCGCACTGGACCCCCCGGGCCTCCCCCAGCTTCCGGTGAGACCAGAACAGGTCCCGGCGGCAGGCGGTGCAGAGGCCGGAGACCTCTATATGCTCCGGCGACAGCCCCGCCCGCAGCAGCCATTGGCGGTTTAAGCCCTCCAGGTCCACGTGCCACTTGGGCCCCCGCTTCTCCAGATAGGTCTCCGCCTCCTTCCCCAGGGCTTCCCGCATAGCGGCGGGGACGTCCTCGTCGCTTTCAAAGCAGCACTGCCCGATGCAGGGCCCCAGGGCGGCTTGCAGGCGTTCCGGCCTGGAGCCGTAACTGCGGACCATCTCCCGGACCGTCTTTTCTACAATCCCCCCGGCGCAGCCCCGCCACCCGGCATGGGCCGCCCCCACGGCCCCAGTGTCCGGGTCGTGGAGGAGCACGGTTCCGCAGTCGGCGGAAAAGACGAACAGGGTCAGGCCCGGAACATCCGTCACCAGCGCGTCGGCGCTGTCATAGTCCCGCTCCCGAAAGAGGCCCTTCCCGGCGTCCTCCTCTGTACAGACCCGGACGTTCGTCTCGTGGACCTGCCGGGAGAGGACGGTTTGCTCCAGGTCCGCCCCGAGACGTGCGCAGAAGCGGCGGTAATTTTCCAGCATGGCCTCCCGCCCGTCCCCCATGCCGGGGCGGAGATTCAGGCTGTCCCAGGGGGCGGGGGACACGCCGCCCAGGCGGGTGGAAAAGCCGTGGCGAACCCCGCCTAAGTTCGAGGCGGTGAACCAAACCAGGCCGTTTTGTTCGTGGGTTTCAAAGAGCATAAGGGCCCCCTACTTTCCCTGTTTTGGGGATTCATCGTTCTTCTCGATTACTTCGCGGCGCGTCCAGCCGTTCCAAGTGTGAAAACCTCCATAGGCCAACACAGCAGGACCTGCGATCCAATATAGAATATCCGAGTTAACGTCATTGCGCAAGGCCAATCCCAGCAGAATCAGGGCAATCGCAACCAAAATCAGCGCAATGCCCAGCAGGAGCTCCCTGATATCCTGGAGTAACCGGGGAACGCTGTATTCTTTTTGATCCATACGCTCCACATCCTTTTAATTGGAGTGATACTCTTTGCAGGTGCACTTCTTCCATTTCAGCCCGCTGCCGCAGGGGCAGGGGTCATTCCGCCCGATTTTCACAACCTTGAGGGGCTGCTTCTTCGGCTTGGTCCCGTCGCCGCCGACGTTCTCCACCATGCCTTTCGCCACGCGTTCCCGCTTGACCTCCTCGTCCTTGCGCAGCCGCACGGAGTACAGCCGCCGGACGGTCTCGTCCTGAATCGCCGCGATCATCTCCTCGAACATGTCCAGGGATTCCCGCTTGTACACGTCCACCGGGTTGTTGTTGCCGTAGGACTGGAGCCGGATGCCCTGCTTCAAGTCGTCCATGGCGTCGATGTGGTCCATCCAGTACTCGTCCACCACCCGGAGCATGACCACCCGCTCTAGTTCCCGCATGATGGGGCTGGTGATCTCCTCCTCCTTGCTTGCGTAGAAGCCCTCGGCAGCGGCGATGAAGGCCTCGTCAAAGTCCTCCTGGCTCTTGCCGGACACCTCTCCCTCGGGAATGCTCACCGCCCCCTTGGCGAAGTACATGCCCTCCAGCCCCCGGAGCATCTCCCGGTACCCGGCGGCGTCCAGATGCGGCTTTTCGCCAAAGGCCAGGCTGACATGGTTCCCAATGGAGGTGTGCATCATGTTCAGCACCGTGTCCTTGATGTCCATGCCGTCCAGGACCTGGCGGCGCTGGCCGTAGATCAGCTCCCGCTGCTTGTTCATCACGTCGTCGTATTCCAGCACGGATTTCCGGGACTGGAAGTTCCGGGACTCCACGGTGGTCTGGGCGTTTTCAATGGCCTTAGTCAGCATTTTATTCTCGATGGGGGTATCCTCGTCCAGGTCAAACCGCTCCATCATGTTCGTAATCCGATCCCCGCCGAAAAGGCGCATCAGATCGTCCTCCAGGGAGATATAAAACTTCGTCTCGCCGGGGTCCCCCTGACGGCCCGCGCGGCCCCGGAGCTGGTTGTCAATCCGGCGGGACTCGTGGCGCTCCGTGCCGATGATGAACAGCCCTCCGGCCTCCCGGACCTGGTCCGCCTCGCTGGCGATGTCCGCCTTGTGCTGGGCCAGCTTCTCGGCAAAGAGCTTCCGGGCGTCCAGAATCTCCTGGTTGTCCGTGTCGGCGTAGCCCGTGGCGTCCACAATAACCTCCTCGGAGTACCCCGCCTTGGTCAGGTCCGCCCTGGCAAGGTATTCGGCGTTGCCCCCCAGCATGATATCGGTGCCGCGGCCCGCCATGTTGGTGGCCACGGTGACGGCCCCCAGCTTGCCCGCCTGGGCAACAATTTCCGCCTCTTTTTCGTGGTTCTTGGCGTTCAAGAGGTTGTGCTTGATGCCCTCCCGGGCCAGGAGCTTGCTGAGGAGCTCGTTTTTCTCGATGGACACGGTGCCCACCAGCACGGGCTGGCCCTTTTCGTGGCACTCCTTGATCTGCTGGATGACGGCCCGGAACTTTCCGGCCTCGGTCTTATAGACCACGTCGTGGTGGTCGTCCCGCTGGTTGGGGCGGTTGGTGGGGATCTCGATGATGTCCAGGTTGTAGATGGTCCCGAATTCCTCCTGCTCCGTCATGGCCGTTCCGGTCATGCCGGAGAGCTTGTCGTAGAGCCGGAAGTAGTTCTGGAAGGTGATGGTGGCCAAGGTCCGGTTTTCGCTGTTGACGTTGACATGCTCCTTGGCCTCAATGGCCTGGTGGAGGCCGTTGGAGTACCGGCGGCCAAACATCAACCGGCCGGTGAACTCGTCCACGATGATGACTTCCCCGTCTTTTACCACATAGTCAATGTCCCGTTTCATGGTACCGTGGGCCTTGAGGGCCTGGTTAATGTGGTGGCTGACGGTGGAGTTAGAGGGGTCCGAGAGGTTTTCCACATGGAAGTACTCCTCCGCCTTGGCGATGCCCCGGGCGGTGAGGGTGGCGGTTTTGGCCTTTTCGTCCACCACATAGTCCGCGTCGATGTCCGCGGCCTCCTCTTCCTTGTTGTCCACCTGGACCACCACCTGCTTTTTGAGCTTCGCCACGAACATCTCCGTCAAATCGTACATCTGGGTGGACTTCTCCCCCTGACCGGAGATGATGAGGGGGGTCCGGGCCTCGTCGATGAGGATGGAGTCCACCTCGTCCACGATGGCGAAGGAATGGCCCCGCTGGACCAGCTCCTGGGAGTAAATGCACATGTTGTCCCGGAGGTAGTCGAAGCCCATCTCGTTGTTGGTTCCGTAGGTGATGTCGGCAGCGTAGGCCTCCTGGCGCTGCTTGGAGGTCAATCCGTGAACGATAAGTCCCACCTTGAGCCCCAGAAAGCGGTGGACCTTGCCCATCCACTCGCTGTCGCGCTTGGCCAGGTAGTCGTTGACGGTGACAATGTGGACCCCCTTCCCCGCCAGGGCGTTGAGGTAGGCAGGAAGGGTCGCCACCAGGGTTTTGCCCTCGCCGGTTTTCATCTCGGCGATGCGGCCCTGGTGAAGGACGATGCCGCCCACCAGCTGCACCCGGTAGGGCCGGAGGCCCAGCACCCGGTCCGACGCCTCCCGGGCGGTGGCGAAGGCCTCCGGGAGAATATCGTCCAGCGTCTCGCCGTTTTGAAGGCGCTCCTTGAACTCCTGGGTTTTTGCCTGGAGCTGGGCGTCGCTCATGGCCTTGTACTCATCGGCCATGGCCTCAATTTTGTCTGCGATGGGGGTAATGGATTTCAGCTCCCGGGAGCTGTAGTCACCGAAAATCTTTTGAATCAGGCCCATGATTGTTTGAAACTTCCTTTCGATTGTTCCGCCGCCCGGAAGGGCGGGAATTCCATAATAAAACAAGCATAGCTTACCACAGTTTCCCCTGGAATGCAAAGGAAATCAGGGGCGGCCGGAAAAAAGTTTACAAAGCGGAAACGATCACAGTTCCGTGTCCAGCAGCATCCGGATGCGGCTCTCCACGGTCCCCTCGCCGGTGCTGGCGTCATAGTCCACGCTGACCAGCAGGGCGTCCGGCAGTTTTCGCTGTAAGGCGGCGTACTGCCCCTTGCCGAAAATATGTCCCGGCAGACAGCCAAAGGGCTGGACGCAGAGGATCTTCCGGTATCCGAGCCCGGCCCAGGCCGCCGCCTCGGCGGTGATAAGCCACCCGTCGGCCACGGTGCAGTTTAAAGGCGCGAAACCCTCCGCCCGGCGTTTCAGCTCCGCCAGCGGCGGCAGAGTGTGAAATCCAGCCTCCCGCAAAACCGCCAGCAGCTCCCGCTGGATTCCCCCCAGCCAGCCGGAGAGGAGGCGGTACAGCTTCCGCTGGTAAGCGGGGCCCTTCAGGCTGTGGGTATCCATATAATAGAGGGTGTACCAGGTAAGGCCACCCACTCCGATTTCGCAGCGCTCCGCGGCTAGATACCGCTCTAGGTTCCAGTTTCCCAGGTGGCAGTACTTTGTGTAAATCTCTCCCACAACAGCAACTCTCTGCATGTCCCTGGGCTCCGTCTCAATCCGGCGGAAGGAGGCCGCAATCTCCCGGCAGCGCTCCAGAATGCGGCGCCTGGAAAGGCCCGTCCCCCGGCGCAGGTCCTCCTCCAGCGTTTCCATCCAGCGCCGCCATAGCGCCTCCGCGCCGCCGGGGTAGACCTCATAGGGCCGCACCTGGTTCCGGGCAATCGCCAGCGCGTCTCCCCACACCGCCGCCGCCAGCGCCCGGCGGATCATCGGCAGGGTGATGGGAAGGCCCGTATCCCGGTCGATACCCCGGACGTTCAGGGACAGCAGCGCCACCTCCGGGTATCCCGCCTTGTCCAGCGCCTTCCGCATCAGCCGGATGCCGCAGGAGCCCCGGCATTCGTCTCCGGCCTGTCCCATCAGCACGCCGCACTCCGCCGGGTCATACTCCCCGGATTCCAGGGCGGCCAGCACCTGCCCCGCCACCAGAAAGACGGGGTAGCACAATTCATTGTGGAAATACCGCATCCCCCGGTCCGCCAGGCCCCGCTCTTCCCGCAGCAAAACCGGCTCCCACTCCCGGGAGGCGAACGCGTACCGCAGCAAGGGGAACCAATCGTCCAGAAGGGCGGGAATCAGCAGCGTGCGGGGCATGGCGGTCTCCTCCTTTCCGACGCGTCGGCTGTAAGCGCATTATACTCCCTTCCCCCTTCCCTGTCCAGCCGGGGAAAACCGCTGGTCACTTTTTCTAAACCAGGCAAAATCATTCGATTGTTCCTTGTATATTCCGCCAAAACGTGTTACAATGATTTGTACTAAGAGATAAGGAGGGCCTCACTATGAAGCTCAGCTTTTACGGCGCGGACCAATGCGTCACCGGAAGCTGCCACTGCCTGGAGATCAATGACACCCGCATTCTCGTCGACTGCGGCCTCCAGCAGGGCCGGGACGAGGTTTCCAACGGCGAATTCCCCTTTGCCGCCAACACCATCGACTACGTCCTGGTCACCCACGCCCACATCGACCACTCCGGCCGGATTCCCATGCTCATCAAGCAGGGCTTCAAGGGCCGCATCCTCACCACCCGCCTCACCGCCCAGCTGCTGGAAATCATGCTGCTGGACTCCGCCCACATTCAGGAGCAGGACGCGGAGTGGAAAAACCGCAAGGGCGAGCGCTCCGGCGCTCCCCGGACCGAGCCCCTCTACACCGTGGAGGACGCGGAGCGGGTGAAGGAATTCATGGTTGTCTGCGAGTACGGCGAGCTTATCAACCTCTGCGAGGGCGTGGACATCGAGTTTACCGACGCGGGGCACCTGCTGGGCTCCGCCTTCGTGGCCATGGACCTGCGGGAAAACGGCGTGAAAAAGAGCATCGTCTTTTCCGGGGACATCGGCAACATCAACCAGCCCGTCATCCGGGACCCGGTGCAGCTGGCTGGGGCGGACTACGTGGTGATGGAGTCCACCTACGGCGACCGGAACCACCCGGAGAGCTGGGGCTACACCGACGAGCTGGCCCGGATCATCGACGAGACCATGGCCCGGGGGGGCAACGTCATCATCCCCTCCTTCGCCGTGGGCCGGACCCAGGAGCTTCTCTACTTCATCCGGGAGATTAAGGAACAGCACATGGTTTCCTCCTGCCCGGATTTCCCGGTGTACATCGACTCTCCCCTGGCGAAAAAGGCCACGTCCATCTTCGACGGGGACCTCCGGGGCTATATGGACCACGACGCGGTTTGGCTGGTGCGCAAGGGCACGAACATGTTCCGCTTCCCCAACCTTCACGCCACGGAAACCAGCGAGGAGTCCAAGGCCCTCAACGAGGACCGGACCCCCAAGGTGATCATCTCCGCCTCCGGCATGTGCGACGCGGGCCGCATCCGCCATCACCTGAAGCACAACCTCTGGCGGCCGGAGTGCACCGTGCTCTTCGTGGGCTTCCAGGGCGAGGGCACTTTGGGCCGTCAGCTGCTGGAGGGGGCGGAGAGTGTGAAGCTCTTCGGCGAGGAAATCACCGTCCGGGCCCGCCTGGAGAACTTCACCGGCCTCAGCTCCCATGCGGACCGGGATCACCTTCTAAAATGGATCTCCGGCTTCCAGAACCCCAAGCCCCAGCACGTCTTTGTGGTCCACGGCGACCGGGAGGTGGCCCCCCACTTTGCCCAAACCCTGGAAAATATGGGCATCTCTGCCCACGCCCCCCAGTATACGGAGGTCTACGACCTGGCGACCGGCACTATTCTCGAACGGGGCTACCTGCCGGAGCGGAAGGTCAAGGTAGTGGCCGGTTCCAAGGGTGCGCCGGCTTACGAGCGCCTGGCGTCTGTGGGCAACATGCTCACCGAGTTCATCAAGCGCAGCAAGGGCCGGGACAACAAGTCCCTGGCGAAGTACGCCGCGGAGCTGCGGCAGTTGCTTGAAAAGTGGGAGGCTTAAGCGCCGGACCTATGGAATACTTGAAAAACGGCCAAATCCACACGGCCCTGGTGGAGGGCTATTCCAGCGAAGGCTATGGCGTCGTCCGGCTGGACGGCGCCGTGGTGTTCGTTCCCCAAGCTCTCCGGGGGGAGCGGGTGGACCTGAAAATCGTCCGGGTGATGAAAACCCACGCCTTGGGAGAAATCGCGAAGATTCACACCCCCTCCCCGGAGCGGGCCATCCCGGACTGCCCTTATTACGGCCGGTGCGGCGGCTGTGACTTCCGCCACCTCTCCTATGCGGAGGAGCTTTGGGCCAAGCGACAGCGGGTTCAGGACGCCCTGCGCCGCATCGGCGGCACGGACGTTCAAGTAGAGGAGATTTTGGGAGCCAAGAACCCGGACCACTACCGCAACAAATGCCAATATCCCGTGGGACCCCGAGGGGAAATCGGCTTCTTCCAGGCCCGGACCCACCGGGTGGTTCCGGTGGATCGCTGTCTCCTCCAGCCGGAGGTCTGCGACCGGACGGCCCACGCCGTGGGAGGCTGGATGAAACGCTATCAAATCCCCGCCTACGACGAGGCAACGGGACGGGGGCTAATTCGCCATGTCTACGTACGGGCCAACCAGAAGGGCGAGAGCCTGTGCTGCGTGGTCGTCAACGGGCGGAAGGTCCCCCGGGAGGCGGAGCTGGCTGCCCTGGTGCTGGCCGCCGCGCCGAAAACCCTTGGCGTAGTGCTGAACGTGAACACGAAAAAAGGCAACGTGATTCTGGGGGACCAGTACCGGACCCTCTGGGGGCAGGACTTTTTAATGGACACGCTGTGCGGCCTGGAGTTCAAACTGTCGGTCCCCTCCTTCTATCAGGTAAACCGGGACCAGGCGGAGGTTCTCTATGGAAAGGCCCTGGAGTTCGCCGCCCTGACGGGGGAGGAAACGGCGCTGGACCTCTACTGCGGCGCGGGGACCATCACCCTGTGTCTGGCGGGCCGGGCCAAACGGGCCATCGGCGCGGAGATTGTCCCTGCCGCTATCCGGGATGCAAAGGAAAACGCGGCCCGGAACGGCGTGAACAATGTGGAGTTCTTCTGCGGCGACGCGGCGGAGACGGCGGCGATGCTGGAAACCCAGGGCCTGCGGCCGGATGTGATTACCGTGGACCCGCCCCGGAAAGGGCTCAGCCCGGAGGTCATCGCCTCGGCGGCAGCCATGGGGCCGGAGCGGATTGTGTACGTCTCCTGCGACCCGGGGACCCTGGGACGGGACGTGCAGCGGTTCGCGGAGCAGGGCTATCGGGCTGTCCGAGCGGCAGCGGTGGATATGTTCCCGGGGACGCGGCATGTGGAGACTGTGTGCCTTCTAACCCGCATGAAATAAGGATTTTTGGCATTTTAGAGGGCTGAAAATTTCCGATTTGCCACTCATTCGCCACCGTAATTTTGAAAAATGGTGTTATCCATTCAAAGAGGACTGAACTTCTATGGGTTCAGTCCTCTTTTATCATTTTTATGAAGTTTTTCGGCCCACCGCCTGTTCAAAGAGATCGGCAGAACGAACCTTCATGCCTTGCGCCACAGTTGTAGTCCGCAATTAGGCTGCACGCCGGCGGCAATGCCGATAGTGATGTTCAGCACGATCTGAAACGGCTTCATAATGACCACAAATGCCAGCAGAGAAACATCTGCTCCATAGACTAAAACCGCGCCGCATTTTAGGCAGGATGTTGTTGACCACCTTGATAACTACAATGTATAAAGGTCGGAAAGCTAAACGCCTCTAGAGCTAGGGAAAAATCATAGTCCATGCGCTAGAAAAGTTGGATGGAACGTGGACGCATACAGTGAATATTGTTTTCAACCCTGTCGGGGAAATCAATTTCCATTCTGACGCGCAATCCAAAAAACCAGTCCGCCAATACATGACTGCTGCGGATTTCCATTCGTTCCAACAGTTCAACAGCATGGACTGTATCGTGGTCATTTCCAACTGACAGCAGAAATTCGAGCGGGATTCCTAAGCCATCTACAGCTTGCGCGCGGCTTTGCATTTAGTCCGTCTTTGGTTCGTTTGACCGCCGTATCTTCTATTTTCCCTCTTTTATTGGCACTTTTGTGAACCTTGATACAGGTAAAATTTATACTCAGATTTTCCATATCCGCGTCCGCAGATAAGGAATGAAACACTCTTTCCAGTGTGCCATCGTCCCTCCATTTCGCAAAACGGGCATATACAAACCGCCTGGGGTCATACATCTCCAGCAGTTCCCGCCACAGTGCGCCGCTCAAATTTCCGACGACGCTTTCTCAACAGACGGCGCAATCATCGGATAGTCCGGATTCCCGCGCCTCTTGAAGCAGCGCGTCCCGAAAGGTGGCCGCCATTCGGGGAAGTTCCCGTCTGCCGTGCCAGACTAGGTTGATTTGCCGCGTCAGCGGACGCTCCACATCCAGCCGCACTGGAACGACGCTGTTGATGTTTAAAAAACCGCTGGTGGGAATGATGGCTATCCCATTGCTAGAGGCCACCGTCCCAATCACCCCGTAGTCGTTATAGCGCTCCGCCACAATGTCCGGCTCAAAGCCATAGGGCGCGCAGAGATCGGAAATCAGCTTGTTGGTGCCCAACTGGCTCTTGATATAAACGATAAAAGGCTGGTCCCGCAACTCCTCCACCCGTACCTTTTCCCGGGAGGCGAACGGGTGGCTCTTGCCCACAATCAGCCCCACCGGCTCCCGGTATAAAATTCTTTTTTCCAAAGGGGCAAATTCCCCCTTAGTCTCAAAATCGCTGCAAAGGCCCAACTCGCTGTGTCCCTGGAGCACGTCGCGCAAAATGGCGGTGGTATATTTATACTCCATGGAAAAGCGGCAGGCTGGATTCTTTTGCTGAAAACGCATAACCTTATCCGGAAGATAAATGGCATACATGGAAAACAAAGCAGAAAGAAATACCGTGTTGTACTCCAGCTCTACCATGTGTCGCACAGCAGTGATTCCCTTGTCCACCTCATCCAGAGAGCGCTTAACATACTTATAAAACAACGCGCCGTACTGGGTCAGCGTTACGTTGCGCCCACTCTTTTCAAACAAGCTCGCCCCCAGCTCGATTTCCAAATTTCGAATCGCCTTGGACAGGGCAGGCTGCGTGATATAAAGCGCGTTGGCAGCGCGGGTATAGTGCTGCATTTCCGCAACCATTTTGAAATAATGCAGAGACTGGTAATTCATAATCTCCCCTCATTACAGCAGGCAACGCCGCACAGGTCCAAAGGCAACCAGCATGTGTTTTTGCACAAAAATAATCCCATAGTTTTTCGCCCATTTCGGCAAGTTATCAATTCCAGCCGAAAATGCCTTGGACAAGCCGTTCGTTTTTACGGTATACTCAGAAACACAAGAACGAAGAATACGGCGGCTTTTCCATTTTCCTGCCCATTATTTTAACGCAAAGCTTGGAAAAATGCAATCGGTTCTTTTTCGTTCGCCCGTTAAGACCCCGCAAATTTGACTCCTGTTTGAACCATAGCAAACCGCCGGGATCGCTTCTTCTGCCAGAAGACGGCGTTTCCTCAATTCCATCCTGCGCATCTGCCCGGTGGAACCATCAGCGGCCCGCCGCTGGTCAAGCGGAGCCAATTCGGGGAAAAAGAAAGGAGCAATTCTTATGAAAAAATCCAGCAAGCGCATAGCGGCGGCGGTTCTCGCCCTACTTTTGTCCCTCTCTCTAGCGGCCTGTGGAGGAAATAGCGGTGCTCCCGCCAGTCCCGGCGGCTCTGAAAGCTCTGATTCCTCCAGCGGTGAGAAAATCGTGATCCGCATCGCCTCCTCCTCCCCCACTGTGGAGTTCGAGGGCGAAGGCACCACCTCTCTGGGTATCTCCACCAACTATTTCATTAAGGAAATTGAGGCTCGCACCAACGGCCGCATCACCGCTCAGGTCTTCCCCGACGGACAGATTGCCTCCTCCACCCAAGAGTACATCGGCGGTCTTCAAAACGGCGCGTTCGACATGGGCATCCTCAACTGCGGCTCTTGGGCAGACTACACCCCCGCTTTCGCCGGACTGAACATGCCTTATCTCTATCTAGACTACGACGAGGCCTATGCTGTGCTGGACTCCGAGGTAGGCCAGAGCTGGAGGGCCAAGGCCGAGGCTGACACCTCCTGCATAATTCTGGGTTACTTCGACATCGGCTTCCGGCAGCTGACCTGTAACAATCCCGTTCACTCTCCCGCCGACCTGGCTGGCGTTAAAATCCGTACCATGCCCGACCCCATCCAAATGGCGACTTGGGAGGCTCTTGGCTGCGCCGTAACCCCTGTGGCTTATTCCGAACTTTACACTGCCTTGCAGCAGAAGATGGTGGACGCGCAAGAAAATCCTCCCAGCAACATTGTCTCCTCGAAAGTTTATGAGCTGCAAAATTACATGGTCTTGACCAACCACAACTTCACCGCTACCATTCCCGCCGCCTCCCCGATCTTCTGGAACAAACTTTCCGCCGAGGACCAGACTCTAATCCGTGAACTGATCATTGAGGCTCAGAACAAAGGCCGCGAGAAAACCGCCGAACTGGCCGAGGGCTTTATTCAGACCGTTCAAGATGACGCCGGTACGGAAATCATCCGTCTGAGCAACGACGAACTGAAGGCCTTCCAGGATGTGGCCAAGAGCGTTTGGCCCATGGTGGAAGAGCAGATGGGCTCTGAGGCTTATCAGCAGCTGCTTGACTTCATCGCCAGCTATGAGGCCGGTTGAAAAACCGGAGAACAAGCCCGCGGCACTCTTCCCATCAAATCCATCTCACGCATTTTGTCAAAAAGAGCCCGTCTGTGGGCGGGCTCTTTTCAACTCTTTTAAAGGAGGTATTCCTATGAAAGACGGAAAATTTGACCTAAAAACCTTTCTGAACAACCTAGAGCTCTATCTTGGCACCATCTGCTTTTTTGTCCTGACCGTGATGCTAACCCTTCAGGTTTTCAGCCGTTATGTACTCAAGCACTCCTTCACCTGGATGGAGGAATTTGCCACTATCATGTTTGTCTGGATGATTTACCTGGGAGTTTCTGCTGCGGTGACCCACCGCAAGCATTTGCGTATTGACTTCGTTTTGAACATGGTTCCCTTCCAGGTCAAGCGGGCCATGCTGACCGTGTCTAATGTAATTTTCTTTCTCTGTAACATTTATGTGGCTTATATCATGATGGATGTAATCCGGCTGCTGGGTTCCAGCAAAACCACCATGCTCCAGCTTCCCCAGGCGCTGGTCTATTCAATTATCCCCCTGTCCCTGGTTATTTCCTGCATCCGCCTAGTCCAAGACACCATTCGAATGACTCAGGAGAGCGAGGATAATTTGGGCGCGTCTAAACCCTCTATGGACCTGGAGGCCTGCGAGCGAATCTATCTGGAGAAAAAAGCGGCGAAAGAGAAAGGAGAGCAGGCATAATGGCAACTGGTATCATGTTCCTGGTAATGTTTGGGCTGATGTTCCTGGGCGTCCCCATTGCGATTTCCATTTTCCTGGCTATGGTGCTGCTGATTTCCATGAACCCGGTTACCACAGCAAACTTTTTGGCGCAGACCTTTTACTCCGGCGTGGCAAGCTTCACCATGCTGGCGCTGCCCTTCTTTATGGTGGCAGGCACTATCATGGAAACAGGCGGTCTCTCCAAGCGCCTGGTCAACGCCGCCAAATCTATGATCGGCGGCATCACGGGCTCTTTGGGCATGGTCACCATTGTGGCGTGCATGTTCTTCGGAGCCGTATCCGGTTCCGCTCCCGCCACGGTGGCCGCCATCGGCGCCATCATGATTCCCATGATGGTTCAAGACGGCTACAGCAAATACTACGCCACCGCCCTCACCTGCTGCGCTGGCGGCCTCGGCGTCATTGTCCCCCCCAGCTACCCCATGGTACTCTATGGAGTCACTGTCAACCAGTCCGTGGGCGACCTGTTCATGGCCGGCTTGGGTCCGGCTCTGGTAGTGGGCGGCATCTTAATGATTATCAATTACGTCTATTGTAAAAAACACAACCTGAAGGGCGACAATAAGTTCAGCTTTATGGAAATGCTCAAGAGCTTTTGGGACGCCAAGTGGGCCTTGGTAATGCCCGTCATCATCCTGGGCGGCATTTACGGCGGCGTTTTCACCGCTACAGAAGCCGCCGTGGTGGCCGCGGTCTACGGTATCTTCGTCGGTCTCTTTGTCTACCGGGAGCTAAAACTGGTGCGCCTGTGGGAAATCTTCCGGGACAACACCGCCTTTATCGCGGGCACCATGTTTGTCATGGCCCCCGCCAAAGCTACAGGGCAGGTTTTCGCCTACCTAAACATCACCCGCATTATCTCCGACTTCCTCTTCAGCATCTCCACCAATTATTATGTCATCCTCTTTATGATCTTCATTATCCTCTTCATCGTGGGTATGTTTGTCCAAACCACCCCGGCCATCGTCATTCTGGCTCCCACGCTGGTAGCGGTCGTGCAGCAGGTGGGCGTGGATCCCATCCACTTCGGCATTATCATGACACTGGCCCTGGCTATCGCCTTTGTAACACCTCCGGTGGCTCTCAACCTTTTCGTCGGTTCCTCCATGACTGGCATCAGCATCGACCGGATTACAAGGTCCGCCTGGCCCTTCCTAATCGGTTTGATCGTAGCCTTTTTCGTAGTGGCATACTGTCCGCCCATCGCTTTGGCGATTCTTGGGAGATAATGTTCCTGAAAACGCCTTCTCGCCCTAGTAAAATGGCGCTCTCCCGATTTTTAGCCCGCTTGAACGAACGTCTCTTTTCAAGCCCGCAGTTTAGATCCGCAGATCTAGTCCTTTGATTATCACAATAAGGAGCGTGTTCTTATGAAAATCACGAAAGTAGAAATTCTGCACCTGAAAACCAAGCTGAAAAATGGCCATTGGCGACCCATCGTCTGCCGTATCCACACCGACGCGGGGATTTACGGCGACGGTGAGGCCGCCCTGGCTTACGGCGAAGCCCAGTCCGCAGCCTTCGGCATCGTCCAGAACTTCGCTAAGCTCATCATCGGCATGGACCCTCTGGACCATGAAATTATCTGGGACAAACTGTACCGCACCACCTTCTGGGGACAGAACGGTGGGCCGGTGATCTTCGCAGGCATCTCTGCCATCGACATCGCCCTCTGGGACATCAAGGGCAAATATTACAAAGCTCCTATTTACCAGCTCCTGGGCGGCAAACGCCGAAACTCTCTACGTGCCTATGCCTCCCAGCTGCAATTCGGCTGGGGTCCTGACATCATTCCCCAAAGGACACCCGAAGACTATGCCCGGGAAGCGAAAAAAGCCGTCGCCGAGGGCTATGACGCCATCAAAATCGACTTTTTCACCTTTAAGCCCGAGGCGGACAACTTTACCGATACCGACCGTATCGGACTTTTGAGTCCCACCTACTTACGGATGTATGAGGACCGGGTCAAGGCTGTCCGGGAGGCCGTGGGACCTGATGTGGACATCATTATTGAAAACCATTCCTTCACTGATTCCCAGTCCGCGGCGCAACTTGGCAACCTAGTTAAAAAGTACAATATTTTTTATTTCGAGGAACCCTCCACTCCCACACCTCAGCTGTCCAAATTTGTCCACGAGGAAACTGGGCTTCCGGTAGCCAATGGCGAGCGTATCTATACCCGCTGGCAGTACATTGAATATTTTAAGCAAGACGCCATACAGGTAATCCAACCAGATGTTGGTACCTGCGGCGGTATTACAGAGATCAAAAAAATCTGCGACATGGCTTATATTTTCGACGTGGGCGTGCAGGTCCACGCCTGCGGCAGCCCCCTTTCCACCGCCGCGGCCCTTCACCTTGAGTGCGCCATTCCCAACTTCGTCATTCATGAACACCACACTTATGCCCTTAGCCCCTATAACCGGGAGCTTTGCGTCTATGACTACCAGCCAGTTAACGGTAGATTCTCCCTTCCGGAACTCCCCGGTCTTGGCCAGGAGCTCAGCGAAACCGCTTTCCGGAACTGCGACATGGTTACGATCCAGTAAAAAACAATGGAAACAGTCCGAGAAAATAAAGGAGGAACAATGGCATGAAAATTACAAAGGTGGATGTCTGGGTCCTGGACGCTGGCGAGCAGCGGGGAGCGCGCTATCCAATTTGCTGCCGCGTTTATACGGACGAGGGAATTTATGGAGACGGCGAAGCCGGCGTGGCCTATGGTACCGGCTATACCGCGGCCTATGGTATGATTATTGATATGGCCCGTCATATCATTGGCATGGACCCCATGAACACAGAACTGATCTGGGAAACCATTTTGAAGGGAACCTTCTGGGGGCAGGGCGGAGGCGTGGTAGTATTCTCCGGTATGTCGGCCATTGATATTGCGCTGATGGACATCAAAGGCAAGGCTCTGGGCGTACCCATCTACCAGCTGCTGGGCGGCAAATGCCGGGACGAGCTGCGGTGCTACGCCTCTCAGCTTCAGTTCGGCTGGACCACCAAAATCGGTCCTTGGGGCGCCGTGCGGGAATATGTGGACATTGTCCGTCACGCTGTCAGCGAGGGCTACGACGCGGTAAAAATCGACTTTACCACCTATGACGACGAAGGCCGGAAAATTCCCCACCTTTTGAAAGAGGGTTTCCCCGACCGCTCTTTGTACAACCGGGTTGAACGGCGCATGGCCGCCATTCGGGAGGCATTCCCCGATGTAGACATCATTGTGGAGAATCACTGTCAAACCGATCTGACCTCTGCTATCCGCATTGGCGAGCTGTGCGACAAATACGGCATGATGGCCTATGAGGAGCCCGTCTCCATGCTCAACCCTGATATGATGCGGGAACTGCGCCAGCGGGTCCGTACGCCCTTGGCCGCCGGAGAACGCATCTATTCCCGCTGGGGATATTACAATTTCCTCAAGGACAACTCCATCCAGCTGATTCAACCGGACGCCTGCAACTGTGGAGGCATTACGGAGCTGAAAAAAATCGCGGATCTGGCCCATGTGTTCGACGCCCGTGTCCAAGTTCATGTGGCCGGCGGGGTAATCACCAACGCAGCTTCCCTCCAGCTGGAGGCAGCTATTCCCAATTTCGGCATTCACGAACACCACTTCCGCACTACCCAGGAGTGCATCAACCGCCTGGGCAAGTATGAGATGCAGCCAATTAATGGCAAATACATTGTACCCGACCGCCCGGGCCTTGGTCAGGAGCTGTCCGACTTTGCCATCGAGACAGCCCTCATGCGCACCGAGGTTTCCGATTACGTTCCCGCCGCTCAGTAAGCGGAATTTCAGCGGTTTTACCCATACGAAGCAGGCCGGTCGCGCAAACGGCCGGCCTGCCGCGCGCCGCCGGGAAAATCGTGACGCGAAAGGAGCGGAAATGCCCAGCGGATTTCCCACCGCGTCAGCTATCGCTTGGCGTGTTCAAACGAGGACATAAGTCCTTTTGATCTTTACGGCGATTCACCGCCGTGGGCGCCACGTTTTATTGTGTGCGACGATACGTTCCGCGTCCCTGCGGCCCGCTGCTTGAAAACGCGCAGCATGTGCGTTTTCAACTGGTTTCCTATGTCGAAAAAGGAGTTGAAAGATGAAAAAAATTCAAATCCCCTATGGCCGGGGAACCCTCCCATTGCATATAGAGGAAGCCCATTTGCAGGCGGTGCTGATCCCCCGCATGCACGACGCGGCTCCGGACAAGCCGGAGGACGCCATCGTACGGGAGGCCCTGGCCCATCCCATCGGGACTCCCACCCTGCCGGAGCTGGCCAGGGGAAAGCGGAATATCGTCCTGGTCACTAGCGACCATACCCGGGCCGTCCCGAGCAAAATTACACTGCCCATTCTTTTGGAGCAGCTCCGTTCCGGCGCGCCAGACGCGGAAATTACCATCTTGGTTGCCACAGGCCTTCACCGACCCACCACGGTTGAAGAGCAGCGCCGCATGTTTGGCGACACCATCGTGGACCGGGAGCGGATTGTAGTCAGCAACGCCTTCCGAGAAGAGGACTTTGTGGACCTGGGAACACTGCCCTCCGGCGCGAGCTTCCTGCTTCACCGTTTGGCGGCGGAATGCGATTTGCTAGTTACGGAAGGCTTTATCGAACCCCATTTCTTCGCCGGTTTCTCTGGCGGAAGAAAGAGCATTCTGCCCGGCATTTGTGCGGAGAGAACCATCAAGGAAAACCATTCCTTCCAGGCCATTGCCAGTCCCTTTGCCAAAACTGGCGTGTTGGAGCAAAATCCCATCCATTTGGACATGACCGCCGCGGCCCGTCGGGCCAAGGTGCAATTCATCTTGAATCTGGCCCTCGGAGAAAAGAAAAACATTATTGCCGCTTTCGCCGGAGACCTGGAAAAAGCCCATAACGCCGGCGTGGACTTCATTCGCCGTCAGTCCCAGTGTCCAGCGGAAACTGGCGATATCGTCATCACTTCCAACGGAGGGTATCCGCTGGATCAAAACCTTTATCAGTCCCCCAAGGCGGTGGCCACGGCAGAGGTCTGCTGTCGGGAGGGTGCCGTAATCATCATGTGCTGCGCCTGTGAGGACGGCATGGGCGGCGAATACTTTGAAAAGCTTATAACCATGGGCACGCCGGAGGACATTGAGTCCTACCTCTCCACCATTTCCCCGGAGCACACGCTTCCGGAGCAGTGGTGCCCTCAAATCTACGCAAGAATTTTGAAAAAGCACACGGTGATCCTGGTAACCACGGGACTGGATCACCAGCTGGTACGAAAGGCCAACATGATTCCCGCCTCCACACTGGACGAGGCGCTGTCTCTCGCCAGGGCCCGCAAGGGTCCGGACGCGCGAGTGGTAGTGATTCCAGACGGCGTGTCCGTGTTGGCCGTTCCATGAAAGGAGCGTATCTATGGAAGAAATGAAAATCGCATTGAAGGTCCACGAAAAAGACAACGTGGCCACAATCTTCGCCAAGGACGTCCGCGATGGACTTGTCCTGGTCCTGCGAGACCCCAAGGGCACGGAGGAGCCACTCCGCGTTATTAGAGATGTGCCTTACGGCCACAAAGTCGCCCTGGCGGATATTCGCTCCGGGGATTCCATCATTAAATACGGCGAGCGAATCGGTGTCGCCTCCCGGGATATTCGAAAGGGCGAGTATGTGCACATACACAATCTGGACAGTATGCGAGGGCGGGGAGACCTGCCAGCGGGAAAGGAGCGTCAACATGGCATATGAGTTTTGGGGCTATGTCCGCCCCGACGGGCAGGTGGGCTGCCGGAATCATGTGGCAGTCATTCCCAGCGTTACCTGCGCGGGGGATGTGGCCTCCGCCATCACAAGACAGGTGGCAGGCACGGTGGGCTATTTTCATCATCAGGGCTGCTGCCAGCTTCCCCCGGATCTGGACCGGGTAACCGAAACACTGATCTCCCTTGGAAAAAGTCCCAATGTGGCGGCAGCCCTAGTGGTCAGCCTGGGCTGTGAGGGCACGGACTCCCAGCGTCTGGAAGAGGAGATTCGAAAAACCGGGAAATCAGTCCGGAGCATCCACATTCAAGAACTGGGCGGCGTCAGCGCCGCCATCAAAGCCGGTATCGACGCCGCTCAGGAGTTGGTTATAGAGGTTTCCGGCCTCCGCAGGCAGCTGGTGGACGCAAGCCGAGTGGTTATGTCCATCAAATGCGGCGCGTCCGACGCCACTTCTGGCATGGCCTCCAACTGCGTGATCGGCTATGTAGCCGACAAATTGACGGACCTGGGCGCAGCTGTGGTCTTTGGCGAGACCACCGAATTTCTGGGCGGCGAGCACCTGCTGGCCCGGCGGGCCGCAACCCCCCAAACGGGGGAGCGGATATTGGAAATCGTGGAACGGATGGAAGCCCGTGCCCGAAGCCTGGGCTGCGACATGCGCAAGGGCCAGCCCACCCCTGGCAATATCGCTGGTGGCCTTTCTTCCATTGAAGAAAAGAGTCTCGGCGCCATTGTCAAAAGCGGCTCCCGGACAATTCAGGGTGTTCTGGAGTATCCGGAGGCCATTGGGGACCGGAAGGGCCTTTGGATCAAGGATACTCCGGGCCGGGAGCCGGAAATCCTTACCGGCATGGCCGCCGCCGGAGCACAGGTCATGATGTTCTCTACGGGACGGGGCGCTCCCCAAGGCTTTCCCACCATGCCGGTGCTGAAAATCTGCGGCAATCCCCACACCTACGCCCGTATGTCCCATGATATGGATATCAACGCCGGCCTTGTAATTACAGGGGAAAAAAGCATTGAAGAGGTAGGCGAAGAGTCCTTCGCCGCCCTTTTAGACACACTTTCCGGACGGCAGACAAAAAACGAGACTCTGGGTTATCATAGCTCCATTGATATTTACACCCTGGGGCCCGTGATCTGAGTCGGGCGGATATCTTGAAAGCCATAAAAAATAAGGAGGCTCCCTGTGCCAATCTATTGTCTTTCCATCGTTTTTCTGGTAATTGTTGCGGTCTTGTGGCTGAAAAGGCCCTTGTACATGGCCATCATCAGCGGAATCATCGCCTCCATCCTGCTCTTTCAAATTCCGTTTCCCACCGCGCTGGAAGTGCTGGCCCGGCAGTCCATAGCCCGGGACACGATTGATGTGTTGCTGAGTTTCTATTTTGTCACATTTCTGCAAAAAATGTTGGAGAAGCGCGATCGCCTGAAGGAGGCCCAACGGGCATTCAACAGCCTTCTACGGAACCGGCGTCTCAACGCGGCGCTCTCCCCAGCCATTCTGGGGCTTTTGCCCTCAGCGGCAGTTATGACTGTGTGCACCGGTATGGTGGATCAAACCTGCGCGGACGCTTTGGACAAACGAGACAAAATGCTGGTGGCCTGCTACTACCGCCATATCCCGGAAATGTTTTTGCCCACGTTCAGTCCGGTGTTGCTGGCGCTGACTCTCAGCGGCGCGAAAGCGGGCCTCTTTGTGTGCGGCATGCTCCCCATGGTACTGGTCGCCTGCCTTCTGCCCTATTTTGTTTATTTGCGGCGGCTGCCGGCCGAGATGCCTTCGGCGGAAGGCCGCCGCAGTCAGGAGGCTTTGTGCCTGGTCAAAAATCTTTGGCCCTTAGCAGCCGTGGTCTTGATTATTATTTTCTTCGACCTCTCGGTCTGTATCGCGGCTCCCCTGGTAATTTTAGCGGACTATGTGGCAGAACGCTTCCGTGTTCAGGAACTTCCCGGGCTGCTTCGGGACGCTGTGGAACCGATTCTGCTGGGGAATATGTACCTCATTATGCTTTTCAAAGGAATCATCACCCACACCGGCGTGGTATCCATGCTGCCGGAGTTTTTTTCTCTGTTCCCCATCCCTATTACCATGTCCTTTGCTCTGATTTTCTTTGTGGGCACGGTGGTCAGCGGCTCCCAGGCGATGATCGCCCTTTGCCTGCCTATGGCGATGGCCGCTATTCCCACCGGTGGACTTCCCCTGCTCATCATGTTGATGTCCATTGCCTGGGCCGCCATGCAGATTTCGCCCACCCACGTTTGCAGTTTTGTCGCGGCGGACTACTTCAAGACGACCTTGGGAGACTTGGTAATCCGGGCGTTGCCCATTGTAGTGGTCTTCAGTGTGATTGCCTATGTCTATGGCCAATTGCTGACATTAATCCTTTAATCCCTATATCAGCAAAACTCGCAAGGCAAATGCTTTTACAACCGCCGATGGCTCGGAGTAGTTGCTCAAGGACCGCCAGCTTAACGC
The DNA here is from genome assembly GCA_910587705.1 of uncultured Oscillibacter sp. Lineage (GTDB taxonomy): Bacteria > Bacillota > Clostridia > Oscillospirales > Oscillospiraceae > Oscillibacter. Next base: position 275,564 of record CAJUMX010000002.1, read on the forward strand.
TATATGTCCCTTCACACTTTGCCGCACGGAACGGAACTTTATTTAGAGCTACAAAAACAGGAATAGAAAGCTAAAGGCTTTCTATTCCTGTTTTTATAGCTTGTTGGAAAGAAAAAGGAGCATTTTGTTTATATTGAAAATTATTTAGTTGGTTTGAAAGAATACCTATGGCTCCATCGAACTGGCAGAATTGCTGCGGGAGGGTGAATACGATGTGGTAGAACTGGTTGGCGCAACAACCCATGCCTCTGTTCTCAGGAAGAGCGAAAAGTATTCCATTAATAAAGCCTATATAACCTATTTATTCATGAAAGCCGTCACATTTGTGACAGCCTTTTAAAGTTTGGAGGCGTTCCCTATTTTTATCTGCCCCGACAACCTGAAAGCAAACCCCAAGTTGTGGTTGTGGGAACCGCGGGATGTGGACATCATCGACGCCGGACTCCCGCTCTTCGTCCTAGCCTTGAGTATCTCCTGCTGGTGCTGACTGTCCTCTACGCCTTCCTCTCTATCCGCAGGAGGGCGCCAATATCCTGAACTTCCTGCGCCGTGCCGTATGCTTCTTGTTCCCGCGCCAACAATATTACGAATGGAAGGAGTCCTGATTTTGAACCGAAAACAGAAAAAAGAACTGCGGCGGCAGTTGTCCACCCGGCAGCTCACGGGCGTCGACCAGCTCACCGAACACGGCCTGAAAACGGCCAAGGGTGAGTTGGTCTTTTTTCTTCTCAGCCCAGACAATCTCCCTGTCCTTTCCGCCGACGGCGTCCGACCCCCTCTGGGGGCGCGGCGGAGCTTCTGGCCGTTTACTGGCAACAGGATGTGACGACAGAGCATTTTGACCGTTTTGATAGGTAAGGGAAGGCGCGCCTCAATGGTTAAAAAACAGAAGAAGAAAACGAGCCGAGCTAGCTTGATATGTGTACCATCTATGAATATCATTTTAGATTTTACCATCTAGCTATTCAGTGCTTTGCTCAGCATATGCTCAAAAACTTCTTTGCGCGGTTCCGACGGAAATTGATTGCGGAACACATAGCTCACTGTCGCAAAATATGGGGTTTCCATTTGTCCTTCCCCCATCTTTCTATCCTGTTTCATCTCGGCCGCATTACACCCCAAAAAGAAGAGAGAGGACGCTTCGTCCTCTCTCTTCTTCACAGCGGCCGCTATTTCTTCTCTTTTTTCTCAGGCAGGAACACCATCACGGCCCCAATAACGCCAATCGCTGCAAACACATGCTGCCAGCTGATACTCAAATCGAAAAAATATCTCCACCCATCCCCCAAAGCGCCGAGCATCAACGTGATGCTGAGCAGAATCAGGGCGATTCCTCTCAATTGGTTTTTCATTTGCCCCTCCTATTCCGGTCTTGATCAAAACAACGTGATCTGGCTGGTCTCCGCCATGCCCGCGAAGGCTCCCAGAGCCTTGAGCTGCTCAATGTGCGTTTTGGAGAGCTTATTGCAGCACAGGGCAAACTCCTCAATGGAGATGAACTCCTTCCCCTGCCGCTTCTCTACCGTGTCCAAGGCCGCCGCCTCGCCTAAGCCGTGGACCGTGGTAAAGGGCGGCAGGAGACCGTTCTCCGTCACCACAAACTTTGCGGCGTCGGAACGGTAGATGTCGATGGTCTCAAAGTGGAAGCCCCGGAGGTAGAATTCATAGCAGACCTCCAGTGTGGTCAGCAGGTTCTGCTCCACGGCGGTGGCGTCCTTGTTGTTTTCAATCTCCCGGATTTTCTTCTTCACCGCCTCTTTTCCGGCACAGCAAAACTCCGCGTCAAAGGCTTTCGCCCGGACGGAGAAGAAGGTGGCATAGAAGGCCAGGGGCTCATGGACCTTGTACCAGGCGATGCGGAAGGCCATCATGACGTAGGCCACGGCGTGGGCCTTGGGGAAGAGATAGCCGATCTTCGCCAGGGAATCGATGTACCACTCCGGTACGTCGTGCTCCCGCATGGCCTCCTCCCAGCCGGGCTCAAAGCCCCCCTTTTTCACCTTCCCCTTTCGGACGGACTCCATAATTTTAAAGCTCATCTTGGGGTCCAGGCCCTTGGAAATCAAGTAGAGCATAATGTCGTCCCGGCAGCCCACGGTCTCCAAGACCGTTGCCGTCTTGCTGACGATCAGCTCCCGGGCGTTGCCCAGCCACACGTCGGTACCGTGGGAGAAGCCGGAGAGGCGCACCAGGGTGTTGAAGTCCTTGGGCTGGGTGTCGATAAGCATCTGCCGGGTGAAGCGGGTGTTGAACTCCGGAATGGCCACCGCCCCGGTGGGGCCCAGGATTTCGTCGTTCTCATAGCCCAGGACCTTGCTGGAGATAAAGATGGACATGGTGTCTGGGTCGTCCAGGGGGATTTTTTGCGGGTCCACCCCGGTGAGGTCCTGCATCATGCGGACCATGGTGGGGTCATCGTGTCCCAGCATGTCCAGCTTTAAGAGGTTGTCCTCCATGGAGTGGTATTCAAAATGAGTGGTGATGGTGTCGGAGTCGTCGGCGTCCGCCGGGTGCTGGACTGGGCAGAAATCCTCCATGCTCTTGTCCGCCGGGACCACCACCAGTCCCCCCGGGTGCTGCCCGGTGGTCCGCCGTACCCCCACGCAGCCCAGGGTCAGCCGGTTTTCCTCCGCCCGGCCCACGGTCATCTGGTTTTCCTCCAGGTACTTTTTCACAAAGCCGTAGGCGGTTTTCTCCGCCAGCGTCCCGATGGTCCCCGCCCGGAACACCTGGGTTTCGCCGAACATCTCGATGGCGTGGCGGTGGGCCCGGGCCTGATACTCGCCGGAAAAGTTCAGGTCGATGTCCGGCACCTTACCGCCGCCAAAGCCCAGGAAGGTCTCGAAGGGAATGTCGAAGCCGTCCTTTTCATACTTGGTCCCGCACTTGGGGCACACCTTATCCGGCATGTCCGCCCCGCAGCCATAGGACCCGTCCTGGACAAACTCGCTGTTTTTGCACTTCGGACAGCGGTAATGGGGCGGCAGGGAGTTGACCTCTGTGATGCCGGACATGTAGGCCGCCAGGGACGAGCCCACGGAGCCCCGGGAGCCCACCAGATAGCCGTTTTCCAGGGAGCGCTGGACTAATTTTTGGGCGGACATGTACACTACGTCGTATTTCCCCAAAATGCCGCCCAGCTCCACGTTCAGCCGGTCCACAATCAGCTGGGGCGGGTCCTCGCCGTAGAGGCGGTGGACCTTCTCCCAGACCAGGCGGTTCAAATCCGCCTCGGAGTTTTCCAGCTTGGGCGGGAACAGCTCCTTGGGCAAAAGCTCAAATTGCTCAATCTGGTCCGCTACCAGGCGGGTATTGGTCACCACCACCTCATAGGCTTTTTCCTCTCCCAGGTAGGAGAACTCTTTTAGCATCTCATCGGTAGTTTTGAAATAGATGGGCAGGGGCTCGTTGGCGTCGGGGAACTTTTTCGAGGCCAGGAGGATGTGCCGGAACACCTCGTCCTCCGGCTCCCGGAAGTGCACGTCGCCGGTGGCGCAGACGGGCTTGCCCAGCTCCTCCCCCAGGCGGACAATGACCCGGTTGAACTCCCGCAGGTCCTCCTCGTTCCTGGCGTCGCCGTTACGGAGCATAAACGCATTGTTGCACAGGGGCTGAATCTCCAAGTAATCATAGAAGGAGGCGATGCGCTTTAGCTCCTCCCAGTCCTTGTGGTCCTTGACCGCCTGGAACAGCTCTCCCGCCTCACAGGCCGCGCCCACGATGATCCCCTCCCGGTGCTCCTTCAGCAGGCTCTTGGGAATGGTGGGCACCCGCTTGAAGTATTTCAGGTTGGAGGCGGAAATCATCTGGTAGAGGTTTTTCAGCCCCGTCTTGTTCCGGGCCAGGAGGATGATGTGCTTGGGGAAGCGGTTGGACTTGTTTCCCAGGGGCCGCAGCTTCTCCATCTCGCCGTTGACGGCCCGAAGGGTGTGAATCCCCTTTTCGTGGAGCATTTTCCAAAAGGGAATCAGCATATAGCCCACCGTGGCCGCGTCGTCGCTGGCCCGGTGGTGGTTGAAGGCGGGAAGGTCCAGATGCTCCGCCACGATATCCAGCTTGTATTTCCCCAGGCCCGGCAGCAGGTTCTGGGCCAGAATCAGGGAGTCAATATAGGTGGGATGGAACTCCAGCCCCGCCTCGGCGCAGCCCTTGCGGATAAAGCCGATGTCGAACTCTGCGTTGTGGGCCGCCAGGGGCCGCCCGTTCACGAATTTCAAAAAGTCCGCCAGGGCCTCCTTGGGCGGCGGAGCGTCCTTGAGCATCTCGTCGGTGATGCCCGTGAGGCCGATGATCTCCGGCGTCAGCCGCTTCCCGGGGTTTACGAAGGTCTGGAACCGCTCGGCGATCTCGCCGTCCCGCAGCACCACCGCACCGATCTCCGTTATGGCCTCCCGGTCTACCCGGAGACCCGTGGTCTCGATGTCAAAGCAGACGATCTCCCCGTCCAGGGGAATGTCCTGGGAGCCGTGGACGGCGATGCGGTCGTCCACGTTATTGATGAAATAGCCCTCCACACCATAGAGGACCTTGATTTTATTTCCGGCGGCGTGCCACGCCTCCGGGAAGGACTGGGCTACGCCGTGGTCCGTGATGGCAATGGCGGGGTGGCCCCAGCGGATGGCCTCCTGGATGACCTCCTTGGTGTCGGTGAGAGCGTCCATGTTGCTCATCCGGGTGTGAAGGTGGAGCTCCACCCGCTTCACCGGGGCGGCATCCATCCGCTCCTCGTGGTCCGTTACGTTGATGTGCTGGGGGTTGAGCTGGATGTCCTTGCCGTCCCAGGTGGGCTCCATCTTCCCCTGAACCACCAGCCACATGCCGGGCTTTACCGCCCCCTCCAGGGCCTGGGCCTCCTTGGCCCCCAGATTCTTCTGCACCGTGACGGAGCCGGTGCCGTCGGTCATGTCGAAGCTCAGTCGCCACATGCCCGGCCGCCGGGTCTCCCGGCACTCGAAGGCAAAGACCTTCCCGGAGACCGTGGCCGTGCCCATTTTCACGTTCAGCGCCGACATGGGGCCGGGGCGGGTCTTGATGGGATTGCCCATGAGAATTTTGCCCATCTTTTTCTTGGGAGCCGCCTTGCCCCCTCCGCCACTCTGGGGAGCCGGGCCGGGCGCGGAAGGCGGCGGAGCTGTACAGGTGACGTTCAAGGCCACCTTTTGAAAGCCGTAGACCGCCCGCAGCGTCTCCTCCAGGCCTTGCACGCACCCCTGGTCCAGGGGGCTTTTCACCGCCATATCCAGCTCTATGGACCGCTCCCCCTGGTCGATGCGGCCATGGGTCAGCTCCGCCCCGGCCAGCCGGAGACGGAGCTCAGGAGACGCCGACAGCTCGGCGAAAAATTCAAAAAATGGAATGTTTCTCGACATGGCGTCCTCTCTTGTGCATTTCAATCTCGGGTCTCAAAGCCTCCCGATTTCTTCCATCAGCGCGTCCACCAGCCGCTCCTGGGGGACCTTGTACAAAATTTCCCCCTTGCGAAATAGCAGCCCTTCGCCCTTGCCACCGGCGATGCCGATATCGGCGGCGGAGGCTTCCCCCGGGCCGTTGACGGCGCAGCCCATCACCGCCACGGTGATGTTCTTTTCGCAGTCCGCCAGCCGCCACTCCACCTCCTCGGCAATGGGGATCAGATCAATCCGGGTCCGGCCGCAGGTGGGGCAGGCAATCAGGTTCACGCCGGTTTTGCGCAGACCCGCCGCCTTCAAAATCTTCTTGGCGGCGTAAATCTCCTCCACCGGGTCGGCGGTCAGGGTCACCCGAATGGTGTCCCCCACCCCCAGGCAGAGGAGGCCACCGATGCCCATGGCGGACTTCACCAGCCCCATGGAGGGGGTGCCCGCCTCGGTAACCCCCAGGTGGAGGGGGTAGTCCGTCTGTTTACTAAGGGCCAAATAGGCCGCCATGGTCAGCGGCACGTCGGAGCACTTGACGGAAAAGCAGATGTCGTCAAAATCAAAGCGGTTCAGCAGCCGGGCCTGTCCCAGGGCGCTTTCCACCAGGGCCCCGGCGGTGACGCCGCCGTGCCTGGCCCGGAGCTCCTTTTCCAAAGAGCCGCCGTTGACCCCCACCCGAATGGGGATGCCCCGGAGGCGGCAGGCGTCCGCCACGACTTTGACCTTTTCCCCTCCGCCGATGTTGCCGGGGTTGATGCGGATGGCGTCGATTCCCCGCTCCGCGCAGGTGAGGGCAAATTTGTAGTTGAAGTGAATATCGGCAATCAGGGGAATGGAAATTTGCTCCTTGATTTTGTCCACGGCCTCCGCCGCCGCCTGATCTGGAATGGCCACCCGGATGATCTCACACCCGGCGGCCTCCAGTTTTTTGATCTGGGCCACAGTGGCGGCCACGTCGTCGGTTTTCGTATTGCACATGGACTGGATGGACACCGGTGCGCCGCCGCCCACCGGAACCTTTCCCACCATCAGTTGTTTCGTCATATCAGGACCCTCCCCGCATAAAGAGCTGCCCAACATCTTTCAGGGTCACCAGCAGCATCAGGCCCATCAGCAGCACAAAGCACGCCGCGTTTACCGCCGCCTGATACTTCTCCGGTACCTTCCGCTTAAACAGCAGCATGGAGGCCCCGTCGATTGCCAGGAAGAAAATCCGTCCCCCGTCCAAGGCCGGAATGGGCAACAGGTTCATCACCGCCAGATTGATGGCGATGAGAGCCCCGAAAAAGGCGATGTTCTCCAAGGCGTCCAGAGCGGTTTTGGAGGCGTTTCCCACCTCCGTCATGGTGGAGACGATGCCCACCGGGCCGCTGACCTCCGAGAGGCCCACGTTGCCCCGAAGCAGTTGAATCAGGCTGAACCACACCTGCTGCACAAAGTCCAGGGTCTGGTAGCCGATGAACTTCACCGTGGTCAAAAAGGTGGCTGGGACCTGGGCGGCATCTATCATCAGTCCGAAGCGCCCCTCCTGGCCGTCGTAGGTTCCCCGGTACAAAGGCAGGTCTTTCAAGACCACCTTCTCCCCGTCCCGAATGACCTCCACGTCACAGCCCTGGCCGTCGTTAAACCGGAGAAACAGGGCGGTGTCTCCCCGGAGGTAGGTCCGCCAGCCGTCGATTTTGTAGAAAATATCCCCCTCCATCAGGCCCTCCTCCCCCTCCAGGGGGAAGCCCTCGGAAAACCCGGCCACCCGGTCCACGTAAAAGCCGCTGGCCGTGGCGAAGAGGCAGGCAATGACCACCACTCCCGCCAGCAAATTCATGAAAGACCCGGCGGCCAAAATCACCAGCTTCTTCCAAAAGCTCTGACGGGTAAAGCAGCGCTCATCCCCGGTGTCCCCGTCCTCCCCGTCCAGGGCGCAAAAGCCGCCGATGGGAAGAAGCCGGAGGGAATACCGGGTCTCGCCCGTCTCCCGGTGCCACAGCAACGGGCCCATGCCGATGGAAAATTCGTTGACCCGCACGCCACAGAGCCGGGCCGCCAGGAAGTGACCTAGCTCGTGGATGGCAACCAGGAAGCCGAAGATGAAAATACCCGCCAGAACATAGACGAAGCTCATGGAAACATGCCCCTTACTTTGAAACGTTTTTCAGGACCTCTCGCCGGGCCGCTGCGTCCGCCTCCAGAATGTCCGGGAGGCTGGGTCTGCGGATGACGGGCAGCTCCGTCATGGCCCGGGCGGTGAGGTCAAAGATGTCCCGGAAGCCAATCCGGTCCTCCAGAAACAGCCGCACCGCCTCCTCGTTGGCGGCGTTCAGCACGGCGCAGGCAGTGCCTCCCTTGGCCGCCGCCACCTCCGCCAGCCGGAGACACGGGAAGGTTCCCCGGTCCGGCTCCTCAAAGGTCAGCGGCGGGCAGCTCAAAAGGTTCAGCGGCTCCTCCGCCGACTCCGCCCGCTGGGGATAGGTCATGGCGTACCGGATGGGCAGGCGCATGTCCGGGGTCCCCAGCTGGGCCAGCAGCGCCCCGTCCCGGAACTCCACCAGGGAGTGGACGATGCTCTGGCGGTGAATGGCCACCTTCACCCTGGTCAAAGGGAGGCGGTAAAGCCGCATTGCCTCGATGACCTCCAGCCCCTTATTCATCAGCGTAGCGCAATCTACGGTAATTTTGGGGCCCATCTTCCAGTTGGGATGCTGCAAGGCGTCTGCCCGGGTTTTCTTTTCCACTTCCGCTTTGGTCATCCCGTAGAAGGGCCCGCCGGAGCAGGTCAGAATCACCCGCCGGATTTCCCCCCGGTCCAGGCAGCCCTGAACGCACTGGAAAATGGCGGAGTGCTCCGAGTCCACGGGGACGATTTCCGCTCCTCGCTTCTCCGCCGCCTCCATCACCAGCTCCCCGGCGCAGACCAGGGTCTCTTTGTTGGCCAGGGCGATGCGCTTGCCCTCCCGGATGGCGGCGAGGGTGGGCTTGAGGCCCACCATGCCCACCACGGCGGTGACCACCGTGTCCACTCCCGGCAGCGTCGCCGCCGTGGAGAGGGCGGAAACGCCGCCGTGGACCCTGGTATTTGTATCCGCTAGGCGGACCTTCAAGTCCTTCGCCGCCGCCTCGTCGGTCATAATCACCTGCCGGGGCCGGAACTTCCGGGCCTGCTCCTCTGCCAGAGCCACGCTGTTATGGGCGGTGATGGCGGCCACCGTCAGCCCCAGCTGCTCCGCCACGTCCAGGGTCTGCCGCCCGATGGAGCCGGTGGAGCCTAAGATTGAAATTGTCTTTGTCATGTCTACATCTCTATTCTATGGCAGTAAGCTGAAAATAATCTCTATCACCGGAGCTACAAACAGCACGCTGTCAAACCGGTCCAGCACGCCGCCGTGGGCCAGGAACAAATGCCCGTAGTCCTTGATTCCAAATTCCCGCTTGATGAGGGAAAAGCTCAAATCGCCGATCTGAGCCACCACGCCGCAGATCAGGGCCATCGCCGCCATGGGGCCATAGCCGATGACGGAGCCGCCGAAAAAGCGATCCATGACCCAGACGAACAACAGGCCGCAAAGGACGTTGCCCGCAAGGCCCCCCACAGAGCCCTCGACGGTTTTCTTGGGGCTGACCTTGGGGGCCAGCTTGTGCTTGCCCAGGGTGAGCCCGGCGAAAAAAGCGAAGGTGTCGCAGGCGAAGCTGAGGATGAAGGGCAGAAGGAGATAGGCCCGGTGGATGCCGGAAGCCTCCAGCCGGAGGAAGGCGGAAAACGAGTAGCCGATGGCGATGCTCCCGAACAGCCCCGCCATGATCTGGCTGAATTTTACCTCGCCGCCTCGCAAAATCGCGTAGCCAAAGAAGAACACAGCTCCCAGCAAAAAGAGGACCGTGACCCGCTCCGGTGAGTTAAAGTACCAGCCCACGGTCAGGCCAGCCCAGAGGGTGCTGAACGCGGCCAGCTCCGCTTTTTTCGTGCCGCTGACGCACTGCTGGAACTCCATGGCCCCAACACCCGCTAGGATAATCAACGCCAGCGCCATGACAATGGGCGGCGCGGCCAGGACCACGTACAGCAGCGCCGGGATGCCCACTGCGGACACCAGAATTCTCGACTGTAAAGAACTCATTTCTTCACGCCTCCAAACCGCCGGTCCCGGGCGTGGTAGGCCGCGATGGCCCGGTCCAGCTCCGCCTCGTCGAAGTCCGGCCAGAGGGTGTCCGTGTAGTAAAACTCTGCGTAGGCGCTCTGCCACAGCAGAAAATTGCTCAGTCGCTGCTCCCCGCTGGGGCGGATGATGAGCTCCGGGTCCGGGATGCCCGCAGAATCCAGGTAGCCGGAAAACACCGCCTCGTCCAGCTCCTCCGGCCTCCGCTTTCCAGCGGCACAGTTGGCGGCAAAGCGCCTCGCTGCCCGGAGGATTTCGTCCCGCCCGCCGTAGTTGAGGCACACGTTGGCCTGGAAATCGTCCTTGCTTAGGTGCTCCGTAATCTCGTCCGTCTCCCGGGCCAGGGCCCGCAGCTCTGGGGCAATGGGGGACATGTCCCCAAAGAAGTGGAGCCGGATGTGGTCCCGCTCCATGGTGTCCACCGCCTCCAAAAGGTACTTCTTCAAAAGCGCCATGATGGCGGAAACCTCCGTCTCGGAGCGCTTCCAGTTCTCGGTGGAGAAGGCGTAGACCGTCAGGTACTTCACGCCGAGGTCCTTGCAGTAGGTGGCGATTTTCCGAAAGGTCTCCGCCCCGGCCTTGTGTCCCGCCGTCCGAGGAAGGCCCCGTTTTGTGGCCCAGCGGCCGTTGCCGTCCATGATGATCGCAATGTGACGGGGCGGGGCCGGCAGACTCCCGCCGTTTTCCCTTCGTGCCGTTCCATTAGCGCGGGGCGGCGTTAGCCGCCCCGTTTCGTTCCTGTTTTCCGCCATCAAACCGCCATCAATTCCTTTTCCTTCTTGGCCAGCAGTTCGTCCAGCTTCTTGCAGCTCTCGTCGGTGAGCTTCTGGAAGTCCTTTTCCACCTGCTTCAGCTCATCCTCGGTGATCTCGGACTTTTTCTCCTGCTTTTTGAAGTTGTCCATGGCATCCCGGCGGATGTTCCGTACCGCCACCTTGCCGCTCTCGGCGTATTTGCGGATCTGCTTTACCAGCTCCTTCCGGCGCTCCTCGGTGAGCTGGGGAAAGGCCAGACGCAGGGCCTTACCGTCGTTCTGGGGGTTGATCCCTAAGTCGGAGTTTTGAATGGCCTTTTCAATCAGCTTCAAGGCAGAGCCGTCCCAGGGGGAGATCAGCAGGGTCCGGGCGTCCGGGGAGGAGATGGCGGCAATCTGCTGGATGGGGGTGGGGCTGCCGTAGTAGTCCACCAGAATCCGGTCCAGCACGGAGGCGTTGGCCCGGCCCGCCCGGACGGAGGCGAAGTCCGCCGCCACGGAGTCGATGCTCTTTTTCATTTTGTCCTCGTATACCTTGTATTCGTCCTTTAACATAATAAAGACGCTCCTTTCAATTGTTCAAATCCGACGGATGCCTCCAGCCGGTTATTCCTTTACAATCGTGCCAACCTTCTCACCGCAGACGGCCCGGACAATGTTCTCCGGGTCTTTCAGGGCGAAGAGCAGCACAGGAATGTGATTATCCATGGAGAGGGATGTGGCTGTGGTGTCCATGACCATTAGGTGCTGGGCCAGCACGTCGTCATAGCTGATGGTGTCGTATTTCACTGCGCCAGGGTCCTTTACCGGGTCAGCGGAGTACACGCCGTCCACGTTTTTCGCCAGCAGGATGACCTCCGCGCCGATTTCGGCGGCCCGGAGGACGGCGGCGGTGTCCGTGGAGAAGAAGGGGTTGCCGGTGCCGCAGCCGAAGATGACCACCCTTCCCTTTTCCAAATGCCGGATGGCCCGGGAGCGGATGTAGGGCTCGGCAATGGGGCGCATTTCAATGGCCGTCTGGACCCGGACGGGAATGCCCTTTTGCTCGCAGACATCGGCCACGGCCAGGCAGTTCATGACGGTGGCCAGCATGCCCATGTGGTCTGCCCGGGTGCGCTCCATGCGGCCTCCGCCGTCCTTGGCTCCCCGCCAGAAGTTGCCGCCGCCCACCACTAATCCGATCTGAACGCCCATGTCCAGGCATTCCTTCACCACGTCGCAAACCCGGCCGATGACCTGGAAGTCCAGCCCGGTCCGCTTGTCTCCGGCCAGGGCCTCGCCGCTGATTTTCAGCAGCACCCGCCGGTATACAGGTTTTGTCATCGCGTGACCTCCCTTTTCCGATATCCGTCGTTCTGTGGGGATTTTACAGTGATTTCTATTTTAACGTATTTTTCCGGTTTTGCATAGGGGGTAGACGAGATTTTCCGAAAAAAAGCCGGGAACCCCCTTGCATCTCCGTCTTTCTTTGGAATACAATAAAGCCCCCGGCCCTGCCGCCGGGACGAAAGGAGCCTTGCTATGATCTTTGACGGACATTCCGATCTTCTCTACGACGTGACCCGCCGCCGCCTGGCGGGGGAATCCCATGTATTGGAACAACACCACCTGGACCGTCTCCGCCGGGGCGGTATCGAGGGCCTGGCCCTGGCCCTCTGGTATGGCCGGGGGCAGGGTCAAACCTTCTGGGAGAGCGTCCCCGGGGCGGAGCGCGCCGCCCACCGGCTAGAGGTGATGCTCTCCTGCGCCCAGGCAGAATTTGCCGAGTGCCCCTGGCTGGCGGTGGTCCGCACCGCGGCGGAGGCGGAGGCCACCCGGGCGGAGGGAAAGCTATACGCCTTTCTGGCCATCGAGGGCATGGAGGGCCTGGAGGGCCCGGAGGAGCTGGATCGCCTGGCCTCCCTGGGCCTTCGGCTGGGAATGCTCACCTGGAACGAGGACAACCGCTTTGCCGCCGGGGCCGCCCAGGACCCCGGCAAGGGCCTGACGGACCTGGGCCGCCGGGCCATCCGGCGGATGGAGGACCTGGGAACGCTTATCGACGTCTCCCACCTGAACGAGGGCGGATTCCAGGAGGTCCTGCGGCTGGCCCATGGCCCGGTAATCGCCTCCCACTCCAACTGCCGCGCTCTGTGCGACGTGCCCCGCAACCTCACCGACGAACAGCTCCGGGCCATCCGGGACAGCGGCGGCGTGGTGGGCGTGAACGCCTACCACAGCTTTGTCCACGAGGACCCGGAGCGGCAGACGGTGGAAACCCTGGCCCTCCACGCCGCCCACATGGCGGAGGTCATGGGGGTGGAGCATGTGGCCTGCGGCTTTGACTTTTGTGAATTCATGGGCTCCCCCGGCAACGAGGCGGCTCGGGGCCTAGAGGACTGCGGCCATGCCGCGGCCTTCCTGAACTGCTTGGAGCGGTTGGGGATGCACCCAGCGGAGCGGGAGATGGTTTCCCGGAAAAATCTTTTGAGAATTTTCCGGGAAACGCAATAAAATTACCATTGTATTCCGGAGGGAAATTCACTATACTGGACAGGACTAGAAAAAGGAGGCGGAACTCATGTATTCTTGCAATCAACTGCTCCAAGCCCTGGAGGCGGGCCAGTGCGACGCCCCCCTCGCCGCCGTCTACACCACCGAGGGCCTGACCCAGGCCCGGGCCCGGGCCCTGCATGTCACCCAGGCCCTGGCGGACGCCTTCGCCCCTAAGGGCGCCGCCGCGCTCTTCAGCGGTCCCGGCCGCACGGAGTTGGGAGGCAACCACACGGACCACCAGCGGGGCCACGTCCTCTGCGCCAGCGTAGACATGGATATGCTGGCCTGCGCCGCCCCCAACGGGCTGAACATCATCCGGGTTCAGTCCGAGGGCTATCCCACCCTAGAGGTGGACCTCAGCGATCTCAGCCCCCGGCCTGAGGAGACCAACACCTCCGCCGCCCTGGTCCGGGGCGTGGCGGCGGGCGTCGCCCAGCGGGGCTATGCCGTGGGCGGCTTTGACGCCTGCGCCGTGTCCAACGTCCTCTCTGGCTCCGGCCTCAGCTCCTCCGCCGCCTATGAAATTCTCATCGGCAACATCATCAATCACTTCTTCTGCCAGGGGAAGCTGGACGCCATCGAGCTGGCCAAAATCGGCCAGTACGCCGAAAACGTCCACTTCGGCAAGCTCAGCGGCTTGATGGACCAGATGGGCTCCTCCGTAGGCGGCGCGGTAGCCATCGACTTCGGCGACGCCACAAACCCGGTGGTCCGGCCCATCTCCTACGACTTCGCCCTCTCTGGCCACGCTCTTTGCATCGTGGACACCGGCTCTGACCACAGCGCCAAGCACCTGACGGAGGACTACTCCAACATCACCCGGGAGATGCGCTCCGTGGCGGTCCATTTCAGTAAGCAGCTCCTCCGGGAGGTTCCCGAGGCAGACTTCCGGGCCGCCATCCCCGCCCTGCGGCGGGAGTGCGGTGACCGGGCCATTCTCCGGGCTCTCCACTTCTACGACGACGACCGCCGGGCTGTCCAGGAGGCGGACGCCTTGGAGCAGGGGGACTTTTCGGGCTTCCTGGCCCTGGTGAACGCCTCCGGCGTGTCCTCCTCCCTGCACCTCCAAAACACCTGGTCCACGGCGGACCCCCGGCAGCAGGCCATCCCCCTGGCCCTGGCCTTCGGCCGGGAACTGCTGGAGGGAACCGGGTCCATCCGGGTCCACGGCGGCGGCTTCGCCGGGACCATCCAGGCCTTTGTCCCCCTAGAGAAGCTGGAGTCCTTCCGTTCTGGCATGGAGGCCCTGCTGGGCCCCGGCATGTGCCACGTGCTCCGGGTTCGTCCCCAGGGCGGCTGCGTGGTGGTGGCTTGAGCAAGCTTTTCCTGATCGAAAGCCTTTGAAACGACATTGAAAAAGAGAGGGACAACATTATGGTCAACGAAGCCGTATCCAAGCTGGCCTCCTACGCCCTGCGGACGGGGCTGATTGAGGAAAGCGAGTACATTTGGGCCGTCAACACGATTCTGGACACCCTGCGCATCGACGGCTATACTGACCCTGGACAGAACTGGGGGGAAATCGAGCTGGTCCCCGTGCTGGAGGAGCTGCTGGACGACGCCCATGCCCGGGGCGTGCTGGCGGAAAACTCTGTGGTTTACCGGGACCTGTTCGACACGGAGCTGATGGGCCGCTTGACCCCCCGTCCGGCTCAAGTAATCGCCAAATTCCAGGCGCTCTATGCCCAGGCCCCCAAGGCTGCCACGGACTGGTACTACAAATTCAGCCAGGACACCAACTACATCCGCCGGGACCGCATCGCCAAGGACATGCAGTGGAAATCCCCCACGGAATACGGGGACCTGGATATCACCATCAACCTCTCCAAGCCGGAGAAGGACCCCAAGGCCATCGCCGCCGCCCGGGACCTCCCCGCCTCCAACTACCCCCGCTGCCTGCTCTGCGCGGAAAACGAGGGCTATGCCGGTCGGGTAAACCATCCCGCCCGCCAAAATCACCGGGTAGTTCCCATCACCATCAACGGCTCTCCCTGGTTTTTGCAGTACTCCCCCTACGTTTATTATAATGAGCACTGCATCTGCTTCAACAAAGAGCACACCCCCATGAAGATTGACCGGGCCTGCTTCGGCAAGCTCCTGGATTTTGTGGGGCAGTTCCCCCATTATTTCGTGGGCTCCAACGCGGACCTGCCTATCGTGGGTGGCTCTATTTTGGCGCACGACCACTTCCAGGGCGGATGCTACACCTTCGCCATGGAGACCGCCCCGGTGGAGACTTCCTTCACCTTCCCCGGCTTTGAGGACGTAGGAGCGGGCATTGTCAAATGGCCCATGTCTGTCATCCGGATTTACTCCGAAAACCCGGACCGGCTCATCGACCTGGCCGACCGAATTTTGAACAAGTGGCGGGCCTATACCGACAAGGCGGCGGTTATCCTCGCCGAGACAGAGGGCGTGCCCCACAACACCATTACCCCCATTGCCCGGCGGCGGGGCGAAACGTTCGAGCTGGACCTGGTGCTGCGGAACAACCTGACCACTGAGCGGTACCCCCTGGGCCTCTATCACCCCCACGACGAGCTTCACCATATTAAAAAAGAGAATATCGGCCTCATTGAGGTCATGGGCCTGGCGGTGCTTCCCGCCCGGCTGAAGGAGGAGCTGGCGGCGGTGGCAGAGGGCCTCGCCAAGGGCCTGGACCTCCGGGGGGACGAAAAGACCGCCAAGCATGCCGACTGGGCGGAGGCCTTCGCTCCCAACTATACGATTACAACGGAGAACGCCCTGGAGATCGTCCAGAAGGAAACCGGCCTGGTTTTCGCCCAGGTCCTGGAGCACGCCGGGGTCTACAAGCGGACGGCGGAGGGCAAGGCGGCCTTCCTCCGGTTCCTGAACGCCGTCTGATTCCCGCTTCATTGTCTTGTAGTGCCCCGCCGGCAAAGCCGGCGGGGCGTTTCCCCGTCTTGACATCGGCGGGATTCTATATTATGATAAAAACTCAAACGAACAGACGATTTTCCCGGGCAAAGCCCGGACACATAGGAGGCAAACACATGAAAGATTTCAGCCGCAACGTCACGCAGGGCATCGAGCGAGCCCCCAACCGCTCCCTGTTCTATGCCCTGGGCTACACCAAGGAGGAGCTGGAGCGCCCGCTGATCGGCGTGGTCTGCTCCTATAACGAAATCGTCCCCGGCCACATGAACCTGGACAAAATCGCCGAGGCCGTCAAAGCCGGCGTCCGGGCCGCCGGTGGCACACCAGTGGAGTTCCCCGCCATCGCCGTGTGCGACGGAATCGCCATGGGCCATGTGGGCATGAAATACTCCCTCATTACCCGGGACCTCATTGCCGATTCCACCGAGGCCATGGCCATCGCCCACCAGTTTGACGGGCTGGTCATGATTCCCAACTGTGACAAGAACGTTCCCGGCCTCCTCATGGCCGCCGCCCGGCTGAACATCCCCGCCATTTTTGTCTCCGGCGGCCCCATGCTGGCGGGACGGCTGAACGACGGGCGGCGCACCTGCCTGAGCCACATGTTTGAGGCCGTGGGCAGCTACTACGCCGGGAAGCTGGACGAGGAAGGCGTGGAGGACTATGAGAACAACGCCTGTCCCACCTGCGGCTCCTGCTCCGGCATGTACACCGCCAACTCCATGAACTGCCTGACGGAGGCCATCGGCATGGCCCTCCGGGGCAACGGCACCATCCCCGCCGTCTGGTCCGCCCGGCTGCGGCTGGCCAAGCACACCGGCATGAAGATCATGGAGCTGGTGGAAAAGAACATCCGCCCCCGGGACATCATGACCGAGGCGGCCTTCCACAACGCCGAGACGGTGGACATGGCCCTGGGCTGCTCCACCAACACCATGCTCCACCTCCCCGCCATCGCCCACGAGTGTGGCATTGCGCTGGACCTGGACATGTCCAATGAGATTTCCAGCCGGACCCCCAACCTCTGCCACCTGGCCCCCGCCGGGGATACCTACATGGAGGACCTGGAGGGCGCGGGCGGCGTCTACGCCGTCATGAAGGAGCTGACGAAAAAGAACCTTCTGGACACCTCTCTCATGACCTGCACCGGAAAGACCATCGCCGAGAATCTGGAGGGGGTGGAAAACCGGAACCCGGAGCTCATCCGCCCCATTGAACGCCCCTACTCCCAGGACGGCGGCATCGCCGTGCTGAAGGGCAACCTGGCCCCGGAGGGCTGCGTGGTGAAGCGCTCCGCCGTGGCCTCTGAAATGATGATCCACAAGGGCCCCGCCCGGGTCTTTGATTGCGAGGAGGACGCCATCGCCGCCATCTACGCCGGAAAAATTGTGGCCGGGGACGTGGTGGTCATCCGCTACGAGGGCCCCAAGGGCGGCCCCGGCATGCGGGAGATGCTGAATCCCACCTCCGCCATCGCGGGCATGGGCCTGGACAAGGACGTGGCCCTCATCACTGACGGCCGCTTTTCCGGCGCGACGAGAGGCGCTTCCATCGGCCATGTCTGCCCCGAGGCGGCCCAGGGCGGCCCCATCGCCTTTGTGGAGGACGGGGACACCATCGCCATCGACATCACTAAATGCTCCATCTCCCTGGAGGTGGACGAGGCCACCTTGGCGGCCCGGAGGGCCAAGTGGGTCTGCCCGGAGCCCAAAATCAAAACCGGCTACGCCGCCCGCTACGCCAAGCTGGTCACCAGCGCCGCCCGGGGGGCGGTCCTGGAATAACCGCTTTTCCACAACATACACGGGCCGCAGCTGAACGCTGCGGCCCTGCCTGCATAAGGAGGGACGACATGCAACTGGAATTGGCGGTCCTGGACTGGATACAGCTCCACCTCCGCTGTGAGCTTCTGGACTGGCTGATGCCCTTTGTCAGCGGCCTCAGTAACCACGGTGAGGTCTGGATTCTCTTCGCCGCCCTGCTTCTCTTAATCCGGCGGCAGCGGGTCTACGGCCTCTCCGCCGCCTGTGCCCTAACCCTGGACCTGATTGCCTGTAACATCATTTTAAAGCCCCTCATCGACCGTCTCCGGCCCTTTGTGTTCCGACCGAACCTTTCCCTACTGGTTTCCCCGCCAGGGGACGCGTCTTTCCCCTCCGGCCACACAGCGGCGGCTTTTGCCATGGTCTTTGCCTTGAAAACCGCCGGAAGTCCCCTGTGGTGGCCCGCTCTGGCCCTGGCCACCGTCACGGCCTTTTCCCGGCTTTATCTCTATGTTCACTGGCCCACCGATGTCTTGGGGGGCGTCCTGCTGGGTGCCGCTGTGGGCTGGGCCGGAGCAAAGCTGGCGAAGGTCCTTCTCAAAAAACCAACACAGGACTGAAAGAAGCCCAGGACCCTGTTAGGGCGTGCCTGATAAAGAAGTTTTCTTTGTTGGGTGGCAACCGCATGATACTTTGGTGTCATGCGGTTGTCTTTTTGCTATACCGGCTAAATTCCGGCGAAAAATCAATCTCGCCAATGAAGTTATAATGTACGTCAATGCGCTGGACACGGTGGCCGCTGGACTTATCGGGGGCATGGACAACGATTTTCTCCACGAACTCCCGCAGAAGCGCCGGGGTCAGCTCGGTGGGCTGGGTGTACTTCTTGACAATTTTCAAAAAGCTCTGGACATTGACTGCCTGCGTCTGAGCGGCGTGTACGATAGTAGACAGATCCTCTATGGACTGTTTCAGTGCCGCTTGCTCCTGTTCGTAGCCCTCGGACAGCTTGGCAAAGCGTTCCTCACTCAGCTTACCTACAACATGATCTTCGTAAAGCCTCTGAATGATAGTATCCAACTCGTTATAACGCCGCTCTTGCTTTTCCAGCTTACGCTTGGCCTTTTCCTGTTCGGTGCGCTGTAACGTCATCTTGTTTTCCATGATGCGCCGCACAAACTCGTCCTCGTCCTCCTGGGCGTAGGCTACTACCCGTTGCAAATTTTGGAGTACAAGCTGTTCCAGTACCACCGCCCGGATGTAATGGGCACTACAACCCTTTTTGTTGCGGTAGGTGGCGCAGGTATAGCACTCCTGTTCATGCGTCCAGGAAGCAGTCCGGCAGTGATACAGTCTCGCTCCGCAGTCGGAACAATAGGCCAGCCCGGAGAACATCCCCATTTCTCCCATCTTGGTGGGACGGCGGCGCTGCTCTCTCGCCTTTTGCACGATCTCCCAGGTTTCCGGGTCGATGATGGCCTTGTGGGTATCTTCAAATACCACCCACTTGTCCGGCGTATTCTCAATGGTTTTTTTGCTCTTGTAGGACAGCTTGGTGGTCTTGAAGTTGGTAGTACGGCCCAGATAGGCATCCTGCTCTAAGATATTGGAAATACTGCTTTCATTCCACCCGCACGGATTGTCCGGGTGATAGTTGCGCGTCCGGCCTGTGCGCTGGAACTCAATCGTACCCGGTGTGGGGATGCTCCGCTCTTTCAGCATACGGGCAATTTTGCCGGGGCCGTTGCCCTCCACGCACAACTGGAAAATCAACTCTACCACAGGGGCGGTTTCCTCGTCCACCAAAAGGTGCCCGTCCTCACCTTTTATATAGCCGTAGGGGGCGTTTGACGCCAGCCTCTGGCCCGACATCCCTTTGTTGCGGAAAACCGCCCGTATTTTCTTCGAGGTGTCCTTTGCATACCACTCATTGAACACAGGTTATTGGGGAAAGGGAAAGCAAACAGGCAAAAATCCAGTATTCA
>CAJUMX010000003.1 GCA_910587705.1 uncultured Oscillibacter sp.
GAAAACGAGAAAACGGGCCGTGCACGGTCCAAAAGAGAAAAAGAAGGAACGGGGAACGATACGGGGGCGCGGCTGAATGATCGGCGGAGCCGGAATGACTTCCCACGCGCAATCAAATTGAGCGGGGGTTTGTCCCGTGACGAATGGACAAGCTCCTCTTTCCGCTGCCGCTCATCTGGTGGTAGGGGGTAGGTGTCCGCCTTTTCCGGGTCCGCTTTTCTACCGATAGACCACCGTAGGGGCCGCCGCCCTCGGCGGCCCGTTTCCCCCCTGTAGAGGAAGGACTCTGTTCCCTCCCGTCCCGGAACCCTTCCCGGCGAGGGAAAAGCAAAAGAGCGCCCAGCCGGACGCTCTTTCTTTATGGACGCTTCCATTCCTTTTCAATCGGCACCGCCATCTGAAACTCCTCCCAGTCATACCCCTGGATATCCACAATCACCCAGGTAAACCCCACCCGTTCACACTCCTCCCAGGTGAGAAACCGGAAGTAAAACTCCACCCCCAGGTGGCAGGGCAGAATGTCCAGCACAATCTTCTCGATCTGCTCAAACTCCGCCGGGATCCCCACCGTCCCTGGAAACACCACCCGGACCCGGTTCGTCCCCAGCTCCTCCGCCCGGGCCCAAATTCCGCAGCCCCGGATGGTCCGGCCGATGGCCTCCGGCGTTAGGCTGTCTCCGTCGATTTGCAGCAGCGCCGCGATGGCCGCCCGGCGCTCCTCCGGCGTGACGGCGGCGGGCCGCCGGAGGAACAGCGCCTCCCGGCGGCGCAGCCCCTCGCCCTCCGCCGTGGCGGTGACGCTCTCCCGCTCCACCTCCTCCAAACGGGCCGACACGGCGTCCAGCCCCCGGCCCAGGGCGTATAGCTCCGCCCCGCTGAGGGAGCCCCGGTCCAGCCGGTAGACCCCCAGGGGGGCCAGCAGCCCCCGCAGATACTCCTCGTACATGTCATTCCTCCTCCAGCTCCGTCACCTCCAGCGTCCCCAGCACCGGCAGCGCCGTGCTGTCCGCCGGGAGGTCTGCTGCCGGGGCGGTGAAGCGGTAGTTTTCCACGCCCTCCAGATCATAAAGCCGGTTTCCAAGCTCCGCCAGCAGCACCGCCCGGCCCAGCAGCCGCCCGCCGAAGAAATCCGCCACCGCCCGCCGGGCGGATTCCAATACCGCCGCCTTGTCCGCCCCCTCCTTGGGGGCCACCGCCACCGCCACGTTCACCGTCCTGGCGGTGGGAGCCAGGACCTTCACCGTCACCGCGATTTCCCGCTTCTCCTGGAGCTCCGCCTGGAGCCCCTCCAGCAGCGCCTGGTCCGGCAGGCCCTTCTCCCCGGTGACGTAGACGTTCACCGTCCCCGGCCCCTCCGCCCGGCCCACGGCCTTGGCCGCCGTCACACCGGGATAGCTCATGGCCGTGGTCTCGTACCAGGCGGTGTTGGCCCCGTTGGGAAGGCGGCGATAGCTCTCCAGAATCCGGGCCCGGAAGGTCTCGTCGTCCTCCTCCCCAGCCCCGCCGGTGAAGGCCCCCGGATTTGTCACCGCCGTTACCGCCGTGGGGCAGGCCGTCAAAAACCGCACCGCCCCCGGCACCACGTTGCCCCCCGGCCCAGGCTCCACCGCCTCGGCGGGAGCGTCGGCGTAGAGGGACCCGGCGGGAATCACCGCCTCCGCCGTGGTCCGCACCCGGACCTCCTCCGCCGTCATGCACACCGTCCCCGCCGGGATGGGGACCTCCATGGCCGAAACCGCCCCCACGGAAAAGCGTAAGGTCCCGCCGGAACGGGCGGCCCCCAGCCGCTTCAACCCCCGCATGGCCCCGTGGCGGTCCAGATAGACCCCCTGGGCCGTCTGGGGAAAGCTCTGGTCCAGCACCCAGTCCGCCTGGATTTCCAGGGCCTGGAGCTCCGCCGCCGCCGCCCACAGCCGCACCGCCAAATCGCAGCCCGCCTCCGGCGTGAAGCCCGCCCGCTGGGCGAAGTCCGCCAGCAGCTTCTCGTAAATCGCCTCAACGCTCCGCATGGTTCCTCCTTCTCACGCACGCACCTCCACCGTCACCGGCAGGTCCTCTCCCTCATAGCGCAGCCGGGCCGTCACCGCCGCGCCGCCGTCCCGGCCCTGGTCCACCGTCACGTCCTCCACCGTCACCGGCTCCTCCGCCAGGGCCTCCGCCACATACTGCCTGGCGGCGCTCCGCCGCTCCGGGGCGGGGACCCGCCCCAGCTCCCACAAACGGCTGCCCAGGGTCTGCCAGAAGGGGAAGCTCCCCCGCCGGGCCGTCAGCCGGAACAGCACCCGTTGGAGAAGGGCCTCCCGGCCCCCCACCCGCTGCAGTCCCCCCACGCCGTCGGCGACATAGTCCCCGTTTTTCAGCTCCAATTCCATCGCGCCGCCTCCCTTAGCCATTACAGGGCCGATAGGGCTCCCCGTTGACCGTAAGCCGTCCCTCGATGGACAGCTCCCCGGCCACGGTCACCCGGCTCCCCCGGATTTCCACGCTGCCGTCCGCCTTCAGGTACACGGAATTCTCCCCGGGTCCATAGAGATACACCTCTCCCGGCGCAATCTCCCGGACCTCCTCCAACGGTCGGGTTCCGGCCACGCACTGCTCCTCGCCGCCGGGGCCCCCCTTCACCACCAGCACCGCCGCCCCGTTGGCGGGGGTCCAGAGATAGCCCCCGGGGCCGTAGACCGGCAAATCCCGGACCTCTCCCCGGGTCACCACGCCCACCTTCTGCCCGCTGATGGTGGTGATGCCCAGGTCCGCGTCCGCCGTAGCCGCCCCGGGCCGCACCTGTCTCGATAGCCACATCCTGCTCCCTCCTATTCCAATGGTTTCAGCGTCAGCACGGCCCTGGCCCCGTTTCGGCTGTCGAAGCGGTTTTCCGCCTCCGCCACCCGGAAGGTCCCGGAGAGGCCCATCCGCCCCAGGGACACCGCCGCCCGGTCCCCCGGAAAGGCCAAAAAGCTCCCCGGCAGCGTCACCTCCGCCGTCCAGGCCTCCTCCCGGGACCGCTGAATCTGATACTCCCCTGTGTAGCGCATGGCGGCCCAGGTGCTCTGCCCCGGGGTGTAGAGCACCCGGCGGCACTGGCCGCCCTTGTCCAGCATCTCCTGGTTTTTCACGGAGAACGCCTGATTCTGGGTCTTGTCGATGACCAGGGCCTCCGTCAGCACGCCGTAATGATCCTCCCGCAGGGTGCAGGAGAGCACCGGGTCCCCCTCCCCGATGGAGAGGGTCCGCCCCGGCTTCTCCGGCCCTGCCAGCAGCTCTCCCTCCCGGCTGAACCGGGGGGAAAAGCCGCCGTAGGCCCGGCAGAAGCTCTCCACCGCCTTCCACTGGCTGGACCCCGCCGCCACGGTGTACACGGTCTCCGCCCGGACCGCCGCCTCCTCCCGGCAGGTGATGCCGTAGGGCTGGGCGTGGTTGGCTAGAATCTCCGCCAGCGTGGCCTGCTGGTAGGTGACGGGCCGGGACTCGTTGTCCAAAAGCCTTGCGGCATAGCCCCGGCCGGAGACGGTGGCCGTCAGCCCGTTTTCGTCCAAATCCACCGTGTACTCATCCACGATGGCCCGGAGCATGGTCTCCCCCTTCTCCGCCGCGGCGAAGCCCGCCGCCAGCGCCAGCACCTCCGCCATCTCCTTTTGGTAGACGAAGGTGACGGAGAAGCTGTCGCAGGGCACCGTCCCCGTGTGGGTAACCCGCCAGCTCAAAAGTGGCGGAAGCTGAAACATCCGGTGGTCCGCCGTGTAAAGCGTTCCCGTCACGGCACCTTCACCGCCTCTCCGGGGTAGATGAGATTCGGGTTTTTAATCTGGGGATTGGCCTGCGTTAAGGCCGAGAGCTCCACGCCGTACCGCTTCGCTATGCCCCAGAGGGTGTCCCCCTTCCCCACGGTGTGGACCCGCTGATTTCCGGCGGCAGGCGCCGCCGAAGCGGTTTCCCCGCCCTCTCCGGCCTCCACCGCCTGCAAGCCCCCCTCATAGCCGCCGCCGTCCTCCCAGAATTCAAAGCGATAGCGCACAAAGTCCGGCCTGGGCTCCTCCACGGCCTCCAGCGCCGCAAAATAGGCCCGCTCCGCCTTCCAAACCGGGTGCACCAGCAGCCCCGGCCCCTCCTGGCAAAACACCCCGGCCAGCTCCTGAAAGCGCCCGTAGGCGTCCTCCCCCACGAACACGCCCTCTCCCTTCAGCACCTGGTGGGAGCCCCCCAGCTCCTGCATCACGCAGGGCCCAAAGGGCACCGGGTGGACGGCGATGCGCCTCCGGCGCTCCACCGTGTACACCTCCGGGTTGTGGGGCCAGGTAAACTCCTTAAACCGCATGGGCGTCAGCTTCATGCCGCCTTCCCCCTTTCTCTGTCCCGCCGTTCAATATAAGAAAAATCCGCCGTCATAGCGCCGGGCGTCCCGCTGCACCGCCCGGGACAGGGCCTTGGCCCCCTCCTCCGCCTGGAGGGCGGGGCTCTCCCAGCTCTCCCCCCAGGGGAGGGACCGGGCTAGCCCGGTTTCCCTCCGCCCGCCCCAGCCTCCCGGGGCGGAGAGGGCCGCCCCGGTGCCGCCCAGGCCGGAGGCCACCGCCCCGGCGGGCTTCCCGGCTCCCTCTCCGGGCCAATTCTCGGCCCGCTTCTCGGTCCGCTTTTCGGAAGGTTCCTCTCCCCTAGCGCTCATGGCCCGGTCCCGCCCGGCGAAACCTTCTCCCCCAGAGCCGCTTCCGGCAGGGCCCTCTCCGCCGGGCCTTTCTCCAGCGGCGCTTTTCGGCCCTTCCGCCTCCGATTCCATCTCCCAGGCCGCCGCCCATTTCGCCGTCTCTCGCCGCTCCGCTCCGGCCCGCCCTCTGCCGGAAAGCCCGGAGGGCTCCGCCCCGCCTGTCCCAATCCGGGGCCCGCCCTCCGCCGGGCCATATCGCCGGGAAGAGGGCGGAGCGCCTGTCCCACCGCTCCGCCCTTCCCGGACCGGGGCTTCCACCCCGCCGCCCTCTCGGAGGCGTCCCGTGGCCTCCGAGAAGCCGCCTGTCCCGCCCGGGGGCGTTCCCTTCGCCGCCCGGACCGTCTCCCAGACCCCCGGGAAGCCCCTGGGGAAGCATGCCGCCCCCCAGCCGCCTCCGGCAATCTCCCGGGTCCTCGCCGTTTCCCTCCGGCCTCCGGCATCTTCCCCTTGGGGCGGACTTCCCTCCTCCGCCTCCCCCAGCAGCGCCCACAGCGCCGCCCGCTGCCGCTCCAGCTCCCAGCCCAAATAGTCCATGTTCCTCACGCCCTCCAAAGCGCGGCGAACCGCGCCGCGTCAAATTCCGGGTTCACCGTCCCCGTCTCCGGCTGGCGGTCCTCCCCGGACCCGCCGCCCTGGGCCAAACGGCAAAGCAGCCGCTCCATCTGCCGCCCCGTCAGGTCCGCCAGGGCCTCCGCCTCGTCCCGATAGACCCGCTCGCCCTGAAAGAAGCAGCACTCCGACAAAATCCGCCCGTTGCAGGTAAGCACCCGCTCCAGGGGGTCCTCCGCCTCCCGGCACTGCCGCCACAGCTCCAGCAGCCGCCCCGCCGTCAGGGGCCGCAGCTCGTCGACGTTCCTCACGCCGAGGTCTCGATCCGCTTGGCCGCCACCACGGTGACCTTCTCCGCAACCATCGCGTTGAGCCGCCCGTCCTCCTCGATGCCGCTCCACTGGCAGTCGCTGTAGATGACCCGCCGGTCCGGCTTGCAGATGACCAGGGAGAAGTGGGCCAGGTCATAGAAGTTGATGCCGTCGGAGACGGCGTTGTCCGTTGCATAGAGCCTCGTCAGCTCCAAAGTATAGCGCTTTTGCCCCTCGATGGTGGCCACCGGCTCGCTCTCGCCGAAGGCCTCCACGCTCTGGGAGGTTTTGCTGGCCTTGGCGGTGTAGCCCTGGACCACCGCCACCTTCCTGCCGTCCATCTCCAGATAGATGTCGGCGCTGGTGGGAAATCCCGTCATGCTCCTCACGCCCCTTTCTTAAATCTCAATGTGCACCGTCAGATGCACCTGGTTCAGCCCGTGGGCCACGGCGAAGCCGAACTCCACCAGGCACACCGTGGGGTCCTCGGGGGAGGCGGAGACGCGGACCTCGTCATAGCCGTCGATGATCTCCGCCGCCAGCTTCTTCTCCAGCTCCACAATGACCTGGGAGCGGATGGCCGCCCGGTTCCGGGCGTTGTTCTTGCTGCGGGAGAAGCGGCTGCGCAGGGCGGAGCGCACGGCGGGAATCACGTCGTCCACAATCAAAATGGTGGTCAGCTCCCGCCACGTGGCGTCCGCCGCCCCGCCGGTTTTCGTCCGGGTGGTGACGCCCCGCACCGGGGACGCCACCCCCGCCACGCATTCCAGGGGGGTCACGCCGCCCCGGACCAGCCGGTCGATGTCGTTGTCGCTATAGTCCTCCGCCAGCCCTGTCAGGCCCTTGAGCTTCGCCCCGTTCAGCGGCACCGCCGGGTCCGGGGCGGAGGCCGCCAGGGCCGCCACCGCCGCCGCGGCGAACACGCCGGACAAGGGCTTTCCCCCGCCGTCCAGGGCGTCGGGTCCCACCAGCACCACGCGCTCGCTGTTCAGCGCCTCCGCCCGGCTCACCAGCTCCGAAACCTCCGCCCCGGCGCAGCCCACCACGGCGATGCGCTCATGGCGCAGGGCGGAGGCCGCCTCTACCGCGTTTCGCAGGGCCTGGTGGACCGCCTCCTCGCCGCTGTCGCAGACCAGAATCTGCGCCTCCGCCTTTTCCAGGGCGGCGAAGGCCCGGGCATAGTCCTCCGCCGTGCCCTCCTCCGCCACCCGCACCGCCGTCACGGCGGACGCGCCGTTTTCAAACAGCAGCCGCAAAAGGGTGCTCATCCCCGCCGTCTCGTCCTCGCCAAAGGCGGCTGCCCCGGCGGCCCAGCCCGTCACCGTCACCGGCTTTCCCACTTCGCCTTTGGCCGCCTTGGCCGCCACGCCGATGGACCGGACCGCCCGTCCCCCGGACACCACCGAGGACGTGTCATAGGCCGAGTAGACCCCCGGCCGCTCATGCAGATTGTTCACCATGCAAAACCCCTTTCAATTTGAAATCCAGGAACTCCGTCTCTTCCTCCCCCCGCTCCGCCAGAAACAGCGCCTGGCAATGGAGCGCTCCCCGCCGGAGGAAGAGTCCCGTCTGCTTCTCCCAAACCAGGGCCTCCCACCGCAGCTCCCCGGGCCGGATGCCCTCCGGCAGCTTCCCCAGCAGCACCGCCGCCGCCGTCTCGCCGCCCGCCTCGCACTCCGCTGCCCGCTCTGCCCGAATCTCCACGGCGATGGTCCCCGCCAGGTGCTTGCCATAGACCTCCCGCGCTTCCCCGTTTGGGTCCCGGCTCTCCCCCAGATAGCCGCAAAAGCCCAGGTCCCGGCCCTCCGCCGCCCCCACGGAGACGGTGGCCAGGGCCGTTTTCCGCTCCGCCGCCCACTTGCCGGGGAAGGCGGCCTCCGCCGCCAGCCCCTCGGAGCGCAGGGCGGCAATCACCGCGTCCCGCATTTGTCTTAGCTCGTTCATTCCGCCTCCCTCGCCCGCTCCAGCACGGCCCGCCAATGGGAGAGTTCCGGGCCGATGAAATGGGGCCTTCCGCTCCGGGCCCGGAACCGCCGCCCGTTCCAGGCTACCCGGTCCCCGGCTCTCACGGCGTCCTTTCCCAAATACAGCCACAGCCGCCCGTCCAGCCCCCCGATGGGGGAGGGCTCCGGCCCCTCCTCCCTCCGCTCCGTCAGGGGCTGGAGGAAGGCCCGGACGGTTTTCTCCTCGCCCTCCTGCTCCAGGGCGACCTCTTGCCCATAGCGGCGGAGAATCTCGTCCACCCAGCGGGTCATCCCTCCACCCCCTGGGCCCAGAGCCCCGCCGCCCGGACAAAGGGCTCCATCAATCCCTCCGCCGCCTGGCGGAGGCTCTCCGCCCGCCTGGCCCGGTCCTGGCCGCCGCCAAGGTTCACAGAGATGTCCCCGGCGGAGAAGGAGGCCGCGCCTCCCGCTGCCGCCGCCAGGCCCGCCGCCGCCGTGAAGGCGGCGGCGCAGGGCAGGGCCTCGCCGCAGTCCTCCGCCGTCACGCCCTCCCGGAGCCGGGCCAGCCAGGCCCGCTCCGCCGCGGCGCATAAGGGTTCCAGCAGCGCCCGGTCCTCCCCGCCGCCAAGGGCCAGGGCCAGCTCTAAAATCCGCTCTCCCACGTCAGATCAGGTTTCCCGCGCCCAGCTTCATCGCCTTGGACGCGCCGGTGAATAGCTTGGCAAAGCCGGAGATGGAGGTGATGGCCGCCCGCTCCAGCTGGCGGTCGATGAGCTTGTCGTACTCCACCATCACCTCGCCGCCGATGACCTGTTCCAGGGCATAGCGCTTGTCCAGGCCGATGAGGGTTCCGGCGGGCATGGCGTTCGTTCTCAGCAGCTTGGCCCCCAGGGGCGTGGCGAGGGTGCCGGTGCCCTGGAAGTTCAGCCCCGTCAGGGGGTTTTGGAACTCCTTGAGCCGCAGCAGCTCCAGCATGGTGTCGCCGCCCACCAGCAGCGTGTTCATGGCGAAGGGGTCAAACTTGTTCCAAAATTCCAGCAGCGCGTCATAGGTCAGAGCGCCGTTGTGGCTGACCACCTCCGCCGGGTTTTCGTTGCCGTCCCCCTCCAGCAAAACCTTGATGGCATCCTGGAGGTGCATCTTCCCGATGTAGGCCCCAATCTGGCGCAGGGTGACGGAGAACAAATCCAGCCGCTGGAAGCGGATGGCCTCATAGGAGGCCACCAGCATCCGCCCCCGCTTCTGGAGCTTCACCAGGTTCTCCTGGGTGTGGACGGAGGTCTCGGGAATGGCGGCCCCCTCCGCCACCTGGAGGAGCTTTTTCTCCTCCTCTGTGGGCACGGAGGCGATGGAGCGGTAGTCCATCCCGTCGAACTTCGTCACCGTGGCGGTGATGTCCGGCAGGATGCCCCCCTCCTCCAACCCCTGGCGCACCACCCGGGAGACGAACTCCGGGAACAGCACCGAGGACTCGGTGGTGTGGAAAAACTTCTCCACCGGGTCGCTGTCCGCCCCCTTGACGTGGATGCCGAAGCGCTTGAGCTGGCGCTGGAAGGCGTCCAGCCCCTCCAGGGGCGTGCCCCGATAGCCCTCGCTGGGGTCCAGCTCCTCCAGCGTCTTGGCGAAGCTGGTTCCGCTGCGGCCGTACATCCCCTTTTCCAGCCGCAGGTTTTCAAAATGGTAGCTCATCCTCTTTCTCCTCCTTACTGTATATCCGGCACGGAGCCCCCGGCCCCGAACCCGCCTCAAATTCGGAACGCCTCCGCGTCCTCCGCCTCCGCCGCGGCGTCCCGCCGCCGCAGCTGCACCGGGGCGGGAAACCGCCCCGCCGCCCGGGCCTCCAGGCTCTTGCGCAGCTCCAAAAGCTCCGGCTCCTCCAGGCGCTGGGCCGCCTTGGCAAAGACGCCGCCGTCCAAGCCGTCGTCCGCCAGCATGGCCAGGCGCACCACCTCCCGGCGCAGGGCCTGGAGGTACTTCCGCCCCAGCTCCGCCTCCTTGCGAAGGGTCCACTCCCCCTCCCGCTCCTGGCCGAAGCGCTTCAGCACCCCCGCCGCTCGCTGGGCGGGCACCGCCACGAAGGACCACTCATAGGCGTCCTTGATGTCCCGCAGCTCCCAAAAGCACAGCTTCCCGTCGTAAACCTGCCCCGGCACGTGCTCACAGTCCTCCGCTCCGCAGACGGAGCACACCCGCCGCCCGGCGCTGCACCCCACGCTGACTTCTTTTTTGATGCCCCCCTCGATTTCGGCAATCAGGTCCTCGTTTTTCTCCGTCCGCAGAAGATAGGCCCAGCCCTTGAGCCAGCGGTACTCGTCCCCCGTCTGGGTCTTTTGGGCGCTCTCCCGCACCACCTGGGTTTTGTAAAGCCGGGCCGTCTGCCCCCTGGCGCTCCACTGGTGGTCAAAGATGCCGCTCTTGCCCACAAACAGCTCCCCCAGCTGCTCCAGGGCCTCGCCGTCAAAGCGCTCGAAGTCCCGGTCCACCTCGTTGTCGCAAAGCCGCAGGGCAAAGACATACACCTGCTCCGCCGTCAGCTCCGCCTTGGCCAGGGCGTTGATAAGGGCCAAATCCTCCCCCGTCACCGCCATGCCCCGTTGCTCCTCCATGTCCATTCCTCCCATCTCTCACGTCTCCGCCCGGTCGTTTTCCAGCCGCAGCTTCCGGGCCTGTTCCCGGTACAGCGCCGCCCGGGCCTCCTCCACCGCGTCCTGGAGGTTGATGTCGTCCCACACCACCTGAAAGCCGCAGGCATAGCCCCGCATCCGAAGCCACAGGCGGCAGATGCGCTCCACCACCGGCGTCAGGGTCCGCCGCAGGGCGGTGACCTCGGTGGTGAGCATGTCCGCCTGCTGGGAGCTCATCCGCTCCGTGGAATTCCAGCTCAGCCCCAGCAAAAAGGGCGGGATACCCGTCTTGGCCACGACCTGTTCCAGAATCTGCCGCACGGGCACCTGGCTGTCCAGCACCGGCGCGTCCGCGCCGATGACCCGGATGCTCACATCCCCCGCCGCCACGAAATCCCGGACGCTGCCGCCCCGGGTCTCCCGCATGGCCCGGGACCACTCCCCGGCCAGCAGCTTTCCCCGCTCGGCGGCCCCCTGGCCCCCGGGGCAGGTGACGGCAAAGCGGAGATTCCCGCACCGCTCCCAGTTCACCCCCACGGTGTAGTAAATCTTCATCAGGATGTCCGCCAAAAAGGGCAAAGACCGCAGCAGCGACACCCCGTAGGGGTTCTCCGTCTCCGGGTTCAGCGGCGTGAAGAGGATCAGATTCGGATAGGGCAGCGCCGCCATCCGCCCGTCCTCGCCGGGCCCCCAGAGGGAGAAGGTCAGGGCGTTCTCCCCCTCCCGGATTTCAATGTCCTCCACCCGCCCGCACAGCAGCGCGGCAATCTCCCGGTTTCCAACGGCAGGGACGATTTCCCCCACCGCCCGCCCGCAGGTCAAAAGGGAATCCAGGTAGCAGTCCAAAAAGGCGTTCAGCCCGAACTGCCCCCGCCCCGCGGGCACGGTCCGCAAAAACTCCCCCAGTTCCCGCTCCGCCCTCCGGTCCTCACAGCGAACCGTCAGCCCCCCCGTCATGCGGATCAGCTTGTAAATCGCCGCGTCCACCACCGGCACGGCCTCCCGAACCGCCCGGTAGAGCCGGGTCTCCCCGTTCCGCAGGGGCACGTACTCCCCCAGCGTCCCGAAGGGGTGCTTCTCCCAGCTGCGCAGCTGCGCCGCCGCCGGCTGTGCCTCCGCCCCGGAAACCGCCTCCCGCTTTTTCCGCCGTTTCAAAGCCCCATCTCCTCTCAAAAAACATCCTCCCGCTCCACCGCCAGGGCTAAAAAGCCGTCCTCCTCCCGGTCCCCCGCCAAATCCATGGCGAAATACCGCAGATCGTCCATGGCGTGGTCGTCCTTTTTCCGGGGAACGTCCCGCTCTCCCCGCTGTTCCCAGCAGTATTGGGCAATCTCCCGCAAACAGTCCCCGCAGCCCCGGCAGATCGCCACCCGCCCCTGCCGGAGCAGGTCCGCCGTCACCCGGATGCCGTCGGATACGTCGTTGTCCGCCTTCACCACCTGGAAGCCACGCCGCCGCAGGGTTTCGATGAAGCTGGCCGCCGACGGGTCCACAATGACCCGCTGAATCTCCCGTCCCCCCGCCAGCCGTTCCAAATCCTCCGCGTACTCCGCGTCGGTCCTCTGCCGCCCAACTTTTCTGGAGTCGTAGTAAAATTCCCGGACCCGGTACCAAACCCCCTCCCAAAGCCCCCACAGCCCGAAGGAGGCCGGGTTCACCGTCCCGTAGTCCGCCGAAATCCGCCAGGCGGAAAACTCGCCCTCCGGCGCGTCCGCCGCGTCCCGTTCCGGGTCGAAGAAGTCGTACACCCGCCCCTCCGCCGCCGTCCACTCCCCCAGCACGAACCGCCGGTAAAAGGCCCCGGAGTAGTTCCGCCTATACCGCTCTCGAATTCGCTCCGGCAGGGCGGGGTTATCCTCCATGGTGAAGTGGAGCCGCAGGGCCCGCCGCTCCGCCGCCTTCAAAATCCACTCCTGGTAAAACCAGTGCTGGGGCCCCTCCGGGTTGCAGTTGAACCACAGCCGGCTTCCCGCCACGCTGCACCGGGCCACCGCCTGCTCCACGAAGGACCGGGGCATCAGCGCCGCCTCGTCCAGCAGCACCCCCGCCAGGGTGCTTCCCTGAATCAGCGCCGCGCTGGACTCGTCCCGCCCGCCAAAGAGCAAAAAGCGGTTCTCATGCCCCCGGAACCGCACGGCCAGCAGATTTTCCCCCCGCCGCTCCCGGACCTCCATGCCCAGCCGCCGTAAGGTCGGGGCCAGCTCCGAAAGAAGGTTCCGCCGCACCGAGGCGATGGTTTTCCCGCACACGCCGAACTGTTTCCCATCAAACCCCGCCTGGGCCCAGAGAAAGAAGCTCAACCCCATGGCAAAGGTTTTCCCGCTCCGCACCGCCCCGTCGCAGATGACGGCCTCCCACCTTGGGTCCTGCCACCAGGTGAGAACCCGCAGCTGCTTGGCGGAAAATGTCAGCCCCTTACCCGCCATAGCCCTCCTCCAGCTGCCCGGCGGCGTCCTCCAGGGCTCGGTAGAGCTCCTCGGCCCCGCTGCTTCCGCTCTCCCCCAAAAGGCCGCACAGGGTCTCCAGCGCCCGCACCCGGTCCACCAGCTTCACCTCCACGCCCCCCTTGTCCGTCACCTTCAATTCCGCCACGGCAGAGAGGTCCAGCTCCCCCGGGTCCACCTCCCTGGGGTTCAGGGCCAGCCGCACCGCGTCGTTGGCCCGGCCAAAGGCCAGCTGGGCCAGCCGCCGCAAAACGTCCTCCCGCCGCAGCTCCCCCGCCACGGCCCCCCGCATCCGCTCCAGCCGCCGCCGGACGCTTTTCAAGGCCAGCGTGGCAAAGCCGTCCTCCCGCCCCGCCGCCTCCGCCGCCTGCTCCGGGTCCATGGTCCGCAAATACACGGCGCAGAACCGCCGAGGCCAATTTCTCTCGTTCATCCCACATTCCCCCTCGTATCCCCCCGGCCTTTTTCCGAATCGTTGCACGCTTCCGTACACGGAGGAAAAAAATTTCCCCCCTCCGCCGGAAAACATGCTATACTGATTTCATTCGACGAAATTCCCCACAGCAAGGAGGCCCATCTATGCTGACCCTCTTAACCGGCCGGGCCAAGACCGGCAAATCCACGGCGGTGCTGCGCCGCATCGCCGCCCATCCCGGCGGCCGGAACCAGATTCTCCTGGTGCCGGAGCACGCCTCCCACCAGGCGGAGGTGGACCTGTGCCGCACCTGCGGCGATTCCGCCAGCCGCTTTGCCGAGGTGTTGAGCTTCCGCCGCCTCTCGGACCGGGTCCTCTCCATCACCGGCGGGGTGGCCCAGGTGACCCTGGACGCCGGGGGTAAGCTCCTCACCCTGGAAAAGGCCCTCCTGGAGGTCCTGCCGGAGCTGACGGTTTACCGCCACCCCTCCCGGAAGTCCGCCTTCCTCCGCCAGCTTTTGGACCTCTTCGACGAGCTCCGGTGCTACGAGGTTTCCCCGGAAACCCTCTACGAGCAGTCCCAGGCCATCGCCGGGGCCACCCATGATAAGCTCCGGGACCTCAGCCTTCTCTACGCCGCCTACGAGGCCCGCCTCCTCCGCCCGGGCCTGGACGCCCGGGACTATATGACCAAGCTCCGGGACAGCCTGGAGGAATCCGGCTACGCCCTGGATAAGGATATCTACATCGACGGCTTCACCTACTTCACCGCCCAGGAGCGCCGCTGCCTCTCCATCCTCCTCCGCCAGGCCCACTCCCTCACCGTCACCCTCCTGGGGGAGCCGAACAGCAAAGAGGAGATGTTCGAGGCGTCCCTCCGCACCCTGGACCGCCTCCGCCGCCTGGCGGAGCGGGAGGGAACGCCGGTCCAAATCGAGAACCTCACCAGCCAGGACCCCTCCCCCCTGGGCCACCTGGAGCGCCATTTCTTCGGCGAATCCCTGCCCTACCAGGGGGCTTCCGCCCCAATCCATCTCCTCCAGGCGGACACGGTGTTTTCCGAGGTGGAGCAGACCGCCGCCGCCATCCGCCGCCTCCTGGCGGAGGGGAGGTGCCGCTGCCGGGACGTCACAGTGGCCGCCCGGAACATCGAGGTCTACGAATCCGTCATCGAGACGGTGTTCGAGCGCTACCAGCTTCCCGCCTACTTAAGCCGCCGCAGCGACATCCTGGAAAAACCGGCCCTCAGCCTTCTCACCGGGGTCCTGGCCTCCGTCGGCGGGGGCTATGAGTACGACGACATGTTCCGCTGGCTGAAAACCGGCCTTGCGGGCCTGACCCCGGAGGAGTGCGACCAGCTGGAGAACTACGTCCTCAAGTGGGAGGTCCACGGCGGCATGTGGCTGCGGGACATAGACTGGGCGGAAAACCCGGACGGCTACGGAGCCCCCTGGACCGCCGCCCGGGAGGAACGGCTCTCCCAGGTCAACGCCCTGCGCCGCCGGGTGCAGGCCCCCCTCTCCCGCCTGGCGGAAGGGCTGAAAACCGGCGAGACCTCCGAAGCCAAGGTGGAGGCCCTCTACGCCTTTATGGAGGAGCTCCACCTCCAGGACGCCCTGGAAACCCAGATGAAGGCCCAGGCCCAGGCGGGCCGCCTCCAGGAGGCGGAGGAGACCGCCCAGCTGTGGGACATCCTCTGCGGCGTGCTGGACCAGTTCGTGGAAATCCTGGGAGAGGAGCCCATGGAGCTGGAGGAGTTCACCCGCCTGTTCCGCCAGGTGCTGACGGAGTACAGCGTGGGCACCATTCCCGTCTCGTTGGACCAGGTCCAGGTCTCCGGCGTGGCCCGGAACGACCGCCACACCGCCAAATACCTCTTCCTCCTGGGGGCCAACGACCACGTGCTTCCCACCCCCGGCCAGGGGGGCGGCATTTTAAACGAGGACGACCGGGACGAGCTGGCCCAGCGGGGCATCGAGCTGGCCCCCACCGGCATGGA
This sequence comes from uncultured Oscillibacter sp., assembly GCA_910587705.1. GTDB lineage: Bacteria > Bacillota > Clostridia > Oscillospirales > Oscillospiraceae > Oscillibacter. Next base: position 14,982 of record CAJUMX010000003.1, read on the forward strand.
CCAGATGAGCATTGAGCTCCAAAACCTCTACGCCGCCCTGGCCCAGCCCACCCAGGGGCTGACGGTCAGCTGGCCGGTGACGGATGTCTCCGGGGCGGAGCTCCGCCCCGCCTTCGTGGTGGACCGGCTGCTGGCCCTGTTTCCCGCCCTGCGCATCGAGCGGGAGCCCGCCGCCCGGCCCTACCGGCTGACGGCCCCCCTCCCGGCCCTGGAGTGCGCCGTCCCCGGCGGGGCCCTCTGGCGGCGGCTGGAGGAGGAGCCCGCCTTCCGCCCCCGGCTGGAGGCCATGGCCCGGGCGGCGTTCCAGACCCGGGGCTCCCTCTCCCCCCGGGCCGTCCGGGCCCTCTACGGGGAGAGCGTGCGCATGACCGCCTCCCGCCTAGAGCGCATCCGCACCTGCCACTTCTCCTACTTCATGGAATACGGCCTCAAGGCCCGGCCCCGTTCCCCCGCCGCCTTTGACGCGCCCCAGATCGGCGATTTTCTCCACTTCCTCCTGGAGCGGGTCACCCGGGACGTGCAGACCCTGGGGGGATTCGCCCAGGTGGAGGAGGAGACCCTTCACGCCCTGGTCCTGCGCTACATCGACGAATATGTCCAAAAGGAGCTTCGAAACTTCCAGAACCGAAACGCCCGCTTCCGCCACCTCTTCGGCCGCCTGCGGAACATGGCCTGGGCGGTGGTGGAACAGGCGGCGGCGGAGCTCCGCTGCTCCGACTTTGTGCCCCTGGCCTTCGAGCTCTCCTTTGGCGACGGGCCGGAGGCGGACCTCCCCGCCGTGGTGATCTCCGAGCCCGACGGCGAGCTCCGGGTGCGGGGCAAGGTGGACCGGGTAGACGGCTGGCTCCAGGACGGGAAGCTCTACCTCCGGGTGGTGGACTACAAGTCCGGCAAAAAGTCCTTTGACCTCTCGGCGGTCCGCATGGGCCTGGACATCCAGATGCTCCTCTACCTCTTCACCCTGCAAAAGACCGGCGGAGCCCGCCTTGGCGGAGAGATCGAGCCCGCCGGGGTCCTCTACCTCCCCGCCCGGGACGACCTTCTCTCCGTCCAGCGCAACATCTCCCCGGAAGCGCTCCAGGCGGAGCGGGAAAAGCAGCTGCGCCGCTCCGGCCTCCTCCTGGCGGAGCCCCGGGTCCTCCAGGCCATGGAGCACGAGGCCCTCACCCAACCCCGGTACCTCCCCCTCCGGGTGAACAAAAGCGGAAACCTCTCCGGGAGCCTGGCCTCCGCCGCCCAGCTGGGGCAGCTGGGCCGGTACGTGGAGACCCTTCTCCACGACATCGCCCGGGAGGTCCGGGGGGGCAACATCGACGCGGACCCCTGCTGCCACACGGAGGAGGACAGCCCCTGCCGCTACTGCGAGTGGGCCCCCGCCTGCCACTTCCAGGACGGCCGGGACCGGGACCATTTTCACTACATTCTCCCGGTGAAGCCAGAGGACTTCTGGCAAGAGCTCAACGGAAAGGAGGCGGACTGACATGCCCCTCACCCCCCAGCAACAAGCCGCCGTAGAAAACCGGGGCGGGAGCCTTCTGGTCTCCGCCGCCGCCGGGTCCGGCAAGACCCGGGTCCTGGTGGACCGCCTCTTCCGCTACGTGACGGAGGAGCGGCACAACGTAGACGACTTCCTCATCATCACCTATACCCGGGCCGCCGCGGCGGAGCTCCGGGGCAAAATCGCCGCCGAGCTCTCCCGCCGCATGGGAGAGGACCCCTCCAACGCCCACCTCCGCCGCCAGCTCCTCCGGGTCTATCAGGCGGACATCAAGACGGTGGACGCCTTCTGCGCCGCCCTCCTCCGGGAGAACACCCACCTCCTGGCCCGGGAGGAGGACAAGCACGCCCTGACCCCGGACTTCCGCATCCTGGACGACGGGGAGGCGGCCCTGCTCCGCCGCCGCTGTCTGGAGCGGGTCCTCTCCTCCTTTTACGAGACCCTCACCCCCGGCGGCGAACAGCTGGCGGACACCCTGGGGGCGGGCCGGGACGATTCCGCCCTGGTGGAGCTGGTGCTGGAGCTCTATAAAAAGCTCCAGAGCCACGCCTCCCCGGAGGCTTGGCTCCGCCAAAACCGGGCGGCCTGGGAAGTCCCCGCCCCCTCCTTTGACGCCACTCCCTATGCCCAGGTCCTCCTGTCCTCCATCCGCCGCCGCGCCGCCCACTGGGCAGACCAGCTCCGCCGGGGAGCGGCGCGCACCGAGGGGGATTCCGCCCTCACCTCCGGCTACGGCGTGAAATTCCTGGCGGCCGCCCAGGGCTTCCACGCCCTGAGCCAGGCCCCAGATTGGGCCTCTGCCCAGACCCTCTCCGCTGCTGTCCCCTTCCCCCGCCTCACCACCCCCAAGGGCCGGAAGGAGGACCCCCTGGTCCTGGCCCTAAAGCAGCTTTGGGAGGGGGCGAAATCCGCCCTCAAGCCCCTCCAGGCCTGGCTGGACGTCGCCGGGGAGGAGGCTTTGGAGGACCTTGCCGCCGTGGCCCCCGCCATGCTGGCCCTGCTGGATTTAACGGCGGAGTTCTCCGCCGCCTTCCGGGCGGAAAAGCTCCGGCTCAACGCCGCCGACTTCTCGGACCAGGAGCACCTGGCCCTCACCCTGCTGGTGAAGCCGGACGGGTCGCCCACAGAGCTGGGGGAGCAGGTCTCCGCCCGGTACGCCGAGATTCTGGTGGACGAGTACCAGGACACCAACGAGGTCCAAAACGCCATCTTCCGGGCGGTCTCCAAGGGGGGGAAAAACCTCTTCACCGTGGGAGACGTAAAGCAGAGCATCTACCGCTTCCGCCTGGCGGACCCCACCATCTTCCTCCGGAAATACGCCGCCTTCAAGCCCCACACCAAGGCCCAGGACGGCGAGGACCGGAAGCTCACCCTCTCCCAGAACTTCCGCTCCCGCCGGGAGATTCTGGAGGCCGCCAACTTTGTCTTTGAGAATATACTCTCCGTAGAAATGGGCGAGCTTGTATACGATGAGGACGCGGCCCTCCACTTCGGCGCGGCCTATTACCCGCCCCGGACGGACTGCCAAACGGAGTTTCACCTCCTCACCGCCCACCGGAAGTCGGAGGAGACCCCCCACCCGGTGAAAAAGCTCACCGCCGAGGCCCGCTTTGTGGCCCGCCGCATCCGCCGCCTGTTGGACGAGGGCTTTCCCGTCACCGATCCCGACGGGTCCCTCCGCCCCTGCAAGCCGGAGGACGTCGTCATTCTCATGCGCTCCCCCGGAAGCCGGGCGGCGGCCTTCGCCGCCGCCCTGGCGGAGCGGGACGTCCCCTGCTCCTTCCAGGAGTCGTCGGACTTTTTCGAGTCCATGGAGGTCTCCACCACCGTGTCCCTGCTGGAGCTCATCGACAACCCCCGGCAGGACGTGCCCCTGATCTCCGTCCTCCGCTCTCCCATCTTCGGCTTTTCCCCCGACCGTCTGGCGGAGATTCGGGCCGCCGCCCCCGACGGCGATTTTTACGAGGCCGTCTCCGCCTCCGGCCAGCCGGACTGCGCCGCCTTTCTGGAGACGTTGAACGCCCTTCGCCTCTCGGCCCGGGACATGAGCGTCCACCGTCTCCTCTGGCACATCTACAATACGCAAAACCTCCTGGGGCTTTACGGAGCCATGGACCGCGGCCTGGAGCGGAGGGAAAACCTCATCGCCCTGACCCGGCAGGCGGAGAAATTCGAATCCGGCGGCTGCCGGGGCCTCTTCGCCTTCGTCACCCGGCTGCGCCGATTGCTGGAGGCCGGCGAGGCCCCCGAGGCCGCCTCCGGCTCCGCCGCCGGAGGGGTCCGGCTCATGACCATTCACAAGTCCAAGGGGCTGGAGTTCCCCATCGTCTTTCTGGCGGACCTGGACCACACCTTCTCCCGCCAGGACTTCGACGACTCCGTCCTGGTGCATCCCACTCTGGGCCTGGGGCCCCGCCGGGTGGACCTGGAGCGGAAAATCCGCTATCCCACCCTGGCCCGCACCGCCGTGGAGGAGACCACCCGCCGGGAGAACCTGGCGGAGGAGCAGCGGGTCCTCTACGTGGCCATGACCCGCCCCAAGGAAAAGCTCATCCTGGTAAACTCCCTCTACTTTGCGCAAACCCGCCTCCAGCGCCTGGCGGCCTCCGCCGCCCTCCCCGCCGCGCCGGAGGCTGTGGCGGCCTGCCGGAGCTTTGGGGAGTGGCTGCTTTTGTGCCTCCTCTGCCGCCCGGAGGCGGAGCCCCTGCGCCGCCTGGCGGAGGCGGAGGTCCCCACCGCTCCCGCCTCCGGGGCCCCCTGGGAGGTGTTGGTCCACGACTGCGAGGAGTACCGGGACAGCCCCCTCCACCCCGGCCTCTCCCAGGAGGAGAGCGCCGCCGAAACTCCCTTTGACCCGGCCCTCCTGGCCTTTGAGTACCCCTACCGCCGGGAGGCGGCCCTGCCCGCCAAGCTGACGGCCACCCAATTAAAGGGCCGCCCCTTAGACCAGGAGATTGCGGAGAACGCCGCCCACACCCCCTACCTCCGGCCCCTGTCCCAGCCCAAATTCCGCCGGGAGCAAGCCGGCCTCACCCCCGCCGAGCAGGGCTCCGCCACCCACCTGGTCCTCCAGTACCTGAACTTCGGAGACGCCGACATCCCCGCCCAGATTGCCGCCCTGGAGGGAAAATCCCTCCTCACCCCCCAGCAGGCCAAAGCGGTGGATATCCCGGCCCTGGAGCGCCTCCTGGCCTCCCCCCTGGCAAGGAAGCTGCGGCAGGCGGAGGCGGCGGGAAAGCCGCCCCTTCGGGAGTACCGCTTCACCCTCCTGGTTCCCGCCCGGGAGTACGATTCCAAAGCCTCGGAGGAGGACGCCATCCTCCTCCAGGGCGTAGCGGACCTGTGCTTTGAGACGGAGGGGGGCTTGACGGTGGTGGACTTCAAAACCGACCACGTGTTCACCCCCCAGGAGATCACGGACCGGGCGGAGCGCTACCGCCCGCAGCTAGAGGCTTATAGCCTGGCCTTAACCCGGGTGCTGGAAATCCCCGTCACCCGCCGGGTGCTCTACTTCCTCTCCCCGGGGAAGGCGGTGGACGTGTAAGTGTTTGCTAAATTTTTCCAGCGCAAAAACCGCCAAATTGGGGCAAGCTAAGGACCAGCTCGACAGGATTGGAGGGATATCCATGGCAATCGACAAAATCGCCGTCCTGCTGGCGGTCATCGGCGCGCTGAACTGGGGCGGCATCGGCCTGTTCGGCTTTGACGCCGTGGCCTGGCTCTTCGGAGGCCAGACGGCGGTGTTTTCCCGCATCATTTACGCCCTGGTGGGGCTGGCGGGTCTGTGGTGCTTGACGCTGCTGTTCCGCCTGGACCGGGAAACCGCCGCCCACCCAGCTTAACGTCCCAAAGCGCCAAAAACCGGAGAGGAACCTCCTCTCCGGTTTTTGCTGCTTTGCGGGAAAAGATGAACAATTTAGAAATCCCGTCCCCCGCCGTCTTTACTTCCCCGTTAAAATGCTCTATAATCGCACATAATATTTCCATAGAATGTCTGTGCAAACGGAAAGGAAGAAAGCGACAAATGGAACACAAGCTCCGCGAATACGCCCGTCTCCTGGTGCGGATTGGGCTAAACCCCTATCCCGGCCAGCGGATGGTGATTTCCTCCCCGGTGGAATGCGCCCCCTTCGCCCGCCTGTGCGCGGAGGAGGCCTATGAGGCCGGCTGCTGCGAGGTGGTGATGAACTGGACCGACGACGCCATGACCCGGATGAAATACCTCCGGGCCTCCGAGGAGGTATTCGACGCCGTGCCCCTCTGGCGGCGGCACTTTTTCAACGACCAGGCCCTGGAGGGCACGGCCTATCTCGCCATCTCCGCCTCGGACCCGGAGAACCTCAAGGGCGTGGACTCCCAGCGCATCATCCGGGCCCAGCGGGCCAGCGGCAAGGCCCTCAAGGACTTCGACCGCCTCCAGATGTGCGGCGGCTTCCCCTGGTGCATCGCCTCCATCCCCATTCCCTCCTGGGCCGCCCGGGTATTCCCGGACAAGGGGGAGGCGGAGGCCGTGGCGGCCCTGTGGGACGCGATTTTCTCCGCCGTCCGCGTCACCGACGACGGCAAAGCCGTGGACCGCTGGCAGGAGCACCTCTCCACCCTGGAAAAGCGCCTGGAGAAGCTGAACGCCCTGAAATTGAAATCCCTCCATTATACCAATTCCCTGGGTACGGACCTCACCGTGGAGCTGCCCGAGGGCCACATCTGGGAGAGCGGCGGGGACCATACCCTCTCCGGCCGCAGCTATATCGCCAACATCCCCACGGAGGAGATTTTCACCTCCCCCCTGAAAACCGGGGCAAACGGCGTGGTCTATGCCTCCCTGCCCCTGGTCCACGACGGCAACGTCATTGACAAATTCCACTTCGTGGTAAAGGAGGGCAAAATCGTAGAGGCCCATGCGGAGCAGGGAGAGGAGACCCTGAAAGCGGCCATATCCGTGGACGAAGGCGCGGCCTACTTCGGCGAAGCGGCCCTGGTCCCCTACGACAGCCCGATTTCCAACCAGAACCTTCTCTTCTATAACACCCTCTTTGACGAGAACGCCGCCTGCCACATCGCCTTCGGCGAGGCATACCCCTGCCTGGAGGGGGGTCAGCAGATGACGAAGGACGAATTGAAGGCCCGGGGCCTCAACGACTCCATCACCCATGTGGACTTCATGATCGGCACCCCGGACCTCTCCATCGTGGGAACCACCCGGGACGGCAAGGAAGTCCCCATCTTCATCCAGGGGAATTTTGCCCCGGAATTTTAGGCCTTGTTTGAAAAATATCGAAACGCCCAAACGGCGGATCTTTTTCCGCCACTCTGCGTTAAATTTCCTTGCCGGGCGTCAGCCCGCCTGCGAAAATTTTCCTTGATTGGCGAAAAAATCTCTCGCCGTTTGGCATTCCGCCAATTTTCAAACAAGGCCTAACCGCCCGGGAAATCACATAAGGAAACGAGGAAATCACCATGCAATACAAACTGCGCGAGACCACCCCCGACGTGCTGATCTGCGACGGCGCCAAGGTCAGCGGCGACGTGACCCTTGGAAAGGGCGTAAACATCTGGTACAACGCCGTCCTCCGGGGAGACGAGGGAGCCATCACCGTAGGCGAGGGCACCAACATCCAGGACTGCGCCGTCCTCCACGAGGAGACCCAGGTAGGCGCGGGCTGCACCATCGGCCACGGGGCCATTGTCCACGGCTGTACCGTGGGAAACAACGTCCTCATCGGCATGGGGGCCACCGTCCTCAACGGAGCGAACATCGGGGACGACTGCATCGTGGGCGCGGGGGCCCTGGTGACGGGAAAGATGGACGCCCCCGCCGGGTCCATGATTTTGGGAAACCCCGCCAAGGTCACCCGCCCCCTGACGGAGGCGGAAATCGCCTCCAACCGGGAGTCCGCCCAGGGCTACCTCCACGCGGCGGAAGCCTACCGCCGGGGCTGAGACATGGACTGGAACCGAAGTCAAATCAAGCAGCGGCTGGCGGTGGCCTGCGGCGGCGTGGCCTTCTTCTGCGCCCTGCAAAACCTCCCCGCCCTGGCGGGGGCCCTGCGGTGGGTGCTGGGCGTCCTGTCCCCCTTCCTGGTGGGCGGGGCCATCGCCTTTATTCTAAACGTCCCCATGCGGGCCATCGAGGCCCGCCTCCCCAGGGGGAAGCGGTGGAAGCCCCTCCGCCGTCCCCTGGCCCTGATGTTGACCCTGGCGGCCGTGACCGGCGTGGTGACCCTGGCGGCCTGTGTCATCAGCCCCGGCATCGGCGACGCGGTGCGCTCCATCACCAGCCAGCTTCCCGCCGCCATCCGGCGGATGGAGGAACAGCTGGCGGAGCTGGAGGCCTGGCTTCCCCAGCTGGAGACCTTCGCGGCGGGCCTGGACTTTGACTGGAGGAACCTGACGGAAAAGGCCGTCACCCTGGTCCGGGACTGGGGCGGCGGGCTGGTGTCCTCCGGCGGGGTCCTGATGGCGGGCGTGGTCAGCGGAGTCAGCACCTTTGTCATCGGCCTGATCTTCTCCTTTTACATCCTCCTGCAAAAAGAGCGCCTGGCCCGCCAGGGCCGCCAGGTGCTCTACGCCCTCCTTCCCGAAACCTGGGCGGACAAAACCCTGGAGGTCCTCCGCCTCTCGGGCCGCACCTTCTCCAGCTTCCTCTCCGGCCAGTGCGTGGAGGCGGTGATTTTAGGGGCCCTCTTCGTGGCGGCCATGACGGTGTTTCGCATGCCCTACGCCCTGCTGGTGGGGGTCCTCATTGCCCTGACAGCCCTGATCCCCGTGGTGGGGGCCTTCATCGGCTGCGTGGTGGGGGCCCTGCTCATCGCCGTAACGAACCCCTGGCAGGCGGTGGGCTTCGTGGTCCTCTTCCTGGTGCTTCAGCAGATAGAGGGGAACTTGATTTACCCCCATGTGGTGGGCAGTTCCGTGGGCCTTCCCTCCATCTGGGTGCTGGCCGCCGTCACCCTGGGCGGCAAGCTGATGGGCATTGCGGGGATGCTGTTTTTCATCCCCCTGTGCTCCGTGCTGTACGCCCTCTTCCGGGGCTTTGTCAAGGCCCGCTTGAGCGCCCGGAAGGTCCCCCCGCGAAAATGGCGGGACCCCTGAATACAAAAAAGCCCTCCGAATCCTTCGGAGGGTGTTTCCTTTTGTCACGCGGCCGCTTTCCGCCCTAGGCGGGAGAAGAACGCCGCCGCGGCGGGCACGGAGAGGAAACCCCAAAGAATCGCCGCCCCCATCAGGAAGGAGGGGATAACGCTCGGCAAGGCGCCGTGGGGAATGACAAACCACAAAAGCCACATAAGAGCGGCGCAAAGCGGCAGAACACGGGGCTTCCGGGCAGCAAGGAAGCCGCCGATCAAGGCGAAGAGCAGGGCCCCCAGGAGCAAGGGGCGCAGGCTGATGAACGTGGAGCCAAACGCCAGGGAAATCCGCAGCCAAAGCAAAAACGGAGGCAGGGCCAAGGCCAGCAGCAGGGCCAGAACGACGCTCTGCCAGTTCGGGCGGGTGTTTGTCATAGGATACACGCTCCTTTTCTAATTCTTTTTCTTTCTAAAATGATAACTTGAATATAATGCTTCGCCAAAATTTTGTCAAGCAGCCCTGGAAAATGTCCCTGTTCAAGATAAGTGTTGCTGGTTATAACTCTGTCGATTTCACCAAAATATTTTAATGTATATACACTTTGGGTTGAAGTGAGTATTTCCACATGCTATTATATATAAAACGAGGCAGGAATCATTATGATTCCTGCCTTTGAATTTAATCAGTTCGTAACATCAATTGACCGTAGATTTCATTGAAAGTCATACATAGTTCTCCGAAGTATCCATTGTGATAGTCATTAGCACCACTTAAGTAATCTAGTACATCTTGAAGTTCTTCACTTGATACATTAGAATCCATAATAGGAGCTGCATATTTAACTACTTCACCTGCCTGCTCTGGTGTAATACCATCAGCATAAATCCTAAGTTCATCCTTTTGCCAACCGCAGTTTACTATATCAATGACAATATCTCCGATTTTACCTGTTTTAGTAATAGAGCCCTTAAATGATCCAAGTCTGAACTCTGTTCGATAGTGTCCGCTTTCCTTGTCTGTGATATCAACTTCAACAACATCGGTAATAGGGGTGGGGGCTGTTGTATTGTATCTTTCAATAAATGCATCTACCTTGGACTGCTCAACTAATAGTTCCTCAACATTTGAGTTTTCAGTAGACTGTTCCTGCTTGCCTGCTGTTTGTTCATCTTTTGGTTCTTCCAAAGGCTGTTTATCCAAGTTATTGCCACATGCAACAATAGAAAGAGTTATTATGATAGCAAGCACTAATGTAAAAAGTTTCTTCATTTTAAGCGCCTCCATAGGTAGTTGCAGATTATTGATTCAAGTTTAGCACATCTCGATATGATCTACAAGGACTTCTGCGCAAATCCAAATAACATTTAAGGGGCTAATTGTAGCCATGCTGGTACATTAAAATTATCCATGCACTGAAAAGGGGCCGCCGCCTTCGGCGGCCCCCTCTCCAGCCCCCTCTCCGGAACCTCTATGCTGCCCGTGGCCCATTCCCCTAGGCCCTTCTTTTTATCGGTAGACCATTTCCACAATGGGAATATTCCGGTAGACCGGAAACCTCTCTTTGTGGGGCCTGGTGCTTTCAATAAAAAATATAAAAATCCACTTGACAACTTTCCTTGTCAGTGCTATCCTATGATTGACAATGATACTTGTCAATTCGACAACCACCCTTGTCAAGGAAAGGAGCCCACCCATGCCCTTAACCAACCGGCTGAAAGAGCACCGGGCCCGCCTGGGGGTCAACCAGCAGCAGCTGGGGAGCCTTGCGGGGGTCTCCCGGCAGACCATCAGCCAAATTGAGCGGGGGGATTATTCCCCCTCCGTGACGCTGGCCCTGAAGCTTGCGAAGATCTGCGGCGTGCGGGTCGAAGACATCTTTACCTATCAGGAGGACGAAACCCATGAATGAGAAAAGCGAAAACCGGAAGGCCCTGCCCAAATTTACCCTGTCCCTGCTGGGCTCTTTGCTGGTGGGAGGCGTCATCGGCTTTGCCGTTGGCCTCTCCCGGGCCATGGGCCTGGATACCGCCGCCCTGGCGGAGGGGTTGAGTGCCGTCCTGGCGGCGGTTACCCCCTGGGGCATCCCCGTCACCTCGGCGCTGACCCTGGGAAGTTGCTTTGTCCTCTACCGCTCCGCCGCCAGGAAATTCGCCGCCTGGGACGGCGGGGACGAGGACGAAACCTCGGAAGCCATCGACGCCGCCCTAAGCTGGGTCCTGCTCCTTAGCGCCGTGCAGCTTCTGCTGAACCTGTTCTTCCTCTCCGCCTTCTGCATCTATTGGATGGACAGGGACATCCGGGCCCTGGCCCTGGTGGGCGTGTTCCTCCTCTCCTGCGGCCTAGTGGTGTTCACCCAGCAGAAAACCATCGACCTGGAGCGGAAGATGAACCCGGAGAAGCGGGGCAGCGTCTACGATGCGAAGTTTCAAAAGAAGTGGCTGGACAGCTGCGACGAGGCGGAGCGCCGCCAGGTGGGCCAGGCGTGCTACCGGGCCTATATGGTCTCCAGCCGGTTCTGCTTGGGGCTGTGGCTGGCGCTGGTGATTTTGAGCATGGTTTTTGAGGTAAATATGCTCCCCACCGTTGTCCTGCTGCTGGTCTGGGGGGTCATGCAGGTGACCTACAGCCTGGAGTGCATCCGCCTGGGAAAGAGAAATTAAAAGCTACTTATATAAAGTATATCATAAATTGATATATAAACGAATAAGCAAAAGGAGAAAGCAACATGTACGAGTACAAGGTCCTGTCCCTGACGCTTCGGGAAATGGAAAAGACCCTGAACCAATACGCCAAGGAGGGCTGGCGTCTGGCGGCGCAGTCCCTCAATATGAGCCTGGGAGCCGTGGTGGGCGCGGTGGTCACCCTGGAACGGAAAATGGAGGAATGAGAAGGATCACGGTGGGGCCTGACCCCCTGGTCAGGCCATCCCCCGGATTGGGGAACGGTCCGGCCAGGGGGTCAGGCCCCACCTTACATTCTATTTGCGCTCAAGCCGCCCCTTCCGTTTCCGCTGGCGGCGTCTCCTCCGCCGGAACTCGTGTGAAGGCAAATTCCCCGCTGGTCCTCCGCCCGTGGACCAGGATGGTGTACCACCCTGTCCGGGGAATCTCCAGGGACTGGTCCCCGTTCAGCGGGGAGCCGTCCAGAACTGTTTCCCCGTCCTCATCGCTGATCTCCACCTCCAGCCAGCCGCCGTAGGTGTCAATCCGGCCCTCCAGCACATCGCTCCGGTTCAGCCGGAGGGTGTGGGAGTCGAAGCCGTTGAAAAACTCGTAATCCATGCGGAAGCTGGTTTCGTCGGCATAGCGGGAGCAGTTGCCGGCGTTGAAAAACTCCCCGTTCTCATAGGCCCAGGCGGCGGTATAGAACACCATCGCCGCACCCACCAGCAAAAAGCAGAGAATCATCCCCAGCCAGTCGTATTTGACCCGTCCGCCGCCCCGGGCGCTGAACAGGGTCTCCACCCCCAGGGCCACCAGAATCAGCGGCGAGGCTTTCAGCAGCCAGCCGATCTCCAGCCGGGGCCACAGCAGGGACACCAACATTCCGCACCCCGCCGCCACCAGGACCGCCCCCAGGGTGAAGGTTCCCACCCGGCGCTGGGGCCGGACGGCCTCACTGGCCGTCATGGTCCGCCTCCTTCTTTTCCGCAAGCTCCTTCTCGTACTTCTCTACATTAAATTCCGATTTCCACTCCAGGGTCACCGGCGCGGGCTCCTCCGGCTCCTCGGGCACCGCCGGGGCCTGGGGCTCCGGCTCCTGGTGGAACTGCTCCTCCGCCTCCGTCCAGGGGGTGGATTTCATTTTGGGAGGCTCCGCCTTGGGAGGCGTGTAGGAGGGCTCCTCGTCAAAGCCGCCGCCCTTGGGGGCCTTGGGCCCCTTGATGAACCAGAGGCCCAGGGCGATGACGAACACCGTTCCCAAAATCCGGGGCGCGTCCCAGACCAGCAGGTGGTAAAGCCAGTTCAGCCAGGGGAACATGTCGGCCAGCCCGCCAAGGATGTTCTGGGCGAAAATCCGGTACAGGTTGTACAGTCCCACCGCCATCAGCACCCAGCCGATGAGGCTGCCCCGGCGGCTAAGAATCTGGGTTAGCTTCCGGGAGTCCAGCTCTGACATGCCGAAGAGGAACTCGTCCTCCGGGGCCAGGCCGTCCCGAATCTGGCGGCGGAGGTTGAAGCTGTCAAAAAAGGAATACAGCCACAGCGGGGCGATAAGCACAGCCAGCACCCCCATCTCCAGAAATACCGCGATAAAAAGCAAAGCGGTGACAATGATGGTCTGGGAGATGCCCCGCTTCATATAGCCCTGGCACATCTGCCCGCAGCCGGGAACGCAGGCCCAGAGCAGGTGCCAGCAATTTCCCCAAAATTTACGAATGGCTTTCATGCCTTCTTTCCTCCTTCAATGAACTGACTGGGCCGGAACCCGTCCAAAAAGTCTGAAATGCCGCCGACGGCCCCCCGCAGGGAGTCGTGGATTTCCCCCGTCAGTCCCGTCAGCTGCCGGGAGACGATGGGCCGGTCCTCCGGCAGGGCCGGGCGGGGAATGTCCGCGCCGCCCCACAGCACCGTCAAAGCCAGGGTGACGGCGGCCACGGCGGTGGCGTACCGGCTGACCGCCAGCCGGAAGGCCCGGCTCCGAATCCGGGCCCACAGCGTCTTTTGGCAGGAGCGCTCCGGGACCAGCAGGGCCCCGCCCTCCAGGGCCAGGGTATAGCGCTGTAAGCACTCGTCGCAGAACGCCAGGTGCTCCGCGATTTCCAGCCGCTCCAGCTCGTCGAAGCGGTCCTCGTTTCGCGCCAGGGCCGCCAGGGCCCCATCGCTTAAATGTCCGTCCTCACGGAATACCATGCCTTCCACTCCTTTCCAATGCCTCCCGGAGAAGTTTTTTCCCCCGGGAGAGCTGTGTATAAACGGTTTTCACCGGCCTGCCCAAGGCCAGAGCCGCCTCCTCCGGGGACCGCTCCTCTAAAAGGCACAGCCGGCACACCTGCCGGTAGGGCTCCTTCAGCTCCCGGATGGCCCTTAAAATCTCCGCCTCCCCGCTTCTTCGAAGCACCGCCTCCTCGGCGGGCGGGGCCAGGCCCCGGGCCAGCTCCTCCTCCCCCGGCAGGACGGTCCTGCGGTTCCAGGCGCTTTGGAGGTGGTCCTTAGCCTTGTTGGCGGCGATGCGGCTAAGCCACTGCCGCTCGAAGCCCTCCGGCATGCTCTCCCGGTGGATGTAGGCGGAGAGAAAGGTCTCCTGGGTCAGGTCCTCCGCGGCCGCCGGTTCCCGGACCAGCTGGAAGCAGACGGTGTACACCAGCCGCTCGTATTGCAGGACCAGCTCCGTGAAGCGATCCTTTGTCATCACAGCCACGCCGTCTCACCACCCCCTTTGAAGAGCCTCCGAAACGCCTTTCCGGCGGCCCTGTGTCGTCCGACACCCATCATACGAGATGGGCCTTCCGAATTCTTCAAAAAAAGAAAAAAATTTTTTCTCCCTCCGCCGGAGGGGACGGAGAAACCGCCGATCTATTCAACAATGAATAAGTTCTATTCATAAATGAATAAATCCCGGCCCCCAAACCGGAGTTTTGCGCGGTTTTCACAGAAAGGCTGTCCCTGGACCAACGATTTTCACAATGCCCGCGACGCTCCCTCTGGCGTGCCCGTCGTCGGCGTGCTATTCATTTTTGAATAGCGCTTCCAAATTCCGGAGAATCGTCCCGTCCAAACGTAGAAAAGTGACTGCGATTTTTTGGCAATCTGAACAGGAAACTGGCCCAGACGGCAGAAACTGCGGCTTGCGGAATTGGCACAGGATTTGCTATAATTAAGCGTCGGACAAAACGGGGCCAAACCCGAAAAAATGAAGGAGGAACCCATATGTACCAGACCGTTCGCTATGAAAAGCAAGACAACATTGGTATCGCCACCATCAACCGTCCCGAGGCGCTGAACGCCCTGAATTCCCAGGTGATCGCCGACCTGGAGGCGTTGATTTCCGAGGTGGAGAAGGACACGGAGCTCCGGGCCTTCATCCTCACCGGCGAGGGCCGCTCCTTCGTGGCCGGGGCCGACATCGGCGAGCAGAAGCCCATGGACGTAGCCCAGGGCCGCAAGTGGGGCCAGCGGGGCAGCGCCCTATTCCGCCGCATTGAGAAGCTGGAGATTCCCACCATCGCGGCGGTGAACGGCTTCGCCCTGGGCGGCGGCTGTGAGATTGCCATGAGCTGCGACATCATCCTGGCCGCCGGCCCCAACGCCGAGGGCAAGGGCGGCGCGAAGTTCGGCCAGCCCGAGGTGGGCCTGGGCATCACCCCCGGCTTCTCCGGCACCCAGCGCCTCCCCCGCCGGGTGGGCGTTGCAAAGGCCAAGGAGCTGATTTTCTCCGGCAAGGTCATCGACGCCGCCGAGGCCAAGGCCATCGGCCTGGTGAACGAGGTCTACGCCCCCGAGGCTCTGCTGGATTCCGCCGTGGCCATGGCAAAGTCCTTCGCCGTCAACGCCCCCATCGCGGTGAAGTACTCCAAGGCCTGCATCGACCGGGGGATGCAGATGGACATTGACGACGGCATCGCCCTGGAAAACGAGCTCTTCGCCATGTGCTTCGCCACCGAGGACCAGAAGGAGGGCATGGGCGCCTTCCTGGAGAAGCGGAAGGAAAAGCACTTCCAAAATAAATAAGTCCCAGGGACATTTTATCACAGGAAAAGGAGTTCGGAAAGCATGAAAAAAGTTCGCGTCATCACCGCGGAAGAAGCGGCGCTGATGGTCAAGGACGGCGATACCGTCACCACCGGCGGATTTGTCAGCTGCGCCTGTCCCGAGGCGCTGACCAAGGCGCTGGAAAAGCGCTTTGAAGAAACCGGGCATCCCCGGGACCTGACCCTTTTCTTTGCCGCGGGACAGGGCCACCGGGACGGCACCGGCGGCGACCACTTCGGCGGCGAGGGCATGTGCAAACGGGTCGTGGGCGGCCACTGGGACCGGGCCCCCCGGCTGGGAGACCTGGCCCTGGCCAATAAGATCGAGGCCTATAACCTGCCCCAGGGCGTTATCACCCACATGTTCCGGGACATTGCGGCCCACAACATTGGAACCATCACCCACGTGGGCCTCTATACCTTCGCCGACCCCCGGAACGGCGGCGGCAAGCTGAACGAGTGCACCAAGGAGGACCTGGTAAAGCTGGTAAACATCGAGGGGGAGGAGCGGCTTTTGTATAAGCCCATCCCCATCAACGTCTGCCTGATCCGGGGCAGCTACGCCGACGAGTACGGCAACTGCACGGTACATAGAGAAATCGGCCCCCTGGACGTCACCGCCCAGTGCCAGGCCACCAAGAACTCCGGCGGCATCGTCATTGTCCAGGTGGAAAAAATCGTCCAGGGCGGCACCCTGGACCCCCGGCTGGTGAAAATCCCCGGCATCTACGTGGACGCCATCGTCGTGGGCTCCCCGGAGGACAACAACCAGTGCTTAGGGATGCCTTATGACGGGGCCCTTAGCGGCGAGTTCCGCATCCCCGTGGACGACATCCCCTCCATCCCCCTGGACGCCAAGAAGATTCTGGCCCGCCGGGCGGCCATGGAGCTGCCCCAGGACGCCATCGTAAACCTGGGCACCGGCGCGCCGGAGAAAATCGCCAACGTGGCGGCGGAGGAGGGCATCTCCGACAAGATGACCCTGACGGTGGAGGCCGGTTCCATCGCGGGCGTGCCCTACGGCGGCACCCAGTTCGGCGGCGCGGCCAACTCCATGTCCATCCTGGACCACAACGTTCAGTTTGACTTCTACCAGGGCGGCGGCCTGGACGTGGCCTTCTTAGGCCTGGCGGAGACGGCCCCCAACGGGGATTTGAACGTCTCCAAGTTCGGCACCCGCCTGGCGGGCGCGGGCGGCTTCATCGACATCACCCAGAACGCGAAAAAGGTGGTCTACTGCGGCACCTTCACCGCCAAGGGCTTGAAAACCGAGTGCCGGGACGGCAAACTGGTCATCACCCAGGAGGGCGCGAAGAAAAAGTTTGTCAACCAGGTGGAGCACATCACCTTCTCCGGCACCTACGCCAACAAGGTGGGCCAGCCGGTGCTGTACGTCACGGAGCGGGCGGTGTTCGAGCTCCGGCCCGAGGGCGTGACCCTGGTGGAGATTGCCCCGGGCATCGACCTCCAGACCCAGGTGCTGGATCAGATGGAATTCATGCCTAAGATCGCCGAGGACCTAAAGCTCATGGACGAACGCATTTTTAAAGATGAGCTGATGGGCCTAGCCAACGACTAAGTCCAAGGGGGACTGCGTCCCCCTTAGACGCTCCGCCGCGCCGTTGACGCGGCTCCGCTGAACCCCCTCACGTTCGCACGGCGAACGTGACGCGCCCCATGGCGCGGGCAGTGGAGTTCCGGTCAGGCAAAGCCCGCCCGGAACGGATTTTAGGGGTGCGGCAATACCCTATAAAAACTAGGAGGAACAAAAAATGGCCTTAATGACCCCCCAAGAATACATCGAGAGCCTGCGTAAGCTGAAAACCCGCGTCTACATGTTCGGCGAGGAGATTAAAAACTGGGTGGACCACCCCATGATCCGCCCCTCCATCAACTGCGTCGCCATGACCTACGCCCTGGCCCAGGACCCCCAGTACCAGGACCTCATGACCGTGAAGTCCAGCCTGACGGGCCGCACCGTCAACCGCTTCACCCACCTCCACCAGTCCACCGAGGACCTCATCAACAAGGTGAAGATGCAGCGTTTGCTGGGCCAAAAGACCGCTTCCTGCTTCCAGCGCTGCGTGGGCATGGACGCCTTCAACGCCGTGTTCTCCTCCACCTATGAGATCGACGAGAAATATGGCACCCACTACCACGAGAACTTCAAAAACTTCATCACCATGGTCCAGGACAACGACCTCACCGTGGACGGAGCCATGACGGACCCCAAGGGCGACCGCTCCAAGGCCCCCAGCCAGCAGACGGACCCGGACATGTACGTCCACGTGGTGGAGCGCCGGGAGGACGGCATCGTGGTCTGCGGCGCGAAGTGCCACCAGACCGGCTCCATCAACTCCCATTGGCATATCTTCATGCCCACCATCTCCATGGGCGAGGCGGATAAGGACTGGGCCGTCAGCTTCGCCTGCCCCACCGACGCCGAGGGCATGTACATGATCTACGGCCGTCAGTCCTGCGACACCCGGAAGATGGAAGAGGGCGCGTCCATCGACGTGGGCAACGCCAAGTTCGGCGGCCAGGAGGCCCTGGTGGTCCTGGACCACGTGTTCATCCCCAACGAGTACATTTTCCTCAATGGCGAGTATGAGTTCGCCGGCATGATCGTGGAGCGCTTCGCGGGCTATCACCGCCAGAGCTACGGCGGGTGCAAGGTGGGCGTTGGCGACGTGGTCATTGGAGCCACGGCCCTTGCCGCCGAGTACAACGGCGTGGAAAAGGCCTCTGCCGTCAAGGATAAGCTCATCGAGATGACCCACCTGAACGAAACCCTCTACTGCTGCGGCATCGCCTGCTCCAGCCAGGGCTTCAAGACCAAGGCGGGCAACTACCAGATTGACCTCCTGCTTGCCAACGTCTGCAAGCAGAACGTCACCCGCTTCCCCTATGAGATCGTGCGCCTGGCTGAGGACGTGGCCGGCGGCCTGGTGGTGACCATGCCCTCTCAAAAGGACTTCGAGTCCGACACCGTGGTGGGCCGGAACGGCGAGACCATCGGAGACATCTGCAACAAGTTCTTCGCCGCCCGGGAGGGCGTAAAGACCGAGGACCGCCAGCGGATCATGCGCTTCCTGGAGAACATGTGCCTGGGCGCCGCCGCCGTTGGCTATCGTACCGAGTCCATGCACGGCGCGGGCTCTCCCCAGGCCCAGCGCATCATGATTGCCCGCCAGGGCAACATCCAGGGCAAAAAGCAGTTTGCCAAGGACATCGCCGGCATCCAGTAAGACCCTTCGTCAACCCGGACCGGGCCCCAGGGCCCTGGAGCCCGGTCCAGGAAATATATGGATTTCCAAAATTAAAATAAGGAGAGAACATCACATGGATTTCAATTTGAGCCGTGAGCACCAGCTGATCCGGAAGATGATGGCCGAGTTCACCGAAAACGAAGTGAAGCCCATCGCCGCCGAGACGGACCTGAACAGCGAGTATCCCCGGGAGAACATCGAAAAGCTGTTTGACCTGGGCGTCATGGGCATGTGCGTGCCCAAGGAGTACGGCGGCACCGGCGCGGACCCCCTGGCCTCCGCCATCTGCATCGAGGAGCTGAGCAAGCAGTGCGCCTCCACCGGCGACATCGTGGCCACCCACAACGGCCTGTGCTGCGACCCCATCCTGACCCACGGCACCGAGGAGCAGAAGAAAAAGTACCTCCCCATGCTGACCACCGGCCATAAGGTGGGTGCCTTCGCCCTCACCGAGCCCAACGCCGGTTCCGACGCCTCCAAGGGCCAGACCGAGGCCAAGCTGGAAGGCGACCACTATGTCATGAACGGCTCCAAAATCTTCATCACCAACGGCTATGTGGCCGACGTTTTCGTGGTCTTTGCCATGACCGACAAGTCCAAGGGCACCAAGGGCATCTCCGCCTTCATCGTGGAGAGCAGCTTCCCCGGCTTCTCCGTTGGCAAGCACGAGGTGAAGATGGGCCTCCACGGCTCCCCCACTGCCGAGATCGTGTTCACCGACTGCATCGTTCCCAAGGAGAACATGCTGGGCAAGGAGGGCAAGGGCTTCTCCATCGCCATGCAGACCCTGGACGGCGGCCGTATCGGCATCGCGGCCCAGGCCCTGGGCATCGCCGAGGGCGCGCTGAACGAGGCCAAGGAGTACACCAAGGGCCGCGTCCAGTTCGGCAAGCCCATTTCCAAGTTCCAGAACACCCAGTTCACCTTCGCCGACATGGAGATGGGCTGTGAGGCGGGCCGCCTCCTGACCTATCAGGCCGCCACCCTCAAGGGCCAGGGCGTCCGCTACACCAAGGAGGCCGCCATGGCCAAGCTCTGGTGCTCCGAGCACGCCATGAAAACCACCACCAAGGCGCTGCAAATGTTCGGCGGCTACGGCTATACCAAGGACTATCCCATGGAGCGCATGATGCGGGACGCCAAGATCACCGAGATTTACGAGGGCACGTCCGAGGTCCAGCGCATTGTCATCTCCGCGAATATGGGACTGTAAGAGGAGGAGGAAACGACTATGAAAATCATTGTCTGTGTCAAGCAGGTCCCCGATACCTCCGGCAAGGTGGCCGTCAATCCCGACGGCACCCTGAACCGGGCTTCCATGCAGACCATCACGAACCCCGACGACATGAACGCCGTAGAGGCCGCCCTGAAATTGAAGGACGAAACCGGCTGCAAGGTGGTTGTGGTCACCATGGGGCCCCCTCCCGCGGCCTCCATGCTCCGGGAGCTGATGGCCATGGGCGCGGACGAGGGCGTTTTGGTCTCCGCCCGGGAGTTCGGCGGCTCCGACACCTACGCCACCTCCCAGATTCTCGCCGCCGCCATTGACACCATCGGCGTGGAAAAAGACGACGTGGTCATGTGCGGCCGCCAGGCCATCGACGGGGATACCGCCCAGGTGGGCCCCCAGATTGCCGAGAAGCTGAACCTGCCCCAGGTGACCTACGCCGCCGACATCCACAAGGACGGAGAAAACATCACCGTCAAGCGGATGCTGGAGGACGGCTATATGACCATCAAGGTCAAGACCCCCTGCCTCCTGACCTGCATCAAGGAGCTGAACACCCCCCGCTATATGTCCATCGGCGGCATCTACGAAACCTACAACAAGCCCCTGGCGACCTTCGACTTTGAAAAGCTCAAGGACCACAAGCTCATCGACCCCTCCACCATCGGCCTCAAGGGCTCTCCCACCAACATTTTCAAGAGCTTCACGCCTCCCCAGAAGGGCGCGGGCATGATGCTGGAGGGCGACGGCAAGGAGACCTGCGAGAAGCTGGCTTCCATCCTGGCCGGCAAACACATTATCTGAGAAGGGAGTATATAGAACATGTCTACTTTCAACAGTGCGGATATCGCTGCCTTCAAGGACGTTTGGGTCTTTTGCGAGCAGCGCGAGGGCAAGCTAATGCCCACCGATTTCGAGCTGATTTCCAAGGGCCGGGACCTGGCCAACGAGCTGGGCGTGAACCTCTGCGGCCTCCTCCTGGGCGGCGAGGGCATCGAGGCCACGGCCAAGGAGCTGGGCGGCTACGGCGCGGACAAGGTCTATGTCTGCGAAAGCCCCATGCTGTCCGTCTACAACACGGACGCCTACGCCAAGGTCATCTGCGACGTCATTGAGGAGCTGAAGCCCGAGGCGTTCCTGATTGGCGCCACCAACATCGGCCGGGACCTGGCTCCCCGCTGCGCGGCCCGGCTGCACACCGGCCTCTGCGCGGACTGCACCCACCTGGACATCGACGTCGCCAATTACATCCAATTCCTGCGGGAAGCCTCCACGCTCGACGTGGACGGCCAGAAGTGGGACATGGAGGACCGGAACCTGAAAATGACCCGTCCGGCCTTCGGCGGCCACCTGATGGCCACCATCATCTGCCCCCGCTTCCGTCCCTGCATGGCGACGGTGCGCCCCGGCGTTATGAAGAAGAACCCCTTCGATCAGGCGAAAGCTGACGCCTGCGTCATTGAAAAGCCCGCCTTCACCCTGAGCGAGGCGGACGTGCAGACCGAGGTCACCGAGGTGGTCAAGGCGGCGAAGAAGCTGGTGGACCTCATCGGCGCGGACTTCATCGTGTCCGTGGGCCGCGGCATCAGCAAGGACGTCGAGGGCGGCATCAAGCTGGCCGAGGAGCTGGCTGCGGAGCTGGGCGGCGTCGTCGGCGGAAGCCGTGCCACCATCGACAGCGGCTGGCTGTCTGCGGACCATCAGGTGGGCCAGACGGGCAAGACGGTGCACCCGAAGGTGTACGTGGCTCTGGGCATCTCCGGTGCGATTCAGCACAAGGCCGGTATGCAGGATTCCGAGTGCATCATCGCGGTGAACAAGAACGACACGGCCCCCATCTTCGAGATTGCGGACTACGGCATCTGCGGCGACCTCTTCAAGGTCACCCCGCTGCTGACCGAGGCCATCCGGGCCGCGAAGGCCGCGAAGTGATACTTTCTTGAAAGAAAGTATCCAAAGAACTTTCTCGCGCTCCGGCAGTCTGGTGGTAAACCAAGCCGAAGCGACGGCAACTTAGTTTCAGCGTAACAAAACGACCGAAGGGCGAAAACCCTTCGGTCGTTTTCTTCGCCCAAATTTGACAAACCTCCCCGCATCCCCTATAATAAAATTCGCCAGGCCCAAAAGGGCACGGCGGCAGAAGGATATCGTTGCAAAATAGGCGGTTGGCCATCTCCTGGGGTCCCCACAAAAGCCTTGGCTTTTGTGGGGAGAGGAGGCGCAAGGAAGTGAAGGAGAGGATACCCGGCAGGGTGTTCCCCCTAAAACGGATTTTGCGCCGACGGCGAAGGGGGGTGAAGCGGGTGTGGAAGAATCGGCTGTACGTTGTACTTCGATTTTTGGTGTGTCTGGCGTTCGCGCTGTACATACTGACCATAAAAGCGTGTTGACCGCTCGGATAGCCCCCAAGCGGTCAACTTTCTAAGTTGAGAAGCGAGGGCTGACCGTCTTGCAGCGGTATCCCTTCTGCTTTCATTATAAGGCCCCGCCTTCCCCTTGTCAAGGCGGCGGGCCTCTTTTTTATACCTCCGGTTTCTCCTCCGCTGGGTGAAAATGCCTCCAAACCGCCTCTGCGGCGGGCCTTGGCACCACCGCCGCCAGGGCCTCCACCTCCGCCTCCCGGATGGCCTTGATGGTCCCAAACTTCTTCCGCAGCTCCTCCCGCCGTTTCGGCCCCACGCCGGGAATCCCGTCCAGAGCGGAGCGCAGGGCGCTTTTCCCATGGCTCTCGTGGTGGTAGGTGATGGCGAAGCGGTGGGTCTCCTCCTGAATCTGCCCGATGAGGGAAAACACCGCCTGATTCCCTACAATGCCGATCTCCCGGCCCTCCGGGGTCACCAGGGCCCTGGTCCGGTGCCGGTCGTCCTTCACCATGCCGAAAATGGGAACGCTTATCCCGAACTCCTCCGCCACGCCCAGAGCCGTCTGGGCGTGGGTGACGCCGCCGTCAATCAAAAAGACGTCCGGCAGGGGCAGAAACTTCTCGTCCCCGTCCGCCGCCCGCTGGAGCCGCCGCCGGAGCACCTCCCGCATAGAGGCGTAGTCGTCGGGCTTCCCCGCCAGGTCCTTGATGCGGAACCGCCGGTAGGCGCTCTTCAAGGGCCTCGTGCCGCTGTAGACCACCATGGAGGCCACGATGTCGCTGCCCCCGGTGTTGGAGATGTCGAAGGACTCCAGCCGCTTGGGCGGGGCCGGAAGGTCCAGCATTTTCGTCAAAAGCTCCAGGGTGTGGGCCACCCGCTCCTCGGCGGTGGTGGCCCGCTCCGCCTCCTCGGCGGCGTTCCGCTGGGCCATGGCTCGAAGCTCCGCCTTCTCCCCCCGCTGGGGGACGTGGACCCAGACCTTGTGCCCCGCCCGCTTCGTCAGCACCTCCGAGAGGTTTTCACAGTACCCCTCGGTCTCAAAGGGCAGCAGAATCTCGTGGGGCAAAATGGCCCTGGGCAGGTAGTACTGGGCCGTCAGGGCGGAGAGCATCTCCTCCTGCCCCTCCTCCATGGGGGCGGTGAAGAGCTCCGTCTCCCGGCCCGCCAGGTTCCCCTCCTCCATGTGGAGCACGGCGTAGCAGCACTTTCCAGCCCCCCGGTACAGGCCCCAGATGTCCGTGTCGGCGCAGAGCCCGGCGATGACCGTCTGCTTTTTGGAAAGGGCGCTGATGGCGTTGATCCGGTCCCGGAGGGCCGCCGCCTGCTCAAACCGCAGGGCCTCCGCCTCCGCCTCCATCTCCCCGGTCATCTCCCGGAGAAGCTCCTTGGCCTTCCCCTCCAGCATCTGCGTGGCCTGGCGGATGCGACGGGCATACTCCGCCTCCGTCATCTCCGGGCGGCAGAAGCCGTCGCACCGGCCCATGTGGAAGTTCAGGCAGGGCCGCTCCGCCCCGATGTCCCGGGGGAACTTCCGGTTGCAGGTGGGAAGCCGCAGGGCGGCGCACACCGCGTCCAGGGCCTGCCGGGTCTCGAACCGCCCGCCGAAGGGGCCGAAATACTTCGCCCCGTCGTTGGCCCACTTGTGGACCATGGTAAACCGGGGATAGGGCCCCCGAGAGAGGCGGACAAAGGGATAGCCCTTGTCGTCCTTGAGCAGGATGTTGTACCGGGGCATGTGCCGCTTGATGAGGGAGTTTTCCAGCACCAGGGCCTCGAACTCGCTGGAGACGAAGATGGTGTCGAAGTGGTCGATCTGGGAGACCATCTGCCGCGTCTTGGCGGTGTGGGAGGCGCTGTCCTGAAAGTACTGGCTGACCCGGTTTTTCAGCCTCTTCGCCTTGCCCACGTAGATGACCTTCCCGGTTTTGTCCATCATCAAATAGACCCCCGGCAAAAGCGGCAGGTCATTCGCTTTCTCCTTTAGCTCGTCCTTGGTCATGGCTTGGCCTCCTTTGCCGGTTGATGGGGGGGCATGGCCCAATAAAAAAAGACCACCCCGCGCTGACGGGCAGCACGGGGACGGTTCGTTACTCTCCGAAGTTGTCTTTCACCAGATCCACCAGCGCGGTGACCGCCTCTTTCTCGTCGCTGCCGTCCGCGATCAGGGTGATGGGGGTGCCCTTCACGATGCCCAGGGACAGCACGCCTAACAGGCTCTTGGCGTTGACGCGGCGATCCTCCTTCTCGACCCAGATGCCGCTTTTAAACTCGTTGGCCTTCTGGATGAAGAATGTGGCGGGGCGGGCGTGCAAACCAACTTCGTTGTTGACCGTGATTTCCTGCGTATACATGTTGCAGCTCTCCTTTTTGTATCAAATCAAATGGAACCGTTTGCCCACGAGTCATTACTGTACCATCATAACCGCTTTTCCGTCTCCCGTCAATGGACAATTGCACAAACATTTCAAAAAATTTTCCTTGACAGTAAAATTCTTTTTGTTAGTTTACGCCAATTTTATGGAAACTTATACGTCATTTCGCTGAAAATTTAAGAGTTCTCCAGAGAAATTCCCAGCTGTCCCGCTTCACCCGGCAGCCCCCCGTTCTCCATCCTATGGCCCCGCCGGGCAATTCATGCGAAAGCCCGGGGCGTTTTCTAAAAAAAGACGTTCGCTCCGAAATTTGCCGGGGGTTGATTCCGGCGGACCGGAGACAATAGGGCTTGGGTATCGTGAACACGGAGCGGAATTTCCGTTCCGTGCGCCGTCAAAGCGGCGCGGGACTTTGCCCGCGCGCTTCTTTGACGGGAGGGCTCCGGGCCCCGCCGGTCCGGCGGGGCCCAGAGCCGGAAAGATCGAAGGAGGAGTATCCCATGAAAAATACTCTGCTGTTTCTGCTGGTTTCCCTTCTGCTGGCGGTCAGCCTCACCGCCTGCGGCGGCGGCGGAACCGGAACGACGGACGGCTCCGTCAACGGAACCGAGGACTACCGGGGGGATTACAACAACGACGGCTATGACGACGGCCTGATGGGCGACGCCCGGGACGCTGTGGACGACGCCGGACGCTCCGTCCGAAACGCCGTGGACGACGCGGGGAACGCCATCGACCGGGCGTTTTAACCCCTCGCCGGACCGTTGGACGCGCGTTTCCAGCGGCCCGGCCTACCTAGGCCTTGTTTGGAAATTGGCGGAATGCCGGATTGGGGCAGATTTTTTTGCCAGGCAAGGCGATTTGACGCGGGAATCCTGACGGATTTCAAGTCAAATCAACGCAGTCCTGGCGGAAAAAGATGCCCTAAGACAGCATTTTGCCTTTTTCAAACAAGGCCTAAGGGCTTCCCTTTTTCCGCCGCCTCCGGTATAATGGGGGCGGAAACAGAGAGGAGGCCCGCCATGCCCCAGGAATTTACCATGAAAACCATTGCCCGGATTCACAGTGACTTTACCGGAAAGTTCGGCGTGCCCCGCCAGAGCGGCCTGGTGGAGGCGCTGGAGGCCCGGGTGGTCTTTGAGCCGGCGTATCGGAACCCCGCCGCCCTCCGGGGGCTGGAGGGCTTTTCCCACATCTGGCTGGTGTGGGTGTTCGACCAGGCCGTCCGGGCGGAGTGGTCCCCCACCGTCCGCCCGCCCCGTCTGGGGGGCAACGCCCGGCTGGGGGTGTTTTCCACCCGCTCCCCCTTCCGGCCCAACCCCATCGCCCTGTCCGCCGTCACCCTGGCGGGCATGGAGGAGACCCGGGAGTGGGGAACCGTCCTCCGGGTCCGGGGGGCGGACCTGATGGACGGCACGCCCATTCTGGATATCAAGCCCTACCTCCCCTACGCCGACTGCCGCCCGGAGGCCCTGGGGGGCTTTGCCTCCGTCCCCGCCGGGGAGACGCTGGCGGTGGAGTGCCCGCCGGAGCTCTGGGAGAAGGTCCCGCCCCAGCGGCGGGAGGCCCTCCGGGCGGTGCTGGCCCTGGACCCCCGGCCCCGGTATCAGGAGGACCCAGGGCGGGTCTACGGCTTCGGCTTCGCCGGGCTGGAGGTCCGGTTCTCCGTGGAGGGCGGCGTGCTCCAGGTCCGGGAGATTCTGGAGGGGACGGAATCGTAAATCTACCGGACGCAAAAAGCGGACCGCCCAAGGGGCGGTCCGCTTTCCTGTCGAACATCCCGTAGGGGCCGCCGCCCTCGGCGGCCCGCCTATCGGAAGCCGGGAAGTTCCGGGAAACGGGCCACCGAGGGCGGCGGCCCGTCTATCGGAAGCCGGGAGGTTCCGGGAAACGGGCCACCGAGGGCGGCGGCCCGTCTATCGGAAGCCGGGAGGTTCCGGGAAACGGGCCGCCGAGGGCGGCGGCCCCTACAAAATTATATCCCCACCTATTGACTTTTGCGGTCGCATAAGATAGAATGATTTTGCGACCGCAAAAGGAGGTGTACGATGGCCGCTAAAAAAATAGGGCGTCCTACGGATAGTCCCAAAGACATTGACATCAAAATACGCTTTGACAAAGAGACCGTAGAGAAACTGGAAATATGCAGTGAGAAAATGCAGATTACCAGAGCGGAAGTAGTCCGGCGTGGTGTCAGAAAAATGTATGACGACCTTGATAAAAAATGACGGGAAGCGGCGCACTCCGATCAAGAACCGCACCGCTTCCCCGCAGGCCGATATTGCCAAAGGCAAAACGACGTAAATATAATACCATACGCCGTCTTTCCTTTCAAGCCATATCGGCCAATGATTCAAACCCCGTAGGGGCCGCCGCCCTCGGCGGCCCGCCTATCGGAAGCCGGGAGGTTCCGGGAAACGGGCCGCCGAGGGCGGCGGCCCCTACAAGATCGCAAAATCCTCTTGACTTTGCGGCGTCGGTAAGTGATAATATTAGCGACCCCAAAAAGTGAGGTGATGGTGTTGGGGAATAAAAAAATGGGACGTCCCACCGATAATCCGAAGGACATTTCCCTCAAAGTCCGCCTTGATAAAGCAACAGCCGAGAAGCTGGACGAGTGTATCGAAGAACTCAACGTATCAAAAGCGGAAGTCATTCGGCGCGGTGTCCACAAGGTGCATGACGATCTCAAAAAAAAATAGCGGGAAGCGGCGCTCAGCCCACCACAGACCGCACCGCTTCCCCGCAGGCCGATATTGCCAAAGGCAAAACGACGTAAATATAATACCATACGCCGCCTTTCCTTTCAAGCGGTACCGGCCAAAAAGAAAAAGAAAGGACCGTGCAAAGGTGGAAAACATTCTGGAAATGCTTTATAACCTGCCCTTGAAAAATACCCACGAGCAGGACCCGTCCTTTGTCAGAGCGACGCGTATCCAGTGCGAGCAGCTGGAGCTGCTTATCGCCGCGATGACGAATGAGCAGCAGGAGCTGTTGGACGCGTACCTGGACACGAGAAGCAGGGTTGAAGATATGCTGGACTTCGACCGCTTCCGGTTCGCCTTCCATGTCGGGGCGCAGCTGACGGCGGAGCTGATCAGAGGCAAGGGGACCGTGACGGAACTATTGGACCGGACAGGAGCATGAATCGCCCGCAAAAAGAGGGCCGCCCCAGGGCGGTCCTCTCTTTCGTCGGTATGACGCCGGTCAAGCTCCCCGGTCACTCCAGCTTCCGCACGAAGTTTCCAAAGACCCGGACCCGCTCCTGGACGGTGACAAAGGCGTGGCTGTCCCGCTCGTGGACGGCGTGGAGCAGCTCCTCGATCTCAAACTTGGACAGGCACACCACCAGCACGTGGAGGCCCTTGCCGCTGTAGGCCCCGGTGCCCTCCCAGTAGGTGACGCTGCGGCCCAGCTTTTCAATGATGAAGCGGCCCAGCTCCTTCTCGTCCTCCTTGGTGAAGATCATGGCTTGAACGTTGACGTTTTGCTGGTGCATCCGGTCCAGCACCATGGCGGAGAAGAAGTTGTAGATGACGGAATAGATGGCCACCTCCGGCACAAAGAGAATCAGGCAGGCGGCGTAGAGAAAGAAGTTGACCGTCAGGGAGAATTTTCCCACGGTAAAGCGGCTGCCCCGCTTGCTTAGACAGAGGCCCACAATGTCCAGCCCGCCGCCGCTGCCGCCGCAGGTCAGCACGATGCCGCTGGCGGTGCCCACCAGGATGCCCCCCAGCAGGCAGGAGGTGAGGTAATCCTCCACAATGGGGACCGACGGCGAGGGAATGACGCTGTAGAAGAAGGAGAAGGACACGGTGCAGGCAATGGTCTTAAAGGTCATGCCCCGGCCCAGGGTTTTCCACCCCAGGAGCAAAATGGGGATGTTGCTGATAAAATAAAGGACGCCGGCGATGTCCCCCTCCAGGCCCATGCTGGTGTGGAGCAGGGTGCGGATCAGCTGACAAAAGCCCATCAGCCCGCCGGAGTACAGGCCCAGCGGCACGATGAATAAGCGGAGGGCCAGGGCTACCACGCCCTCCCCCAGCATGGCGGCCACCAGCCGCAGCCAGCGGTGGTGCAGGGAATTATACATCATGTCCTTCATATCGTTCCTCCCGGTCCGGCGGCTTGGCCGGCCCTTCCCCCACGCCCCGTCGCTTCCAGGGCGGTTGTGATTGTTTTTCAATGGAACATGCTGGCTATGATTATAGACGCTTCCAGGAGAATCCGCAAGGGAAAAAGCGGGACAAAATGGACGAAACGGCAGGAAAATCCTGGGTTTTCCCGTGGAAAATCTACAAAGCGTAGCGCAGGCAGCGGTACAGCCGGTCCCGGGCCCGGCGAAGGGTCCGGGAGACGGTGGAGCGGTTGACCCCCAGCTCCTGGGCGATCTGGGGAATGGTCATCCCCTGGTCATAGTAAAGGTCCAGCATCTGCCGCTGACGGGGGGTCAGCTCCTGCTCCCGGGCCTGGCGGAGATTCCGGCGGAGGCGCTCCAGCCGCTCTGAATTGTCGGCGGCGTTCTGCCGGTTCCAGACCGTCAGGTCTCCGATCCATTCGCTGGCCCGGGTGGAGAAAAGCCCTTCATAGCGTGTATTTCTCATGCTTGTGATAACTCCTGTCATAGTAGTGGGCGGTCAGCGCCGCCAGCTCCCGGGCCTCCCGCCAGAGGGGCGTCAGCTCGTCAATCCGGCGGCGGAGGCGGAAGGCCGTTTCCGGGTCCGCCTGGGTCCGCTCCTGGGTCCGCAGCTCCACAATGCGCCCGTGGATGGCGGCGGCGCTGTCCCGGTAGGAAAGGGACATCTCCAAAAGCGTCATAGCCAAACCTCCCTTCCCAGAATCTCCCGGCAGGGGGCCAGCTCCCGCCGGGCCAGCTCCGAAAAGCAGTCCCCGCAGGAAAGGTGGCCGTTGCAGGCCCAATACTCCTCGCCCCGGAGAATTTCCCGGCCGCACAGGGTGCAGCGCAGGGCCCGTCTCCCGGGACGGCGGCTGGTTCTTAGCATGTAAATCCTCTCCTTTGAAAAAACCGTGAAAATAGGAAAAATTTTTGTTGACAAATGGGAAGCGGTCTGCTAGAATAGGCAATGCTGTTAGAACTGCTGGTGTAGCTCAGTTGGTAGAGCAGCTGATTTGTAATCAGCAGGCCGGGGGTTCGAGTCCGTCCACCAGCTCCACAAGTTCATACTGATATCTGGGGGAATTCCAGAGCGGTCAAATGGGGCAGACTGTAAATCTGTTGTCACTGACTTCGGTGGTTCGAATCCACCTTCCCCCACCAGCTCAGAAATTCCCACCACCGTTCCGTTTCCGGCTCCGCCGAAAACTGCACTCTGGTGGGAATTTCTTCGCCTTCAACCGCGGACCGCTTTGCTGGGTCCGCGGTTGAGTTTTTTTACGGGGGACGAGAGACGAAGGACGGGGGACGGGAGACGAGAGACGGGGGACGGCCGCGGCGCTGCGCTGGCGGCGGGGTGGGACGTGCTTTTGGTTGGGAGTGTGTGGGGGGTACAAGAATCTTGGCGGTGATTTTAAAATAGCACATGTGTTCGAGTATGTCAAGAGGGAATTTACAAGAAGCTTGTGAAAAAGATTGACAGGGGCTGGATGGGCTGGTAAGATTAAGATAAAAATGGAAGGGGGAACGGGGCATGACGTTTGGCGAGAGAGTGCGGGCCCGCCGGGGGGAATTGGATATGACCCGGGTGGAGCTGGCGGCGCTGCTGGGAATTTCTCCCTCCGCTGTGGGGAACTATGAGACGGGGGTCAGCTTTCCCAAGGAGGAGATCATGCTCCGGCTGTTTGACGCCCTGGAGGTGGACCCGAACACCTTGTTTCAGGACAGCTTTCAGTACAACAAGCGGGCCTTGGACCCGAAGGAACAGAGGCTGCTGGAGGGATACCGGGGGCTGTCCGCTTTGGGGCGGGAGACGGTGCGGACCATGGTGGAGGCCCTGTGCGCCTATCGGGACGAGGCGGAGAAGGTTCCTGGGGCGGAGCCCCGGATGATTCCCCTCTACCGGACCCCTGCTGCCGCCGGGTACGCCGCCCCGGCCTTTGGGGAGGATTTTGATTACATTCCTGTTACGGGGGATGTGCCCCCGGCGGCGGAGTTCGCCGTGCGGATTCAGGGAGACTCCATGGCCCCCTATATTGCCGACGGGTCCGTGGCCTATGTGAACCGGGACCCCTTGAAGGCGGGAGACGTGGGAATTTTCTGCGTGGACGGGGACGTGTTTTGCAAGCAGTACTACAAGGACCCGGCGGGAATTGTGTACCTCTTCTCCCTGAACCGGGCCCGGGCGGACGCGGATGTGGTCCTGCCCTCCTCCGGCGGGCGGAGCCTGGTGTGCTTTGGGCGGGTGATACTGCGGGCCTTCCCCCTGCCGGGGCGGTGAGCGGATGCGAAAAGTAGTGGTTCTTGGGTGTCCCGGCGCGGGAAAGAGCACATTTGCGCGCAGGCTCAGGGACGCGTCCGGAATTCCTCTGTACTATTTGGATATGCTGTGGCATAATCCGGACCGGACCACCTGCTCTCCGGAGCGGTTTGACGCGGAGCTGGACAAGGTACTGGCAAAGGATTGCTGGATAATGGATGGAAATTACCAGCGAACGGCGGAGCGGCGGCTGGCCGCTTGCGACACAGCCTTTTTGCTGGATTTTCCGCTGGAGCTCTGCCTTGCCGGCGCGGAGGCCCGCATCGGAAAAAAGCGGGAGGATATGCCCTGGGTGGAGACGGTGTTTGACGCGGAGTTCCGGCAATGGATTTTGGACTTTCCACAGACGAAGCTGCCGGAACTCTACCGGCTTTTGGAGCGTTACCGGGAGGGCCGGGAGATCGTTGTGTTTCGGTCGAGAATGGAAATGGAGCGGTATTTGAACGTGCTGACGGGATGAGGCGCCGTTTCCGGCAATCCCCCCCAAAACAGTTGACAATCCCGCTCCGGGCGGATAAAATAGAATGGTTATTTTGGGACCTTAAACAGGAAAGGAACGAAAACGCTATGGCTACGGATAAAAGACAAGTGGACGCCATCACCGCCCGGGATGTGGACTTTGCCCAGTGGTACACCGACGTCTGCAAAAAGGCGGAGCTCATTGACTACACCTCCGTCAAGGGCATGTTCATCTACCGGCCCTATGGCTACGCCATCTGGGAGAACATTCAGGGCGAGCTGGACCGCCGCTTCAAGGAGACGGGCCACGAGAACGTCTATCTCCCGGTGCTGATCCCCGAGTCCCTGCTCCAGAAGGAGAAGGACCATGTGGAGGGCTTCGCTCCGGAGTGCGCCTGGATTACCATGGGAGGCAGCGAGAAGCTGGAGGACCGCCTCTGCGTCCGCCCCACCTCCGAGACCCTCTTTTGCGAGCATTACGCCAATATCATTCACTCCTGGCGGGACCTTCCCAAGCTCTATAACCAGTGGTGCAGCGTCCTGCGGTGGGAAAAGACCTCCCGCCCCTTCCTCCGCCACCGGGAATTCCTCTGGCAGGAGGGCCACACCATGCACGTGGACGAGACGGAGGCCCGGGAGGAGACCATGCGGATGCTGAACGTCTACGCGGACTTTATGGAAAGCTTCCTGGCCATGCCCGTCCTCCGGGGCCTGAAAACCGACAAGGAGAAGTTCAAGGGGGCCGAGGAGACCTACACCGTGGAGTGCATGATGCACGACCACAAGGCCCTTCAGGCGGGCACCAGTCACTATTTCGGGGACGGCTTCGCCAGGGCCTTCGGCATTACCTACACCGGGAAGGACAACCAGCTCCACCACCCCCACCAGACCAGCTGGGGCGTGTCCACCCGGATGATCGGCGGCATCATCATGACCCACGGAGACGACAACGGCCTGGTGCTGCCCCCCCGGGTGGCCCCCATCCAGGCGGTGGTCATCCCTGTGGCGTCCCACAAGCCCGGCGTGCTGGACGCGGCGGCGGCCCTCCGGGACCGGCTGAAAACCGCCGGGGTCCGCTCCAAGATGGACGATTCCGACAACTCCCCCGGCTGGAAGTTCGCGGAATACGAGATGAAGGGCGTGCCCCTCCGGGTGGAGATCGGCCCCAAGGACATGGAGAAGGAGCAGTGCGTCATTGCCCGCCGGGACACCGGCGAGAAGGTGACGGTCCCTCTGGCGGAGCTGGAGGAGAGGGTGAAAAAGCTTCTGGACGAGGTTCATGACAACATGTACGCCATGGCGCTCCAAAACCGGGAGGACAACACCTTCGACATCGCCTCTCCCGAGGAGGCCAAGGCCATTGCCGAGGGTAAGGGCGGCTTCCTGCGGTCCAAGTGGTGCGGCTCCCTGGAGTGCGAGCTGGCCATGAAGGAGCGGGCGGGGGTCAGCTCCCGCTGCATGCCCCTGAAGCAGAGCGGCACGGAGGGCGTGTGCCCCGTGTGCGGCAAGCCCTGCAAGACCGATATTTACTGGGGCGTGGCCTATTAAAGACCCAAAAGGGGGAGCGGCGCTCCCCCTTTTTCCCACTCCAGAAAGGAGGCCGCTCCATGGAACACCGCCGCTATCAAGTCTTAGACGCCATCCGGGGCTGCGCCCTTGTCAGCATGATCCTTTACCACGCCGCCTGGGACCTGGTGAACATGTTCGGCGTGGACTGGCCCTGGTACCGGGGCTTCGCCGCCCACGTCTGGCAGCAGAGCATCTGCTGGACCTTCATTCTTCTCTCCGGCTACTGCTGGGCCCTGGGGCGGCGGCAGCTCCGCCGGGGACTGACGGTGTTTTTCTGCGGGGCGGCGATCACCGCCGTCACATGGCTGTTTATGCGCTCCAACCTGGTTTACTGCGGCGTGCTGACCCTGCTGGGGGCCTCGTCGCTGCTGCTGGTTCCGCTGGCCCCGGCGCTAAGGCGGGTTCCGCCCCGGGCGGGGGCGGCGGGAAGCTTTCTGCTGTTTTTGCTGCTCCGGGACGTAAACGGCGGCTTTTTGGGCTTTGAGGGATTGCGTGTCGCAGCCCTGCCCGCCGGGCTGTACCAAAACCACCTCACCGCCCTGCTGGGCTTTCCCCCGGCGGACTTCTTCTCCACGGATTATTTCCCCCTCCTCCCCTGGTCTTTCCTATTTTTGACGGGGTGGTTTCTCTTCCGCCTCCGCCCGGAGGGGGATGTCCGGGAGCTCCCGCCGCTCCCTCTGGTGACGGCCATGGGGCGGCACTCGCTTCTTCTCTACATGCTCCACCAGCCGGTAATCTACGGATTGCTGGCGGTCCTGTTCCACGCCGGATAAGGCCCCTGTCCGGCGCAAACCCTTTTGTCGGAGGTGCTTCCATGAACAAGCTGGTCCTGGGCGTCCTGGCCCACGTGGACGCCGGAAAAACCACCCTCTCCGAGGCGCTGCTCTATCAGAGCGGGGCCATCCGCCGCCTGGGCCGGGTGGACCACCGGGACGCCTTTTTGGACACCGACGAGATGGAGCGGGAGCGGGGCATCACCATCTTTTCCAAACAGGCGGAGTTTCCTCTGGGGGACCTGGCTGTCACGCTGCTGGACACTCCGGGCCACGTGGACTTCTCCGCCGAGGCGGAGCGGGTTCTCCAGGTCCTGGACTGCGCGGTGCTGGTGGTCAGCGGCTCCGACGGGGTCCAGGCCCACACCCGGACCCTCTGGCGGCTGCTGGAGCGCTACGCCGTGCCCACCTTCCTTTTTATCAACAAGATGGACCTGGCGGGCACGGACCGGGGAGCCCTTCTATCGGAGCTGAAAGCCCGGCTGGACGGCGGCTGTGTGGACTTCTCCCTGCCGCCGGAGGCTTTGGCGGAGGAGGCCGCCGTCTGCGACGAGGCACTGCTGGAGCGGTATCTGGAAACCGGGGAGATGGCGGAGGAGGACCTGACGGACCTCATCCGGCGGCGGAAGCTGTTCCCCTGCCTCTTCGGCTCGGCCTTGAAGCTGGAGGGGGTGGAGGCCCTGCTGGAAGCCCTCCGCCGCCACGGGCCCCTGCGGGCCTATCCGGCGGCCTTCGGGGCCCGGGTCTTTAAGGTCTCCCGGGACGCCCGGGGGGCGCGCCTCACCTGGATGAAGGTCACCGGCGGGGCGCTCCGGGCCAAGGACCTTCTCACCAACCGCCGTCCCGACACCCCGGAGGAGGAGGTCTGGGAGGAAAAGGCGGACCAGCTCCGCCTCTACTCCGGGGAGAAGTTCCAGCCTGTGGACAGCGCCCCCGCCGGGACGGTGGTGGCAGTCACGGGCCTGAGCCGGGCCCTCCCCGGCCAGGGGCTGGGCCATGAGACCGCCTGGACCGTCCCGGCCCTGGAGCCGGTGCTGGCCTATCAGATGCAGACGGAGGCGGACCCCTCCGCCGCCCTAAAGGCCCTGCGGCTTTTGGAGGAGGAGGACCCCCAGCTCCGGGTCTCCTGGACCGCCGGAGCCGTCCGGGTCCAGCTGATGGGGGAGGTTCAGACAGAAATTTTGCAGCGCCGCCTCCGGGAGCGCTTCGGCATCGAGGCCCAATTCGGCGCGGGGCGGGTGGTGTACCGGGAGACCATCGCCGCCCCCGTGGAGGGCGTGGGCCACTTCGAGCCCCTGCGGCACTATGCCGAGGTTCATCTCCTCCTGGAGCCCCTGCCCCGGGGGACGGGCCTCCGCTTCGCCACCGTCTGCCCGGAGGACCAGCTGGACGGCCACTGGCAGCGCCTTGTTTTGACCCACCTGTGGGAAAAGCCCCACCTGGGGGTCCTCACCGGCTCCCCCATCACGGACATGAAACTTACCCTCACGGCGGGCCGGGCCCACGAGAAGCACACCGAGGGAGGCGACTTCCGCCAGGCCACCTACCGGGCGGTGCGCCAGGGCCTCATGCGCGCCGAAAGCGTCCTGCTGGAGCCCTGGTACGCCTTCCGCCTGGAGCTGCCCGCCGCCCAGCTGGGCCGGGCGCTGAACGACGTCCAGCAGATGGGCGGCGAGGCGGAGCCGCCGGAGGCCCTGGGGGAGGAGGCCGTTCTCACCGGCCAGGCTCCGGTGGCCGCCATGGGGGACTACGCCAAGGAGCTGGCCGCCTACACCCGGGGCCAGGGCCGCTTGAGCCTCCGCCCCGCCGGGTACCGGCCCTGCGGGGACCCGGAAACGGTCGCCCAGGCCCTGGGCTACGACCCGGAGCGGGACGTGGAGAACACGCCGGACTCCGTCTTCTGCGCCCACGGCGCGGGGTACACGGTGAAGTGGAGCGAGGTCCCCGCCCAGGCCCATGTGGTGAGCGGCGTGCGCCTTGGTGCCCCAAAGCCCGAGGAGGCCAAGGAGCCGGAAACCCGCCGGAGCGCCGCCTACGCCGGAACCATCGAGCAGGACAAGGAGCTCCAGGCCATTTTCGAGCGGACCTATGGAGCGGTGAAGCGCCGGGACTTCCTGCCCCCCAAGGCCCCCCGCCGCCCCGCCTCCCCGGAGGCGTCGGAGCGCCGTCCCGCCTCCCGCCAGCCCTCCGGGCCGGAGTATTTGCTGGTGGACGGGTACAACATCATTTTCGCCTGGGACGAGCTGAAGGCCGTTGCCCAGGAGAGCCTGGACGCCGCCCGGAAGGCCCTGTGCGACCTTCTTTGCAACTACCAGGGCTACCGGAAATGCGAGCTTATCGCCGTCTTTGACGCCTATAAGGTCCGAGGGGGCCAGGGGTCCGTGGAGAAGTACCACAACATCCACGTGGTCTACACCAAGGAGGCGGAGACGGCGGACGCCTATATCGAGCGGGCCACCTATGAGCTGGGGAAACGCCACCGGGTCCGGGTGGCCACCTCCGACGGGCCGGAGCAGCTCATCATCCTGGGCCACGGGGCCCTCCGGGTTTCCGCCGCCGCCTTCCGGGAGGAGGTGGAGGCGGTTCAGGGCCAGATTGCCCGGATTCTGGCGGACAACAACCGCCTGGGCCATGGGGCCCTCCGGGCCGCCATGGAAGAGGCGGAAAAGCGAAAGGAGGAATGAGCATGCGGACGCTACTGACCGCGCTGGCTACGTATTCCGGCTGCGCCGCCGCCCGGCGGTGTCTGGACCGCCCCGGTCGTCCCGAGCGGGACTATCTGGGGGGCCGGGTCCGGATAAAGCCCCTGTGGAACGAGGGGGCGGCCTTTTCCCTGCCCATCCCGGCGGAGGTCCTGCCCCTGGCCTCGGCGGCGGCCTTGGGGCTGCTGTGGGGGCAGCGGAAGCGCTGCCCCCTGGGAACGGGGCTGATGCTAGGCGGGGGCCTCAGCAACCTCCAGGAGCGCTTGACGGAGGGCCGGGTCTATGACTACCTCCATTTCCCCCGGGCCCCCAGGCCCCTGGACCGCTATGTCTTTAACCTGGCGGACCTGTGCGTCTTTGCCGGGGGGGCGCTGTGCCTCCTGCGGGGCGGCAAGGGGGGCGCGTCCTTTTCGAGGATTTTTTGTGGAGGACCTGTTTCGGTTTTCGTTCCCAGGCCCCCTCATAAATAGGTGGGCGCAAACGTTCGTCCCCGCAAATCATTCTTGTTATAAAATGCGCGAGAGGACACTCCCCTCGCGGGGACCCCTCTTGCAAAACAACGTATCCTGTGGTATCATAAACCTAATTTCATAAACAGGGGAGCTTGTGAGACAGGCTGAGAGGAAGGTAAACCTTCGACCCTAGAACCTGATGCGGATAATGCCGCCGGAGGAAGTAGTCTTTGCACTGTTTCAGGGGGCGTCCCATCAGGACGTCCCCTGTTTTTTGCTGTCCGGCTGCGGGAAAGGAGGAGGGCCGCCGGAAAAATTCCCCCCACCAGGGAAGGCGCGCCACCAGGGGCGTTTTCCTCCGTGCGAAAAGGAGCGTACACCATGTTCGAAGCCATTTTTGAAAACGTCCGGCAAAAATCCCCGCTGGTTCTCAGCGTCACCAATTATGTCACCGCCAACGACTGTGCCAACCTGCTATTGGCCTGCGGCGCCTCGCCGGTTATGACGGACGAGCCGGAGGACGCCGTGGAGCTGGCCGCCGCCTGCGGCGGACTGCACCTCAACATCGGCACGCTGAACCAGCGGACCATTCCGGCCATGTTCGCCGCCGGAAAGCGGGCCCGGGAGCTGGGCCGTCCCGTGGTGCTGGACCCGGTGGGAGCCGGAGCCACCCACCTGCGGACGGAGACGGCCTCCGGCCTTTTGCGGGAGGTGCGGCCAGCCGTTCTCCGGGGCAACATCTCGGAGATCAAGGCCCTGGCCTCCGGCGAGAGCGCGGCCCGGGGCGTGGACGCGGACGCCGCGGACCAGGTGACGGAGGACCGCCTGCGTGAGGCGGTAGACTTTGTCAAGGACTTTGCCCGGCGAACCGGGGCGGTGATTGCCGTCACCGGGGCCGTCGACCTTGTGGCGGACGGGGAGCGAGCCTTCTGCATCCGCAATGGACACCCCATCCTGTCCGCCATCACCGGCACCGGCTGTCAGCTCTCCGCCCTGACGGCGGCCTTTGCCGCCGCCAACCCGGACCAGCTTCTGGAGGCGACGGCCGCCGCCGTGTGCGCCATGGGGCTGTGTGGAGAAATCGCCGCCGGACGGCTGACAAGGGAAGAGGGAAACGCCTCCTGCCGGACCTATCTAATCGACGCCATGTACCGCCTGACCCCGGCGGACCTGGAGCAAGGGGCGCGGTATGAGGTGCGATAGGCGGCATATGCGGCTTTACGCCGTGACGGACCGGGCCTGGCTGGGGTCCCGGACGCTCTGTGAGCAGGTGGAGGCGGCGCTGAAGGGCGGCGTGACCTGTGTGCAGCTGCGGGAAAAGGAACTGGAGGAGGCGGCGTTTTTGCGGGAGGCCCGGGAGCTTAGCGCCCTGTGCCGCCGGTACGGGGTTCCTTTCCTGGTCAACGACAATGTGGACATTGCCCTGGCCTCCGGGGCGGATGGGGTCCACGTGGGCCAAGAGGACATGGACCCGGCCCAGGTCCGTCTCCGGGCGGGGAAGGACATGCTCTTAGGCGTGTCCGTCCACACGGTGGAGGAGGCCCGGGAGGCCGTCCGAAAGGGCGCGGACTACTTAGGGGTGGGGGCGATGTTCCCCACCGGAACCAAGGCGGACGCGGAGCGGGTGCCCCGGCAGATACTGCGGGACATTTGCGCCGCGGTGGACGTGCCGGTGGTAGCCATCGGCGGGTTGAACCGGGAGAGCATCCCCCGCCTCTCCGGAAGCGGGGTGGATGGCGTGGCGCTGGTGTCTGCCATTTTCTCGGCAGAGGATATCGAGGGGGCCTGTCGGGAGCTGCTGGCGCTGTCGGAGCGGCTGGCGGAGCCCCTTCACGGAGGGCAGAGCCAAGGAAGCGGAAAGGAGAAAGCCAGATGAAAACTGCGTTGTCCATTGCCGGAACGGACCCCAGCGGGGGTGCCGGAATCCAGGCGGATTTGAAAACCATGACCATGAACGGCGTATTTGCCATGAGCGCCATCACGGCGCTGGTGGCCCAGAACACCACCGGCGTGTGGGAAATCGCGGAGGTGGAGCCCCGGTTTTTGGGGCGGCAGATCGACGCGGTGTTTGCGGACATTCCGCCGGACGCAATAAAGGTGGGCATGGCAGCCACCCGGGAGCTGATTGAGATGATCGCGGAGCGGCTGCGGTTTTACCGGGCCAGGAATGTGGTGGTGGACCCGGTGATGGTGGCCACCAGCGGCGGGCGGCTGCTCTCCCCGGAGGCGGTGGAGACCCTGAAAACCCGTCTGCTGCCCCTGGCGGACGTGGCGACCCCCAACATCCCGGAGGCGGAGCTGCTCTCCGGCAGGACCATCCGCGGCCCGGAGGATATGGAGGCCGCCGCCCGGCAGATCAGCCGGGACTGCGGCTGCGCCGTCCTGCTCAAGGGGGGACACAGCGTCAGCGACGCCAACGACTTCCTGTATGCCCAGGGGGAAGGGCGGTGGTTCCGGGGGACCTGGGTGGACAATCCCAATACCCACGGCACCGGCTGCACCCTGTCCAGCGCTATTGCCGCCAACCTGGCTAAGGGCTTCGACCTGCCTGTGTCGATCCAACGGGCGAAGGACTACCTCTCCGGCGCGCTGGGTGCCATGCTGGACCTGGGGCACGGCCGGGGCCCTATGGCGCACAACTTCCTTTTGTCCGGCGAATTTGCCGAGGAGGCGGAGTGAGGGCGGCAGACCGCGCTGCGCAAAAAGGGAAAAAATAAGGGAAACGGCATGACAAAAACCCTGTAACCATTGCGGTTACAGGGTTTTTGGTGGCGGAGAAGGAGGGATTCGAACCCTCGAGACCCTTTAGGGGCCTACATGATTTCCAATCATGCGCCCTCGACCAACTAGGCGACTTCTCCATCGCTGTCGATTGCTTCTGCCGATACAGTTATAGGGTTCCTCAACGAAGAACAGTAGTTATTATACCAGAGCTTTTCCCAAAGTCAAGCCTTTTTTCAAATTTTCTCCGAAGGGCTCCAAAGGGCCCGGGAGGGGGCGATTGCCCCCTCCCCGTTTCCCTATCCCCGGGCCGCCTGGATAGCCCGGAGGGTCGTCACCAGCGCCGGCTCTCCCGCCGGGGAGAGGACGTCCGGCGTGGTGCCCGCCTCCTCGCTGCTGCTGCCGTCCGGGTTCAGGCCGTACATCATCGTGTACTGAATTAAAATGCCGCTGTTGGGTAGGCGCAGCATCACCGGGTCCAGGGCCCCGATGCCGTCCCCGCCGGTCCGGCTTCCCACCAGGGTGGCAAAGCCCGTGGCCTGGCAGAACACCGCGAACGACTCGCTGGCGGAGTAGACCATGGGCCCAACCAGAAGCCACACCCGGCCATGGAACGCCGCCCGCTTTGCTGCCGGTTCCACCCGGAGGGTGCTCTCCACAAAATGAGTGGCGGCCTCCAGGCCCTGCCGCTCCAGCTTGGGAAGCTCCGGCAGCTCCTCGATGGGATGCAGGTCCGAGGGGGCGAATACATTGTCGATGTAAGGCCGGTTGTTCTCGCTGTCCGCCAGCAGGGCGTAGTTCGTGCAGGACAGGGGCCCGTCCGCCAGCGGAGCCGCCAGCAGGTTCTGCCAGTAGCCCTCGTTTCCGCCGCTGTTGTCCGTCAGGTCGATGATGAGGTCCGTGCAGTCCCCGGCGGCGTCGTAGAAGTCCCGGATGGCCTGGGCCTCTTTTGGGTAGTCCGGGTCATAGTCCGTCAGGAAGCTGTCCACCTTCAAATAGGCGACCCCCGCCTCCGGCAACAGGAGAGTGCGAAGGTTCTCCCCCGCCTCGCCGCCGCTCCAGGAGCCGCCGTCCTCGTCTCCCAGAGCGTCCAGATAGGCTTTCAGCGTCTTGTAGGATTCCTCCGAGGCCTCGATAAGCTCCTTCCACCGCTCCCGGCCGGTGGCGTCCTCCGTCCGGCACCAGTCCAGCATCCTCTGGTAGTCCTCCGGCTCGATGATCCAGAGGTGCCCATAGGGCCCCAGGCGGTAGAGGGAGCTGTAAACGGCGGAGTAGAAGGCCTCGTCGCTGTCGTTTTCAAGAATCATCTTCCGGTAATCCGCAAAGACCTCCTCCGCCGGCTCCTCCGGGTTCTCCCGGTCGTGAACGCCCAGGCAGAGATAGCTGTCCTTGAGGGTTTTGACAAAGTAGTCGTAGTCCTCCAGCCGCTGCTCCGGGGTCAGCCCCAGGGCGTTTTTCAGGGCCGGGTCCCATTTGCCCTCCGGCTCCGCCGGGGCGGCGCAGGCGGTCAAAAACAGGCAGAGGGCCAGGGTTAGGGAAATCCACGCGCGTTTCATAAGATCGTCTCCTTTTTTCCTTCGGCGGCGTCCCGCTGATTCTCTACACGGGACAGCGCCTGGGTTTTCCCCAGGGTAACAGGAAAATCTTACGAACGGCTTGACAAAACCCTTAAGAATTTCTTACAATTTCCAGCCCGGTCTCCGGCGGGGTTTTTGGAGAGACGACGAAAATGGACTGGCCATCGAAAACTTCTTTAATAAAAATTGGCATCCGCCGGAAAGCATGGTATACTAGCTCCAATTATTTGACAGAACGGAGTGGGCAAATGAATCGCATGGCAGTTGTACAAATCCCGGAGGACCAGCTGGACCGGGTGGCTACCAGCTTCATCAAAAAGGCCAGCGGCTTCGCCAGTCAGATTACCATTACCCGGGGCGGGCACTGCATCAATGCCAAGAGCTTTCTTGGCTTCCTCTCCCTGATGCGGGAACAGGGAGAGGTGGCGCTGACCGCCGAGGGCCCCGACGCCGGGGAGGCGCTGGAGGCTCTGGCCGGCATTCTGGAAGCGAAGTAAGGACGCAAGCGAGAAAGCGGGGAACTGCCCTTCCGGCAGTTCCCCGCTTCTTTTCGGTCTGCGGGCTTAAGCCGCCCGCTCCAACACCCGGCAGAGCATGGAGGCCGCCTCCCCCCGGGTGGCGGTCCGGCTTCCAGCGTAGGTCCCGGAGGC
This sequence comes from uncultured Oscillibacter sp., assembly GCA_910587705.1. Taxonomy (GTDB): domain Bacteria; phylum Bacillota; class Clostridia; order Oscillospirales; family Oscillospiraceae; genus Oscillibacter. Next base: position 56,808 of record CAJUMX010000003.1, read on the forward strand.
CAGCCCCAGGGCCTGGGCAAGGGCGGCGTAGCCCAACTCTTCCGCGGGGATGCTCCCCTTGTCGCTGTACGCGCAGGTGTAAATTCCCCCCAGCCGGGCGGCGGGGCCGTAGCCCGCGGCGTCCAGCAGCATTCGCACCACGTCCGCCCGGCTCAGGACGGCATTGTCGTCCCGCTCCGCCGGGCGGAGGAGCCCGAGGCGGTAGGCGCTGTAATAGGCGTTCTCCCGGCTGTCCTTGTCCGCGGCCTCCGGCTCCAGGGCCGTCCCCTGGAGGCTGTAGACCAGGGCCACCAGCTCCCACTGGGTCACGTTCTTGCTGGGACGGAACTTGCCCCCGGCGTAGCCCGCGCCGTACTGGGCCAGCTTCTCGATATCCTCCTTGGCGGAGCTCTTGGTCAGGTCATCATAGGAAAGGGGTTCCCGAAGGGCTCCCCGCTCCTCCCGGACCGGCGCGCCGGTCTTGGCGTCCACGCCGGAGAAAGACGGCTCCCGCTCCAGGCCGTAGGTCAGGCGGAGGGCGTAGTAGTATTCCAGGCCCTGCTCCAGCAGCTTCGCCTGGGCCGGGTCGGCCTTGGTGAGCTTCTGGGGGACATTCCGGTAGGCCAGCGCCGCTTCATAGGTCCCCGCCCAGGCGGAGAGGGCGGTTTCCATGGAAATGAGGCCGTTGGCGTCGTCAAAGGCCGCGTCCTCATCCCAGTCGCCGGAGAGGCCGTAGATGGACCCGTCCGCCGCGTCGATGGAGACCCAATAGGAGTTCTCCGGGAAGGGCAGGCCGTTGACCGTTCGGGCGAAGCGGAAGCGGTAATAGGGGGCCTGGTCCTGTCCCCGGGCGATGGGGACGGCATAGACGGCGTCCTTATAGAGGGCTAGGGCCCGGTCCGGGCAGAGGGCTTTCAAAAAGGTTTCCGCCTTCTTCTGAGCCTCCTCCTCCGAAAGCGTCTGTTCCCGGCCCCAGGGGGCGGAGGACTGGACACTCTCCACCGCGCCGGTCTTGGCGTTGACCGTGATGTTCCGGCTCAGGCGCTCTCCGCCGTCGGTCCGGGCGTAGCGCAGGGTGCAGAGGACCCGGCCCGCCGTGCCCTCCTTCCCGGGCTCCACCCCATAGGACGAGCCGGTCAGGGCATAGCCCCGGAGGCCGTAGGCGCTCTCCGCCCGGAGGGCCTTGTCCAGCTCCTCCTTGGGCAGCACGCCCTCCATTTGCGCTATGCCCTCCTGTTCTGCCTTGGTGAGGCCCGCCTCCTCGGCGGCTGTGTCCGCCGCCTTGGCGGAGGGGGCGGCGTTGGCCCCTCCGGCGGAGCGGTAGCCCAGGCGCAGCTGCTCTTCCAGCTCCGTCAGGTCTATCAGCTCCCCGGTTTTGGCGTCCGCCAGGAAGGTGTGGGCCCCCGCCTCCGACACATAGCGGAGGACGGCCTTGGCGCTGCCGGGTTCCCGGACATACTCCAGTTGGAGCTTCAGGGTTTCGGCTAGCTTATCTTCCGCCTCATCGGCAGAGGCGGTGGTCTCCGGCCCGGGCACGCCGCCGATGGCGGAGGTCTCCGGCACATCCCGGCTGAAATGCTCCACCAGTCCGTCCTCCACCCGGATGGAATAGTGGAGGGGAGAGGGCAGGCCGTTTAAAATGAGGGTCCCGGACCAGGCGCGGTCAGAGCCCCCCAGGGAGGACGCGCCCTCCGGGCCGCTCAACTCCACGGCTTCTCCCTTCCGCAGGACCCGGGCCAGGAAGGCCTCCGCCGCCGCCCGGTCCTCCGCGCCGCCGTTTTCCGGGAAGGAGGGGAAGCCTCCTCCGTTGGAAGCGGGGGTGGAGGCCCGGGATTCCCAACGGGAGAGGCTGACGACGGTGCCGTCCTCCAGGGCGGAGACGGAGAGGGAGCGCCGTTCCCCCTCCCAGCTCAGGTCCCAGGCGGGGACCAATTCCTCGGACAGACTGCCCCGGAAGGTCTCGTAGGCTTCCGTGTCCAGGGCCAGGGCCTCCTTCACCAGGGCGGTGACCTTGGCCAGGCGAGCGTCCTGGGATTCCTCCGCCGCGGCGGCGGGCAGGGTCAGCGCCGCCAGCAGGGCGGCGGCCAGGGTCAGGGAAAGCAGGCGTTTCATGGTCATCCCTCCAAATCTTGTTGTGTTCCTTTAGACGGCTGGGGCGGGAAAAAGGTTCCCGCCCCGGTGCTGTCAAAACTTCTTATTTCAGCTGGTCCAGGGTCAGAGAAAAGCTGTCCATGAAGGTCTCCAGGAAATATTCCACCTCCGGCAGGCCGTAGCCTTCCAGAGCCTTTCGCGTCTGGGCGGCGGCGTCCCGGAATTCGGCGTTTCCGGCCTTCAATTCCTCCACGCATTTGATGTACGCCGAGAGCTTGTCCGCCGCCTTCACCAGCCGTTCCACCTCCGGGTCCACCTCCGTGAGCACCGGGGCGTAGGCCCCCCGCAGCTCCTGGGGCAGCATGGCCAGCAGCTTCCGCTCCGCCACCGCCTCCACCTCCTTATAGGCGTGCTGAATGGCAGGGTTGTCGTATTTGATGGGGGTGGGCATGTCCCCGGTCAAAATCTCGCTGGCGTCGTGATACAGCGCCGCCGCCGCCACCGCTCCGGGGTCGGCGGTTCCGCCGAATTTCTCGTTGCGGATCACCGCCAGGGCGTGGGCCAGGACGGCGGCCTGGTGGCTGTGCTCCTGGACGTTCTCCGGCGCGGTGTTCCGCATCAGCGCCCAGCGCTGAATGAACCGCATCCGGGAGAGGTAGGCGAAAAAGTGGCTCTTCATATCCTCACTCCTCCAGTTCCCCGAAGAGGGTTTCCCCGTCGGTCCGGGTGATGGCCACAGGGCGGATCTGGTTGTGCAGGTCCTCCCCCTTTACCAGCACCTCCGCGTAGTTGGGGGCGTGGCCCAGGAAGAGGCCCTCCTTTCCGGCGGGCTGCTCGAAGAGCACCTCCTCCGTCCGGCCCACGCACTCCTCCAAATAGGTCCGGCGCATGGCGGCGGCGACCTCCGCCGCCCGATGGGCCCGCTCCGCCCGGAGGGTCTTGGGCAGCTGCTCCAGCTCCGCCGCCGGGGTGCCGGGGCGCTCGGAATAGGGGAAAATGTGCATCCGGGCAAAGCTGCATTGTTGAATAAAGTCCAGGGTCTCCTGAAATTCCTCCTCCGTCTCCCCGGGGAAGCCGGTAATGAGGTCCGTGGTGACGGCGGGATGGCGGAAGGTCTTTTTCAAAAGCTCCACGGATTGGAGATAGCGCTTTGTGTCGTATTTCCGCCGCATCCGCCGCAAGGTGGCGTCGCAGCCGCTTTGGAGGGAGAGGTGGAACTGGGGGCACAGGTCCGGCAGGATGGCCGCCCGCTGACAGAACTCCTCCGTAATGGTCCGGGGCTCCAGGCTTCCCAGCCGGAGGCGCACGCCCGGCACGGCGGCGCTGACGGCCTCCAGCAGATCGATGAGGGTGGTCCCCTGGTGGAGGTCCCGGCCCCAGGAGGAAATCTCGATGCCCGTCAGCACGATCTCCTGATAGCCCTGGTTTTTTAGCTCCATGGCCTGGACCGCCGCCTCCCCCATGGGCAAAGAGCGCACCGGACCCCGGGCGTAGGGGATGATGCAGTAGGAGCAGAAGTTGGCGCAGCCGTCCTCCACCTTCAGCAGAGCCCGGGTCCGGCCCTCCAGCCCCCCGGCGGGGAGCCATTCAAAGTGCCGCCGCTCAAAGGGCGGGTCCACGGCCTCCAGAGGGGCGCTGTGCCCACCGGAGGCGGCCCGCTCCCGGACGGCCTGCTCCAGAAGGCTTAAAAAGCCCATACGGTCCCCGGTGCCCGTCAGCACGTCGGCCCCCAGGGCCCGGGCCTCGGCGGCGTGGGTCTGGGACCAGCAGCCGCACACGGCCACCACGGCCCCCGGGCGCTCCCGGCGAACCCGGTGGACGGCCTGGCGGGACTTCTGGTCCCCGGCGGCGGTGACGGAGCAGGTATTAATAATGTAGGCGTCTGCCTCCTGGCCGAAGGGGACCGTCTCGTGGCCCCGGGCCCGGAGCTCCTGCTCCATGGCCTGGGTCTCGTACTGGTTCACCTTGCAGCCAAGGGTGTAGATGGCGACTTTCATAGTGGATCAGATTCTCCTTGCGCTTTGTAAGATTGTTCGCTATAATGGCTTGGCATGCCTTATTATACTGGAATCCCCCGGTTTGGGCAAGCCCCCTGGAAAGGAGTTTTTTGCCAAATGATTTACCTGGATCACGCCGCCACCACCCCCGTCCCCCGGGCCGTGGCGGATGCCATGATAGAAGTCCTGGCGGAGCGGTACGGAAATCCCAGCTCTCAGTATCCCTTCGGCGCGGAAATGAAAAAGCGGGTGGAGGACTGGCGGAGGGCGGTGGCCGCCCTTCTGGATTGCCCGGCGGAGGGGCTGCATTTCACCTCCTGCGGCACCGAGGGGGACAACTGGGCCCTTCGGGCCGCCGCGTGGCAGAACCGGCACGTTGGAAACCACATCGTCACCACGGCGGTGGAGCACAGCGCCGTACTGGAGTGCTGCAAATGGCTGGAGCGGGAGGGGTGCGAGGTCACGTACCTCGCCCCGGACCAAAACGGCAATCTCACGGCGGAGCGGGTTTTAGAGGCCGTCCGGCCCGACACCGCCCTGGTTTCCGTCATGCTGGTGAACAATGAGCTTGGAACCGTGTACCCGGTGGCGGACATCGCCAGGGGCCTTGGAGCCCGAAATCCCAGGACCCTCCTCCACACCGACGCGGTGCAGGGCCTGGGGACCTTCTCCGCCAGGGCCCTGGGGGCGGATTTTGTGACAATCTCCGCCCACAAGATCGGCGGGCCCAAGGGAATCGGCGCGCTGTACATCGGCCCCCGGGTGCGGAATCCCCGGCCCCTTCTGGCGGGCGGGGGGCAGGAGCGGGGCCTCCGCTCCGGCACCGAGGCCACGGCCCAGATCGCGGGCTTTGCCAAGGCGGCGGAGCTGCGCCTGGAGGGCCGGGAACGGAACCGGGCCCATCTGGAGGCCCTTCACGCCTATGCCCGGGAAAAGCTGCTGGCCATACCGGACATGGTTTCCGTGGGGGTGGGGACGGCCCCTCACATTCTGTCGCTGTCCCTGGCGGGCTGGCCCGCCGGAAACATCGTCAACGACCTGGGAAGCCAGGGAATCTGCATTTCCGCCGGGTCCGCCTGCCACCAGGGAAAGCCCAGCCACGTGGTGGCGGCCCTCAAACTCCCCAAGCGGGTGGCCGCCGGGGTCATCCGCCTCAGCTTTGGCCCGGAGACCACCGAGGCGGACGTCGACGCCTGCGCCCAGGCCCTCCGGCGGCACCGGGACGCCCGGATGCCCATGCTATAAGAACCTGTATTCACAACCGCTGTACGCCGTCTGGCCGGTCTTTTTCCCGCCATACTGCGTCGATTTCCCTTGCCATACGTCAGTATGGCTGCGGAAAATCTCCTTGTCTGACGAGAAAAATCCTCGTCCATCCGGCGTCCCCCGGTTATGAATACAGGCTCTAAATTTTATGACTATCGTTTGATAAAGGTGACTTATGTTCAATTTCCTCCGCCGGGAACCCGGCTTTTACAAGCGGCTCTTCAAGCTCTCCCTGCCCATGATTCTACAAAACCTCATCACCTTTTCCCTGGGGCTCATCGATACCTTCATGGTCTCCCGCCTGGGAAACGCGGAGATGGCGGCGGTGACCACCGCCAACGTCCCGGTGTTCCTCCTCACCAGCATTGTGTTTGGCTTCCAGAGCGGCCTGGGCATTCTGGTGAGCCAGTACTGGGGCAAGGGGGACGAGAAAAGCGTCAGCCGCGCCATGGGCGTTGCCTCCCTGCTGGGGACCGCCGTAACGCTGCCCCTGGCCCTGCTCTTTTGCGCCGTCCCGGTGCCGGTGATGGACCTCCTTTCCAACAAGCACGAGCTAAGCCTCCTGGGGGCCCCCTATCTCCAGGTCATCGGCTTTTCCTATGTCTTTAACATGCTCTCCTCCATCTACGTCAGCGCCCGGCGGAGTGTGGAGGACCCGGCCTTCGGCATGAAGCTCTTCGGCTTTTCCACCATCCTGAACACGGGGCTGAACTATTTGCTGATCTTCGGCAATTTGGGCTTCCCCGCCCTGGGGGTGGCCGGGGCGGCCATCGCAACCCTGCTGGCCCGGGTCAGCGAGTTTGTGATCTGCGTTGTCTGCGCCCTGCGGAGTAAGCTCATCCCCTTGTACCTGGGGCTCTTTTTCCGCCCGGGCCTGGATATGATGCGCCGCTTTGTGAAGTACGCCTCCCCGGTGGTACTGAACGAAACCGTCTGGGGCCTGGGGAACTCCCTCTTGACCGTCATCCTGGGTTATACGGACAACTCCGTGGAGATGCTGGCGGCAAACGCCGTCATGGGCAATTTGAACCGGCTGTTCCTGGTGGTCTGCTTCGGCCTGGGAGCCGCCACGGCGGTGATGGTGGGCAAGGCCATCGGCGAGGGCCAGGGCCGGGAGAAGGTCATGGATTTGAGCCGGGCCCTTTTGTGGTTTGCCGTGCTGGTGGGAACGGCTCTGGCGGTGTTTTCCATTGCCCTGGTTCCTTTGCTGTTCGTCCCCGTCATCTTCCCCATGTTCAAGCTCTTCGGCCTCTCCGCCGAAATCGCCACGGCCCTGGCGGTGATGGGCTTTGCCTCCATCCCCCTCCACGCCTGCGCCATCTCCGCCATTACCGGGGTCCTCCGGGCCGGGGGCGACGTGATGTGGTCCACGGTCCTGGACATCGCCCCCCAGTGGGTGGTGTGCCTCCCCGTCACGGCCCTGGTGGCCCTGGTGCTGAAATGGGGCTGCTGGCCCATCGCCTTCGCCATCCAGCTGGAGAGCATCGTGAAATTCCCCCTCTGCCTCTGGCGGGTCCGGGGCGGGAAGTGGATCAACGACGTGACGGGAGGCGGAACGGAATGAGCCTTTTCCGCTGTCCCCTCTGCGCCGCCCCCCTGGAGCGGGCGGCGGGGGCCTACCGCTGCCCCGGGGGCCACAGCTTTGATACCGCCAAGGAGGGCTATGTCCACCTGCTGCCCCCTAACCAAAAGCACTCCGCCCTCCCTGGTGACGACCGGGACATGGTGCTGGCCCGGCGGGAATTCCTGTCCAGAGGGTATTACCAACCGTTGTTAAATACGATTTGTAGTCGAATTTTGGCCCTTTCCGGCGAAACGCCCGCCCTTTTGGACGCGGGCTGCGGCGAGGGCTGGTACACCGCCGGGGTGGCCCGGGCCCTGCGGGCCGCCGGGAGGCGGCCCCAAATGGCGGGGACGGATATCTCGAAATTCGCCCTCCGCACGGCGGCCAAGCGGGAGAAGGGGGCGGAATTCGCCGTGGCCTCCTCCTACCGACTGCCCTTGGCGGACGGCGGCGTGGACGTGCTTTTGAACTGCTTTTCGCCCCTGGCGCTGGAGGAGTTCCGGCGGGTGTTGAAGCCCGGCGGGTGGTTTCTCTATGTGGTCCCCGGGGCGGAGCACCTCTGGGAGATGAAGGAAATTCTCTACGACAGGCCCTACCCCAACGAGGAAAAGGAAACCCCTTACGAGGGCTTCGCCTATCGGGAGATTGTCCCGGTGGACGGGACCATTCTGCTGGATCGGCGGGAGGATGTTCGAAACCTCTTCCGCATGACCCCTTATTTTTGGAAAACCCCCAAGGCCGGGGCGGAGCGCCTGGCGGCCTTGGACCGGCTGGAGGTGCGGACCTCCTTCCGGGTGCATGTGTTTGAAAAGCTGTGAAAGGAGCATTGCCATGAAACCCAATCCCACCCGTTCCGCCCTCATTCTCATCGACATGGAAAACGGCTTTGTGGACCGCCGGGGCGGCCACTGCATCAAGGGGGCCCAGGCTACCGTCCCCGCCTGTGCCCGAGCACTGGACCTGGCCCGGAGCAAGGGCATCCCCGTTTTCTTTGTCAAGCGCATTTACCGCTCCGACGGCAGCGACGTGGAGCTGACCCGCTACGCCGCCTGGAAGGCCGGGGGCCACGCCTGCCGCCCCGCCTCCACCGGCCCAAACAGCGCCCAGGCCCCGGAGGCCCTCCGCCCCCAGCCGGGGGACTACGCCATCATCAAGCCCCGGTGGAGCGCCTTTTTCCAGACGGAGCTGGACCTGATTCTCCGCCGCCTGGACGTGCGGACGGTGATTCTGGCGGGCACCACCACCCCCAACTGCGTCCGCACCACCTGCTATGACGCCATCGCCCTGGAGTACAACACCGTGGTGCTGACGGACTGCTGCTCCTCCCAGACGGAGGAGATTCAGCGGGTGAACCTGGAGGACATGGAGCGGGCCGGGGCGCTGCTGATGGACAGCGCCGCCTTCGCCGCCTACGGGCCCGAGACGGTCCCGGACCTCTCCGCCGCCATCCGGGAGGAGATGCTGGCGTCAAGCGCCTTCCCAGAGCCCTTTGAGACGGAGGGAGACGCCGTGGGCTGGGCGGACCGCTGGTGAGCTCCGCGTGCAAATGTGAACGTTTGCGTGAATTCCGTCAACCCGTCCGTCAAAGCGTAAAAAAAGCCGGAGAACCTTTGGCGAATACAGAAAATTTTCTAAAACGCGGAGAAAAAACGTTGATTTTTCACCGGGAAAATGCTAATTTCTTTATAGTGAAAACGGCGGCGGAAGCGCCGTGTTTCCACCGGCTTTCCCCGTTACCCGAAGAACCTGTATCCACAACGGCTAAGCGCCATCCAGACGGCCTTTTTTCCGCCATACCGCGTTCCCTGGCAGTCCGACAGGCTTGCCTGACGGGAAAAGCCTCGCCCTTTTGGCGTTCCGGTTTTGAATACAGGCTCCAAGAGACCCTTCCGGGTCTCAGAACGATCATTTCAAGGAGGTCCATTCCCATGTTTGATTCCAAGAACGTTTCCCTGGGCATCGCGCCCATCGGCTGGTGCAACGACGATATGCCGGAGCTAGGCGGCGAGAACACCTTCCAGCAGATCGTCAGCGAGATGGCCCTGGCGGGCTTTACCGGCTGCGAGATCGGCAACAAGTACCCCACCGACCCCGCCGAGCTGAAAAAGGCCCTGGACCTGCGGGGCATGCGCATTGCCAGCCGTTGGTATTCCTCCTTCCTTCTGACCCGTCCCTTCGAGGAGGAGGAGAAGGATTTCACGGCCAACCTGGATTTCCTGGCCGCCGTGGGGGCCAACCGGATCAACGTCAGCGAGCAGAGCTATTCCATCCAGGGCCAGATGGACACCCCGGTTCTCACCGGCGGGCACAAGCACGTGATGAACGACGAGGAGTGGGCCCTCTTCTGCGACGGGCTGAACAAGCTGGGCAAGATCGCCGCCGACCGGGGCTTCAAGCTCTGCTTCCACCACCACATGGGCACCGTGGTCCAGACCAGCGAGGAGACGGACCGCATGATGGCCAACACCGACCCCCGGTATGTGTTCTTGTGCTATGACACCGGCCACTTCACCTTTGCCGGAGAGGACCCCCTGACCATGCTGAAGAAGTATGTGGACCGGGTGGGCCACGTACATCTGAAGGACATGCGGCTGCCGGTTGTGGAAGAGGCCCGGAAGAACAACTGGAGCTTCCTCCAGTCCGTGCGCAACGGCGCGTTCACCGTGCCCGGCGACGGCGATGTGGACTTTGACCCCGTATTCAAGACGCTGGCGGACGCGGGCTATCAGGGCTGGCTCCTGGTGGAGGCCGAGCAGGACCCCGCCAAGGCGAATCCCCTGGAGTACGCCATGAAGGGGCGGAAGTACATTCGGGAGCATACCGGGCTCTAAGACCGGGCTGGTACTCGCCCTTCGGGCGGGGAGGATTGGCGACCAGCGATGGCTGGTGCAATGCACCCCCCATTTTCTCTTTTTCTTCCAGAAGAAAACGAGAAAACGGGCCGTGCACGGTCCAAAAGAGAAAAAGAAGTAACGGGGACGACGCGGGGGCGCGGCTGAATGAATGGCGGAGCCAGAATGACTACCCTCGCGCAATTGGTTCGCACGGGGGTTGCTCTTCACCGAATGGACCAGCTCCTCTTTTTGCTGCCGCACCCCGGTGGTTCCGCCGGAGCTGCGTCTACCGACCTTCTTTTTCAGTGCGTGCCAGGTGAGCGGCGACGCTTCGCTGGCCGCTATGCTTTGGATACCATCCGCCCGCGCCAGGGTAGCGGCAGCGGAAAGAGAAGCTTGTCCATTCGTCGAGGAACAAACCCCCGCTCAATTTGATTGCGCGTGGGAAGTCATTCCGGCTCCGCCGATCATTCAGCCGCGCCCCCGTCGCTTCCCCCGTATCCTTCTTTTTCTCTTTTGGACCGTGCACGGCCCGTTTTCTCGTTTTCTTCTGGAAGAAAAAGAGAAAATGGGGGGTGCAAAGGACCAGCTATCTTCATGGCTGAATCCAATTCGGATTTTGGAGATGATTCCAATGACCTATTTTAACAAGAACGCTGAACTCAAACAGGGGTATAACCCCTACATCGATATGTCCGTGGACGACATGGGCAGCCTCATGGATGTGGGCCTCCTCGTCATGGAGGCCGGCGACACCTTCACCTTCGAGGAGGCGGAAAAGGAAATTGCCGTCCTCCTCTTCGCCGGAACGGTGACCTATCAGTGGGCCGGAAAGACCGTGGAGGCCGACCGCCCCGACTGCTTCCACCACGAGGCCTATTGCCTCCTGGCGGGCCGGGGAGAGAAGATCGTTCTCACCGCCAAGGCCCACAGCGAGCTGTACATCCAAAAGACCCTGAACGACAAGCCCTTTGAGGCGGTCATGTATACCCCCGACACCGTTCAGACCCAGCACGCCGGGTGCAACGGCGAGCTTTTGGGCTGCATGGAGCGGGAGATCAAGACCTTCTTCGACCACGACAACGCGCCCTTTTCCAACATGGTCCTGGGCGAGGTGCTGAACCACCCTGGCAAGTGGTCCTCCTATCCCCCCCATCACCATCCCCAGCCGGAGGTCTATTTCTACCGCTTCGACTACCCCCACGGCTTCGGCGCGGGCTTTGCCAACGGGGAAATCTACCAGACCGGACACAACGGTCTCGCCGTCATCACCAGCGGCTTCCACTCCCAGACCGCCGCGCCGGGCTACGCCATGTGCTACGCCTGGGGCATCCGGCACCTGGAGGGGGACCCCTGGCTCAAGACCCGCATCGACGACGAGGAGCACGCCTGGCTCTGGAAGCCCGACGCCAACGACCATATCTATCAAGGATAAGCAAGGAGGAAGATTCCAATGGATACCATTCGCTTAACCACAGCCCAGGCCATCGTGAAATTCCTGGATAACCAGTACGTCTCTATGGACGGCGTGGAGACCAAGTTTGTAGAGGGCTTCTTCACCATCTTCGGCCACGGCATTGCCGTGGGCCTGGGCGAGGCTCTGGACACGAACCCCGGCGCTCTGCGGGTCATGCAGGGCCGGAACGAGCAGGGCATGTGCCACACGGCCATCGCCTTTGCCAAGCAGAACTGCCGCAAGCAGATTATTGCCTGCGCCTCCTCTGTGGGCCCCGGCGCGGCCAACATGGTCACCGCCTGCGCCACGGCCACGGTAAACAACATCCCTCTCCTGGTATTCCCGGCGGACACCTTCGCCTCCCGCCAGCCGGACCCCGTGCTCCAGCAGCTGGAGCAGAGCAGCTCCCTGGCCGTCTCCACCAACGACGCCTTTAAGCCCGTCTGCAAGTACTGGGACCGGGTGACCCGTCCCGAGCAGGTCATGACCGCCCTGATTAACGCCATGCGGGTTCTCACCGACCCCGCCGAGACCGGCGCATGCTGCATCGCCCTGCCCCAGGACGTGGAGGGTGAGAGCTATGACTTCCCCACCTACTTCTTTGAAAAGCGGGTCCACCGCATCACCCGTCCCGTGGCCGTGGAGGAGGAGCTGGAGGATATCGCCGCGATCATCGCCGGCGCGAAAAAGCCTCTGGTGATCGTGGGCGGCGGCGTGCGGTACTCCGGCGCCGGCGAGGTGGTGGAGAGCTTCTGCCAGGAGTTCGGCATCCCCTTCGGCGAGACCCAGGCGGGCAAGAGCGCCTGCAAATCCAGCCATCCCATGTGCCTGGGCGGCATCGGCGTTACGGGAACCTACGCCTCCAACCACATTGCCAAGGACGCCGACGTGGTCATCGCCATCGGCTCCCGGATGTCCGACTTCACCACCAGCTCTAAGCGGCTCTATCAGCATGAGGGCGTGAAATTCGTCACCATCAACAACTGCCGGTTCCACGCCTACAAAATGGACGCGGTAAAGGCCGTGGGCGACGCGAAGGTGACGGTCCAGGCCCTGGCAGAGAAGCTCCGGGCCAAGGGCTGGAAGTCCGCCTACACCAACGAGATTCTTGACGCTAAGGCCGTCTGGGCCAAGGAGATGGAGCACCTGGGGTCCATCGAGTACACCGGGGACGACTTCGATCCCATCATCAAGGCCCGGGACCCCCGGACGGTGCCCGAGTTTGTGAAACTGACCAACGGCAAGATCACCCAGACCGCCGCTCTAGCGGCCATCCGGCGCTGCATCGACGCCGACGCCACCATCATCACCGCGGGCGGGTCCCTCCCCAGCTGCATGCAGCGGATGTGGACCACCGACAAGCGGGGCGGCTATCACGCCGAGTACGGCTATTCCTGCATGGGCTACGAGGTAGCCGCCACCCTGGGCGTGAAGTTCGCCGAGCCGGACAACGAGGTTTACTGCGTGGTGGGCGACTCCAGCTTCCAGATGCTCCACAGCGAGATCATGACCATCCAGCAGGAAAAGAAAAAGGTCAACATCCTGATCTTCGACAACTGCGGATTCGGCTGCATCAACAACCTGGAAATGAACCACGGCATCGGAAGCCTGGCCACCGAGTTCCGCTATACCGACGGCAAGAAGCCCACCGGGGACCTGATTCCCGTGGACTATGCCAAGATCGGCGAGGGCTACGGCCTGAAATCCTACACCTGCCGGACCATCGCCGAGCTGGAGGCCGCTCTGGAGGACGCCAAGAAGCAGACGGTCGCGTGCCTGTTCGATTTGAAGGTCATTCCCAAGACCATGACCGACGGCTATGAGTCCTGGTGGAACGTGGGGCTCGCCGACGTATCCGAGAAGGAGAGCGTCCGGAAGGCCTGGGAAGGCGTGAAGGCCGGACGGGACGAGGCCCGGAAGTATTAAAAAACCGTCCAGGAGGACGCGGTTCCCCTGAGACGCTTTGGCGGGGCCCGTCTCCGCCCTTCCTCCCGCGGCTGTGGGAGCTGTCCCATGGCACGGGAGCGGTGTGCCGGGCAGGTAAGGCCCGCCCGGCACAGATCGAACCCCCTCACTTGACTATGAAAAAGGAAGGCTGATACCCATGGATAACGTTTTGAAAATCGGCATCATCGGCTGCGGAGCCATCGGCAAGGACCACTGCCGCCGCATCATCGAAACCGTCCCCGGCGCCACGGTCGTGGCCGTCTCGGACTACGTGGCCGCCGCCGCCGACGAAACCGCTGCCAAATACGGCATCAAATCCTATGGAAACGACTGCGACGGGATGATCAAGGACCCGGACGTGGAAGCGGTGGTCATCACCTCCATCGATCCCACCCACCACGACTACGTGATGAAAACCCTGGCGGAGGAGAAGTGGTGCTTCTGCGAGAAGCCCCTGAGCCAGAACGCCAAGGACTGCGAGGAGATCATCAACCGGGAGCTGGCCATCGGCAAGCGGCTGGTCCAGGTGGGCTTCATGCGCCACTATGACCGGGGCTACGCGGAGATGAAGCGGATTATCGACTCCGGCGAGATCGGCGCGCCCCTGGTGATCAAGGCCTGCCACCGCAACGTTGCCCAGGGCCCGGGCTTCAAGACCGAAAACGGCGTCACCAACGTGGCCATCCACGAGCTGGACATCTGCCGGTGGCTGCTGGACGACGAGTATGAGGACGTCCAGTGCGTCAAGGTCCGCCAGTCCGCCAACTCCGACAAGGGCTATGACAACCCCCAGGTCATGCTGATGCGGACCAAGAAGGGCTGCTTCATCGACGTGGAGGTCCAGGTGGCCGACGGCTATGGCTATGACATCCAGTGCGAGGTGGTCTGCGAAAACGGCACCGTGAAGCTCCCCGACCCCTACGCCGTGGTCCGCCGCTCCCGTCCCGCCGGCTGGGACAGCCTGAATCCCGCCGAGTCCATGCCCATCATGACCGACTGGAAGGAGCGCTTCATCGAGGCGTATGACATCGAGTTCTGCAAGTGGGTGGAGTCCGTTCACGGCGGCAAGCTCACCGGCCCCTCCTCTTGGGATGGCTACGTTGCCTGCGTGGCGGGCGACGCGCTGAACGCCTCCCGGGGCACCTCTCAATTCCTGAAGGTGGAGACCATGGAGAAGCCGGAGCTCTATAAGTAAAAAACCCAGCAGCGTCTTTCCCCAAAAAAGCGGAGGGCCGGCCTGAGCCGGTCCTCCGTTCCCCTATAGAAACAGCGTCGGAACTCCACCTTCCAGGCGCTGATCCTACCCTTGCGCGCTCCCTTCGGGGGGCGTTTTACGTTTCCCGCAGCTGCTCCATCCGCTCGTTGGTCCAAACCACCTGGTTCCGCCCAAACCGCTTGGCGTCATAGAGCATGGTATCCGCCATTTTCAAATATGTATCGTAAGTCGACCCCACCTTGGGAAGCACGGTGATACCGCCGATGCTGATGGTCACCCACTGGGAGACCTCTGGATTGTGGGGAATGTGCAGATTCTCCACCGCCTGACGGACGGTCCGCAGGTGGGCAAAGTCGGCTTCCGAACCTCCGCCCAGAATCAAGGCCACAAACTCCTCCCCACCGTAGCGGGCGAAGAAATCCGTTCCCCGCCGGAGCTTGGCGGCGGCGGTTTCGGCCACGGCCTTGATCACCTTGTCCCCGGCGGGGTGGCCGAAGGTGTCGTTGTAGACCTTGAACTTGTCAATGTCAAACATGCAGATGGAGATGGGGGCCCCCAGGCGGATGGCGTCCTGCCAGCGCTTGCCGCTGACGGCGTCATAGCGCCGCCGGTTGGGCACGCCGGTGAGCTGGTCCACCGTGGCCTCCTGCTCGATCTGGGTGCGGTAGCGGTAGAGGTTGATATGGGTGTGGACCCGGGCCCGGACAATGGCGGGATGGAAGGGCTTGGTGATATAGTCCACCGCCCCCAGGGTCAGCCCCTGCTCCTCGTGCTGGGTATCGCTGAGGCTGGTAATGAGAATCACCGGCGTGTGCCGGAGGATGACCTCCTCCTGAAGCATTTTCAAAAGCTGAAAGCCGTCGATGCCCGGCATAATCACATCCAGAAGAATGAGGGAATAGTCCCCGACCTTGGCCTGTGCCAGGCCCTCCTCAGCGGAGTTGACGACGGTAATTTCATAGTCGTCGTCCAAGATGGAGCTGAGAAAATTGGCTTGGACAGGACTGTCGTCAATGATCAAAATTTTCTCCATAACAAAGTCCTCCCATCATGGCTGCGGCTTCGCGGAACAAGGTTCGCCGAGGTGGAAGGCAGCCGAATATCCTTACTAGAGCGTCATTATATCAAAGATTTCCAAAAGAGGGAAGTACTAACTTGGGAAATTTGGAAAATATTTTTCCAAGCCCGCCGGCGGACAGGGTTTAACCCGCTTCCCGGGGCGGAAAGAGGCCCGGCGGCACGAAAAACCGCCGGGCGGCGTGGAAGCTTCTTCCATGAAATGAGGGCGCTTACGCCCTTGTGGGGTCCGTCTCCGTGGGGCTGGGGACGGGGTGCTCCCTGTGTTCCACCATGGCCCGGATGAGCTCCACCGTGCCGCTAAGCCCCAAAAAGCTGCTGTTGATGCAGAAGTCATAGCTGTCCACCGCGCCCCAGCGCTGTGAGGAGTAGTATTCATAGTAAGAGGCCCGGCGCTTGTCGGTCTTGCTGATAAGGGTCTTGGCCTTTTCGGGGGGGAGGTTCTGCCGCTGGGCCACCCGGCGGACCCGGTCCTCCAGAGGGGCATGGATGAAGATGCTGAGGTGGTCCGGGTTCCCGGCCAGGGCGTAGTCCGCGCAGCGGCCGATGATGACGCAGGGGCCCTGGGACGCGATGTGGCGGATGGTGTTGAAGGTGGCAAGATAAACCTGCTGCTCCAGGGAATCCCCGGCCCCGGTGCCGGGGAGGGCGAACATGTAGGAATCCATGGCGATGGAGTAGAGCAGGCTCTTGGGCCGCTCGTCAAAGTTCTCCAGAATCTTCTGACAAAGGCCGCTTTTCTTGGCGGCCTCCTGGAGAATTTCCTTATCATAAAAGGGAATGCCCAGCTCCTTGGCCACGCGGATACCGGCTTCTTTGCCGCCGCTGCCGAACTGCCTTCCGATGGTGATGATGGTTTTCATAACGGGACCTCCTTTCCGGTCCCCTTTATTATACTCCGGTTTTGGGGAATCGTCAAATAAAAAACAAAACCGGCCGCCTTTCGGCCGCCGGTCTTGGGAAGCCGATCTGATTTTTTCACAGGGGTGTTCAAAAAGAAGAAAAAAAGAAAAGCGTGAAAAAAGGCTTGACAAATCCGGATTGTTCGTGTATCTTATACATGTTCGCTTCGGACGATTAGCTCAGCTGGCTAGAGCACCTGCTTGACGTGCAGGGGGTCACAGGTTCAAGTCCTGTATCGTCCACCAAAAAACTCCTAGAGCCGCAAGGGTTCTAGGAGTTTTGTTCTTATCTGACATCTGCTTTGCACAAAGCCGCCGTTCTTCTATTTTTCATGGAGGTGGGTTTCATGAGACGATCCGCTCTGGTCACCGGGGCCTCCCGGGGCATCGGGAGAGCCATTGCCGCCGTTCTGGCCCGGGAGGGCTGGCCGGTCTGCGTCAACTATTTAGAGCGTCGGGACGCCGCCGAGGCGCTGGTCCGAGAGCTCCAAGAACAGGGCCGGTCCGCCATGGCCTTCCAGGCGGACGTGGCGGACCGGGAGGCGGTGGAGCGCATGGTCCACGCCGCGTCGGAGGAGCTGGGCCCCGTGGAGCTGCTGGTGAACAACGCCGGGATTTCCCGCCAGGGCCTCTTCCAGGACCTGGACGATCAGGGCTGGGAGCGGCTTCTGGCGGTGAACCTCACCGGGCCCCGGAACGCCGTTCTGGCGGCGCTACCCCATATGCTGGGCGAGAAGCGGGGGTGCATTGTCAACATTTCTTCCATGTGGGGCCTCCGGGGGGCCAGCTGCGAGACGGCCTACGCCGTGACGAAGGCGGGGCTTGTGGGTCTGACCCGCTCTTTGGCCCTGGAGCTGGCCCCGTCGGGCATCCGGGTGAACTGCGTGGCCCCGGGGTGCATTGAAACGGATATGGTGCGGACCCTGGGGGAGGAGACCCGGGCCATGCTGGCGGAGGAGACCCCCATGGGCCGCCTGGGGCGGCCGGAGGAGGTGGCGGAGGCGGTGGCTTTTCTAGCCTCGGAACGGGCCTCCTTTATCACCGGGCAGGTGCTGACCGCCGATGGCGGGTTCATTGTATAAGCGCACAAAAAGAGAGGGAGGCCCAAGCCTCCCTCTCTTTTATTGGTAGCGGTACTGCATTCCCGTGTACTGCTCGATGCAGCTGAAAAACAATTCCCGGTTCCGGAATTCCAGCAGCTTGCAGTCCTCCTCCTCATGGAAGGACACGATGCGGCGGCGGGTGTCAACCCAGACGCGCCACAGGTTCTGGGCAGTTGTTGTTTGCTCCATAAGGGGGCTCCTTTCTCTCCGTCTATCTTATAAGACGATTTAGGAGGGGATTTTGTTTCACCCCGCCGGAAAATTTTTTAAAAAATTTTTTCGGACCGCCTCCCTGGTCAGTGGAGCAGCGCGGCGTCCACCGCTTCCCCTGGGTAGACGTAGGCATCCGCCGGATAGACGACGCTGCCGGAATCGGGGAAGCTGTAGGGGTCGTAGTCCCCCTCGAAGGGCACGCCCTCTTCCTCGCTCTCTAGGGCGGACTGCTCCGCGTAGGTCAGGAGCCTCCGGCTCCCGTTCACAATGCCAAGGTCCTCCAGGGCCTTGAGAGTCTCCGTGCAGTAGGCGGAGAGGCTCAGGGAGACGGTCTGGGAGTGGGGGCCTACCTGGGGACGGTCCAGGTCGGTGACGGAGTAATAGAGCTCCAGGCCCCCGGTGCAGATGGCCTGGTTATAGAGGTCGTCCAGCAGGAACAGGGTCCGTCCGAAGTGCCCCGCCGCCACGTCCCGCCGGACGGCGGCCTCCAGGGCCTTGGCCTGCTCCAGGGTCAGGTCCAGCTGTTCCATCTCCTTTGTCTCCGGGTTGTAGAGGCGGTCAGCGTAGCCGCCGGTGAGGCGGGTTTCAAGGTTCTCCCTGTAAACATGGCCGAAGATGTTGGCCTCCTGGATGGCGGGGTTGGCGGCCAGGGCTACCAGCTTCTGCAGGGCCTGGGACCGCTCCATCCGCTCCCGGGAGCAGGGGAGGTTATACATGCGGCTGGTGTGGGGGGAGCCGATTTCACCCTCATAGTATGTGACGTCCAAATAGGCCACGGAAACGTCCTCTCCCTCCAGGCCCCGCCAGCTTTTGTTCAGGTCCTCCCGCTCCGCCAGGACAGCCTGGTGCACGTCCAGAATGTTCTGAATCAGGGCGGGGTCCGTTAGTCTGGTGTTGACGCCTCTGCCGTTTACGCCGTTGACGATCAGCAGAACGCTTTCCACCTCCTCTGGACGGGGCGTCCAGCTCTCCACGCTCAGGGGGTCCAGCGCCACGGCGGCGCAGAGGGCGGCGGAGGCCAGCGCCGTGGCCAGAACCCCCTTCCAGCTTCCCCGGAACACCCGGAGGGACTTGCTCAGCAGCATGGAGGCGATGTAGTACCCAATCACGCCGGCTGCCGCCATGCAGAGGGCCAGGGGGACCGGGCTGGCGGTGCGGGTGGTCTCATAGCCCGCGAAGAACACGTTGTAGAGGGCCATGCCCCCGGTGCAGGCGGCGCAGAGGGCGAAGCCGTAGCGGAACACGGGCTTCATCCACCCCACGGCCACCACGTCACCGGCGCTCTCGCTCCTCCGGCGGCGGTACAGGGCCCAGGCCGCCGCCAGCAGCACCGCGCCCGTCAGGGCATAGACGGCGATGAGCCAGCCGTTCACCAGGGTGACGGACTCCAAGATGGCTTGCTCCCAACCCTCGGGATTAAGGATCTGCGTATACTCCGTGTCCACGTTCAGCTTGCGGGTCAGGTACATGGTGGGGCTCAGAAACTCTATCACGCCCTGATAGGACCGCTCCACGCCGAAGTAAAACATGGTCATGAGCCTCGTGACCAGCCACTCGGCCCCGGCGGCGATGAAGTGGAAGATGAAATAGAGGGCGGCGAAGGCGAAGGGGTTGCCGGTGACGAACACCACCGCCGTGGCGGAGGCGAAGAAGAAAAAGCTCTGCCCCGCCACGGCCAGGATGGTCACCGCCAGGCCCACGGGCTCCAAGCCGCCCACGATGGCGGAAACCAGGATGGCCAGACCCCCGGTGACGGCGTAGGGCAGCAGCATCATGGCCATACCGGAGAGGAAGTCCGTGACGAAAATGCCCTTCCGGGTGACGGGCAGGGAGTGGTACATGCCCACGCTCCGGGGATTGTACAGCCAGCCCCAGGTCGCCAGGGCGCAGAGAGCCGCGTACAGCAGGGAGAGGGTGGGGATGATCCAGGCCACAATCTGGTAATAGCCAGCTGTAACGCCCAGGGGGTCGCTCATGGGCTCCCCAAAGAGGACGTTCTCCCGGATGAGGATGGTGAGGAAGGCCAGGGGGAACAGGGCCCCGAGGAAGGACGCGCCACCCCACAGCGGCCAGAACCGGGCGAGATTCTTTTTAAAGAGGGTGGGATTAAAGTACGATGTCTTTGACCGCATAGTCGGCGCCTCCTAACTCATAGATGAAAATTTCCTCCAGCGTCAGCGGTACGGCGTCCACCAGCATGGGCTTATAGACCGCCAGGCGGTTGGTGGCCTCCTCCGCGCTCATCCGCATAATCAGGGTGTGGATGCGGCCCACGTGGGAGGCGTGGAGCACCTCCAGGTCCTCCGGCACGTCCCCGCCGTCCTGAAAGACCACCTGGAGCTTCACCATGTTGTCCTGTAATTGGGCCAGGGACCGCTCCAGCAAAACCTTGCCGTGGTCCAAAATGCCCACGTGATCGCACACGTCCTCCAGCTCACGAAGGTTGTGGGAGGAGACCAGCACCGTGGTCCCCCGCTGGGCCACGTCCCCCAGCACCAGAGACCAGACCTGCCGCCGCATGACGGGGTCCAGGCCGTCCACCGGCTCGTCGAGAACCAGATAGTCCGGCATGGCGCTGAGGGTCAGCCAGAAGGCGGCCTGCTTCTGCATGCCCTTGCTGAGGCGGCGGAGGGGGCGCTTCTCGTCGATCTGAAAGACCTCCTTGCATTTCTCATACCGCTCCATGGAGAAGCTGGGGTAAAAGCCCCGGTAGAACCGGCACATGTCCCGGATGGTGGCCTGGGGGAAGTAATACCAGTCGTCGGCAATGGCGGCGACCCGGGATTTCAGGGCCTCGTTCTCCCAGACGCTCTGGCCGTCGATGGCCAGCTCTCCCTCGTCCTGACGGTAGATGCCGGTGAGGCAGCGGATCAGGGTGGATTTCCCCGCGCCGTTGGGGCCCACAAGGCCATAGACGCTTCCCGCGGGGACGGACAGGCTCACCCCGTCCAGGGCGGCGAAGCCGTCGAAGCGTTTGACGGTGTTTGTCACTTGAATCATCGTGTTTCCTCCTTGCGCCCCCCGGCGGGGGCCCCGCCGGATGGCTCTTCTTGAAGAAGAGCCATCAGCTCTTCCTGGCTGACGCCGAGATACTTAAGCTCCGCCACCAGCTCCCGGGCTCTCTCCCAGAGCTCCCGGCGGCGGGATGTGTCGGCGTCTGGGTCCCCGGTGGCAAAGCTTCCCTTGCCGGGGACGGAATAGATGTAGCCCTCTCCCTCCAGCTCGTTATAGGCCCGCTGGATGGTGTTGGGGTTGATGGATAGCTGCGTCGCCAGGGACCGGACCGAGGGGAGCTTTTCATCCGTCCCGATGGCCCCGGTGACAATCAGCTTGCGGAGCCCGTCCTTGATCTGTTCATAGATGGGGCGGGAGTCCCGGTAATTGAGGCTGATCACCGCATACCTTCCCTTCCGCGGCAGGATCGCCCCGCCGCACGTTGTTGGTAAACTGTATTAACTGTATTAAGGAAATTAACACAGTTTCGGCGGTTTGTCAAGGGGGGAATGAAATTTCCGGCGGAGGGAGGGAAAAATTTCCCCATTTTCCCGGAAAAATCATGAATTGACCCTTTACAATGGGAAATCACTATGATATAGTAACGAAGTCCGCCCGGCGGACGCCGTTATCCCCTACGCTTTGTGCCGCGGAGCTTCACCGGCCCGGCGCACAGTGTTGCGGGGAATCTTTTGGAAAGGTGGAAACCACACTATGCTTCGCAAAGAAGAAAAGACCGCGATCATCAACGCCAACCGCACCCACGAGTCCGACACCGGCTCTCCCGAGGTCCAGATTGCCATTTTGACCGAGCGCATCAACGTGCTGACCGAGCACATGCGGGCCAATCCCCAGGACAAGCACTCCAACCGGGGCCTTTTGAAGATGGTCGGTAAGCGCCGCAGCCTTCTGGACTACCTCCAGAAGAAGGATGTGGAGCGTTATCGCGCCCTCATCGCCAAGCTAGGCATCCGTAAGTAAAGCGCGAAAAGGGCGGCGGGTATTCGCCGCCCTTTTTTCCGTGTGAAGAATCCGGCCTTCCGCGATTTTCCATCCCTATCCACCCCCCGCGGGAGCCGCCGCTTTTTGTGTTTGAACGTTTCCCCAACGCCTTGGACCTTGGGGGAAGGTTCAAATACGAAAAGGACGCTCCCGCCCGGACAAAACGAAAAGGAGCGTATGTATGTCTACCATCATCACAAAGAGACAATTCCCCCACTACCGCAAGTACGAAATGGAGCTGGCGGGCCGCCCCCTGACCCTGGAGGTCGGGAAGCTGGCGGAGCTGGCCAACGCCGCCGTCATGGTGGGCTATGGCGACACCCGGGTTCTGGTCTGCGCCACCGCCTCCGCCCGGCCCCGGGACGGCATCGACTTCTTCCCCTTAAGCGTGGACTTTGAGGAAAAGCTCTACTCCGTGGGCCGCATCCCCGGCAGCTTCAACCGCCGGGAGGGCCGCCCCGGCGAGAAGGGCGTTCTCACCAGCCGGGTCATCGACCGGCCCATCCGCCCCCTGTTCCCCCACGACTTCCGCAACGACGTTTCCATCATGGCCACGGTCATGAGCGTGGACCACGACTGCTCCCCGGAAATCTGCGGCCTCATCGGCGCTTCCGCCGCCCTGGCTATTTCCGACATCCCCTGGCACGGCCCCGTGGGCGCGGTGAAGGTGGGCCTGGTGGACGGCAAGCTCATCTTCAACCCCACCAGCGAGGAGCGGAAGGTTTCCGACCTGGACGTGACCGTGGTGTCCACCGGGAAAAAGGTGGTCATGATTGAAGCCGGAGCCAACGAGGTGGACAACGACACCATGTTCCGGGCCATCCAGATGGCCCACGCGGAAAACCAGAAGCAGGTGGACCTCATCAACCGGATGGTCTCCGAAATCGGCAAGGAGAAGTTTGACTATCCCCACGCCGACTTCGACGAGGAGCTGTTTGAGAAAATTGTCTCCTCCACCATGGACGAGGCTAAGGCCGCCATGGACACCGACGACAAAAACGTCCGGGAGACCCGGTGGAACGCCCTGATTGAGAAGTGGCACGAGCAGTTCCTGGACGAGTACCCGGAGATGGACAAGTACCTGGACGAGATCACCTACAAGTTCCAAAAGAAGATTGTCAAGGCCTGGCTGCTGGAGGGCCACCGGGTGGACGGACGGCAGAAGAACGAAATCCGCCCCCTTGGCTCCGAGGTGGGCATCCTGCCCCGGGCCCATGGCTCCGGCCTCTTCACCCGGGGACAGACCCAGGTCCTGTCGGTCGTCACCCTGGACACCCTTTCCGCCAACCAGAAGCTGGACACCATCTGGGAGGAGACGGAAAAGCGCTATATGCACCACTACAACTTCCCCGGCTACTCTGTGGGCGAGGCCAAGCCCGCCCGCTCTCCCGGGCGGCGTGAAATCGGCCACGGCGCGTTGGCCGAGCGGGCTCTGCTCCCCGTCATTCCGGACGTGGAGAAGTTCCCCTACGCCATCCGGGTGGTCAGCGAGGTGGTGAGCTCCAACGGCTCCACCTCCCAGGGGTCTATCTGCGGCTCCACCCTGGCGCTGATGGACGCGGGCGTGCCCATCAAGGCCCCCGTGGCGGGCATCTCCTGCGGCTTGATTCAGGACGACGACGGCGGCTTCACCACCTTCATCGACATCCAGGGCGTGGAGGACTTCCACGGTGAAATGGACTTCAAGGTGGCGGGCACCAAGAAGGGCATCACGGCCATCCAGATGGACCTGAAAAACGACGGACTGACCATGGAGATCATCCAAAACGCCCTGGAGATCACCTATGACGGGCGGTGCCAGATTCTGGACCAGATCATGCTCCCCGCCATTGCCGAGCCCAGGTCCGACGTGAGCCGCTACGCCCCCAAGATGCTGACCATGCACATTGACCCCTCCAAGATTCGGGAGGTCATCGGCTCCGGCGGCAAGGTGATTCAGAAAATCGTGGCGGACACCGGGGCGAAAATCGACATCAACGACGACGGGTCCATCTTCATCGCGGGCGTGGACGCGGCCTCCTGCGACGCGGCGAAAAAGTGCATTGACGACATTGTGTTTGTGCCGGAGATCGGCGCGCTGTACTATGGCCGGGTGGTCCGGCTGATGACCTTCGGCGCCTTCGTGGAGCTGGCCCCGGGCAAGGACGGGCTGGTCCACATCTCCAAGCTGGCGGAGCACCGGATCGAGAAGGTGGAGGACGCCTGCAAGATCGGGGATATGATGTGGGTCAAGGTGACGGACATCGACGAAAAGGGCCGGGTGAACCTCTCTCACAAGGACGCCGTCCGGGAGATCAAGGCCAAGGAGGCCGCGGGCGAGCGGGTAAAATAAGACGGAAGCTATCTATGGGACGGGCCGGGAGGCCCGTCCTGTTTTTTCCTGGGAATTTTTTGGGGGACCCATTGAAAGGGCGGGCGTTTTGTGCTATGCTGTATCTGTGAAATTGGCGCGCGGAGCGCGTGAGGAAGCAGGAGGAGCGGAAGATGAGGCGTTTCGTTGGGAGAATTCTTTTATTGATCGCCGCCATGGCGGCGCTGACCGTGGGTGCGGCAGCGGCGGAGGTGACCTTGGGCGGAATCCGCTATAACGGAAACGAAGTGGTGGGTCCGGTGGAGGCCAACCGGCCCAGCATCACAACGGCGAAAATCGCGGCGGAAGTCAACAAGGTGGCCATCACCAAAATTGGGGACCACGCGTTTGAGGGCTGTGTACAGCTGAAAACCGTTGAAATTCCGGAAACCATTACGTCCATCGGTGAATACGCCTTTACGGGATGCGGACTTTTAAGCGACGTTCGGTTTTCGGATAAAGTCACCACCATCGGCACCTATGCTTTTGCGGGCTGCACGGCGCTGAAAAGTATTGCCCTGCCCCCGTCTACAGGCGTGATTGAAAACCAGACGTTTCTTGGATGCACGGGACTGCAAAACGTCTACTTTCCTTCCTCGGCGGTAACCATCCGGGCGCAGGCCTTTGAAGGATGCACCAATTTGAAAATCCTTCATTACAACTCTCAATCCGGAACCACTCCGCCGACACAGGAAGCGCTTGCTGACAAACAGCTGGAGGTTCATGCCGCCGCGCCGCTCCCGGTAACCTCGAAGCCCGCCACCTGCAAGGAGGAGGGGGCCCAGAAGGTTACGGTCCACTGCTATGACGCCAAATGCAATAAGGACATCTACGCGGAAAGCCGTGTGCTTCCCAAAACGGATCATAAGCCGGAGGATATCCTAGAGGTGGAACGGGTGGAGCCCACCTGTACAAAACCCGGCGCGGAGGCGGGAAAGCGCTGTAAGCTGTGCGGGAAAACGGTTGAGGGTCTGGCCGTTATCGAAAAGGACGAAAACGTCCATACGCTGATCCCCATTCCCGCGGTGCCCCCCTCCTGTACCAGCGCTGGAAAGACGAAGGGCGAGCAATGTTCGGAATGTGGAAAGATTACAACGGAACCGCAGGACGACCCGCAGCTCCCCCACAACTACACGGGCGGGAACACCCGCAAGGATGTCGCGAAGCCCGCCACCTGCGAGGTCGACGGGATCGAGGTCGTGTATAAAATCTGTGACAAATGCGAAACCGAGGAAGCGTGCGACGAGTGCAAGGAGCTGAAAGCGGACCCCGAAAAAGAGACGGAGTATATCGCGCACGTGGAAGCCACGCATACCACAGCGGCCATTAAGGCTCCCGGCCATAAGGAAGGCTCCGCCGCATACGTCGTCACAAAAGAGGCGGACTGCACCACCGAGGGCAAGGAAGAGTGGTCGATTTCCTGTAGTGTCTGCAAAGAATTCATCCGCGACGCCGCGGACGCGGACCACCCCCCAAAGACCATTCCCGCCACAGGCCACACGCCTGAGAAAAAGGAAAGCGATCCCGACAAAAGCGACCCTGGCAACTGCCTGAAGGACGGGAAGATTTTCTACAAGGAAACCACTTGCACGGTGTGCAAGAATCCATTTACCCCCGACCCGGAAGAAATCAAGGCTTCCGGCCATCACACCTGGGTGGACGACCCGGACCGTCCGGAGGAAACCATCAAAAAGGCGACCTGCAAGGAGCCGGGACTGATCAAAACCCAGGGCAAGAAATGCTCTGTCTGCGGCGAGCTCCTGCCCCAGGAGACGAAGGAGACCCCCAGGGAACTTCATAAGTGGTCCACCCCCAAGCCCGACGAATCCATGAAGGACCAGGACGAACCCGCCACCTGCGGCAAAGAGGGCAAGTCCCACGTAATTGTCCAATGCTCCGTCTGCAATACGGAGGAACACCAGGTCATTATCCTTCCCGCCACCAACCTCCACGATTACGAGGGCAGCGAGTGGAAAACCGTCAAGCAGCCCACGGACAAGGAGACCGGACTGGAACAGCGGACCTGCAACAACTGCGACCATGTGGACGAGCGGATTCTCCCCGCCACCGGAGACCCCTCCAAGCCGGAGGACCCCGACGAGCCGGAAAAGCCCAAGAGCTATTCGATCACCGTCATCCAGGGGGCGGGCGGCACCGCCTCCGCCAGCCGGAGCACCGCCCAGGCCGGGGACCGGGTGACGATCACCTTCTCCCCCAACTCCGGCTATGAGCTGGACATGATCCGCGTGATCACCGCCGACGGCAAGGTCCTGGAGCCGGACAGCCAGAACCGCTTTACCATGCCCGCCGCCAGCGTGGAAATCCGCGTCACCTTCCAGCGGCGGAACACCGGAGCCGGCTCTGGCGCCACCGCCCCCGGCAGCGATTCCAACAGCAACGCCCGGCGGACCACGGACGTGATGCCCAGCCAAAACGCCGCCCTGGCCGCGCCCCAGACCGCCGCGTCGGAGCAGCGCTTCCGGGACATCCCCGTGGGCCACTGGGCCGCGGGCGAAATCGAGTGGGCCAACCAGATGGGCTATATGAACGGCACGGGAGGTCTCTTCAACCCCAACTGGAACATCACCCACCAGCAAATGTGGATGATCCTGGCCCGGCTCACCGGCTCCAATCCCGCCAGCATGGCGGAGGCCCGCCACTGGGCCATTCAGGGGGGCTATGCCGACGGCTCCGCCCCCACCGCCTCCGTGAAGCGTCACCAGCTGGTGACGGCCCTGTACCGCTGCGCCCGCCTCTCCAACCGGCTGAACCAGAACACCACCAGCCTGGCGGGCTACAACGACAGCCGCACCGTGCCCGCCGTGGCCCGGGACGCGTTCTCCTGGGCCCTGGCCAACGGCATTGTCAGCGGCAGCGCCGACAAAAACCTGATGCCCAACGGGAACATCACCCGGGCTCAGTTCGCGGTTATCCTCTATCGTTATAGCCAGAGAACCTGACACAGCACTGTAAACCGGGGCGGGCGTTCAGCCCGCCCCGCTTTTTGAAAGGAGACGCCTATGGACACCATCGCCGCCATCGCCGCCGGGGGAGGGGCCCCCTCCGCCATTGGAGTGATTCGGGTCTCCGGGCCGGACTGCTTTGCCGTGTGCGGCCGGGTCTTTCGGGCCGCCCGGCCCTTTGAGGAGCTGGAGCCCCGGCGGATGGTTCTGGGGGAGATTCTGGACAGCGAGGGCCGGGTCCTGGACCGGGGGCTGGCGGTGCGCTTCCCCGGGCCCCACAGCTACACCGGGGAGCACTCCGCCGAGTTCCACTGTCACGGGTCCCCGGTGGTCCTCCGGGAGGCGCTGGCGGCCCTTTTTGCCGCCGGGGCAAGGCAGGCGGGGCCGGGGGAGTTTACGAAGCGGGCCTTTTTAAACGGGAGGCTGGACCTGACCCAGGCGGAGGCCGTCATCGACCTCATCGACGCGGAGACCGCCGCCGCCGCCCGAAACGCCGCCGCCCAGCTGGACGGGGGGCTCCGGCGGGCCCTGGAGCCCATTCAGGAGGCTCTGCTGGACATCACCTCCCGGTTCTACGCCGTGGTGGACTACCCGGACGAGGACATCGAGGATGTCCGGCCGGAGGAAATCCGGCAGGCCATGCTTCAGGCGGAGGACGCCCTGACGGCGCTCCTGGCCTCCTGCAAGCGGGGGCAGGTGCTGAAACGGGGCGTGCGGACCGCCCTTGTGGGATTGCCCAACGCCGGGAAATCCTCGCTTTTAAACGCCCTGGCGGGCTATGAGCGGGCCATTGTCACCGACGTGCCAGGGACCACCCGGGACACGGTGGAGGAAGCGGTCCTCTGTGGCGGGGTGCTGCTGCGGCTCATCGACACGGCGGGCCTCCGGGAGACGGAGGACCAGGTGGAGCGCCTGGGCGTGGAGCGGTCCCGCAGGGCCATGGAGGAGGCGGAGCTGATTTTCCTGGTTCAAGATGGGACTGTGGAGGTCTGCCCGGAAAACAGGGCCCACTGGGAGGCGGAACACCTTCTATTGAACCAGGTCTCCCAGTCTGGGAAGCCCTGGCTCTGCATCGCGTCCAAGAGCGATCTCACCGGGCCCCAAGCCTTTTCCCTCGGGCTTGTGCAAAAGGACGCCAACAACCCCGCCGCCTGTCTTTGTGTCTCCTCCGTCACCGGGCAGGGGCTGGACAAGCTGGAAGAGGCGGTGGCAGCCCTCTTCCCCGCCGGGGACCCGGGGGAGGCGGGGAGCCTCCTGACGGACCGGCGGCAGGAGGACGCGGCCCGCCGGGCCCGGGAGGCCCTTCGCCGGGGGCGGGGGGCTCTGGAAAACGGCCTGACCCCCGACGCGGTGCTCACCGATGTGGAGGAAGCCCTGGACGCCGTGGGAGAGCTGACAGGCCGGACGGCCAGGGAGGAGATTGTGGAGCGGATTTTCTCCCGGTTCTGCGTGGGGAAGTGAAAATGCCTCTTGCGCTCTGCGCGAAAGTGTGCTATACTACCTTGTGCAGAGAACTGACGAGGAGTTCAATCTGTTCACCGCAGCAAAAAGGACCCCGGAGAGGTGCCACTCTCCGGGGGTCCTTTTTGGGCTTAGCTGCCCCTGCTGTGCCGGTCGAGCCATTTGCAGATGTAGTAGCAGGCAATGCCTGCCGCGACCGACACAAAAAAGCTGACGAGGATCGTCGTCAATCCATTCACCTCCTTCCTGTTGCCGGTGTAGGAGGGCAGCGCCGTCAGTATACCAGATTTCGACAGGAACCGCAAGATTTGAGCGGTTCCAAACATATGTTTTCCAATCCTCCAAAATGTGGTTTACAAAACCGCGTCCCGGTGTTACAATAACCATTGCCGAGCCGTCCGGCCCTGCCGGGCGGCCGCCTTTTTGGAAAAACCACACTTGTGGAAGAAAGGACGACCCATGAACGATCTGACCGACCTTCAAGCCCGCCTCCGGGACCAGCGTCCCGTGGACTGGGACCAGCTGCCGGACTTCTCCCTGTACATGGACCAGGTTCTCTCTTACATGGACCGGCAGGTCATCCGCTTTGACGGGGACGACGGCCTCACCGCCGCCATGGTGAACAACTACACAAAAAGCGGGCTGGCCCCCCGGGCCGAGGGGAAGAAGTACGGCCGGGAGCACCTGGCCTATTTCACCGCCATCTGCGTCTTGAAGCGGGTCATGTCCACCCGGGACATGGACCTGCTCATCCGGGAGGAGCTCCAGGACCGGCCGGTACAGGACGGCTACGCCGCCTTCCGCCAGAGCCTGGACAAGGCCCTGAACATCACCGCCGACGAGCTGGCCGCCCGGACGGGGGGCCAGGAGCTGGGCGACGCCGCCCTGGCGGACGCCGCCATCCACTTCGCCCTTTTGAGCTATGCCGCCGGCGTGGCGGGAAGCCGCTGCGTGGCCCTCCTCCGGGAGCGGAAGGAGCCGGCTTCCAAGGGCAAAAAAGAAAAGGAGCGTGACTGACCGTGGCCGACTATGTACTCATGACCGACAGCTGCTGCGACCTCTCCGCCAAGATGGCGGAGGAGCTGGGGCTGGAGGTTCTGCCCCTGCGGCTGGAGCTGGAGGGCAAAAGCTATCGAAATCTGCTGGACGGCAGTGAAATTGCCTTCCAGGAGTTTTACAGCCGGGTCCGGGCCGGGGCCATGCCCGTGACCTCCGCCGTCAACGTGGGCGAGTTCGACGCCGTGATGCGGCCCATTCTGGAGGCTGGGAAGGACATTTTGTGCCTGTGCTTCTCCTCCGCCCTCTCCACCACCTACCAGTCCGCCGTCATCGCCGCCAGAGAGCTGGAGGAGACCTTTCCGGAGCGGAGGGTCCGGGTGGTGGACAGCCTCTGCGCCTCCATGGGCCAGGGCCTTTTCGTCTGGCTCTGCGCCCAGGAGAAAAAGAAGGGGAAAACCCTGGAGGAGGTCCTGGACTTCGCCGAGGGGGCCAAGGCCAACATCTGCCACTGGTTCACCGTGGACGATTTGAACCACCTGAAGCGGGGCGGCCGGGTCAGCGCGGCGGCGGCCCTCTTTGGGACCATGCTGTCCGTGAAGCCCGTCCTCCACGTGGACGACCAGGGGCGGCTCATCCCCATGGAGAAATGCCGGGGGCGGAGGGCCTCCCTGCTGGCTCTGGTGGACCACATGGAGAAAACCGCCGTGGACCCGGAACGCTACCCGGCTTTCATCAGCCACGGGGACTGCCGGGAGGAGGCGGAGTTTTTGGCGGAGGAGGTCCGCCGCCTGGGCGTGAAGGAGGTCTATATCAACTACGTGGGCCCCGTCATCGGCAGCCACACCGGCGCGGGGGTCGTGACCTTGTTCTTCGTGGGCAGGGAACGGTGAGCATGGAAAGGCGGTTTTGAAATGCGCTGGCTGGAGATACACATTGACACGAACCACGCCGGGCTGGAGACGGTTCAGGCGATGCTGTCCGGACTGGACGTGGACGGCGTGATGATTGAGGACGAGGCGGAGTTCCAGGACTTCCTGGAGAACAACCACGACTACTGGGACTATGTGGACGAGGACCTGGAGCGCCGCATGGCGGGCCGGTCCCGGATCACCTTTTACCTGGAGGCCCGGGAGGCGGGCTTTGCCAAGCTGGGGGAGGTCCGCGTCGCCCTGGAGGGCCTGAAGCAGGAGCGCCGGGACCTGGGGACGCTGCTGATGACCCTGGAGGACGTGGAGGACGCGGACTGGGAGAACAACTGGAAGCAGTACTACAAGCCCATGGAGATCGGGGAGCGGCTGCTGGTCATCCCCCAGTGGGAGGAGGCGGACCCGGGGGACCGGGTGCCCCTCTACCTGGACCCGGGGCTGACCTTTGGCACCGGGTCCCACGCCACCACCCGGCTGTGCCTGACGGCTCTGGAAACCCTGGTCCAAGGCGGGGAGCGGGTGTTGGACCTGGGCTGCGGCAGTGGCATTTTGTCCGTGGCGGCCCTGCGGCTGGGAGCGGGGTCCGCCCTGGCGGTGGACATCGACGACAAGTGCCGGGACGCGGCGGAGGAGAACGCCGGGCTGAACGGCATCGGGCCGGAGCGGCTGTCCGTTTTGGTGGGAAATCTCCTGACGGACGAGACTGTGGCGGAAAAAATCGGCGGGGGCTATGACCTGGTGCTGGCCAACATCGTGGCGGATGTGATCATCGCCCTGGCCCCCCGGGTCCGGGGCCTGCTGAACCCCGGCGGAACCTTCCTCTGCTCCGGCGTCATCGAGGGCCGGGCGGAGGAGGTGGAGGCCGCGTTGAACGCCGCCGGGCTGGAAATCCGGGCGCGGCGGGAGGACAACGGCTGGCACGCCATCACCTGTCAATAGGAACGCCAAAGGGCGAACCCGAAAGGGTTCGCCCTTGTTCGCGCCTATTCGCCGGGCACCTGGTCCGTGACCATGACCAGGCCCACCTTGTCCAGCTCCACCGTCCGGGGCGTGCCCCGGTAGAGGTCGATGACGGAGTGGATTTCCGCCATCCGCTCCTCCGGGACGCAAAAGAGGGACCCGCCGCCGGAGGCTAGAAGGTAGCGCACCCGGGCCTCGCCGCTGTCCTGGTCCACGCCGCTGACCTGGTGGAAGGTATGGTCCCCCAGCTCCAGCGGCTCCCGGTCCTGGAGCGCATAGCGCCCCGCTCCCAGGTGCCGCTCCGCCAGTCCGCTGTTTTCCAGAATCCAGCGGCAGAAGGCGGGGCCCGCCTGGGCGTAGAGGGACCGGGCCTCCTCCGTGTCAAAGCCCTGGGCGGAGGCGGCCTCATAGAAGGCAAGCCCCCTGTGGCAGAGGTACACCGTGTACCCCACCGGCTCCCGGACCTGGTAGTCCGCTTCGCTCTGCGGGTCACGCAGGGGAACCTGATGCCAGTCCTGCCGGGACAGCTCCTCCAGCAGCGCCCCCAGGGCGGCCACGTCCTCCTCCGCCCCCAGCAGGGGCAGATTGAGGAGATAGGCCCCCGGCGCGTCGCCGGTTTCACGGGAGTAGGCGGCAAGCTCCAAATCCAGCTCCCGCTCTTCAGCAAAGTTCTCCAGGGCCCGCCTTACCAGGATAGCGGGATAGTTGGTCTGGTAGCCCGGCCAATGCTCCGACCGTTCCCCATAGGGGGAGGCGCGGAAATACAGCTCCGGATCCGCCTCCGGGGCGAAAATATCCTGGGACACAGCGTGGATGAAGGGCTCTCCAAAATCCTCCTCCAGCCACTGGGGGGCCGTCTCCGTCCAGCGCTTCGCCTCCTGCCGCGCGGTGAAGTCCCGGAAGGCCGTCCGCAGGTTGACCGCCCAGCCGATGGTAAAGAAAACGGCCAGAATCAAAAAGCAGACGACGATGACCGCCTTCCGCCAGGGGGGATATCTCCGCCACGCGCCGCGCCAGGCACTTTTTTGCTTCGCCAGCCGCCGCTTGTCCCCGCCGCTGACGTTTAGAAGCTGATAGAGCCGGCGGTACATGGGGTACTTGGAGGCGTTGTAGGATTCGTAGACGGCAAAGATGGCCTGTCGGACCTCCTGGGAGAGGTCCGGCCGCTGCTCGAGAAAGTCCTCCAGGGCAAAAACGAAATCCAGGTTGGCCCGGACGTTTAAAAATACCGGGCTGTCCAAAAACCGCCGCCACTGGGGCAGGGGCGCGCCGGAGGAATGGAGCAGCTCCAGGGCGTGGGCCGCCGCCATCACCGCCTCCCAGGAATCCTCCGCCTGCTGCTGCCGGCGGCGGCTGTTCTCCTTGGCCCGGCGGGCCTCGTTTTTGATGCGGAGCTCCTCCAGCCTCCGGCGGCGGGCCGCCCGGGCCTCCTCCTCCCCCTCGGCAAAGAGGCGCTCGAAGTCCCACTCCGGGGCCGTTTCCGTCTCCTGGGGAGGCGTGTCCTCCTCCTCCAGAAGTTCGTCATAATCCCAGTCCGGCTCCTGGGGCTCCGGCTTTTGGGGGGCAGGGTTCGGGGCCTCCTGCCCCTCCGGGAGCTCCTCATCGTCCCATCCGGCATCCTGCCCCTTCGACGGTCTCTCCGGGGGAGCGGAGCCTTCGGCGGGCGGGGTCTCCGGCCCGGCCTGGGCGGAGCGGGCCAGCCGCCGGGCCCGGCGGCTGGCCTCCTGATAGGCGGTGTGGAGACGCTGGAAGCCCTCCGGGTCCTCCTCCGGGTGGGCGGTTTTCAGCTTCCGGGCATAGGCGGCGCGAATCTCCGAAAGCTCCGCCGGGCCGGAAAGACCCAGTTCACTCCAGGGCCAGCTCACAGGAAGTCCTCCTCATCCTCCGCCTCCGGCGGGGGCAGGGCCGCGTCTCCCAGATAGGCCTCCGCCTGATCGAAAAAGCGGTCCAGCCGCTTGGTGGCCTTGGCGATTTTCAGGGCCTCCTGGGTGGAGAGGACCTTCTGATACCAGTCCAGCAGCTCCGCCACCTGCTCCCGCAGGCCCCCCACGGTGACGGCGTACAGCCGCTCGCCCCGGGCCACCATGGCCCGGTACTCCTCCTGTTCCCGGGGGTGGAGCTTTAGGCGGGAGAGCTCCTGGAGCCGCCGCTCCGCCTCCTCGGCGGACATGTCCTTGTTCTGGAGGACCAGACGCTCCGCCCGGCCCGTCTCGTTGACCGCCTCCACCTCCAAAAGGCCGTTGATGTCATAGGTGAAGCGGATGCGGATGGACTGCTGGCCCCGGGGGGCCGGAGGCACGGGAATCTGGAGCTGCCCTAAGAGGGTGTTGTCCGCGCAGTAGCGGTTCTCCCCCTGGTAGACCCGGACGTCCACCTTGTCCTGGCCGTCCCGGACGGTGTAGTAAATCCCCATCTTGCTGGAGGGCAGGACGCTGTTGCGCTCGATGATGGGGCTCATCAAATCCCGGCCCTGTTCGCTCTCGTTGTACCGGGCCACCCCCAGGGTGAAGGGGCACACGTCGGTGAGGACCAGCTCCTTAAGGTCCCCCGCCCGGGCCTTCATCCCGGCGCAGATACCCGCCCCCAGGGCCACGGCGGTGTCCGGGCGGCTGTCCTTCGCCGGCTCCTTGCGAAGCGTCCGGGCAATGTAGCGCCGCACGGCGGGCATGTGGCTGGAGCCCCCCACCATGACCAGATCGTCCAGCTCCTGGAGGGAGATGCCGCCGTCCAGAAAGACCCGCTGGATGGGGGCGGTCATCCGCCGGAAGAGGGCCCCGCACTTGCGGATCAGCCACTCGTTGGAGAGGGTCAGGGCGGCGGAAATGCTCCCGTCGTCCACGGACATGATCACCATTTCCTGGCGGGTCAGGGCCATCTTGCAGGTCTCCCCCTGGCGGATCAGCAGCTCCTTCTGCCGGGGGGTGAGGCCGTCGAATTCCAATCCGCAGTCCTCGCAAAAGCCCCTGGCGATGGCCAGATCAAAGTCCGCCCCGCCCAGGCGGTTGTCCCCGCTGACGGCGGTGACGCTGACCACGTTTCCAAACCGCTCCACCAGCGATACGTCCAGCGTGCCGCCCCCCAAGTCGAACACCAGGCAGACCTTATCCGCCTCCCCCTGGCCGATGTGGCCCGCCACGGCGGCGGCGGAGGGCTCGTTTACCAGCCGCTCCACCTTCAGCCCCGCCAGGGCGGCGGCCCGCTTCGTGGCGGATCGCTGGGCCTCGGCAAAGTAGGCGGGGACGCTGACCACCGCCTCCTCCACCGTTTCGCCCAGATAGGCCTCCGCGTCCTGACGGAGGGAGCGGAGCACCAGGGAGGACAGCTCCTCCGGCGTGAAGCTCCGGCTGCCCAGGGCATAGGTCTTGGAGGAGCCCATAAAGCGCTTGAATCGGGCGGCGGTCCGCTCCGGGTGGGAGATGAGCCGGTCCCGGGCCGCCCGGCCCACCAGAACGCCGCCGTCCTCGTCCACGCTGACCACGCTGGGGGTCAGGACCTCCCCCGCAGCGTTGGGAATGAGCTCGCTTTTCCCGTTGCGCCAGACGGCGGCCAGGGAGTTGGTGGTGCCCAGGTCGATGCCGATGATTGCCATATCACGTCCCGCCTTCCTTGGTTTGCTGTCCCTATCATAGCACCTTGCCAGGGCCATTGCAAGGGAAAAGGACCGCCCAAAGGGCGGTCCCAAGCTTCTCAAAAACGTGCGGCCTGGAGGTGAGCGGAAAGGAAAAGAGCTACGAGAGAAACCCATCAGGCGTTTCTCCAGCGACTGTACACCATGGTAAAGCCCGTGGCGTCCACCAGGCCGGAGAGGGGGCCCCACTGGTCCCAATCCACCTTGCCGTTCTTCTCCAGCTCGCAGGCGGTGTAGGCGCCCTCCTCCCGGTCCACGCCGGTGAGAATCAGCACCCGCTCCACCTCCTCAAACTGAATGTGAATCACATCCCCCACCGAGAGGGAACGCAGGTCCCGGTGCTGGGTGATGGGCGCGTCCTCGCCAAAGACAAAATCGCTGACCGCCAGCCCGAAGGACCGGCAGCCCCTGGTGGGACCCAGGCGGGGCACGGTGTAGTCATAGCGTATCGTGTCGCTCCAGACGGTGCCGTCGGGACAGCCCTGCTTCACCAGCTCCAGCAGCTCCTGGATGTTCTCCTCCGTCCGGGACTTGCCGTTGGGAAGGCGGCCCTCCTCGCAGAGGGGCGTTTTGGCGTTGACCCGCTTCATCATCTCCCGGACCGTCTCGTCCCCTTGGAGACCGAAGGCGGGCATCTCCTTTTCCTCCACGCCCTCGTCCGGGTCCTTCGGCTCCTCCCGGGGGCCGTTGAAGAGCGTGTCCAGCCGGGACCAGATCACGGCGGCCTGGGCCCGGTTCAGCGTGTCCTCCCCGGCGAAGCGGCCGTCGCTTTGGCCCTTGAGAATCCCCAGGCCCCAGCAGGTAAAGACGGCGCTGTGATACCCGTCGGGAATCTCGTTCCAGTCGGCGATCTCCGTGGTGGAGAGGGTGATGGTCTCGTGAAGGGCATCCTGCCGCACAATCAGGTTGTAGACGATCTGGGCCATGTCATAGCGGCTTAGGGGCTGGTCCACATAGCGGTCCCAGCGCTTCCCCAGGTCCCGCCAGGTCGCCTCGATGGACGTGCCCTCTAAAACGGGGAGGCAGGCCTCCATGGCCTGGTACTTCCCCTCCTTGGCGGCGGCGTGCTCCTCCGCCAGGAAGGACCGGGTGAGCATGGCGCAGAATTGGGCGGCCGTGACCTTCCGGGTGGGCTGGAAGGAGCCGTCGCCATAGCCGTTCACCACCCCGGCGTCCAGAGCCTGCCGGATTTCCGCCCCGGCCCAGTGATTTTGCGGAAGGTCGTAAAAGTCCGCCGCCCGGACCGGGAGAAGCAGGCAGAGAAGGGCCAGCAGGGGCGGGAGAATCTTCTTCATAGGGGGTACTCCTTTTTCATGGGTTTTCTCCATCTTACCACGCCCCGGGGAAAACCGCAAGCGCCCCCCGGCAGAGTTCAAAATCTGGTTACAGTTTTCCAAGCGCGGAGCCGCGCCGGTCCGCTTGGCCCAAGGGGCCTTCCCCTTCGGGGGCCTTGAGCTGAAACAGCAGATTTTGGGCAAACGCCTCCAGCCGCTCCCCGATTCCCGGCAGGCGGAGAGCCGCCCCGGCGTCGTTGGCGGTCTCCATGAGGATGGAGCCGGGGGGGAGCCAGAAGCCCTTGTTGACGCACAGGGCCGACACCACCTGGCTGGCCACGATGTCTCCGCCGGAGTAGCCGGAGACCACCAGGGCAAAAACCGCCTTGTCCTCAAAGGAGGCGGCGCGGTAGAGGGCGGTCAGGCGGTTCACGGCGGCGGTGAGGTTGGCGGAGAGAGCGTCGTTGTAGTTGGGGCAGAGGAGGACCACCGCGTCCGCCTCCCGGAGGGCGGGAAAGACCTCCTGAACCATGACGCCGCCGTAAAAGCAGCCCCCCCGCTCCCCGAAGTGGAGACAGGTGGTATAGGGGCACCCGGCGCAGTCCTCCAAGGTTCCGTTCCGCAGGCCCAGCTCCCGGACGGCGCAGAATTCCTCCACACCCCCCCGCACCCGGCCCCAGAGGTCCAGGGTGTTGGAGGTGGAGCGGCTGGAGGCGTGAAGGGCCAAAACCCTGGGCCGCGCCCGCCGGGGGGGCGCGAAGGTCCCCACCCGGCCCGCCAGGTCCGAGACGGCCCGGCAGTAGGCCGTCTCCAAATCGCAGTCCCCGTTCCGGGCCTGGACGGTGAAGTTTTGAAGTCCTCCCGTGGCCTCCACCAGGGGCCGCCCCGGAAAGGCGCACCCCGCCAGGCTGGCGGCCAGGATGAGCTCCCGGCCCGCCGCCTTGGTGTAGAGGTCCCCGGCCCCGTCGATGACCACGCCTCCCACGCTGCCCCGGAGACAGCCGGGGTGGTCCCGCAGCCAGCCCAAACAGCCGCCCAGGCTCCCGTTCCATCCATTCTCCGGCAGGGAGAAGGCAAAGAGGAGCCGCCGGTTTTCCAGGGCCTCGCCGCTTTGCGCGAGGCGGAGGGGCGTTTTCGCCAGGGCGGCGCGAAGCGTCTGCCCCAGCCGCCCCTCCAGGGGACCGGGGGCGGTGACGAGGGTCAATTCCCGTTCCATGGCACCCTCCCGCTTTCAGGAAATGTTGTGCAAGGCCCGCTCCGTCTCCCGGAGGCGGGCAAACAAGGCGTCGGGCAGCTCCAGGGTCTCCAGGCTTAGTCCGGCAGGCGTGAAGCGGTTCCGGCATCCAAACCACACGCCTCCCAGGGGCGCCGAGGAGCAATGCCACTCCCCCCGCAAGGTCAAAAGAAGCTGCAGCGCCCCAGAGGAGATGGCAGGGGCCACATAGGGCTTGAAGCCCAGGTCCCGGACCCGGAGGTTGGCCTCCAGCGTCAGCTGGGTCAGCTCCCGGGAGAGGGCGTCGTCGTAATGCCGGATGGAGTTGGCGATCACCAGGCCCTGCCCATGGGGGCCGAAGGCCCGGCCCTCCGTGAAAAAGGAGGCGAAGCGGGGGTCCCCCTTGGCAAAGTAGGCCGCCCGGGCGCTCATCACCCCCAGGCCAAAGCCCTGGACCTGCTCCGGCAGGAGGCCGAGGTGGTCCAATTCCCCGTCCGGCCCCAGGTTGGAGGCCCGCCACACCGCCTGGCACAGGGGGTCCACCGGGTCGCTGAGGACGGCGAAGAGGCCCCGGAAATCCGCCGCCCGGGCCTGCCGGGCAAAGGTCTCCGCCAGGGGGCGGTTGGCTTCCAGCTGGGCCATGCGCACGTCCTTGACGCCGCTGCCCACCGGGGGGATGGCCCTGGTGGCGGCAAATATAAACACGTCGCAGTCGAAAAGCTGTTGGGGGGAAACGGCCTCCACCTCCGGCAGGTCGCCGTAATGGGCGGGGCAGGAGGCGATTTGGCCCATTTCCATGACCCATCGGGCCACGGCCTTCTCATTCAGGTCGTGAATTCCGATGGTGGAAATAGTTCCAGCGCCCTCCAGCTTTAAGGCCGTCAGCAAAATGCCCCCCACGTCCCCCACCGCCAGAAGGTGGACCCGCTTTTTCCCGGGCCTGGGGGTGACAAATTCCAGCGCCCGCTCCCACCGGGGGTGGCGGATGTTTACCCCCGTTACCCCCCCGCCGGGAAGGGCGGAGAGGACAGCCTCCGGCAGGGCCGGGACCTCCCCCAGCCGCCGGGGGTCCAGCCAGCCCACGCCCGCCGCTTCCCCGCCGAGCTGCCGGGGGTCCGCCGCCAGCCAGGCGGCGGGGGTCCGGGCGGGGTCTTGTTGGATGTTATAGAGTGTGCGTTCCATCACAGCGCTCCTTTCCGTTTTACCGCAAAAGCTCCCGCATCCGGTCCAGCTGCCGCAGATCGCTCTCCAGGCACACGGAGGCGGAGAGGCTGGGGTCGTACCGCAGGGCGGCCCCTTTGTCGGGGCTCAGGGGCAGAATCACCGCCTCGCTGAGGCGGGAAAGGGTCAGGTTCCGGGCAAAGCGCTCCCGATAGGCCCGCTCCAGGGCCAGGAGGATGTCCCGGCTGTTTTCCATGCAGGTCCGGGAGAAGCGGAACACCGCCTCCCGGCCGCTCTGCCGGTAAAACCGGGGGAAGGCATAGGGCAGAATCAGGTTCACCGCCGGGGTCAGCCCCGGCACGGAGGGCGCCGCCTTGTCCACGGCGTCCCCGCCGATGAAGGGATACATGGTGGACTCCACAAACCAGGCCCGCAGGTCCGGGACGAAGTAGACGCTCTCCACCTTCCGCCCCCGGGCGGCCATCAGGTCCCGTCCCCGGCCGGAGAGGAGGCCCACAACGCACCGGTCGATGTCCAGCTCCTCCCGCCGGAAGAGGGGGTCCAGGGCGCTGATGCGGTTGCCGGTGTGGAGCAGATCGTCCACCAGCATGACGGGACGGCGGAAGGAACGGATGGTCCGAATCTGGCTCTCCAGGGGAGCGTACCCCGGGAAGGGGGCGATGGAGAAGGAGTGGAGGTCCGGGGCAAACACCTTGTCCGTGTGGATGGTTTTCGTCACGGTGTTGGGCACGGCGTTGCCCCGGAGAATCTTGCCGAAGGGCACGCACATCTTGGGCCCCAGAATCCGGGGGGTCTGGGGCTCGGCGGGGACGCCGTTTTCCTCCGTCAGCTTCCGGACCAGCCGGTGGTAGATGACCTCGGCGTTGAGAGACAGCACCAGTGTCCCGGGGTACAGGCCGCACACCGCCTCCTGAAGGCGGAGGTGGGCCGCCCCCATGGCCGCGAGCACCTGCCGGTCCGAGGCGAAGGGCTCTTTCAAGGTGGTGGGGATGTTCTGCACCAGCACCGCCGGGGAGCGCATGTCCACCAGCAGCAGCGGCTGGGGGGTCTCCAGCTCCGCCGGGAGGAAGCCCTGGCGGCGGAGCATTTCCAGCCCCGCCGGGTCCGAGGGGCCCCACCAGACGGCATAGCCGCAGTCCTCCTCCGCCGCCCGGGTCAGGGCCTCCGTCAGCAAAAGCTGCCCCGGGTCATAGTTCCCCCCGGGGGCCCGGACGGTCCAAAGGCCCGTCAGCAGCTGGATGCGTCCCGCCGTCCGGGTGCGGACGAGGTGGGCCAGCTCCTCGCTGCCAAAGGCGTTGTACAGCTCTCCGGAGTTCACCACCCGCCCCGTCAAAGCGCCCAGCACCCGGGGCCGGGGGCCGTTTGACCGGAGGAGAAACAGGCTGTCCCGGGGGTCCGGGGGCGGCAGGGGCCCCAGGGCCTCCCCCAGCTCCGCCCAGAGGGCGGGGTCCGGGGCGGCGATGCGGGCGAAGTCCAGGAGGCTGGCCCGGACCAGCTGCTTGTACTGGGGCTCCCGGAGGTAGAGGCCGTTGCGGTAGATGAGGTCCTGAACCGTGGGGTCCACCAGATTGGACACGTCCCGGCCCAGGTCGATGTTCTCCCGGATGCGGGTGGAGCTGATGTCCTCCAAATGGGTGGGCAGCTGGAGCTGGATCACCCGGCCGCGGATAGTGGAGAGGTCCGCCTCAATCTCCCGGCCCTCCGCGTCGCTGGAGCGGCGAAAGACGATGTGGTTGAGGGAGTGGACGGAGCCCTCACTGGGGGGGACCTTATAAGAGGAGGCGCCCGCCACCACGTCGGACCCCACCACCAGATAGAGCTCCCGCCCCGCAAAGACCTGCCGCAGGCGGAGGAGGTCGTCGGGGGTGGCCAGGTTCACGGGGATGTCGTGGGGAAAGACGTACACGCCGAACTCATCCGCCACGGACATGCTGACGATCTGCCGCCGGATGAGGGAGGGCTGGGCCTTCTTGGACCAGGAGAACTCGTCCACAGCCAGGTAGACCTCCATCCCCAGGTCCCGGATGGCGGTGACGATGCCCTTGTGGGAGAGGGAGAAGGGGTCGAAGGTGCCGGGGAAGAAGGCGGCGGCCTTGTCCCGCCAGTCGAAGCGGAAGGGGCCGCTCTCGATGCGGTGCTTCACGGCGAAGCGGTAAATGTGGGAGAGGGCGGCGGCGGTGTGGAAGAAGGTCAGCTCGCCCCCCGGCTGTTCGCCGATGAGGAAGAGGAGCTTTTTGGCCGTCAGGGTGAACAGGTCCGTCTTGTCCTGATAGCTGAGGAAGCCCGAGGCGAACAGCCCCTCTCCCAAAACCCGCAGGGCCTCCTGCCGCACGGGCTCCATGCAGGAGGCGAGACCCTTGAGGAGCAGCCCCGCCATGCGCTTACGGCGGCGGTCCAGAATCTCCTCCGATTCGTGGAAGCGCCTTCCATAGACCCGGTAGTGCTCCAGCAGGGACCCCACGGTGCCCAGGGCCCCCGCCGCCACGCTGGCGCTGGAGGAGGAGAGGAAGCGGAGGAGCTCGCCCAAAATCTCGTCCAGCTCCCGGGGGGTGAGCCACAAAAGGAACTGGCCCAAATAGGGGGGAATGTACTGGGACAGCTCCGACTGGCCGGTTTCCAGCGCCTCGCACAGCTCCACGGCCACCTCGTTGCGCCGGGGGGGCGTCAGCAGGGGGGCCACGTCCAGCAGGGCGTTGCCCGCCAAACGCCGGACCACCACGTTTTCACTGACCTTCATGAGGTTGGAGAAATGGGTGGCGATGTGGAGGGCGGCGGCAGGCTCGCCCCGCCGGGCCTGGTCCAGCAGATACTCCACGCCCACGGCCTTCAAAACCCAAGGCGTGGCGGTTTTCAGGTTGTCCAGAAAGACCCCGCTGGCGGACTCCCCCTGGTCCAGCAGCAGCTGGTGGGCGGACACGTCCAGGCCCAGCAGCCGCCCCAGCCGGGACTGGAGATAGAGCAGAGGGGTGGAGGAGGAGCAGTCCGCCGTCTCCACAGCCCGGACAATGGCCGCCCGCGGGGCGGAATCCGGCTCCAAAACGGGCAGCAGGCGGCGGGCCAGGCGCATGGCGGCGGCCTTCTGGGGGGCCTCGCCGCTTTCCAGCCACCAGGCGGAAAAGGCCGCCAGCCGGGCGGCGTCCCGGGGGGAAATCCGCTCCATCGGCAAATTCAGCGCCGTGTTCATCAGGGCAAAGGCCCTCTCCGAATCTTCGGCGGCGGGGTCCTGGTAGTGGCGGAAGAGAAGCTCGGAAAAGCGGGGAAAATCCCCGTCGGAGCAGCCGCCCAGCAGAGAGTCCGCCGCCGTCTTGGCCTGATAGCGGATCATGCTGATCTGCCGGGGGGTGAGGCGGCGGTCCGGGTGGATCAGCTTTTCCAGATACTCCGCCCAGAGCTCGAAGGGCCGCTCCTCCTGGGGGCTGGGGGCCGTGCCCCGGGGCAGCTCCTTTTTATAGCCGGAGAGGAACTTGGAGAGAATCCGCCCCATGAGCCCTGCCGCCTGACGGCGGATGTCCCCGTCGGGCTGGAGGAGGAGCTCATAGAGAAATTCCAGGGTCTGCTCCTTCTGCTCCACGGTCCAATAGGTGAAGTACTCCCGAAAAACGGAGACATAGGCCCGGATGCGCCCCGGGTCCTTCTCCCCCCGGGCGGCCTCCAGCGTGGCGACAAACAGCCGCTCCCGGCTCAACCGGTGCATGAGGCGGATGTTGTGGTCCACCGCCGTTTGCCGCAGGCCCAGGACCA
Source organism: uncultured Oscillibacter sp. (assembly GCA_910587705.1). Taxonomy (GTDB): domain Bacteria; phylum Bacillota; class Clostridia; order Oscillospirales; family Oscillospiraceae; genus Oscillibacter. The sequence goes on from CAJUMX010000003.1 coordinate 99,146, forward strand.
CCTCGTCCTCGTTCATGAGGGAGGGGTCCTTCCGGGGCAGGGGCGGTCCCCCGGCGGTTTCCAGGGTCACGTCCGCGCCGAAGGTCTGGAGATACCGCTCGAAGTCCCGGAGCTTGAGGTACACATAGTCGTACCGGCGGCGCTTGGCGGCGTCCACGTTGTCCAGCTTGGAGAGGATCACGTCAAAGGCGTCCGCCAGGGAGTAAAGCCGGGCCTCCTCCCCGCCGCCGGGGAGGCGCTCCTGTTTCACCCGGAAGTCGGCGTAGACCAAAACCAGGGATTCGGAGGACAGGTTCTCCAGCTCCAGGTCCCAGACGGAGTGGTTGGCGGCCACCCGGCCCAGGGCCCCCAGGCCCCGCCAGGAAAACCACTGGTCCGTGTAGTAGTAGTGGAGATAGGGCACCCGCTCCCCGGGCTTGCAGCCAAACTTCCCGATGTCGTGGCCCGCGGCGGCGGCGGAGATGAGCCCCAGGTCGATTTTCCCGCCCCCGGCCTTGAAGGCCCGGGAGACCGTCATGGACACGTGGTGGACCCCGGCGATGTGCTCGCAGGTGTGAAAGGGGGTCACCTCCCGGCCCAGGCGGAGGAGCTCGTAGACGTACTCCTCCCGCCAGCGGCGGAGGAATTGGCGGTAGTCCTCCGCCAGATTGCTGGATTTCAGCTCCTCCTCCGTGCAGAAGGCGAAGTCCAGCCAGAAGTCAAAGGGCAGGGCCTCCCGCTCCGCGTCGAAGAGGGTTCGCAGAAACTGGAGGAAGCACAGGGCCCCGTCCCGCTGCTGGGGGGTGCGGCCGCCGTCCGCCTGGGGATAGAGGAGGGAGACCGCCGTATGGTAGGCGCAAAGGGCCCAACCCTCCTCCGGCTCCGGGGCCAGCTCCTCCAAAGCGGGCCGGAAGGCCGCCAGGGCCTTTTCACAGGAAAGCCGCTCCTCAATGGGCAGAAGGGGGGCCAGCAGGGCGGGCCAGTCCAGGCCGCTAAGCAGGGCCTCCGCCTCCTCCCGGGGGCGGGCCAGCTTTTGTAAAAACGCCTCCTCTTGAAAGGCGCGGGTCAGGTTCAGGCAGAGCTGTTCCATGGGTTCCTCCGTTCCGCCCGGAGAGGGCCGGTGGTTTTTGATAGGGACAGTATACCGCAGTTGGCCGCCGGGGGGAAGGGGGAAAGCGAAAAAAGCCGCCTCCCGGCCGGGAGGCGGCTTCTAATCTCAGAACCGGTTCCGAATCACGTCCCGGTGGCTTCCGTCCGCCAAATCCACAAACCGGACAAAGAGGGACACCTTATTTTCCGGGTTCAAAGCCTCCCACACCTGATTCGCCAGGGCCTCCGGGGTCTTGGCGTCCAGGGCGACCCGCTCCGGGTCCCCCTCGAAGGAAGGCAAGGGATTCCCGTCCCCCAGGTAGGTGTGGAGAAAGCGGCCCTCCCCGGCAAGGGGCGCGTCGTAGTGGTAGAAGTACCGGCAGCAGCAATCCTGGTTCCCCTCGGCGCTTTTCAAAATGGAGAGCTGGAAGCTGCCGTCCGGGCTTAAAAGCCCGGAGACGCGGGGGGTCCAGTTGGGCCCGTCGGGCTCAAAGGTCCTGGTTTTCAAGGCCTCGGCAAAGGTCCGGCCCTCCAGGAGATAATCCCGGACCGTGTCCGTCTGGTCCCCGTTGGTGACGATCAGCTCCTTGCCCACCTTCCGAACCGGGTGATAGATGATGAGGCTGGGGTCCGTCATCCTGGACGGGTCATGGGCCTCCGTGCGGATGCCGTCCTCTGTGGGGACAAACACCCGGTTCCGGGAGTTTTCACTGCGGCCCATGATGAAGTACACGGCCACGGCCTGTTTTCCGTCCGCGCTCTTTCCCAGGACAATGCCCCGCCCGGGGTAGGGGTTCCCTTTCAGCAGGTCCAAGAGGTTTCTCTTTTCCATATCCGTCCTCCGTATCGAAAATTTCAGTTCATAAAGAGCAGCTTTTTCCGCTCCCGCCAGTCCGGGAGATACCGCTCCAGCAGCGCGTAAAATCCCGGCCCGTGGTTCTTCTCCCGGATGTGGCAGAGCTCGTGGACCACCACCAGCTCCACGGCCTCCTCCGGGCAGTTCATCAAAAAGCAGGAGAAGCACAGGCTGTTTTTCGCCGAGCAGCTTCCATAGCGCTTCCGGGCCGCCGTCACCCGGAAGCCGGTGGGGGCCACGCCCATTTTTTCGCTCCAATGGGCAATTTTCCCCGGCAGCTCCGTCTGGGCCCGGGCTTTTAGGACCTCGATTTCCGCCGCCGTGGGGGCGGGTGGGCGGCGGGCGGCTTTCTCCCGCTGGAGCTTCACGTGCCGTTCAATCCAGGCGGCGTGGGCCGTCACAAAGGCGTCAATCCGTCCCTGGGCGCAGCGCAGGGGGGCCCGGACCAGCAGCCGCCCGTCCGCCGTCACCTCCAGGGCCAGGGTCCTGCGCCGGGAGCGGATCAGTTCATAGGCTTCCATGGTTTTCTCTTGCGCTCTCTGGTCAAACGCCCTTTTTCTTCCCCTTGGCGGTGTCGCAGTAGGCGCAGCGGTAGACGTGCCTCTCCGGGTCGCTGAGGAGGAAAATGGCGTCCAGCTGGGGCTCCGCCACGGTGATGCACCGGGGGTTCTTGCACCGGATGATGTTCACCAGCTTCTTGGGGGGGTGGAGGCGGCGCTTCTCCGTCCGGACGCCGTCCCGGATGATGTTGACGGTGATTTTGTCGTCGATATAGCCCAGCACGTCCACGTCCACGTCCATGGGGGAGTCGATTTTGATAATGTCCTTTTTCCCCATCCGGCCGGAGCGTACGTTTTTGATGATGGCCACGGAGCAGTCCAGCTGGTCCAGGTGGAGGTACTTGTAGATGTCCATGCTCTTGCCCGCCTGAATGTGGTCCAGGACCACGCCGTTTTGGATGCTGTCAATGTTCATAAAGTCCTCCCCTTTCTGTTAGACATGGATGTCCAGCAGCTTCAAAATCAGGGCCATGCGGATGAACTTCCCGTTTTTCACCTGCTTCCAGTAGGCGGCCCGGGGGTCCTTGTCCACCGCCACGGAAATCTCGTTCACCCGGGGCAGGGGGTGGAGGATGGAGAGGTCCGCCTTGGCGGTCTCCAGCTTCTCCGGGGTGAGGATATAGCTGTCCTTCAGGCGGAGGTAGTCCTCCTCGTTGAAAAAGCGCTCCTTCTGCACCCGGGTCATATAGAGGATGTCCAGGTCCGGCATGACGGCTTCCAGGCTCTCGGTCTGCTTGTAGGGAATGCCCCGTCTTTTCAGGGCCTCCTCCTTCACGTAGCGGGGGAGCTTTAGCTCCGCCGGGGAGATGAGGACGAATTTGACGTTCTCATAGCGGCTCAAGGCGTTCACCAGGGAGTGAACCGTCCGGCCGAATTTCAGGTCCCCGCAAAAGCCGATGGTAAAGCCGTCCAGCCGCCCCTTCTCCCGGTGGATGGTGAGGAGGTCCGTCAAAGTCTGGGTGGGGTGGTTGTGCCCGCCGTCCCCGGCGTTGATGATGGGGACCTCGCTAAACTGGGCGGCGGCGAAGGGCGCGCCCTCTTTCGGGTGGCGCATGGCGATGATGTCGGCGTAGCAGCTCACCGTGTGGACGGTATCCCCCACGGTCTCCCCCTTGGCGGTGGAGCTGGAGGCGGCCTCGGAGAAGCCCAGCACGCCGCCCCCCAGGGCCAGCATGGCGGACTCAAAGGAGAGCCGGGTCCGGGTGGAGGGCTCGAAGAAGAGGGTGGCCAGCTGCTTGTGGGCGCAGGCCTCCTGGTATTTGACGGGGTTTGCGAGGATGTCCTCCGCCGTGGAAATCAGCTCGTCGATTTCCTCCACGGTGAGGTCGGTGACGTCAATGATGTTTCTGGGCATACAGGCTCCTTTCCCTGGTTCGTTCAGTCTCTCCAGCTCTCGTCGGAAGGGTTCGCCCGGAACTTTTTCAGGCGGTCAATGTCCTCGGGCCGAATCTTTCCCTCGGCGGCGGCGATCTCGCACACCGCGTCGAAGTTGGAGAGGCTGTAGTTGCTCACGTTCGCCGCCGCCAGGCGGTCCAAGCCCTTTTGGAGGCCGTAGGTGAAGATGGATGCAATCCCCAGCACCTCCGCCCCGGCTTCCCGGAGGGCCTCCACCACGTCGATGCAGCTTCCGGCGGTGGAAATCAGATCCTCCACCACGACTACCCGGGCTCCCGGCTCCAGCCTGCCCTCGATGCGGTTTTGCCGCCCGTGGTCCTTGCCGCTAGAGCGGACGTAGCCCATGGGCAGGCCCATGAGGTGGCCCACGATGGCGGCGTGGGCGATGCCCGCTGTAGAAGTGCCCATGAGAACCTCCACATTGGGATAGTGCTTGCAGATAAGGTCCACCAGCCCCTCCTCCACGTGGGTGCGGACCTCCGGGGCGGTGAGGGTCAGGCGGTTGTCGCAGTAGATGGGGCTCTTGATGCCGCTGGCCCAGGTAAAGGGCTCGTCGGGGCGGAGGAACACCGCGCCGATGGATAGAAGATCGTGGGCAATGGTTTGTTCACGGGTCATGGTCAGGTCTCCTTTTTCGTAATTCCAATTCGGGAAACAGCCTTCAGCGTTTGGCGAACTTCTCCCTTGCGTATTCATAGCTCTCTTGAATCAGGGGCTTCATGGCCTCAAAGGTCTCCGGAGAGGGGTTCAGCGCGGCGATCCAGCCCATCCAGGCGTAGACCGGGTGGGGCATGAGGCGGTCCAGGGCCGTGAAGTCCGCCCCGGCGGACACGACGCCGCCCTTAGGCGGGCGGGAGGGCAGGGGGCCGAAGAGCCGGGTGTATGTCTCCTTCCGGAGTCCCAGGTTTACCCGGTAAATTCCAGGCCGGTTTAGCTGGGAGGCCCGGTCGTTGGCCCCGTCTTTCTCTTTGACGGTGAGCACATAGACGCCCCGCTTCAAGACGCCGCCGGGGTTGTAGAATATGCCGCTCTCGCCCCAGCTCTCTGCCCGGAGGGTTCCCTCCAGATGCTCCAGGCAGTAGCGGAGGACCTCCTCCGGCTTCATCCCCGGAACTCCCGGAGGGCCCGGCGGTAAGCCTCCACCGGGTCCGCGTCCTTCGTGATGGGGCGGCCCATGACCACGTAGTCACAGCCGTTTTTCGCCGCCTGCTCCGGGGTCATCACCCGCTTTTGGTCCCCCGCGTCCCCTCCGGCAAAGCGCACGCCGGGGGTGACGGTGCAAAAGCCCCCGCCGCAGCGCTCCTTGACCAAAGCCGCCTCCAGGGGAGAGCAGACCACGCCGTCCAGGCCGCTGGCGGCAGCGTTTTTGGCATAGGACAGGACGGTTTCCGCCATGGGGGTTTCAATCAGCAGCTCGTCTTTCAAGGCGGCGGCGTCCGTGCTGGTGAGCTGGGTGACGGCGATGAGCAGGGGCCGCGTGCCGTCGGGCCGGGTCAGCCCCTCCAGGGCCGCCCGCATCATGGCGGAGGTCCCGGCGGCGTGGAGGTTCACCATGTCCACGTCCAGCCCGGAGAGGACCGCCATGGCCCGCTTCACGGTGTTGGGGATGTCGTGGAGCTTCAGGTCCAGGAAAATCCTGTGTCCCCGGGCCTTGATTTCCCGGACGATGGACGGACCTTCGGCGTAGTACAGCTCCATGCCGATTTTCACAAAGGGCTTGTCCTCCCCGGCGGGGAAGCGGTCTAAGAATGTCAGGGTCTCCTCCCGGGTGGGGAAGTCCAGTGCGATGATCACGTCTTTAGGCATGGTGCGCTCCTCCTGTCAAGTCCGATAGTTTTTCCACGCCCAGCCGCTCACAGACGCCGGGCAGGTCCTCGATGATTTTTTTGCAGGCCCAGGGGTCCCGCAGGTTTGCCGCCCCCACCTCCACGGCGGTGGCCCCCGCCAGCATCATCTCGGCGGCGTCCTCCGCGGAGCTCACGCCGCCGCAGCCGATGATGGGGAGCTTCACCGCCTCGTACACGTCCCACACCATCCGCAGGGCCACCGGGAACACGGCGGGGCCGGAGAGGCCCCCGGTGCGGTTTTGAAGCAGGGGACGCTTGGTGTTTAAATCAATCCGCATCCCCAAAAGCGTATTGATGAGGCACAGGCCGTCGGCCCCCTCCGCCTCACAGGCCCGGGCGATCTCCGCGACGTCCGTCACGTTGGGGCTGAGCTTCATGAAAACGGGCTTCTTCGTGGCCGCCCGGACGGCCCTTGTCACAGCGGCGGCGCTGTGGGGGTCCGAGCCGAAGTTCTTTCCCCCGGCGTGGACGTTGGGACAGGAGATGTTGACCTCCAGAATCTTCACCGGCTCCGCCTCTTCCAGCGCCCGGCAGTTCTCCGCATACTCCTCCAGGGAGAAGCCGCAGACGTTGGCGATGACCGGGCCGTGGAAAATCCGGGCGATGTTGGGGACCTCCTCCCGGAGGACCGCCTCCATGCCGGGGTTTTGGAGACCCACGGCGTTCAGCATCCCGGCGGCGGTTTCCGCGATCCGGGGCTGGAGGTTGCCGGGGCGGGGGTCCCGGGTGGTGCCCTTCCAGGAGAAGGAGCCCAGGAGATCCAGGTCGTAAGCATCCGCGAACTCCCGTCCATAGCCGAAGGTCCCCGAGGCGGGAATGATGGGATTTTTCAGGGTCACCCCCGCCAGGGTTACGGAGAGGTCTGCCATACAATATCCTCCTTGTGGAATATGGGCCCGTCCTTGCACACCCGGCGCAGGCCCTTCTTTGTCTGAATGGTGCAGCCCACGCAGGCCCCGAAGCCGCAGGCCATCCGGGCCTCGAAGCTGAACTGGCCGCCGGTGATTTGGGGCAGGGCGTGGACGGCCTTTAACATGGCCGTGGGGCCGCAGGCGCAGACAAACCGGCAGTCTGGGAGTTCCTTCAGCACGTTGGTGACGAAGCCGCGGGTTCCCAGGCTCCCGTCCTCCGAGGCGGTTCGGACCTCCGCGCCCAGGGCGGCGAACTCCTCTAGGTAAAAAGCGTCCTCCTTGGAGCGGAAGCCCAGGACCGCCGGAACGCTCCGCCCCGCCGCCAGCATCCGCTTCGCCAGGCCATAGAGCGGGGCGATGCCGATGCCGCCGCCCACCAGGACCGCCCCCTCCGGCGCGGCGGCAAGGTCAAAGCCGTTCCCCAGGCCGGAGAGGGTGTTCAGCTTAGTCCCCGCCGGGAGGCGCACCAGCTCCTTCGTGCCCTCGCCCGCCTCCTTCACCAAAAGGGTCAGCCTCCCCTCCTCCCAGTCGCACACGGAGATGGGGCGGCGGAGAAATTTCCCCGGCAGCTCCAGATTCACAAACTGCCCCGGGGCGGTGATGGCGGAGGTGTCGCCGGACAGGCGGAGCTCCCACACGTCCCCGGCCAGCCGCCGGGCGCGCTCCAGGGTAAACACGGATTTTTTCATCGTTCCCCTCCAGACTGGCGGTCATAGCCCCGGATGACGCCGATGGTCCCGCTGGGGCTGGGCTCCAACCCCTCTGGAAACACAGGGCTTCCGCCCACAAAGGTCATGGAGACGGCGGCCTCCACCCTCTGGCCCGCAAAGGGCGTGGCCCGGCCCAGGGAGCGGAAGCCCGCCGGGTCCACCGTGCCTTGGTGGTCCAAGGACAGCACCGTCAAATCGGCTGGCTGGCCCTCCTCGATGGTCCCGCCAGGAAGGCCGAAAATCCTCCGGGGATTCACGCACAGGGCCTTTAGGATGGTTTCCAGGGAGACCTTTCCCGTTTTCACCAGCTCCGTGTAGAGAACCGGGAAGGCACATTCCAATCCCACCACACCGTTCAGGCTTCCCCGGAGGCCCTTGGCTTTTTCCTCCGCCGAGTGGGGAGCGTGGTCCGTGGCGACGCAGTCCACCGTCCCGTCCAAAAGGCCCTCCACCAACGCGTCCCGGTCCGCGGCGGAGCGGATGGGGGGATTCATCCGAAAGCGGCCGTCGTCCTCCAAATCCCCGTCGCAGAGGCAGAGGTAGTGGGGCCCGGTCTCGCAGGTGACGGGGAGGCCCTGGGCCTTGGCGGAGCGGATGAGGGCCACGCTCTCCTTGGTGGAGATGTGGCACACGTGGTAGCGGCAGCCGGTCTCCCGGACCAGCTGGATGTCCCGCTCCACCTGCCGCCACTCGCTGGCGGGGTCGTTTCCAGGAAGGCCGTGGGTCCGGGCAAACTCCCCGTCGTGGACGCACCAGCCCTTGTCCAGCAAAGACTCGTCCTCACAGTGGGCCACGATGGGCTTGTCCAGCTTTTTTGCCAGCAGCATGGCCCGCCGCATCATCTCCCGGGACTGCACGCCCCGTCCGTCGTCGGAAAAGCCGGGAACGTAAGGGGCCAGGGCCTCCATATCCGCCAGGGCCTCCCCCTTTTCCCCCTGGGTGATGGCCCCGTAGGGATAGACATGGACCCGGCCGTCCCGCCGGATGGCTTCCAGCTCCGCCTGGAGGCGGTCCGGGCTGTCGGGCACGGGGCTCAGGTTGGGCATGGCGCAGAGGGCGGTGTAGCCGCCCGCCGCCGCCGCCGCCGTGCCGGAGGCGATGGTCTCCTTATAAGAAAATCCAGGCTCTCGAAGATGGACGTGAACATCAACGAAACCTGGAACAATGAAATGGTGATTCAATTCAATGACGGAAGCGCCGTCCCGGGGAAGGCGGGGGGAAACGGAAACAATACGCCCTTCGGAAACGGCAATCTCCAGGGGATGAAATCCCCCGTCGCGAAAGACGGACCCGCCGATGAGCAGCAGACGCATAGACGTTCTCCTTTCCACGTTCTCAACGAGACATCATACCGGAAACCGGCGGCTTTGTCAACGGGGCGGGCAAAAAAATCCCCGCCCCGGAAAGCCGGGGCGGAGAACCCGCTTATTCGTAAAGTTCCTCGTCGGCGTAGTCGTCGTATTCGGAGCTGAATCTCTGGCTCAGACGCTTTTTCATGCCGCAGCAGCCGACGCTGAGGTCGTGCCAGCCGCCGATCAGCAGGCAGACAAAAGCGGCGAAGGCCAGGCTGGCGCCGATGATCTTCATGACCATGCTCGCGGTTTTGCTCATAGCAGCTTCCTCCTAATGTTCCAAAATCCTATTTATCATACACCATCCCCGGCCTTTTTACAAGGGGGATTTTACATTCCCGGCAAAAGCACGCCCTTCCGCAAAAAATATCTTTACATCGCGTAGCTCTTTTGGTAGACTATACGTTGCGTAATTTAGACCAAAGGAGCGTCCGCTTATGAGTTCAGAGTTTTCCCGCACCTTGTCCCTGCTGCGGCAGGAGAAGGGCGTCAGCCAGCGTCTGGCCGCCGGGGAGCTGGGCATCTCCCAGGCCCTCCTTTCCCACTATGAGAACGGCATCCGGGAGCCGGGCCTGCGCTTTGTGGTCCGGGCCTGCGACTATTACGGCGTCTCCGCCGACTTCATCCTGGGCCGCACCCTCTCCCGGGAGGGGAACATGCTGACGGAGCAGGACATCCTGGACGCCGCCGAGCCGAAAAGCACCCTCCGGGGCAGCGTCCTGGCCACCCTCCAGAGCAAGCTCCTCTCCGGCGCGGTGGGGGTCCTCTTCGAGCTTCTGGGCAAGCTGGGGGATAAAGCCGTCATCAACGCCGCCTCCGCCTACCTTGGAAGCGCCGTCTACCAGCTCTACCGGCACCTCTACCGCTCCTCCGGGGCCAACGAGGGCTATTTCGCCCTGGACCCCCACGCCTGCGGCCTGGGGCTGGCCGACGCGGACCGAAAGCTGGCCGAGGCCCGGTACGTTGCCGCCCTGCGGGAGCTCCAGGCCAAGAAGGCGGAGTTCCCGGACCTCTCGTCTCCGGCCATCAACGCCGCCTATCCGGGGCGCTGCCAGAGCCTGACCCAGGTCCTCAGCACCGCCGACGCCCGGCTCACCGCCCTTTCCAAGCAGCCGGAAAAATGAATTTCCAATCCTTTGGCTTTTTGGCCTTCCTCCTGGTAACCGTGGGTGGATGCCTGGCTCTGGCCCGGTGGAACCGGCGAGCCGCCGCCGGGGGACTGACCCTGGCCTGCCTGATTTTCTATATCGTCGGGGGCGGCTGGGCCGCGCTGCTGGTGCTGGCTTTGGGGCTGGCGGCGTCCGCCGCTGCCGTCCGGTACCTCACTATGCCGGATATCCGCATCCAAGCGGAAGGGGATGGGCCCACCGCCTACGCCTACCCCCGGACCGCCGCCCGGCGGCGGCGCTGCTTCTATCTGGCGGCGGCCTGGCACATCGGCGTGCTGGCGGTCTTTAAATACACCGGCTTTGTCACCGGGGGATGCCTGTCCGTCGGCTGGGCCCCCCTGGGCCTCAGCTTTTTCACCTTCCAGCAGCTGTGGCTGTTAAAGGAGGTCTATACCGGCGGCTTCCGCCCGGAGCGGGAGGACCTGCCCCTCTACGCCTTCTTCTTCCCCTCCGTGGTCTCCGGCCCCATTTTGAAGCCCCAGGCCTTTTTCCCCCAGCTTCACGGGGAAAAATTCCTCCGCCCCGACGGGCAGGACTTCGCCGCCGCCCTGTACGCCATCGCCTCCGGCATGGCGAAAAAGGTGCTGCTGGCGGACAACCTGGGCATTGTGGTGGGCAACGGCTGGGCGCGCCTGGACGAGCTCTCCGCCCCCGGCGGCTGGCTGGTGATTTTAGGCTACACCCTGCAATTGTACTTTGACTTCTCCGGCTATTGCGACATCGCCGCCGGGTGCGCCCGCCTCCTGGGCCTCCGCCTCCCGGTGAACTTCGACTCCCCCTACCGGAGCTTGTCCGTGGGGGAATTCTGGAAGCGGTGGCACATCACCCTGACCTCCTTCCTCCGGGAGTGCCTGTACTTCCCCCTGGGGGGAAGCAAACGGGGGACCGGGCGGGCCTATCTCAATATCCTCCTCGTCTTTCTTGTCAGCGGCCTCTGGCACGGGGCGGGGTGGACCTTCCTCATCTGGGGCGGGCTCCACGGCCTGGGCCAGATCGGGGAGCGGGCCTGGGGGAAGGGCCGGGAGAGGCTTCCGAGGCTCCTGCGCTGGGCCGTGACCTTCGCTTTTGTCAACGCCGCCTGGGTCTTTTTCCGGGCCCCCGGCGTTCCCCAGGCGCTGACGCTGCTGAAAACCGCCGTCACCGCCGACTTCCGCCCCCCGGCGGAGTGGCTGATGGCGGACGTGTTCGCCAAGGAGGCCAAGGCCTTCGGCATGGTGTTTCCCGCCCTCCGGGCCTGGACGGCCCCGGTCCTGACCTATGGGCTCTTTGCCGCCGCCCTGCTGGCGGCGCTGTGGCCCCGGAACGCCGTGGGGCAGATGGACCACTTTAAGCCCGCCTTCTGGCGGGCGGCGGTCCTGGCTTTGCTTGCGGCCTGGTCCGTGCTGTCCTTCACCGGGGTGACCACCTTCATCTATTCCAATTTCTGAGGCTGACCAATGAACAAGATTTATGAGCGCTGGGCCCGCCGCTTCCTGGCTTCCCTGCTGGCGGCCCTGGCCCTGTGCGGCGGGATTGTGTACGCCGTGGACCCCTGCCTCTACTACCGGATGCCGGAGGACCGCCTCCCCGCCTTTTTCAACGAGCGGTATCAGGCGGCGGGCATGGCGAAAAACGTCCCGGCGGACACGGTCCTCCTGGGCACCTCCATGGCGGCTAACTACCGTTCCACCTGGATCGAGGAATTCTACCACGGTCCCGGCCTGCGGATCACGATTCCCGACGGGTACTTTTCCGAATTCGACCAGGTGGTGGACCTGCTCTTCCGGGAGAACCCGCCGGAGCGGGTGCTGTTCGCCCTGGATTTAAACGCCCTCATCCGGGACGGCGGCGGCGTGACGGACGCCATGCCGGAGTACCTTTATAACCGGAATCCCCTGGACGACGTGAAATATCTTCTGAATAAAGACTCCCTCTACTACAGCCTCTACGCCCTTATGACCGCCCGCCAGGGCGGCGGGCAGACCCTGGACGAGGGCTTCACCTGGGACAAAACCTCCCGGTGGGGGAAGTACGAGGCTCTGCGGACCTATGACCGTCCCCCAGTTTCGGAGGAGCAGACGCCGGAAAACGCCTACCTGGCCTTTACCCAGAGGAACCTGATGGTGATGGAAGATTGGTTCCAGGACCACCCGGAGACGAAATTCGAGATTTTCCTCTCCCCCTACAGCATCCTCTCCTGGGACCGTTGCCTCCGCCAGGGGGACCTGGACGCCCGGCTTGCGGCCCTGCGGGAGGCGTGCCACACCCTGAACCGCTGGCCCAACGTCCGCCTTCACGCGCCGCTCTTTGCCAAGGACATGGTGACGGAGCTGAACAACTATTGCGACTACATCCACCACTCCGGCGAGGCCGGGAAGTGGGTGCTGGGGAACGTGTGCGCCGAGAAATTCCTCCTGCGGGAGGAGGACGTGGAAACGGTTTTAGCGGACTGGCGGGAGTTTGTGCTGGGCTATGACTACGACGCGCTGTGGGACCAGGACTTCTGGGACCAGTGGTACGAGACCCACGACAGACCGCCGGACTGGTACGAAGAGGAAGGGTAGGAATTTCCATGGGACTGTTTTTGTATACGCTGCTCTTCCCCGGCGGGGACCCGGACAAGTGCCGCGCCGCCCTGGAGCGTAAGATCGAGAACCCGGACCATAACATTCGGCCGGACAATTGCCAATGGCATATCTACCCGAAGGGCCCCGCCGTCCAGCTTAATGACGGAGCGGTGGGCCTTGACTATGCCGGACCGCTGTCGAAGAGGGTACATTGCCCGGTGCTCCTGGCCTATATTTACGACGACGACTTTTGGGGCTATGAGCTCTGGCAGGGAGGCCGGGAGCTGGACCAGTTCGCCAGCGTCCACGACTACTTTGACGAGGGCTCGCCCCCCGACAAGCCGGGAGACGCGGATTTGGTGGCCCGGTGCTTCGGCGTGGAGCCGGAGCGCGTCCGGCGCTATCTCCTCCCCTGGGACGAGGAGCCGGACGGCTATGCCTATGAGGGCGACGAATTCACCGCCGGGGACTCCTGGCAGATGGCGGATTTTCTGGACGCCCTGGGCTTTGACTATGACCGGCTTTGCCCGCCGCCGCCGGAGCCAGAGAAGCCGTCGAACCAGTCCGCCCCCACCAGAGCGGCCGTGCCGGAGCCGCCTTTTATCCCCGCTCCCCGGCCCAAGGGGCGGGTGGTGGAGGACACGCCCATTTTGCCCAGCGCCCTGACGGACCGCCCATACGCCCTGGAACGGGCGGAGGGCTTGGGGAGAACGGACCTTCTCCGCCTTCTCGAGAGCGGGAAGTATCAGGACCTCTCCGCCGGGCTGGCGGAGGAGATACAGGACGCACCGGAGGAGCCCGCCCTGTATCTCCTCCGGGCCTTCTGCTGGAAGGGGCTGGAGCACACAAGTTCCCGGAGCCGCACGCCCGATATGCTCCGGGACCTGACCCGGGCGCTGGAGCTGGAGCCGGACAACGTGATGGCCCTCCGGGGCCGGGCCGCCCTCACCACCACCAGCCGCCGCTATCCCCAGCAGATTCAGGACCTGACGAGGCTCATGGAGCTGGACCCGGAGAACCGGGACCTCCATCAGGTATCCCGGGCCTATTTCCACCACTGGCTGAAGGACGACGCCGCCGCCCGGGCGGACCTGAACGAGGTCCTGGAACGGGGGGAGCTGTGGACGGTAGACCTGGTGTACCTCTGCCGGGAGCTGGGGCTGCCGGGCTTTTAAAGGGAGGACCCCATGGGCAAGAAAAAATGGATTCCTGTACTTCTCGCGTTTCTGATCGGCGTATCCGCCGGGGTCCTGTTTGTGCTGCCGGGCCTTCAGAAGAGGACGGATGTTTTCCTCCAGGACTTCTCCGTCTCCCGGGACGGGTCCACCGTCACGGTGGAGACCTTTTCCGTGGGTTCCATGGGCTTTATCCGGTCCATGGAGGCCAAGCAGATCGGCGGTGAAATCCACTGCTCCTTCTACGGTGCCTTCGGCGGACTGAACAGCCGCTTCGGTGCGAAGAGCCGGTTTGAAATCCAGGTCGACGATTCCGCCGAACGAATATACTTCGACCGGGGAACGGGTTTGGACCAGCTCGTCCTGGAGCGGGACACTGGAACCGGCTTATGGACGTTCCCATCCCCGCTCCCTCAATAACGATACATTTCCTCAAGGAGGCTTTTCTGTATGATTCACCAAGATCACATCCGTAACTTTTCCATCATCGCCCACATTGACCACGGCAAGTCCACCCTAGCGGACCGGCTGCTGGAAAAGTGCAACGCCGTCTCCCAGCGGGAGATGGAGAGCCAGCTCCTGGACAACATGGACTTAGAGCGGGAGCGGGGCATCACCATCAAGGCCCGAGCCGTGCGGCTGAACTATACCGCCGCCGACGGGGAGGACTATGCCCTGAACCTCATCGACACCCCGGGCCATGTGGACTTTAACTACGAGGTGTCCCGGTCCCTGGCCGCCTGCGAGGGGGCGGTGCTGGTGGTGGACTCCACCCAGGGCGTGGAGGCCCAGACCCTGGCCAACACCTACCTCGCCATGGAGCACGACCTGGAAATCCTGCCGGTTTTCAACAAAATTGACCTCCCCGCCGCCAACCCCGCCCAGGCCAAGCAGGAGGTAGAGGACATCATCGGCCTCCCCGCCCTGGACGCGCCGGAGATTTCCGCCAAACAGGGGGTCAACATCGACGCGGTGCTGGAGGACATTGTGAAAAACGTTCCGCCCCCCACCGGGGACGAGAACGCCCCCCTCAAGGCCCTGATTTTCGACAGCCAGTACGACAGCTACCGGGGGGTCATCGTCTACATGCGCCTGATGGAGGGCAGCCTCCGGGCCGGGCAGACGGTGAAAATGATGGCCTCCGGCGCCAGCTACCAGGTGGTGGAGTGCGGCCACCTGCTGCCCCTCGGCATGGAGCCCTGCGGCTGCCTCCGGGCGGGGGAGGTGGGTTATTTCACCGCCTCCATCAAAAATGTCCAGGACACTCGGGTGGGCGACACGGTGACGGACGGGGCGAACCCGGCGGCGGAGGCCCTCCCGGGCTATCGGCCTGTGCAGCCCATGGTCTACTGCGGCATTTACACCGAGGACGGGTCCAAGTACCCGGACCTGCGGGACGCGCTGGAAAAGCTCCGGCTCAACGACGCGTCGCTGAGCTTTGAGCCCGAGTCCTCCGTGGCCCTGGGCTTCGGCTTCCGCTGTGGCTTTTTGGGCATGCTCCACATGGAGGTCATCCAGGAGCGGCTAGAGCGGGAATTTGATTTGGACCTGGTGACCACATTACCCTCCGTAATTTACGACGTTTATAAAACGGATGGTAGTCTAGTCCGGGTGGACAATCCCCATAATTACCCGGACCCGGCCTCCATCGAACGGGCGGAGGAGCCCTATGTCAAGGTTTCCATCATCAGCCCCAACGACTATGTGGGAAACATCATGCCCATGTGCCAGGAGCGCCGGGGGGAGTTCAAGGACATGCAGTACCTGGACACCCACCTGGTGGAGCTTCATTACCAGATGCCGCTGAACGAGATTATTTACGATTTCTTCGACACGCTGAAAGCGAACACGAAGGGCTACGCCTCCCTAGACTACGAGCTCTCCGGCTACCGCCCCAGCGAGCTGGTGAAGGTGGATTTGCTGCTGAACGGGGACCAGGTGGACGCGCTGAGCTTCATTGCCCACAAGGATAAAGCCTATCCCCGGGCCCGGAAGCTCTGCGAGAAGCTGAAGGAGAACATTCCCCGCCAGCTCTTCGAGGTGCCGGTGCAGGCGGCCATCGGCGGGCGGGTGATTGCCCGGGAGACGGTCAAGGCCATGCGGAAGGACGTGCTGGCCAAGTGCTACGGCGGCGACATCACCCGGAAGAAGAAGCTGCTGGAAAAGCAGAAGGAAGGCAAAAAGAAGATGCGGAGCCTGGGGTCTGTCCAGATCCCCACAGAGGCGTTCCTGGCGGTGCTGAAGCTGGACGAGTGACCTCGTCGGGGCTTTTACTCGCCCTTCGGGCGGGGGAAATTGGATACCAGCGATGGCTGGTTCTTTGCACCCCCCATTTTCTCTTTTTCTTCCAGAAGAAAACGAGAAAACGGGCCGTGCACGGTCCAAAAGAGAAAAAGAAGTAACGGGGACGACGCGGGGGCGCGGCTGAATGATCGGCGGAGCCGGAATGACTTCCCACGCGCAATCAAATTGAGCGGGGGTTGTCCTTCACCGAATGGACCAGCTCCTCTTTTCGCTGCCGCACCCTGGTGGTTGCGCCGGAACTGCGTTTACCGATCTTTGAAAAACCCCTTTCTAAAGAAGAAGAAGGTCTACCGTCGAAAAAACGGTAGACCTTCTATTTTCTTCAACAGCCAAGGTGCAGCAGCGAAAAGAGGAGGGAGTCCATTCGATAACCTCCAAAACCCCCGCTCAAACTACGCCGCGGGCAAGAGACATGCGTACCCGGAGGAAGCACCTTTTGCGCGTCCCCTCGTCCCACGTCCCCCCGCAGGGGCCGTACTTCCTTTTCTCTTTTGGACCGTGCACGGCCCGTTTTCTCTTTTTCTTCTGGAAGAAAAAGAGAAAATGGGGGGTGCAATGAACCAGCCATCGCTGGTATCCATTCTCCCCCGCCCGAAGGGCGAGAATCAGCCCCGCCTCGGCAAGAGGCCCCCTATCAGCCGATACTGATAGCACTCACCGGACACTCGTCACGGGCGCTCTGGGCCGCGTCCAGCATCCCGTCGGGGACCTCCCCGCCGTGGGCGAAGCCGTCGTCCCCCATGGAAAATACCTCCGGGCAGTTCCCGGCGCACAGGCCGCAGCCAATGCAGCTTTCATTTACTGTCGCGTTCATCGCGTTTCTCCTATTCTGAAAAAAATTTGCCCCGTCCCAGAGGAACGGGGCGGCAAGGCTAGTGTGCCTCATTTTTTCATTTTCAGTCCTTTAAAACATCCACATATTTTACGCCGTAATACCGAAACAGCGCCAGGGCTTCTTCCCCAATCCGCTCCCCGGACACGGCGACGGGCACCGCCGGGGGACAGCTCACCGTGGGCGCGCCGCAGACCCGGCCCAGGCTCTCCTCCGCCGGGACGGTCTCCTGGGGGGCGAACAGGGCCTCCCGGATAGACCGAACCCGCTCCCCCCTGGCAAGAGGCAGGGAGATCGCCGGGGCGGCGGGGGCCCGGTTTTCCCCCAGGGCGGCGGAAACGCGGGCAAGGTCCTCCGGGCCGTTTTCCGGCGTGGCCATGAGGACCAGGAAGTCCCGGTCCGCGTACTCGCACTCCACGCCGCCCCGGCGGAGGCGGTCCGCCAGGTCCAGCCCCGTCAGGCCCGCCGGGGCCCGGAGGGTCAGGCGCAGGGGGTCCGAGGACTCCGTCCGCCAGCCCTGGGCGAAAAGGGTTTTCCCCAGGGCCTCCAGGCGGCGGAGGGCCTCTTTCAGGCGGGCGGGGTACTCCTCCGACAAAGAGCAGTTGCACAAATCCAGGGACGCTAAGGTCAGGTAGGACGGGCTGGTGGAGCCGAAGAGGGCCAGGGCGGGCCGGGCGTTCTCCCGAAACGCCGCCGGGGCGGTTTTGGAGATATGCAGATACGCCCCGCCGGTGAGGACCGGGAGGGTCTTGTGGGCGGAATCGCAGGTGAGGTCCGCTCCCAGGTCCAGGGGGTGGTGGGAGGGGGAGAGGAAGCGCAGATAGGCCCCGTGGGCGTTGTCCACCAGAAGCGGCGTTTTGTGGGCGTGGCACACCTCCGCCAGGGCGGAGATATCCGCCATATTCCCCAGGTAGTCGGGGCTGGTGACGTAGACGGCGGCGGGGGGCGCGGGCAGGGCGGCCAGGGCCTTTTCCAGGCCCTCCGCCGTAACGGGACAGGCGCAGAGGGAGCTTGTCCCCTCCTCCGGCCAGAGCCAAAGGGGCTCGAAGTCCAGCAGGGCGGCGGCGTGGACGAAGGATTTGTGGACGTTCCGGGCGGCCAGAATCACCGGAGGCGTACCTGCCGGACGGTTTTGGAGGGCCAGGAACAGCATGGCCTTGACGCACTGGGTAGACCCTTCGGTGGAGTAGAACGTGGCGGCGGAGCCGAAGAGGGCGGCGGCGTTTTCCTCGCTCTGCGCAATGACCCCGGAGGCCTCATAAAGGGAGTCCGCCCCGGAAATCTCCGTCAGGTCCCAGGCCTCGCAGCCCAAGGGGCCCCGGCCCTTGTGCCCCGGCATGTGGAGCCAGGCCGTGCCGGAGGCGGCGTAGGCCCGGAGGAAGTCCGCCAGGGGGGTGGTCATGCTTCCTCCGCCTCCTCCGCCAGGGCGGCTTGGAGCATGATGGCGCACTCCATCCGTTTGCGGAAGAGCTCGCAGCCCGCCTCGTAGACCCCCCGGATGGAGCCGGAGGCGTGGTAGGCGTTGGCGGCGCAGCCGCCGGAGCAGTAGAGCTTGGCCCAGCAGTCCGCGCACTCGGGCCGGGCGTAGGCGTTGCAGGAGCGGAACTCCTCCCGCAGGGCGGCGTTCGTCACGCCCTGCCACACGTCCCCCAGTTTATAGGATTCCTCCCCCACGAACTGGTGGCAGGGGTACAGGTCCCCCCAGGGGGTGACGGCCATGTACTCCGTGCCGGAGCCACAACCGGAGACCCGCTTGTAGACGCAGGGCCCTCCCGTGAGGTCCAGCATGTAGTGATAAAAGGTGATGGGACGGCCCTGCTTATGGCGCTCCAGCATTTCCTTTGCCAGGAGCTCGTACTGCTCCTTGACGATCTCCAAATCCTCCGCCGTCAGGGCCGCCGGGTCCCCCGGGGCGCAAACCACCGGCTCCATGGAAAGCTCGGTAAAGCCCAGGTCCGCCATGTGAAAGAGGTCCTTCGTAAAGTCGGGATTCCGGTGGGTGAAGGTGCCCCGCATATAGTACCGGCTTCCCCCCCGGGCTTTCACCAGCTCCTGGAACTTGGGGACGATGCGGTCATAGCTGCCGTTTCCGGCGTAGTCCACCCGGAGGGCGTCGTGAATTTCCTTCCGCCCGTCCAGGGAGAGGACCACGTTGTCCATCTCCCGGTTGGCGAAGTCGATGACGTCCTGGTCAATGAGCATCCCGTTGGTGGTGAGGGTGAAGCGGAAGTGCTTGTGATGGGGCTCCTCCTGGGTCCGGGCGTAGGCCACCAGGTCCTTCACCACCTGCCAGTTCATCAGGGGTTCGCCGCCGAAGAAGTCCACTTCCAGGTTCGTTCGGCTTCCGGAGTGGGCGATGAGGAAGTCCAGGGCCTGCTTGCCCACCTCGAAGGACATGAGGGCCCGGTCCCCGTGGTACTTCCCCTGGCTTGCGAAGCAGTAGGAGCAGTTCAGATTGCAGGTGTGGGCCACGTGGAGGCAGAGGGCCTTCACCACGTCGCCGGAACGCTGCTTAAAAGTCCCGGCGATGTCCGAAAAGGTGTCGGGGGTGTAGAGCTGCCCGGACTTCACCAGGGCCTCCACGTCGGCCAGGCACTCCCGGAGCTCCGCCTCCGTCACGTCGGGGCGGTCCCGGTAGGTTTCCAGCAGGGTTTGTACAATCTCCTCCGGCGTGTGGTCCGGGTAGAGGGCAATCAGGTCATAGGCCACCTCGTCCACCACGTGGACGCCGCCGGAGCAAGTGTCCAGGACGAGGTTATAGCCGTTCAGCTTGTATTGATGTACCATGTGTTCCTCCCAAGCCGCCCGGAGGGGGCGGCGGTCTTGTTGACAGGAAAAGCGCCGCCTCACCGGGCGGCGCTTCGGCTGTTTACTTCTGCTCGCACTTCTGGTTGGCGACGCCGCAGGAGGTCTTGCAGGCGGACTGGCAGGAGGTCTGGCACTCGCCGCAGCCGCCCTTTTTGGCGCTCTCGCAGAGGCTGCGGGTCTCCAGGGTCTTGATTCTCTTCATGATCGTTACTCCCATCTGATTGAATTTAAAGCGCTCCGCTTTTGGAAAAAGCGGCCTTTTATCTCCGACAGTTTAGCATAGGACCGCCGGAAAGTCAAGAGGAAGGGGAACCTTGGGAGTGTCCAAAAGCAGTTATTTCTTCTCTTTGGAAACAAAACTGCGCCCGCGGCCGCGTGTCGGAGGCCAACCGCCGCGAAGCGGCGGCCCTTAGGCCGGAGACAAACGGGCCGCGCACGGTCCAAGAGAGAAAAAGAAGGAACGGGGGACGATATGAGGGATACGGCTGAATGATTGACGCGGTAGGAGCCACCGTCCCGCGTCCGCCGTTGGCGGCTTTGCCGCTTACAGCGGCGGCGCACCCCTTGCGGCCTGGTGCGGGGATTTGGAGTTTATCGAATGGACCAGCTCTTCTTTTCGCTACCGTCCGACCTCCGTCAGCTCCTCATAGCTCTGGATATAATACTCCGCCAGGCGGCGCATTTCCTCCTGCTCCGGCTCCGATGCGTCGTACACCGCCGCCGTCCGAAAGCCCGCCGCCTTGGCGGTTCGCAGGGCGTAAAGGGCGTCCTCAAACACCACAGTATCCTTCTTCGTGGACCGAAGGCGGCGGAGGGCCCGCTCGTAAACCTCCGGCCCCTCCCGCTTCTCCTGGCCCGCCTCCCGGCTGGTGATGATTCCCCGGAAGAAGCCCTCCAGCCCTGCGGTTTTCAGGGCGGCCTCCGCCAGGGGGCGGTCCGTGGCGGTGGCCACGTACATCCAGACCCCCTCCATTTTTAAAACGGAGAGGAAGCGCACCAGCCCTGGCTTGGGCCGGACGTCCCGGTGGTAAAAGGCCGCAATCTGCTCCCAGACCTCCGCCGCCAGCTCCTCCGGCGTGCCGGGGAGGCCGCACAGCTCCTTGCACAGGGCGCAGCCCTCCCATACGGAGAGGGCGTTGACCCGTTTGTCCAAGTCCGGCGGAGGAACCAGGCCGTGGCTTTGCACCAAAGCGGAGGCCCGGCTCCGCCACATGGGCATGGAGTCCACCAGCGTTCCGTCCATATCGAAAATGGCGCTTTGCAGTCTCATGATACCATCCTCCTCACTCCGGCAGCCTTGCCAGTCCCGCCTCCGTCAGCTTCTGGAGGCTCATCAGGATGCCGAGCTTCGCATGCTGCCAGGTGAGCCCTCCTTGGAAATACACGGCGTAGGGCGGGCGGATGGGCCCGTCGGCGGAGAGCTCGATGGAGCTGCCCTGGACGAAGGCCCCGGCGGCCATGACCACCTCGCTGTCATAGCCCGGCATGGCCCAGGGCTCCGGAGTGACGTAGCTGTCCACCGGCGCGGCGGCCTGAATCCCCCGGCAAAAGGCCAGCATGGCCTCCCGGCTTCCCAGGGTGACGGCCTGGATGATGTCGTGGCGCTCCTCCGAGGCATTGGGCACGCAGGAAAAGCCCAGGCCCTCATAGAGGTTCGCGGCAAAGACCGCCCCTTTCAGCGCCCCCGCCGTCACCGTGGGGGCCAGGAAGAGGCCCTGGTAAAAGGCGGGCATCAGCCCCAGGTTGGCTCCCACCTCCTGCCCCAGGCCCGGGGCGGAGAGACGGTAGGCGCAGCGCTCCACGCACTCGTTTGTGCCGCAGATGTACCCGCCGATGGGGGCCAGGCCCCCGCCGGGGTTTTTGATGAGGCTTCCCACCACCATGTCGGCCCCCAGGTCCGAGGGCTCCCGGGTCTCCACGAACTCGCCGTAGCAGTTGTCCACCATGACCTTCACGTCCGGCTTGACGGACTTGCAGAAGGCGATGAGCTTCCCGATCTCGGCCACGGAGAAGCTGGGCCGGGTGGCGTAGCCCTTGGAGCGCTGGATGGTGATGAGCTTGGTCCGCTCGTTGATGCGGGAGCGGATGGCTTCATAGTCAAAGCCGCCGCATGGCAGCAGGTCCGCCTGGGCATAGGTGACGCCGTATTCCCGCAAGGAGCACTTGGAGGGCCGGATGCCAATGACCTCCTCCAGCGTGTCGTAGGGGGCCCCCACGGGGGAGAGGAGCTCGTCCCCCGGCAGGAGGTTGGCGGACAGGGCCACGGTGAGGGCGTGGGTGCCGCAGGTAATCTGAGGCCGGACCAGGGCGGCCTCCGTGTGAAAGACGGCGGCGTAGACCCGTTCCAGGTTGTCCCGGCCCTCGTCGTCGTAGCCGTAGCCGGTGGTGGCGGCAAAGTGGGTGGCGTTGACCCGGTTTTGCTGCATGGCGTGGAGGACCTTGGCCTGGTTGTACTCGGCGGTGCGGTCGATATCCGCGAAACGGTCCCGGAGACGGTTCAGCGCCGCCTCTCCATAGCGGTAAACGGCGGGGCTGACGCCCAGGGTCTGGTAAATGGCTTGCAGTTCCATGAAAGGGCTCCTTCTCATTTGTTTTCAACAGAGCCTATCATAGGCGATGGGGCCGGGGCTGTCAAGGGAAAACGAAACGCCCGCCGCAAAACGACGGGTGATGAAACAGGGGGAGTATCCGCACTTTACGCGGTGCTGAGCTCCAAACTCGGCACCGCGTTTGTGTTTCCGGCGGACGCCCAGGGCGGAGGGGCAAATCAAACAACTACTTCCGCGGGCAACAGGGGTCCCTCCGCCCGGGAGTTCCGTCCGCCGGAGCTCAAAAGAACGAGAGGCCGCGCGAAATGCGCGGCCTCTCTCTTTGCGTTCAAGGCACAGACAAACGTGCGCCGAAGCCGTTTGCCGCTTAGCCCTTGCACACCGGGACGATCCAGCCCTTGGTGTCGGGAAGCTTCCCCCACTGCATGCCGGTCATGGTGTCATAGAGCTTTTGGGTGACGGGGCCGATTTTCCCATCGTTGATGAAAACCTTGTCCCCCTTCCAGTCCAGCTCCTTCACCGGGGAGACCACGGCGGCGGTGCCGGTGCCAAAGACCTCCTCCAGCTTGCCCTCGTGGCCGGCCTTCATCACGTCGGCAATGGCCAGGGGGCCTTCCACCACCTCATAGCCCCAGTCTCGCAGCAGCTCGATGCAGCTGCGCCGGGTGACGCCGGGGAGCACCGTGCCCGTGCAGGCGGCGGTGTAGACCTTCCCGTCGATTTTGAACATAATGTTCATGCTGCCCACTTCTTCGACGTATTTCTTCTCCACGCCGTCCAGCCACAGCACCTGGGCAAAGCCCTTCTGCTCCGCCAGCTCCCCGGCCTTGATGGACGCGGCGTAGTTGCCGCCGCATTTGGTGAAGCCCGTCAGACCCGGGGCGGCCCGGATATACTCGTCCTCCACGTAGATGCGCACGGGGTTGATGCCCTCGGCGTAGTAGGCGCCGGAGGGGGCGCAGATGACGCAGAAGGTATAGTGCTTGCTGGCGTGGACGCCAAGTCCCACGTCGGTCGCGAAGACGAAGGGGCGGATGTAGAGGGAGGCGCCGTCGCTGTGGGGCACCCAGTCCTTCTCAACTTCCACCAGGGCCTTCACGGCCTGTACGAAGTCGTCCACAGGAATCTGGGGAATGCACATGCGGTCCGAGGAATCCTGCATCCGCTGGGCGTTGCACTCCGGGCGGAAGAGCTGGATGGTGTTATCCGCGGAGCGATAGGCCTTCATGCCCTCGAAGAGCTCCTGGGCGTAGTGAAAGACCACAGTGGCGGGGTCCATGGGGAAGGGGGCATAGGGGACGATGCGGGGGTCGTGCCAGCCCTGTTCGACGCTGTAGTCCATGAGGAACATGTGGTCCGAGAAGATTTTGCCGAAGCCCAGCTTGCTTTCGTCGGCGGGCTTGGCCTTGGGGGCGGTGTTTTTCGTGATTTTGATATCCAGCATTGCGAACACTCTCCTGTTTTGTGTATTGGGAGTTGAACTCCCCTGCCGGGCGGGCGCGGGCCGGGCCCGGTTTTGCGCTTTAAATGATTATATGCTTGCCGGGGGGCAAAGTCAATGGTTTTTCTTGCTCCCTGCCGGGGGGAGGCTTTTGCTCGCCCTTTGGGCGGGGGGGATTGGCAACCAGCGATGGCTGGTGCATTGCACCCCCCATTTTCTCTTTTTCTTGCCAGAAGAAAAAGAGAAAACGGGCCGTGCACGGTCCAAAAGAGAAAAAGAAGTATCGCCCTGCGGGGGACGGGGAACGAGGGGACGCGCAGGAGGTGCTTCCTACGGGTACGCATGTCTCCTGCCCACGGCGTAGCCTTAGCGGGGGTTTTGGCGGTTATCGAATGGACTTCCTCCTCTTTTCGCTGCCGCTAACCTGGCGGTAGGGGGTGGATGTCCGCCTTTTTCCGGGACTGCCCTTCTATCGGTAGACCACCCTATAGGAGCCCCCGCCGGAGCCCAGCGAAGCGGGTCCGGTGGGGAGAGGAGGAAGGAATGGAGCAGAGCGGAGTCCTCGCCGTCAGGCGGGGACGCAGCGGGCGGAATTTCTTCCGACGATGTGGGGCCTGACCCTTGGATAGCCGTTAGCGGCTTTGCCGCTTACGGATATCGCATCCCCCTTGCGGGGGCCTGGTCAGGCCATTCCTCCAGGAATTGCCTTTCTATCAATAGAAGCGCTCGCTGTGGAGGCCGTTCCTCCCGGGTCTGCCTCCGGCAGGGAGGCCCTTGCCAAGCCCTTCCGCCCATGGTATCATACGGTCAAAACCGCTGCGCTGCAAAGGAGGAAAGGATATGCGCATATGTTGGAAGCCCCTGGCCCCGGTTCTGGCCCTGCTCCTCCTGCTCTCCGGCTGTGGGGAGCCGCCCTCTGCCCCGGAGGAGGAGGCACGGGCCGCCTATGAGGCTCTCCTGACGGGGGACGCCTCCCTGCTGGGAGAGGAGGCCCCCTTTGTGGAGCCCTATTTCTCCGCGTTTGCGGAGCTGGAATACCTGCTGATGGACCTGGACGGAGACGGCATAGACGAGCTGCTGGTGCAGTGGGTGGAGTTTCCCGGCGCTTACAACGGCGTTTTCCACTACGAGGACGGCGCGCTGTCCGTCTGGCAGAACGACGGGGTGGAGCTGTCCTGCCGGGACTATCCCCTCCAGGACGGCACCATGGTCCGCCAGTACGACCACGGCGGAAGCAGCTTCCGGCTGTTCCGCTACCTCCCCGGCGGGGAAACAGAGGACATGGCCCTGCTGTACGCCCGGACCGCGCCGGACAACGACGGCGACCTCCGGCCCTGCCCCTGCTACGAGGTGGACGGCAGAGAGGTGGAGGAAGCAGCCTTCCGGGCCGCCCTAGAGGAGCTGGTGACGGACCGGCTGGTTCCCCGGGAGGACTGGACGCCCCGGGAGCTTCCGGAGGAGGACGGACAGCCTCCGGGGCAGGCGGCGGAAAGGGGGAGCGGGCTCCGGCCCCCTCCCCCTTCCTGTTTGTGATGCTTGTTCAGGCAGGCTTTCCGCACGCCATGCCCCGTTTCAGGGCCTCCAGATTCAGCGGAACCAGCTTGGCCTTCTTCCCGGTGAACATCTCCGCGATCATGGTCTCAATGGTCGCCTGCTTCAGTGCCCCCGTGGCGGCCACGTAGGCCCCCAGCATCACCATGTTGGCGACCTTCGGGTTTCCCAGCTCCGCCGCGATTTCGTCGCAGGGGACGTAGACCGCCGTCACATCCTCCCGGCTCACCTTGTCGGGGATGATGCTGCTGTTGACAAACACCGTGCCCCCGGGGGCCACCCGGCTTTCAAACTTCGCCAGGGCCGCCCGGTTCATGGCCACCACCTCGCTGGGCCGTTCCACCAGGGGCGCGCCGATCCGCTCGTCGCTGATGATCACCGTGCAGTTGGCGGTGCCGCCCCGCATCTCGGGGCCGTAGGAGGGGACCCAGGACGCTTCCAGGTCCTCCGCCACGGCGGCCTCCACCAGGTTCTTCCCGATGGACATGACGCCCTGACCGCCGAAGCCGGACAGAATCACTTCCTTTTTCATATCACGTCGCCTCCGTATCCTTGATAACGCCCAGGGGATAGTAAGCGGCCATATGCTCCGTCAGCCATTGGTTGGCCTCGTCGATCTCCATGCCCCAGTTGGTGGGACAGGCCGCCAGCACCTCCACGAAGGTGAAGCCGTCCCCGGCCATCTGGCGCTGGAAGGCCTTTTTCAGGGCCTTTTTCGTCTTGTTCAGGTGGGGGATGTCCGTGACGCAGACCCGCTCGGCGTAGACGCAGCCGTCCAGGGTGGAGAGCATCTCGGCCACCCGGATGGGCATGCCCGCCTGTTCCTTGGTGCGGCCCAGGGGGGCGGTGGTGGCCTTCTGGCCGATGAGGGTGGTGGGGGCCATTTGCCCGCCCGTCATGCCGTAGATGGCGTTGTTGATAAAGATGGTGGTGAATTTCTCCCCCCGCATGGCGGCGTGGACAATCTCCGCCGCGCCGATGGAGGCCAGGTCCCCGTCCCCCTGGTAGGTGAAAACGGGCTGGGTGGGATGGGTGCGCTTCACGGCGGTGGCCACCGCCGGGGCCCGGCCATGGGCCGCCTCGATGGTGTCGAAGGAGAAGTAGTTTCCCGCAAAGACGGCGCAGCCCACGGGGCAAATGCCGATGGCCGTCCCCAGGGCGTCCATCTCCTCCAGAATTTCGCCGATGAGCTTATGTACGATGCCGTGGGCGCAGCCGGGGCAGTAATGGAGCTCCGTGTCCTGGAGGCCCTTGGTCTTTTGATAAATCGTCGTCATGTCACTTGACCTCCTTCCAGGCTTCCTGGGCCGCCCGCTCCACCTCGGACACGCCGGGGATTTTGCCGCCGCAGCGGCCGTAGAACTTCACGGGCTTTCGCTCCGCAACCGCCAGGTTCACGTCGTCCAACATCTGCCCCAGGCTCATTTCCACCGTCAGGAAAACCTTCACCCGGTCCAGGGCAGCGATCTCCCGCAGTCGCGCGTAAGGATAGGGCCACAGGGTAATGGGGCGGAATACGCCGGCCTTGATCCCCTGCTTGCGCAGATTCTCCGCCGCCGTCTGGGCCACCCGGGAGGGGGTGCCGTAGGCAACCAGGACCATCTCCGCGTCCTCCAGCAGGATTTCCTCCCAGCGGCACTCGTTCTTCTCCATCTCCAGGACCTTCTTGTGAAGCTCCAGGTTGTGGGCCTCGCAGGAGGGAGCGTCGATGAGCAAAGAGGTGATGAAGTTATTATGGTCCCGGTCACCCCGGCCGCAGGCGGCCCAGGTCTTTTCCGGGAGGGGGCGCGGGGTGCGCTCCTTCCAGACGATGGGCTCCATCATCTGGCCGATGAGGCCGTCCGCCAGCAGCACCACGGGGTTGCGGTACTGGTCGGCGATGTCAAAGGCCTCCTGGGTCAAATCCACCGCCTCTTGGATGTTGGCGGGGGCCAGGACCACGGTGCGGTAGTCCCCGTTGCCGCCGCCCCGGGTGGCCTGGAAATAGTCCCCCTGGGCGGGCTGGATGGACCCCAGGCCCGGGCCGCCCCGCATGACGTTCACCACCACGGCGGGAAGCTGGCAGGCCGCCAGATAGCTGATGCCCTCCTGCTTCAAGCTGACGCCGGGGGAGGAGGAGGAGGTCATGGCCCGCACGCC
Organism: uncultured Oscillibacter sp.; assembly: GCA_910587705.1. Classification (GTDB taxonomy): domain Bacteria; phylum Bacillota; class Clostridia; order Oscillospirales; family Oscillospiraceae; genus Oscillibacter. Next base: position 126,359 of record CAJUMX010000003.1, read on the forward strand.
GGAAGCCGCCGCGCCGTATACCATGTTGACGGCGGCCAGCTCCGACTCCGCCTGGACGAACACGCCCCCCGACTGGGGCATGTGGAGGGACATGTACTCGGGAATCTCGTTCTGCGGGGTGATGGGATAGCCGAAGAAGCAGCGGCAGCCCGCCCGGATGGCGGCCTCAGCGATGGCCTCGCTGCCCTTCCAGATTTCTCGTTTCATGGGACCGGCTCCTTTCAGTCTTTTTCGATGGTGATGATGGAATCGGGGCACATCTTCGCGCAGCTGGCGCAACCGATGCAGGCGGCCTCGTCCGTGCAGGACGCCGGGTGGTAGCCCTTCACGTTGGTGCCGCCCTCCAGAGCCAGGATGTGCTTGGGACAGGCGGTGACGCAGAGCCCGCAGCCCTTGCAGCGGTCCTGGCGGAAGGTGAGGTGGATTGCCATGGTTTCTGATCTCCTTTCCTCTTCTTTATTCCCAAGGTTTTTTCATCTGAATGTGTATGGGAAACAGGGGCAGGTCCCGGAGCTGATCCTGGAACCGTGCCTCCGCAATGTGACAACGGACGGGGATGTTCGTCCGGCGGGAGACCTCCTCCGCCAGGGCCGCGCCCTGCCGAATATCCCCCGCCGTGGTTTCGCCGCAGAGGTGGGTGTTGTTCACAAGGCCCGTGCAGGCAAGGCCCGTCACCGCCTCGATGGCCCGGAGGACTTCCACGCTGCGCTCCGCCGTGCGGACCTCTGGCCGGGCGGCGTTGACTATGTAGAGGAGCTGGTAATCCTCCCTCACGATTCTGGGCCGGTAGCGGGCCAGCACCCGGGCTCCGGAGGGGTCCCCGCCGATGTCCAGCACCCCCCGGACCGTCCGGTCCTCCAGCACGGCGTGCAGCTCCGCCGGGAGGGCGGGCACATCCGCGTCCGCCAGGGCCTGGGACGTGGCGATGAGCCGGACGCCGGCGGCCTCCAGCAGCTCCCGGCGCTCCCGGCTGCGGAAGTAGGGGTTTACGATGTCCAGGTCCGCCAGGGCCACCGGCCCCCCCTCCCTTGCCAGGGCCAGGGCCAGGTTCACGGAAAATTCGGTCTTTCCCGTGCCGTAGTGCCCGGTGACCAGGGTCAGTCGGTGGGGGAAGCGTTCCGCGGCGGTCAAAAAGACCCCTCCTTCCAGGAAATAAGTCACAAGTTGTCTGGTATTTTGATACGTTGTATGATGTCATTTTATACTAAACTGCATGGGCTGTCAAGAGCCTTCTTGTTTTTTCCGGCAAAAGGCGGTATAGTACAGGTACGGTAAATTTCTGACAAACGAACACACGCCCGGCGGGTCCGCCGGAGGATGGAGGAAGCGATATGGAAGGCAAACGCGCCAAGCTGTCGGAGCAGACGGCGGACCGGCTTTATGAGTGGATTGTGGAGGAGCGCCGCTATCCCCCCGGCAGCAAGCTGCCCAACGAAAACGAGCTCAGCGAGGCCATGGGGGTCAGCCGCACCACCCTGCGGGAGGCCATCTCCTTTTTGGTTGCCCAGGGGGTGCTGGACATCCGCCGGGGAAAGGGCACCTTCGTGGCGGAGAGCCTCCCCGCCCCGGGGATGGACTTAACCGCCCTGGCGGGGGTCCGCTCCCGGGTCCGGGCCAAGGACCTCTTTGAGATGCGCCTGATTTTCGAGCCCGCCACCGTGGCCCTGGCCTGCCAGCGGGCCAGCGACGAGGAGCTGGAGCAGATTCGAAAGAAGGCGGAGCGGGTGGAGCGCATCGCCGCCGAGGGGGGCAACTGGCCCCTGGCGGACCAGGAGTTCCACTGGGCCATCATCAAGGCCTCCCACAACGAGTATATGCGGCGGCTGTACCCCATCATCAACAGCGCCGTGGATGAGATTCTGCAAATCTCCCCCAGCCGCCAGCGGATGCAGGACATCGCCCTGGGGGATAACCGGACCATTCTGGATTTCCTCCTGAAACGGGACGAGGAGGGGGCCCGCTGCGCCATGAGCATCCATATGAAGCATTTGATCAACACCCTCCAGGACTGAGGCTGTCCCCCAGCCGGGGACAAGATTGCCAAACTGTTCGTCAAAATAGATAAAGAACGCGTCGAAAAATTGTCAATTTTGATGTTTGCGGTTCCGGGTTTTTCCAATTCCCTTTGGCAAAACCCACAATTACCCGGGGTCCATTCACAAATTGTACACAAATCTGTTCAAACCCTCTTAACAAATGGCTGGGGAGGGTGTATAATGCGTTCGCAAGCTGGGGTTCTTTCAGGACTCCCGGGAAGGGGGCGCCCCCTTCCCCGCCGTTTCCTTTTGGAAACGGCGGGCCCAACGGATGAAGCGGAGGATGGTATGGAGAGAACCCCCCAGGAGTGCTTTGAGAAGCTGCTGAATGCCTATTCCCACAACTACGACCTCACAAAGGACGTGGAGACGGAGGAGGGCGGCCATTTTCCCGCCATGGCCCACTACTTCCTCCGGGATGAGCATTACCTGGTCCGCCGGGATAAGCAGTTTTACGCCACGGAGCAGCACGACTACACCTATTTCCACGTGGCGGAGCACCTGGATGCGGTCGGGGCCAAGGCCCTGACGGAGCGGACGCTCAAGGCGGGTTTGGCCGCCATCCACCCCCACAAGGAGCACATGAGCTCCTTCGTCACCCTGGTGGTCTTGGCGGAGACCATCGACCCGGAGGCGAAGAAGGTCTTGAAAAAGACCCGCTTCCACAAGAACTACAGGCTGGCACTCCATGGCTGGATGGAGTATCACGTCGCCGCAATGGAATGTTCCACCCGGACGTTCCTCTCCAATCCAGCCGGGAGGGGAGCCCGCAAGACCCTGGAGGCCAACTTCGGCTCCAAATGACCCTGGGGGCTTTCGCCCCCGCCATCAAGAATCATGAAAGAGGGAGAGTGTTTTCATGAACGGATTAGTACTTCTCATCATCAGTGTCGCCGTGCTGGTCTGCGGCTATCTTTTCTATGGCCGCTGGCTGTGCAAGCAGTGGGGCGTCGGCGAGCTTGACAAGCCCACCCCCGCCCACGCCCTGGAGGACGGCATCGACTACGTTCCCGCCAAGGCCCCCATCCTGATGGGCCACCACTTCTCGTCCATCGCCGGCGCGGGCCCCATCACCGGCCCCATCGGCGCGGCGGGCTTCGGCTGGCTTGCCTGCACGCTGTGGATTCTCGTCGGCGGCATCTTCTTCGGCGGCGTCCATGACTTCGGCGCCCTGTTCGCCTCTGTCCGCCACGACGGCAAATCCATCGGCGAAATCATTTCCACCAACATGAGCAAGCGGGCCAAGACGCTGTTTTTGATCTTTGCCTACCTGACCTTGATCCTGGTGGTGGCGGCCTTCGCCTCCATCGTGGCCGGCACCTTCGGCGCCACCTTTACGGAAAGCGGCGCGGTGGATTACGCCGCCTCTGAAGCCAACGCCCGTGTGGCCATGGTCTCTCTGCTGTTCATCGCCATTGCCATTGTGTTCGGCTTCCTGGTGTACCGCCGGAACGCCCCCATGTCCGTGGCCAGCGTCATCGGCGTCATCGCCATTGTGGCCATCATCGCCATCGGCATGAACTTCCACCCCATCTACCTCTCCGCCTCCAGCTGGATGTGGATTTGCGGCATTTACATTGCCATCGCCTCCGTCACCCCCGTGTGGATTCTGCTCCAGCCCCGTGACTACCTGAGCTCCTTCCTGCTGTACGCCATGCTGGCCCTGGCGGTGGTGGCCGTGTTCCTGGCCCACCCCTCCATGGACAGCCTGCCCGCCGTCAACAGCTTCGTGGTGACCAACCCCGACACCGGCGCGGGCAACCCCATCTTCCCCGTGCTCTTCACCACCATCGCCTGCGGTGCCATTTCCGGCTTCCACTCCCTGGTCTCCTCCGGCACCACCTCCAAGCAGCTGGATAAGGAAACCGACGCGAAGCCCATCGCTTACGGCGGCATGCTGCTGGAGTGCGTCCTGGCCATCCTGACCCTGTGCGCCGTGGCCTATGCCTACAGCTGGAACGCGGCCAACCCCGACTCCGCCCTGAAGGGCGCCACCGCCATCTTCGGCGGCGGCCTGGCCCACATGATTGACGACTCCATCCCCGGCACCTACAGCATCCTCTACACCCTGCTGGTGCTGACCTACTCCGCCTTCTGCCTGACCTCTCTGGACACCGCTACCCGTCTGGCCCGGTTCATGTTCCAGGAGTTCTGGCTGGATTCCAGCAAGGGCGAGACCCCGGAGAATGTCACCGGTTACAAGAAGGTTCTCTCCAACATGTACGTCTCCACCGGCATCACCGTGGTGCTGGGCGTGCTGCTGGGCCTGAACGGCTATGAGAAGATTTGGGCCCTCTTCGGCTCCGCCAACCAGCTGCTGGCGGCCCTGGGCCTGCTGGCCGTGGCCACCTGGCTGGGCAACATCGGCAAAAACAACAAGATGTTCCTCATCCCCATGGGCTTCATGCTGATTGTCACCATTTTCTCCCTGCTGATCAACACCAAGAACCAGATTGGCGTGATCTCCGCCGGCGGTGCGGACTGGGGCCCCTATGTCCAGGCCATCCTGGGCGTGCTGCTGGTGGTCCTGGCGATTATCCTGGCCATTGAGGGTTGCGTGACCATCGCCCATCCCAAGAAGAATCAGAAGGTCTGAGCGAACCCATGAGCGGAGTGCCAGTCTCCGCCGGACGCGAAGCCTTTTGTCCCGGATGAAAAGAAGAGAGAAGGGCCCGGCGGGTATATCCCGCCGGGTCCTTCCGCCTGTTACTCCTGGTCTTTGGCCAGGGCGATTTTATCCAGCAGCTCCACAATTTCCTCTCTCGTGTAGGTGTCTTTTTCCCCAGTGGAAAAGATCAGACGCAGGTCGTATAGCAAAGCCTTCTGTATGTCCTTGCGCACGTTTTCACTCTCCATAAGCAGCACCTCCCTGCGGATATCATACCGGCTTTTCCGTCCCGCGCAAGCTGTATTTCCCGCCGCCGACAGATTCCCCATGGTTTTTCATGCCCCGTCCGGTAGAATGGGACAAATTGGAAGGAGGCGGTCCCATGGGAGAGGAAAAGCGGGTGCTGCGCCTGGGGGTGGAGACCATCCGCCCCAATCCCCGCCAGCCCCGGCGGCTGTTTGACGAGGGGGCCCTGCGGGAGCTGGCGGCGTCTATCCGCCGCCACGGGGTGGTGCAGCCCCTGGTGGTGCGGCGGCGGGGCGAGGGCTGGGAATTAGTGGCGGGAGAGCGGCGGCTCCGGGCGGCGCGGCTGGCGGGCCTGACGGCGGTGCCCTGCGTGGAGGCGGAGGTGGACGAGCGGGAGTCCGCCCTGCTGGCGTTAGTGGAGAATTTGCAGCGCCAGGACCTCCACTACTTCGAGGAGGCCGCCGCCATCGCCGACTACCTCCGCAGCAGCGGGGACACCCAGGAGGAGGCGGCGGCCCAGCTGGGGCGGTCGCCCTCGGCGGTGGCCAACAAGCTGCGGCTTCTCCGCCTCTCCCCGGCCTGCCAGGCGTTTTTGCTGGAAAAGGGCCTGACGGAGCGCCATGCCCGGGCCCTCCTCCGGCTGGAGGACGAGGAGGAGCGGCTGGCGGCGGCCCGCCGGGCGGCGGAGCGGGGCTGGAACGTGGCCCAGACGGAGCAGTATGTGGAGCGGCGGCTCCAGGAGCTCCAGACGGCGGCCCCAGCGGGGCGGCGGACGTACATCTTGAAGGACGTGCGGCTGTTTTTAAACAGCGTGGACCGGGGACTGCGCATCGTCCGGGAGGCCGGGGTGGAGGCCCGGTGCCTCCGGGAGGACACAGAGGAGGAAATTGTCATGACGATTCGGATTCCCCGGCGGCCCGGAGCCCAGCGGGCCGGATCGTGAGAATCGGTTCTTGTTACTATATTGTAATCACTTTTTCCCGGAATCTGTGTTAGAATACCATGAGAGAGAAACGGCTCTTCGCGGGGGCCGAATTAGGAGGGCTTCATGGGACAGATGACAAATGAGGCCGCCGGAGGTGTGCGGGTGAAGCGGAATCCCGCCGCGCCGGTGGCAATTGCTTTGGTTCTGACCGCCGCCATTATGGCGGGGGCCTACGCCGGGCTTTGCTCCTGGGCGGGCTCCCGGACGACCTTTTACCCGAAGGAGACCATCAGCGGCGTAAACGTAGGGGGCCTTACCGTGGAACAGGCGGGGCAGGTCCTGGCGGGCTCCCTGCCGGGGCGGACCCTGACCGTCTCCCCCGTCCAGACGGCGGAGGCGGAGGGCTGGCTTCCCGAGGCGGCCGGGGCCTCCATCACCCTGGGGGAGCTGGGCTACACGGCGGAGCAGTGCCCCGGCATCGCCCAGCGGCATTTTGACGACCAGGCCGCCGCCCCCTTCCTCAGCCGGGGGGCCCGGGTGCTCTCCCTCCTCACCGACAGCGAGGGAAACGGCCTGACGGCCCAGGACCGGGACGAAGAGGTCTTTCGAAAGGGCGTGGCCCGGCTGGCGGAGGAGCTGGCCATGGAGCCGGTGGACGGCAGCTTTACGGTGCTGGACGACGAGATTTTGCTGACCAAGGAGGCCAACGGCCGCTCCGTAGGCGAGGAGGGGCTGGCCCTGGTGCTGGAAAACGCCGCCGCCAGCGGGGAGACGGAGGTCCAGGTGGACATGACCACCCACCCCGCCCAGCCCCTGTCCATTCAAACCGTTCACGAGGCCGTGTCCGGCGAAATGGAAAACGCCCGCTATGACAAGGAAACCGGCGGCATCCTGCCGGAGAAGCGGGGAGCGTCCTTTGAAACCGGGTCCGCCCAGCGGCTTTTGACCGCCGCCGCCCCTGGGGAGACCGTCTCCGTTCCCGCCGACATCCGGGAGCCGGAGATCACGGCGGAGGAGCTGAAGGCCGTCCTCTTCCGGGACCTTCTGGGGGAGTGCACCACCCACGTGGGGGGCACCGCCGCCCGGGTCAGCAACGTGAAGCTGGCCTCCGACGCCTTTGACGGGACGGTGCTTAACAGCGGGGAGCTGTTCTCCTATAACGAGACCGTGGGCCAGCGGACGGTGGCCAAGGGCTATAAGCCCGCTCCCGCCTATGTGCAGGGAGAGACCGTGGATGAGATCGGCGGCGGCGTGTGCCAGCCCTCCTCCACGCTGTATTACGCCTGCCTCCTTTCCAATATGGAAATCACCGAGCGCTATGCCCATCGGTATATCCCCGCCTACATCACCCGGGGCATGGACGCCACGGTCTCCTGGGGCGGGCCGGACTACAAGTTTACCAACAACACCCCGTATCCCATCAAGATTACGGCAAAATACGACAAGGGCTATCTCACCGTCCAGCTCTGGGGCACCAAAACCGACGACACGTCGGTGAAGATGACCTATGACACCCTGTCCACCACCCCCTTTGAGGAGGTGGAGCAGCTGGACCCCACCCTGGCGCCGGGCCAGCGGCAGGTGAAGGTAACCCCCTACACCGGCTACCGGGTAAAGACCTATCGGAACATCTTCGACGGCAGCGGAGCGCTGATTTCCAGCGATGTGGAGGCCATCAGCGACTATAAGCACCGGGACCGTCTGGTGCTGGTGGGTCCCCCCAAGGAGGAGACCCCGGAGACCTCCGCCCCCGTGGTTCCCGGTACCCCGGCGGAGCAGGAGCCCGCGCCTCCCGCCAGCGCGCAGGAGCCCAGCGTCCCCGCCACGGGTCCGGCGGAGATTCCCGCCGAACCGGAGCCCCCGGTGGAACCGGCGGAGCCCCCCGCCATCGTGGTGATTCCGCCTTCGGAGGAATGAGGGGAAAACGTCAAGAGACGAAAAGAGCCGCCCGCATCACGCGGGCGGCTCTTTTTGGGCATACTAGAGGCTGTTTCGACAACTACGAAAGGGAGGGTCTCCTTGAAAAAACGCCTGATTCCCCTGGTTCTCTGGGCCCTCTTGGGTCTGGGGGCCTGGCTTTGCCGGTCCGCCCTGCGGCCGGAGCGGGTGGCCGCCTGGACGCCGGAGCAGTCCTGGCTGGCGGCCTTACTCCTGCTGGCGCTGTACGCCCTCAAGGGCTTGACGGCGGCTTTGCCCATGACGGCCCTGGCCGGGGCGGCGGGGCTGCTTCTCCCCTTTCCCCTGGCTCTGGGGACGAATCTCTGCGGCGCGGCGGCGGCCCAGGCGGGGCCCTATCTCCTGGGGCGGCGGCGGCAGGGAGCCCTGGAGGAGCTGGCCGCCCGGTATCCCCGGCTGAGGCGGCTGAACGCGGAGCCCGCCGCCGGGCGGGAGGTGTTTTTGCTGCGCCTGGCGGGGGTGCTGCCGGTGGAGCTGGTGAGCCTCTGGCTAGGGGCGGCGGGGACGGGGTATGGGGCCTACTTCGCCGGGGGGCTGCTGGGGAGCTTTCCCCGGGTGCTGTCCGCCACGGTGCTGGGGGCGGCGCTGTGGGATTTGGGGGGACTGCGGTTTTGGGCCTCTTGCGTTTTTGGCTGGGCCCTGACGGGGGCGGCGCTGGCGCTGTGGGGCCGGAAGTGGGCGGCGGCTTAGCTCCGCTCCTTTTTCAGCCGCCGGATATCCTCCCCAAAGAAGGGCAGGACCTGATACTCCCCTTCAATCCGGGAGGCGATCTGGGGCGTGTAGCGCCGGGCCAGCTCGTCCAGCTTCAGGTTCGTGCTGAGAATCGTGGCCCGGCGGTCTGTGATGCGGCCGTTGACGATGCCGTAGAGGGCGCTTTGCACAAAGGGGGTGGTGAGCTCCGTCCCCAGGTCGTCCAGAATCAGCAGGTCGCAGTCCGACACCCGGTCCACGTCGGCCTCCACGGCCTCCCCCAGCTCCCGGCCGAATTTCCGGGCCTCGAAGCGGTCGAAGATGCGGGCGGCGGTGTCGTAGACCACGGAGAAGCCCTCGGCGCTGACCTCCCGGGCGATGGCGGCGGAGAGGAAGGTTTTCCCCAGCCCCGGGTCCCCGGTGAGGAGCAGGTTCCCGCTCCCCGGGCCGAAGGCGGCGGCGTAGCGCTTGCAGGTCCGGTAAATCCAGTCCATATTCTCCCGGGGGGAGACCCCCAGGGCCGGGTCCTCCGCCTGGTCGTACCACTCCAGGGAAAAGGTCTCAAAGCTCTGGGTTCCCAGGTCCAGCATCCGGGAGAGCTCCTTTTGCTGCTCCCGGGCGCAGTAGGCCCGGAGGCACCGGCACATCCGCCCCTCCCGCCAGCCGGTGTCCTGGCAGAGGGGGCAGGCGGGCTTTTCCTCCAGGCAGTCCGCCGGGAGGCCCAGGCCGTCCAAAAGCAGCCTCCGCTCCTCCTGGAGGCCCAGGTTCTGCTTTTTCAAAGCCTCCACCGCCGCCCGGGGGTCCGTGCCCCGGCGCAGGGCGGTGGAGAGGATGCGGCTCATGGTGGCCCGCAGCTCCGCGTCGATCTCCCGCAGACGGGGCTGGCGGCGAAACACGCACTCCCGCCGGTCCCGGGCCCGGTCCTCCCGGTCCCGCTTGTCCTCCTCAAAGCGCTGGAGGGCCCGGCGGACGATTTTCCCGTCATAGCCCATGGCTCACCCTTCCTTTCTCCGCTGTTGAATGTACTTGCGCATCCAGGCGTTGCCTGCGCCCTTGCCGTCGGACGTCCGGATGTTGAGCGCCACTGGAGGCTGCTGGGGACGCTTGTCCCTTGCCTCGATTTCGTCCACGGTGTGGAGCCCCGCCTCGTGCCAGCGGCGAAGGATGCCGTTACAGTAGCTCCACTTAAACTCGTGGCACTTGAGGACGGTTTTCTCGTAGGCTAGGGCGGCGGCCTCCGGGGGGAAGCCCCACTCCAGCCACTGGAGGAGGAATTTCTCCTCCTCCCGCACCGGGAGTCGGTCCCCCAGCCGCAGGGCCCGCATGTAGGCCGGGACGGCCTCCCGCTTCCGGCCGTAGTCCCGGAGGTATTCGACGGCGGCGGCCTGGGTGTCGATGCCCCGCCGGGCCCAGGCGTAGCCCTCCCGCTCGATCTGGCGGAGGGTGGGCCTCCGGCCCGGGCCGAAGCGGCCGGCGGTGCGCTCCGCGCAGTGGCACACCAGGAGGTAGATCACGTCGGAGGGGAGGCCCAGATAGTCGTACAGCCCCAGCAGGGCGGAGAGGTCCGCCGTGGTGAGGCGCTTGCCCAGCTTCCGCTCCACCTCGGCGGTGAGGCGGCGGAAGTCCGCGCTCTCCTCCAGCTTCCCGGCAACCTCACTTTGCTGGTAGGAGGGGGGCTCGTCGGCGGGCTCGGCAGGGGGGGGCTGGGGGGCGATGAGCCCCAGGTCTCGGAGGGCGGCCTCCGCCGCCTCGATGCGGCCCTTGTCCCAGCGGAGCTCCCCGGCCAGGGACCGGGGCGGCGCGTCACCCCGGCGGCGGAGCAGGGCCAGGTACAGCAGGGCGGCGTCCCCGTCTCCCCGATCCAGAAGGCGCTTCACCGCCTGGGGGGAGAGGGTGACGGGGTCGTCGGGGGCGTGGACGAGGACGCTGGGCATGGGAGCGCCTCCTTTCTTTTGTGAGACTTACGGTAACGATTGTTGTAAAACACAGAAACCGCCACCCCGACCGGTGACGGTTTTTTTAGAACCCGAAACCATTCGTTCGGGCTGCCCGCTTGCTGCGGTGCCTGGCTACATTATAGCCCAGGGCCCCCCCCGCTGTCAAGCCCCGGGGCTGTTTCGGGGAGTATTCTCTCGTGCGTGTAATCAGCATGATTCGCGGAGAGGATTTTGGAACCCACCCCTTCGCACGGGGGGCCTGGGAACGAAAAACAAAACCGGCCGCCGGTTTTCAGTTTTGGGAGGCCGCTTTTGTTTTTTCACAAAGCCCCTTGCAATTTCCGTCGAAACGGAGTACAATAAACCTGGAAACATAAAGCGGCAGGCCGCCGGGTGTCGTGAGCACCCAACGGCCCTGTACGAGTGACGACCCACTCAGCACAGCAGGGAAACCTGCGCCACACGCTTATTATACCCGCTTCCCCCCGTTTTTGCAAGAGGGTATCCAAAGCTTGTGCGTCCGCACGCTACGCGGGGCTGAGTTTGAAACTCGGTCCCGCGATATGTTTCCGGCGGACGCCGGACGGCGGGGGAGATTTCTTCACCGCGCCCAACAGGTTTGCCCTCCGCCGCCGGAGGTTCCGTCCGCCGGAACACACGAAAAAGGAGAGACCCGGAAGCATCCGGGCCTCTCTTTTCTCATCTTAGAACCTGTATTCATAACCGAGGGATGCTGGATGGACGAGGATTTTTCTCGCCAGACAAGGAGATTTTCCGCAGTAATCCTGACGGATTGCAAGGGAAATCGACGCGGTATGGCGGGAAAAAGACCGGCCAGACGGCGTGCAGCGGTTGTGAATACAGGTTCTTAGAACGCGGGAACCACCGCTCCGTCAAAGGTGCTGTTGATATAGTCCTTCACCGCGTCGGAGTGGAGGGCCTTGACCAGGGCCTGGACGGCCTCGCTGTTCTCGTTCCCCTCCTTCACCACCAGGATGTTCACATAGGGGGAGTCGGCGGCCTCGATGACCAGAGCGTCCTCCACGGGGTTCAGACCCGCGCCCAGGGCGTAGTTGGAGTTGATGGCGGCGATGTCCACCTCATCCAGGGCGGCGGGCACCTGGGCGGCTTCCAGCTCCACGAATTCCAGATTCTTGGGATTCTCGGCGATGTCCTTGGGGGTGGAGGCCAGGTTGGAGCTGTCCTTCAGCTTGATGACGCCCTGGGCCTCCAGCAGCAGAAGGGCCCGGCCCTCGTTGGTGGCGTCGTTGGGAACGGCTACCTTGCCTCCGTCGGGGATGGCGTCCAGGGAGTCAGACTTCCCGGCGTACAGGCCCATGGGCTCCACGTGGACGCCCGCCACACTCACCAGGTGGGTGCCCCGCTCGGCGTTGAAGTCGTCCAGATAGGGGACGTGCTGGAAGTAGTTGGCGTCCTCGTCCCCGTCCTCCACGGCGGTGTTGGGCACCACATAGTCGGAATACTCCGTGACCACCAGCTCGATGCCCTGCTCCTTCAAAATGTCCACGCACTGGTTCAGAATCTCGGCGTGGGGGGTGGGAGAGGCGGCGACCTTGAGGGTCGTGGACTTCTTGCCGCCGCAGGCGGCCAGGGACAGGGCCAGAATCAGGGCCAGGGAAAGAGCAAAAATCTTCTTCATGATGCGTTCCTCCAATTTCAAAACAACAAACTTGTCTCCGAACCGTGTTCGGCGCTTCCGTCCTCCGCCCGCTCTGCGCGCGTGAGGGGCTGGAGGGAGAGCTTTTATTTCAAACGCTTGTCGATGCGTACCGACAGGCGGCTGAAAACGCTTTGAACCACTTGGACCAGGATGATCAGGATGATAACCGTCACCCACATGACGGAGGGGACGTGGCGCTGGTGCCCATAGCGGATGGCCAGGTCTCCCAGGCCTCCCGCGCCCACCATTCCGGCAATGGCCGTGTAGCCCACAATGGCGATCAGCGTGATGGACCCGCCGAGAATCAGGGAGGGCATGGCCTCCGGCAGATAGACCTTCCGGACAATCTGGAGGGTGGAGGCCCCCATGGACTGGGCCGCCTCAATGACCCCGGCGTCCACCTCGCTGAGGGAGGTTTCCACCATCCGGGCCACAAAGGGAGCGGAGGCCACCACCAGGGGCAGAACCGCCCCCCGCAGACCCAGCCGGGTCCCCATGACCAGCTTGGTAAAGGGGAAGAGGGCCACCATCAAAATGGCAAAGGGGAAGGAGCGGCCAATGTTGATGACCCACCCCAGAACGGCGTTGACGGTCCGCTTGGGGCAGATACCATGGGGCTGGGTCAGCACGGAGAGCACCCCCATGGGCAAACCGATCAGATAGGCGAAGAAGGTGGACGCCACAACCATAACCAGGGTGTCCAGAAGGCCCTCCGCCAAAATGCCGCCGTACTCCGCCCAGAAGGCGGCGGTAAAAATCTCACTCATGGTACTCGACCTCCTCCGCGGAAACGTTGGGCTGGGCCCGGATATAGCTCAGGGCCTTGGCGGCCTCGCCAGGGTCCTCCGGCAGGCCCAGCAGCATGGTGCCGATGGCCTTGCCCCCCACATTCCGGGTGTCGGCGCCCAGGATGTTTACCTTTACGCCGCAGTCAATGGCCAGGGAGGCGATGAGGGGCTGATAGGCCGTGCCCCCGTTGAAGGAAATCCGAATGGCCCGGGTGCTGGGGGGATACTGGGAGATGCTGACCCCGCCGGGGTACACCAGCCGCCGGGCGGCGTCGGTGGAGGGGTTGGAGAAAATGTCCTGCACCGGCCCCAGCTCGGCCACCTGCCCGCCGTCCAGAATCGCCACCCGGGAGCAGATGGCCTCGATGACGCTCATCTGGTGGGTAATCACCACCACGGTGACCCCCAGCTTGGCGTTGAGGTCCTTCAAAAGCTCCAGAATGGACACGGTGGTGGTGGGGTCCAGGGCGGAGGTGGCCTCGTCGCAGAGGAGGACCTTGGGGTCCGTAGCCAGGGCCCGGGCCACGGCCACCCGCTGCTTCTGCCCGCCGGAGAGCTGGGCGGGATAGGCCCCCGCCTTGTCCTGTAGGCCCACCAGCTCCAAAAGCTCCTCCGCCCGCTTCCTGGCCTGGGCCTTGGGGACCCCGGCAATCTCCATGGGGAAGCACACGTTTTTCAGGCAGGTCCTCTGCATCAGCAGGTTGAAGCTCTGGAAGATCATGGTGATCTTCCGCCGCTGGAGCCGCAGCTCCCCCTCGCTGAGGGCGGTCATGTCCTTCCCGTCCACCAGGACGGTGCCCGACGTGGGCCGCTCCAGAAGGTTCATGCACCGGACCAGGGTGGACTTCCCCGCGCCGGAGAGGCCGATGATGCCGAAAATCTCCCCCTGCCGGATGTCCAGGCTGATGTCGGTCAGGGCGTGGACCTCCCCGGCCCCGCCGCCGAAATTCTTGGTCAGATGCTGAATTTGAATGATGGATTCGCTCACGATTACCGTACTCCTTTGCGGGAAGTTGGAAGGGCCTCTGACCGGCCCGCCGGGGGGCTCCCCCTGTTCCGGGGAAAACAAAAAGCCCTTGAAGCGTTCTGCTTCAAGGACGAGCGCGAAAACCGCGCCGTGGTACCACCTTGCTTCGCGCGCCTCCTCACGGAGACGGCCTTATAGAGTGCCAGCACACTCCCGCGCTGTCACGGGCGCTCCCGTCGCGGCCTATGCCCCTGGGGCAGTCGGCGGCGCAACTCCAAGACCATGTTCGGCCGGCCCTTCCGTACCCCTTTTCACCTCTCGGGGCTCTCTTTGACGTATCGTCCGGCGTACTCTTCTCTTCATCGTCTTTGCGGCTGTTCAATTGTTGGAAGTGCTTTGTAGTTTACACGCTTTCCACCGCCCTGTCAACGGCGAAACCCACAAAAGCCCACTGCCACATAGGTGAAAATATCAGCAAAACTCACAAGAGGGCTGAAAAATCGGGAGAAATTTTGCCTGAAAAACGAGAATCGGATTGCAAGACTTCGGCAAAACTGCTATCATATTCGGCATGATATTCCAAGTGCCGTGAGAGGAGGAGCGCAAAGAATGGACGAGGGAAAGCGGCGGCGGGTGCACTGGTTCCGGGACTTTCTCTGCGGCGTGCTGATCGGCGCGGGGGCCATTTTGCCGGGGGTCTCCGGCGGGGTGCTGGCGGTGGTGTTCGACGTGTACCGGCCCTTTATGGAGATGCTGACCCGGCCCCGGCAAGCGGTGCCCCGGTACTGGGGGATGCTGATTCCCCTGGGACTGGGCTGGGCGGCAGGCTTTATGGGGGTGGCCAAGGGCATCTCCGCCGCCCTGACCTTCTCCGACGCGGTGACCTATTGGCTGTTCATCGGCCTCATCGGGGGGACGGCCCCCTCCCTCTTCCGGGAGGCGGGGAAGGAGGGCCGCTCCGCCTCCGCCTGGGGGAGCTTTCTCCTCTGCGCGGCGGCGGTGTTCGCGGGGCTTTTCTACGTCAGCCGGGTGGTCCACGTTCAGGTGGAGCCCAATTTCTGGTGGTACAACTTCTGCGGGGCCCTGTGGGGCATGGGCGTGGTGATCCCGGGGATGACCTCCTCCTCCGTGATGATGGCCCTGGGGCTCTACCGGCCCATATTGGAGGGGCTGGCGCGGCTGGACTTTCTGGTCCTCTCCGCCGCCCTGCCGGGGATGTTTTTGACCATCGCCCTGCTGGCCCGGCTGGTCACCTGGTTCTTCCGGCGGCATTACGCCGTGGCCTTCCACGGCATCCTGGGCTTTGTGGCGGCCTCCACCCTGGTCATCGTCCCCACGGAGTACACCGGGCCGGGGGAGATGGTGTTCTCCGCGTTGTTCTGCGCCGCCGGGTTTGGACTGGCCTACTTCCTGGCGCGGATGGACCGGCGGGAGGAGGAAACGGTCTGAGAGAGGCATGCCTCCCTCAGACCGTTTTTTTGTGGACCTCAGCCCAGCATGGCCTCCTTGGCCTTTTCGATGTCCGCCGCGTCCTTCATGGGGAACAGGACATTGGCGATGATGGCGACGATGCAGGTGGCCGTCACCGCGTCGTTGAAAATAAAGCGGATGAAGCCGGGGAGCTGGGCCACGGCCTCCGGGTGAGCGGGCACGCCGATGCCAAATACAAAGGTCAGACCCATGACCAGGATGTTCCGCTCGCTAAAGCCCGCCTTGGCAATCATTTTGATGCCGTTAATCAAAATCATGCCAAAGACCGTGATGATGGCCCCGCCTAAAACGGCGTTGGGAATGGCGGAGAAGATGGCCCCCAGCTTGGGGAAGAAGCCGGAGATCATGAGGATGAAGGCCCCCGTGGCGATGCACCAGCGGTTCACCACCCGCGTCATGGCCACAATGCCCGCGTTCTGGCCGAAGGCCGTGTTGGGCAGGGCGTTAAAGATCGCGGCGGTGGTGGAACCCAGGGCGTCCGCCAGGATTGCGCCGGAGGTCTCCCGCTCCGTGGCCTCCCGGTCGAAGCCCGCCATGGTGATGCCGGAGGTGTTGCCGATGGTCTCCAGGCCGGAGGTGACAAACAGGGCGGCAAAGCTCATGATGGCGGCGGGCTGGAAGGTCAGCTGGAACTGCATGGGCAGGGGCAGGCCGAACCAGGCCGCGTCCGCGATGGGGGTGGCGTCCACCATGCCCAAACCCGCCGCCAGGACATAGCCCGCCACCAGGCCGATGAGGATGGCGGCGTTTTTCGCCAGGCCCTTCCCAAAGCGCTGGAGCAAAATGACGATGACCAGCACGAAGGAGGCCACGGCCAGATTTTTCAAAGAGCCGTAGTCCGCCGCCCCGGCTCCGCCGGCGAAGTAGTCCACGCCGATGCCCAGCAGATTCACCCCGATGGTCACCAGGGTGCAGCCCACCACCAGAGGCGGGAAGAAGCGGCGGATATACTTGTAGAAAAAGCCCATAAAGACCTCCACCAGGCTGCCCGCCAGGCAGCCCCCCAGCACGGCCCCGATGCCGCCCGCCGCGCCCACGGCGGAGGCGGTGGGGACGAAGGTGAAGGAGGTGCCCATGACGATGGGCAGCCGGGCCCCCACCTGATAGCGGCTCCCCAGGCGGAGGGGATAGAGCTGGATGAAGGTGGTGAGGCCGGAGACGAACATGGCGCACTGGACCATGGTCACCGTGTCCGCGCCGGAGAGGCCGCAGACCCCGGCGATGATGAGAATGGGGGCCAGGTTTGACGTGAACATGGCCAGCACATGCTGGAGCCCCAGGGGGACCGCCGTGGAGAGGCTGGGGCGGCCGTCCAGCTCGTAGACCATGTTCTGGTCCTGTTCGCGGGTATTCTTTCGATCAGCGTTCATGCTGTGTTCCTCCCGTAGCTCCGCGGGAGACCCGCGGAGTGATTTGAAACGCACTCAGCGGTTTAAATATTCTGTCACCGCGGCCCGGGCCTCCCGGACCGCCTTTTCCTCGTCCACACCAGTGAGGCGGCCGTCCTTGACTACAACCCTGCCGTTCACCACCGTGTAATCCACCGGGCCCTTGAAGCCCACAGTACCCAGCATGGACTTGACATCCAGGTCCGCCCCCACCAGCTCCAGCCGGTCCCGGCGGAGAAGGAAGAGGTCCCCGGCCTTGCCAATCTCCAGGGAGCCGATGTCCTCCCGGCCCAGCACCCGGGCGCTGCCTCGGGTGGCGACCTTCAAAAGGTCGTATCCGCTGGGGGCCTTCTCGCTGGAGTGGAGCCGGTGGAGCAGATAGGCCACCCGCAGCTCCTCCAGGAGATTGGACCCGTCGTTGCTGGCGCTGCCGTCCACGGCCAGGCCCACGGGGACCCCCAGCTCCAGCATCTCGGGAATCCGGCACACGCCGGAGGAGAGCTTCATGTTGGAGATGGGGCAGTGGGCAACGCCGGTGCCCGTGTCCGCCAGGAGCTTCAATTCTTCCTCGTTGAAGTGGATGCCGTGGGCATACCACACGTCCGGCCCCACCCAGCCCAGGTCCTTCATGTAGGCCAGGGGGCGCTTGCCGTGCTTTTCCAGGACGTAACGCTCCTCGTCCTTGGTCTCGCAGAGGTGGGTGTGAAGCCGGACCCCCAAATCCCGGGCCAGCAGGGCGGACTGGCGCAGCAGCTCCGCCGAGACGCTGAAGGGGGAGCAGGGGGCCAGGGCCACCATCCGCATGGAGAGGGGGGCGGGATCGTGGTACGTCTCCACCGCCCGCTGGCAATCCCGGAGAATCTCGTCCACGGTCTGGACCACGCTGTCCGGCGGCAGTCCGCCGTCCTTTTTGCTCAGGTCCATGCTCCCCCGGGAGGCGTACATCCGCACTCCCAGGGTCTCCGCCGCGGCAAACTGCGCGTCCAGCAAAGCGCCGGAGCTGCCGCCGGGGAACACATAGTGGTGGTCAAAGACGGTGGTGCACCCGGTTTTCAGCAGCTCGCCCATGCCCACGAGGGAGCTGTGGTAAATGGTTTCCCGGTCCAGATTTTTCCAAATTTCGTACAGGGTTCTCAGCCAGTCAAAGAGCTCCATGTTCTGCACCTGGGGCAGATTCCGGCTAAAGGTCTGGTAGAGGTGGTGATGGGTGTTGACAAGGCCGGGATAGACCACACAGCCCGAAGCGTCCAGGGTCTCGTCGGCATCCTGCGTCTCCGGGCCCATGTAGACAACGGCCCCGTCCCGGATAAGAAGATTGGCGTTTTCCAACAGGGTGTCCTGCCGGTCACAGGTGACAATGGCCGCGGCGTTTTGAATCAAAAGACTGCTCATGCGCTGCCTCCAAAATACGCGGTTTTCGCGTAAAGTGATACAGGCAGGATAAGCGCATGAGCAGCCGCCTTGTGCGCACAAAGCGTCCGCCGATATTGGAGAGCCGCGTTTTCTTCCGCCGGCGGAAGAAACACAAAAAACCGCCGGAACAAAAAAACCACAAGTTTCAGGGCCAGGCCCAAAAACTTGTAGTCAACTGTTCCGGCAGTTGGTAGAAACGCTCATCCAATCATGAACTTATACAAGCCAGTATTTACAGACCGCAGTATATCCGGAAAGGTGAACCTTGTCAAGCGCCTCCCGCCAAATTCCACAAAACGCCCATTCCCTACAAGGAATTTTCTACAAATCCCACAACCCCCATCTCTCGTCCTCCGTCTCCCGCCTCTCGTCCCCCGTAAAAAAATCACCCGCGAACCCAGCAAAGCGGTTCGCGGGTGAAGGCGAAGGAATTCCCCGCCCGGCGGAGCTTTCCGCCCCTTTCGGGGCGGGAAGCGCAGCGGTAAGGGGAATTCCTGAGCTGGCGCAGCGGGTGGGATTCGAACCCACGGTACCCTTGCGGGTACACCTGATTTCGAGTCAGGGCCGTTATAACCACTTCGATACCGCTGCAGAAACCTTCCCTATTATGCCACACTTTCTCCGCCGTTGCAAGAGGGGCGGGAAAATTCCCGCCCCCTTTTTTAGCGCCCATAGAAAAACGCGTCGCATTTCAGCATGCCGTTGTAGAGCTTGCGCTTCTTGTCCGCCGGGCGGCCAAAGCACCGCTCAAACTCCGTGTGAGAGCTCAGCACAATCACCCGCCACTTGGGCGGCAGGTCCTCCAGGGCCTTGCCAAAGGCCCGGTACAGCGCCTCCGCCTCCTCCTTCTCCAGCAACCGCTCGCCATAGGGCGGGTTCGTCACCAGCTGCCCGTATTCGCCGCCGCGGCGGAATTTCCCCGCGTCCGCCTCCTCAAAGCGCACGCAGTCCTCCACCCCCGCCAGGGCCGCGTTGTGCCGGGCCAGCTCCACCGCCGCCGGGTCGATGTCCCCGCCCCAGATGTCGTAATGCCCGTGAAACTCCTTGTCCTGGGCTTCTTCCGCCGCGTCCATCCAGAGCTTGGGGGCCATGGACTTCCACTTCTGGGCGGCAAAGCGCCGGTCCAGGCCCGGGGCCCGGTTCTTGGCGATGAGCGCCGCCTCGATGGGGATGGTGCCGGAGCCGCAGAAGGGGTCGCAGAAGGGGTCCTTCCCCCGGTAGCGGGAGAGGGTCACCAGCGCCGCCGCCAGGGTCTCCCGCAGGGGCGCGCCCATATTCTGGGCCCGGTAGCCCCGTTTGTAGAGCCCCTCGCCGGAGGTGTCCAGGTACAGAGAGGCCCGGTCCTTGATGATGGCGAATTGGATCTGATAGCGGCTCCCCGTCTCCGGCAGGGTCTCGCAGCCGTAAGCGTTCCCCAGCCGCCGGGCGGCGGCCTTTTTCACGATGGCCTGGCAGGCGGGGACGGAGTGGAGGGTGGAATTCAGGGAGTAGCCCTTCACGGGGAATTCTCCCTCCCGGGGGATGAAGTCCTCCCAGGGCAGGGACAAGACCCCCTGGAACAGGGCTTCGAAGTCCGGGGCGGGAAAAGAGCCAAGCTCCATCAGCACCCGGGCCCCGCAGCGCAGGCCGATGTTCAGCCGGGGGATGTCCGCCAGGGTGCCCTCGCAGTGGACCCGGCCGTTTTCCGCCCGGACGTTGGCAAGGCCCAGACGCTTGATTTCATCGGCCACCAGGGCCTCTAAGCCCAGAAGGCAAGGGATGGTTAGGGTCAAAAGGAGTCCCTCCTTTTCGATTCTGTGGTCTTAGTATACCAGGAGTTTTCGCCCTTTTCAACTCCCGCCGAAAGGAGTTCCGGCCCCCTTTGTGAATTGTTACGGAATTGAAACACTTTTTCTATGGCGGATATGCTATACTGAATAAGAAAGCTGAGGCTGATTGGAAAGGAGGCAGCATTATGAGCATGTTTATTTGGCTGTGGCTGGGGGCCATTGTTCTCTTCGGCGTGGCCGAGGTGGTCACAGAGAGCATGGTTTCCATCTGGTTCGTAGTAGGGTCCCTGGCGGCGCTATTCACCTGCATGTCTGGCTGGGCCCTGGGGGGGCTCTCTCCGGAGGCAACCCAGGCGCTGGTGTTCGCCGTGGTGTCCGCGCTGGCGCTGGCCGCCACACGGCCCCTGGTCCGGCGCTTTATGACCAGGCCCCGTATCCCCACCAACTCCGACCGGGTGGTGGGCATGACGGCCAAGGTCACGGAGCCCGTGGACAACGACCGGGCCTCCGGCGCCGTCTATGTGGACGGCAAAACCTGGACCGCCCGCAGCGCCGACGGCGCCGTCATTCCCGCCGGGACCCAGGTGAAGGTACAGAAGATCGAGGGCGTGAAGCTCCTGGTCCAATATTCAGAGAAAGTGGAGGTAAGAAAGTAATGTGGTGGATTCCTGTTTCCGTTGTCATCGTCCTGCTGGTCATTTTGATCATTTCCAACGTCCATATCGTCCAGCAGTCCCGGGCCTATGTGGTGGAGTGGCTGGGCCAGTTCCACGCCGTTTGGAACCAGGGCCCGCACGTCAAGGTGCCCTTTGTCATGCGGGTGGTCAAGAAGGTGTCCTTAAAGGAGCAGGTGGCGGATTTCCCGCCCCAGCCCGTCATCACGAAAGACAACGTGACCATGCAGATCGACACGGTGATCTACTTCCAGATCACGGACCCCAAGCTCTATACCTATGGTGTGGAACACCCCATGAACGCCATTGAGAACCTGACGGCCACAACCCTGCGGAACATCATCGGTGACATGGACTTGGAGCAGTCCCTCACCAGCCGGGACATCATCAACTCCCGGATGCGGGCCATTCTGGACGAGGCCACGGACCCCTGGGGCATCAAGGTCAACCGGGTGGAGCTGAAAAACATCATTCCTCCCAAGGATATCCAGAACGCCATGGAAAAGCAGATGAAGGCCGAGCGGGAGCGCCGGGAGTCCGTCCTCCAGGCCCAGGGCCAGAAGGAGTCCCAGGTTTTGGTCGCCCAGGGCGAGAAGGAGGCCGCCGTCCTCCGGGCCACAGCGGCCAAGGAGGCGGCCATCCTCCAGGCGGAGGGTGCGAAGCAGGCCCGCATCATGGCCGCCGAGGCGGAGGCCGAGGCCATCACCCGGGTGCAGACCGCCCTGGCGGAGTCCCTGCGGCTTTTGAACGACGCCGCCCCCAACGACCAGGTGGTGAAGCTGAAAGCCCTGGAGGCCATGCAGAAGGTGGCCGACGGCAAGGCGACGAAAATCATCATTCCCAGCGAGCTCCAAGGTCTGGCGGGCCTGGCCGCCAGCGCCAAGGCAGTGTTTGAGTCCGAAGAGCCGAAGAAATAACCCTGTTTTACCGCTAAATAGAGGGCCCCGTCCGATGGACGGGGCCCTTCGCTTGTTGCGCCGCTATCGCAGAGGACACATAGGTCCGCCCCTACAGGGTGTTCTAGCGATAGAAGGGCAGGTCTCACAAGGTGTCCTATTGGGAGAAGGGCAGACCTTGGGGGAATGGCCTGACCAGGGAGTCAGGCCCCACAATCCACAGCCAGGTTAGCGGCAGCGAGGAGGACCGGACAGTCCATGCGTTAACCACCAAGGCCCCGCCGCACCACGCCGTGAGCTGAAAACATGCGTAAAAACGGAGGCACGCCCAGCGCGCCCCCGTCTTTCGTCCCCCCGCAGGGGCGATACTTCCTTTTCTCTTTTGGACCGTGCACGGCCCGTTTGTCTCCGGCCTAAGAGCCGCCGCTTCGCGGCGGTTGGCCTCCGACACGCGCCTGCGGGCGCAGTCTCTTTTCCTTCTGGAAGGAAAACCGGGGCCCCCGCGCGGCTTGCCGCGTGGGGAGAGGAGGAAGGAACGGAGCAGAGCGCAGTCCTCGCCGCTAGGCGGGGACGGAGTGGGCGGAGTTTCTTCCGACGATATGGGGGGTGCAATGAACCAGCCATCGCTGGTATCCAATCCGCCCCGCCCGCAAGGGCGAGTACAAGCCCCCATCATTGGGGCTTCACAATCAAATTCACCAGCCTATTTTTCACAAAGATGGTCTTGACCACCTGCATCCCCGCCGTGGCCTTCTGCACCTTCTCCACGGTCAGGGCGGCCTCTACCACCGCCGCCTCCTCGCTGTCCGTGGGCATGGTGACCGTCCCCTTCAGCTTCCCGTTCACCTGAACGGCAAAGTCCACCGTGGACGCCACGGTCTTGCGCTCGTCATAGACGGGCCACTGGCTCTGGCAGCACATCTTCCCGGTCTCCGCCGCGAAGCCGAACCGCTCCCACAGCTCCTCCGTAATGTGGGGGGCGAAGGGGCTCAGCAATTGGAGCAGGGTCCGCATGTCCCCCTTGGTGACCCCGTTGGCCGTCAGTTCGTTCACCGCCGTCATCATGGCCGCGATGGCCGTGTTCATTTTCAGGCTGTCAATGTCCCCGGTGACCTTTTTGATGGTCCGGTGGAGAACCGCCTCGTTGGCGGGGGAGGGATTCGGGTCGTCCTTGGCGCTTTCCGCCAGGTTCCACACCCGGTCCAGGAAGCGCTTGGAGCCCTTCACCGCCTCGGTGGACCAGATGGCCGCCTGCTCGAAGTCGCCCACGAACATGATATACAGCCGCATGGTGTCCGCGCCGTACTGGGCCACGATGTCGTTGGGGTTCACCACGTTCCCCCGGGACTTGGACATCTTCTCTCCGCCCTCGCCCAGAATCATGCCGTGGCTGGTCCGCTTGCCGTAGGGCTCCTTGGTGGGCACGACCCCGATGTCGTAGAGGAACTTATGCCAGAAGCGGCTGTACAGCAGGTGGAGGGTGGTGTGCTCCATGCCGCCGTTGTACCAGTCCACAGGGGACCAATAGTCCAAAGCCTCCTTGGAGGCCAGGGCCTTGTCGTTATGGGGGTCCATATACCGGAGGAAATACCACGAGGAGCCTGCCCACTGGGGCATGGTGTCCGTCTCCCGCTGGGCGGGGCCGCCGCAGCAGGGGCAGGTGGTATTCACCCAGTCCGTCATTTTCGCCAGGGGGCTCTCGCCGGTGTCCGTCACCTCATAGCTCTCCACTTCCGGGAGGAGCAGGGGCAGCTCCGACTCCGGCAGGGGGACCCAGCCGCACTTTTCGCAGTTCACCAGGGGGATGGGCTCGCCCCAGTACCGCTGGCGGCTGAACACCCAGTCCCGGAGCTTGAAGTTGGTCTTAGGCCGTCCGTAGCCCTCTTTCGTCACGTGCTCCTTCATGGCGGGGATGGCCTCTTTTACCGTCATGCCATTGAGGAAGCCGGAGTTTACCATGACGCCCGTGTCGTCCTTGAGGACAAAGGCCTCTTTCGTGATATCGCCGCCCTGGACCACCTCCACGATGGGCAGGCCAAAGGCCGTGGCGAAGTCCCAGTCTCGCTGGTCGTGGCCCGGCACGCCCATGACGATGCCGGTGCCGTAGCCCATGAGGACGTAGTCGGAGACAAAGAGGGGGACGTGCTTGCCGTTGGCGGGGTTCACGGCCTCGATGCCCTGGAGGCGGACGCCGGTTTTCTCCTTGTTCAGCTCGCCCCGCTCGAAGTCGGATTTTCTTGCGGCCTCCGCCTGATAGGCAGCTACCTCGTCCCAGTTTTGAATCTGGTCCTTCCACTGCTCCAGATAGGGGTGCTCCGGGGAAATGACCATGTAGGTCACGCCGAAAAGGGTATCGCAGCGGGTGGTGTAGACCGTCAGCTTGTCGCCGTTGGTGGCGGTGAAGTCCACCTCCGTGCCCTCGGACCGGCCGATCCAGTTCCGCTGCTGGATTTTGACCCGGTTGATGAAGTCCACGTCCTCCAGATCGTCGATAAGACGGTCGGCGTACTTGGTGATGGCCAGCATCCACTGGGATTTCTCCTTGCGGATAACCTCGCCGCCGCAGCGCTCGCACACGCCCTCCACCACTTCCTCGTTGGCCAGGACGATTTTGCAGCTGGTGCACCAGTTCACAGGCATGGAGGCCTTATAGGCCAGGCCCTTCTTAAACATCTGGAGGAAGATCCACTGGGTCCACTTGTAGTAATCCGGGTCCGTGGTGTTGACCTCCCGGTCCCAGTCGAAGGAGTAGCCCAGCATTTGAAGCTGCTTGCGGAAGTTGGAAACGTTGTCGTGGGTGACCTTGGCGGGGTGGATGTGGTTTTGGACGGCGTAGTTTTCCGTGGGCAGGCCGAAAGCGTCGTAGCCGATGGGGAAGAGGACGTTGAAGCCCTGCATCCGCTTTTTGCGGCAGATGATGTCCATGGCGGTGAAGGGCCGGGCGTGGCCCACGTGGAGGCCCTGGCCGGAGGGGTAGGGGAACTCGATGAGGCCGAAGAATTTTTCCTTACTTCTGTCGCCGTTGACGGCGGTGAAGGGTTTTTCTTCCAGCCATTTGGCTTGCCACTTCTTTTCTATGGCGGTGAAATCGTACTTCATGTGTGATCTCCTTCTATTTATAATATGGCTATTATGGCGCTTTTGCAAAGCGGGGACTTGTACTTGCCCTTCGGGCGGGGGGATTGGATACCAGCGATGGCTGGTTCATTGCACCCCCCATTTTCTCTTTTTCTTCCAGAAGAAAACGAGAAAACGGGCCGTGCACGGTCCAAAAGAGAAAAAGAAGTATCGTCCTGCGGGGGACGAGGGGACGCGCAGGAGGTGCTTCCTCCGGGTACGCAAGTCTACAGCCCGCGGCGTAGCCTTAGCGGGGGTTTTGGAGGTTATCGAATGGACTTCCCCCTCTTTTCGCTGCCGCTCACCTGGCGGTAGGGGGTGGATGTCCGCCTTTTTCCGGGATTGCCCTTTTATCGGTAGAACATCCCGTAGGGGCCGCCGCCCACGGCGGCCCGTCCCCCCGGAACCTCCATGCTATCCATGGCACGTCCTTTTCCCAGCAGAACCTCAACTCCGCTCAAACCCCAAATACCGGGTCGCCTGGAAGGTGAGGCTTCCCTGGTCCCCTTCTGCCAGCATACCGTACTCGGCTCCGCTGACGCTGAATTCCATCCGGTCCCCGCTCTCCACCTGGAAGGTGGCATAATAGGAGGTGCTGGTATGACTCATGCTCTCCTGATGATGGTGGTGGGAAACCTGCGTCCGCTTGGTCACAACCTGGGCGGAAACCGTCAGCCGGGGGGAGGCGTTGTTTTTGCTCCACGTCCCGACGCCCCGAACCGCCATCACAACGAACGTGCCGATGACAATGACAAATACCGTGATGAACAGAAATGGGAAAATCGAAAACATCAGGTCAAATCCACCCATTCCGAACCCCATGCTCATGGCCTCTCTCCTTTCTCAAACGACAAAAACGCCCCCAGCCAAACCGGCCAGGGGCGTGGGTCCACGCGGTACCACCCTGTTCAGCCGCTTATGCGCGGCCCTTGAGGCCCGGTAACGGGGGCGAACCGCCCCGCCCTACTTATCGGGCGGGAGACTCCGGGACCAGTCATGCACAGGGGCTCCCCCGCCGGCTTGCACCATCCGCCGGCTCTCTGAGGGCGGGACATCCCCGTCTTTTTTCCCTTCATCGTCGTTCAACAGGCCCTATTGTACGGGGGGAACCGGGTTTTGTCAAGGGGAAAATTCAAAAAGCCGCCCGGGACCGTGCCCCGGGCGGCTTTTATGCCGGAATTACTTCTCCTTCACTTCGTCGAAGAGCTTCTCGATGCCCGCGTCCGGGGCAGGGGTCAGGAGGCTCACAATCACGATGGCCGCCAGGCCCACCACGAAGGCGGGAAGCAGCTCGTAGATGTCCAGCGCGCCGCCCATGGGGCGCACCAGGAACTTCCACACGAAGATCATCACGCCTCCGGCAACCAGGCCCGCCATGATGCCCTGACGATTGCTCCGCTTCCAATAGAGGGCGCAGAGGATGGCGGGGCCGAAGGCCGCGCCGAAGCCCGCCCAGGCGAAGGACACGATCTGGAACACGTTGCTGCCCGGGTCCGAGGCCAGGAAGAGGGCGATGACGGCGATAACCACCACCGTCAGCCGGGCGATCAGCATGGTCTGCTTCTCCGTCAGCTTCACGCCGAAAACCTCCTGGACGATGTTCTCCGAGAAGGCGGAGGAGGCCGCCAGCAGCTGGCTGTCCGCCGTGGACATGGTGGCGGCCAGGATGCCCGCCAGGATGCAGCCCGCCACGATGGCGGGGAAGATACCGTAGCTGGACAGCAGGTCGGAGAGCTTGACGATGATGGTCTCCGTGGCGCTGCCCTCCAGGAAGGGGACCCGGCCCGCGGCGGAGACGGCGTGGCCCACGATGCCGATGAACACCGCCACGCCCATGGAAATCACCACCCAGGTCCCGGCGATGCGGCGGGAGAGGGTCAGCTCGTTCTCATCCCGAATGGCCATGAAGCGGACCAGAATGTGGGGCATGCCGAAGTACCCCAGGCCCCAGGCCATCATGGAGACGATGCGGATGATGCCGTAGGGGTCCGCCGCTCCGGTGGAGACGTTATAGGTCTCCGTGAAGCTGAAGAAGCCGGGGAGGGTCTGGGCGTGGGCGATGACCGCGTCCATGCCGCCCGCCTGGACCACACCAAAGACCACGATGACGGCTAGGGCGGCGGTCATGATGACGGACTGGATCAGGTCCATGGTGGCCACGGCGTTGAAGCCTCCGATGGAGGTATAGCTGATAATGACGATGGCCCCGACGATCACCGCCGCCATGTAGTTCCAGCCAAAGAGGCTGTTGAAGAGCTTACCGATGGCGGCAAGGCCAGAGGCTACATAGGGTACGAAGAAAATCAGGATAATCAGGGCGGAAATGCACATAATGACGGGCTTTTTCTCCCCATAGCGCTTGGAGATGAAGCTGGGGATGGTGATGGCGTCCAGCTTCACGCTGTAGCGGCGGAGCTTTTTGGCAACCAGCAGG
Organism: uncultured Oscillibacter sp.; assembly: GCA_910587705.1. GTDB lineage: Bacteria > Bacillota > Clostridia > Oscillospirales > Oscillospiraceae > Oscillibacter. The sequence continues at coordinate 153,375 of CAJUMX010000003.1, forward strand.
AAGTTCAAGTAGGTGCCGACAGCCAGGCCGATGGCGGTCCAGCTGGCGTCCGCCACACCGGAGAGGTAGGCCAGGCCCGGGATGCCCATGAGCAGGTAGCTGCTCATGTCGGAGGCCTCGGCGCTCATGGCGGTGACCAGGGGGCCGATGCCCCGGCCGCCCAGGTAGAAGCCCTCGGCGCTCTTCTTGGAGCGGCGGCCGATCATCACCCCGGTGAAGATGACGAAGCAGAGGTACGCGATGATGGTACCCATGATGCAAATTTGTGCGGTAGACATGAAATCTCTCTCCTTTTCCGTTCAATGGGTGCTATCATAGCACACTTTTTACTAGAATGAAAGACAGAACGAAGTATAGAATGAAGTCTATCCTTCGTTCTGCCGGTTTTGGGCAAAATATCGAAACAGCAAGGTTTCTAAGCCGTACAATTTTTAGGAAGCCGATTTGTCAAAAAATCAAAATCCTGTCAGGCCCGCCAGCTTTCCAGAAACGTGGGGGTCATGGCGTCCGTATAGGCCACCAGGGAGTACTCCCCGCCGCAGAGGCACCAGTCGTACAGCAGCGCCCGCTCCCAAAGGGCGTAGGCCTTCACGATTTCGTTCACCGTCCGGTCCGTCCGCAGCTGGCCTGCCCGCTGGCCCTCGGCGATGATGCTCCGCAGCAGCTTGAAATAGGTCCGGTTCCGGTCCAGCAGGTGCTTCTCCCCCCGGGTGAGAAGTTGGGTAGAGAGAAGCCGGGCCAGCAGGTCCAGGGAGATGCCCCCGTCGATCATGGCGAAGAGCTCGTGGTTCAAAAAGGCCAGCTTCTCAATGGCGTCCTGTTCCGGGGAAAGGGCGGGAAGCAGCGCCTCGTACTTCTCGTCAAAGACGTTGGAGAGAGTGCCAAGCAGGGCGTCCTTGCCGTCGAAGTAGTGGTAAAAGGAGCCCTTGGAGGTCTCGGACTCAAAAACGATGTCCTCGATGGTGGTGTCCTCATAGCCCTGCTCGTAAAAGAGCTTCCAGGCGGCGGCGATGATGCGGCCCTTGGTGTTCCGGGCGTTCTTCCGGGGCATGGCGGGGCCTCCTTTCCGGGATTTATAGGTTGACAGCCCCAGGCGGGGCTGGTATAATCAAGGCAAGAGGGGCGCGGTCGGGGCATCGGCCGCAGCTCAACCTCGTCAAGTTTTGAGCTTGGAGATTTGGCCGCTTCCTATGCCGGGGGGCGGTTATTTCTTTTTCGTTACATTAATAACGCCAAAGATCACAACGGCTAGCAGGTTCAGCAACGCCAGGGTTTCCAGAACCGTCACGTCGTCACCTCCTATGTATGGAGGCTAAGCCGTTCCCCTCTCGCCTGATACTGATATACCATACTTCCCCGGTCCTGTCAACGGAGGGTCCCGGAAGGCTCCGCACTTTTTGCAAGGTTTCCAGCACATTCTCCGGTGTTCATTTGCGGAGAGTGCGATTATAATGAAGAGCAGACAAGGAGGAAGGACCCATGAAATTCTGGAAGATGAACGGGGCCGGAAACGACTTTATCATCCTCAACAACCTGGAAGAGCACCTGCCCCTGGAGGACCTGCCCCAGATTGCCCGGACGCTGTGCCAGCGGAGGCTGTCCATTGGGGCCGACGGGCTGATGGTGGTGGAGGCGGCGGACCAGGGCGGCGACTTCAAGATGCTGTTTTTCAACTCCGACGGCAGCGTGGGGGAGATGTGCGGCAACGGGTCCCGGTGCATCTGCCGGTACGGCTTTGAAAATGGCCTCGCCAAGGAGGCCCAGGCCGTGGAGACCACTGCCGGGATGGTGTTTGGCCGGAGAATCGACCGCCGGCTCTACCGGGTCCGCCTCAACGACCCCACCACCATAAAGCTGGACTGCCCGGTGGAGGTGGACGGCGTGCGGTACAACTGCTCCTACGTGGAGCTGGGGGACCCGGGGCTGCCCCACGCGGTGGTCCCGTACCACAACCTGCAAAACGCCGACGAGAACGAGCTCCGGGAGCTGGGCCGGAAAATCCGCTGGAGCCCGGTCTTTCCCAAGGGAGCCAATGTGAATTTCTACGAGCTCACCGGGGAGGACCGCTTCTATGAGCGGACCTTTGAACGGGGGGTGGAGGATTTCACCTACGCCTGCGGCACGGGCACCGGGTCCGTGGCGGCGGTGCTAGCCCTTCAGGGGAAGGTCAGCGGCCATCAGGTCCGGGGGGACATGACCGGCGGAACGCTGTTCATCGATCTGGAGCGGGTCCACAGTCAAATTACGGAGCTGTGCCTCACCGGGCCCACCAACGTGGTCTGCACCGGTGAGATTACGGACGAGGATTTGACGGATCAACCATTGTGTGAGTAAAGCAGGAGGGACATTATGGAAAAGAAATCCATCGCGAAAAACTACGCCTTTTTAGCCATCATGCTGGGGGCCATGATTCTGGGCGCCATCCTGGGCTGGGCCTGGCCCGCCGAGGCGGACGGCAGCGGAGGCGTCGTCTCCGGCACCGGGGCCACTGTCCTCAAGCCCCTGGGCACCGTGTTCATCAATCTGATGTTCTGCGTGGTGGTCCCCATGGTCTTTGCCTCCATCTCCAGCGCCGTGGCGAACATGGAGAGCCGGAAGCGGGCGGGGAAGATCATGGGCGTCACCGTGGGGACCTTCGTGGTCACCGGGGCCATCGCCGCCGTCATCATGTATGTGCTGATGATGGTTTTCCCGCCGGTGCCCGCCGCCTGGACAAATCTGGCTGCGGAGGAAATGGGGGAGTACGCCACCCTGCCGGACATGATCGTGAACTTCTTCACCGCCAGCGATTTCAGCGGCCTTCTGACCCGCCGGGCCATGCTGCCTTTGATTGTGTTCTCCCTGCTCTTCGGCTTTGCCGTGAACCTCAACGGCGGCAAGGAGACCCCTGTGGGGCACTTCCTGGACGACCTGGCCAGCGTGATGCTGAAATTCGTGAAGATCATCACCTATTACGCCCCCATCGCCTTCTTCGGCTTCTTCGCCGATCTCGTCGCCACCTATGGCCCCCAGATTACGGAGAACTACGCCCGGGCCCTGGCGGTGTACTATCCCCTGTGCTTTGTCTACATCTTCACCGCCTGGCCCCTCTTCGCCTGGTTCGGCGGCGGCAAGGGCGCCGTCGGCGTCATGTTCCAGCACATTACCAAGCCCGCCGTGGTGTCGCTTGGCACCTGCTCCTCCGTGGCGACGATTCCCACCAACATGGAGGAGGCCGCGGACACCGGCATCCGCAAGGACGTGGCGGACATGGTGCTGCCCCTGGGTGCCACCATGCACATGGACGGGTCCTGCTTCTCCTGCGTGCTGAAAATCGCCTTTGTGCTGGGGGTCTTTGGACAGAAGCTGTCCCTTGGGATGCTGATTCCCGTGGTGCTGGTGGCGGTGCTCAGCTCCGTGGGCATGAGCGGCGTCCCCGGCGGCGGATACATCGGCGAGTACATCATCTGCTCCATCTTCTTCCCCGCCCAGATGGAGATTGCCTTCCCCATCCTGGTGGTCATCGGCAATCTGGTGGACCCCCCGGCGACGATGATCAATGCCGCAGGCGACTACGTGACCTGCTTCATCGTCTCCCGGTTTGTGGACGGGAAGGACTGGCTCCAGAAGCAGCTCAATAAGTAAGCGTCTTTGGAACGGGCTTCAGGGCCGGGGGAAGAAACATCCCCCGGCCCCTTTTCCACAGGGGCCCGTTTCTGAGCAAAGCGGCGTCCCGGCGATTTCGCCGGGACGCCGCTTTTTATGTGGTTATTCCGTCGGGACAACGGCCTCCCGGAGCCGGAGAGCCCCGTCCTCCAGGAGATACCGTCCCAGGGGCTTCCCGTCCTCTCCCAGGAGGGCGTTTCCCTCCCCGTCCGCCGGGACAAAGCCCACTTCCTCCAGGAAAGTCACGCCCTTGGGAGGATCGGGCCACACGGCCAGGAAGTACCGCCAGTAGCGCCCCTCGGAATCCCGGTCGTAGAGGGACCACCCGGCCTCGCCGTGGTTGTAGAATTCCACGGCCTCCCCCTGGCCGTCGCCGTCCAGGTCCAGGACCTGGGCGCGCTCACTGCTACCCACGTCAAAGAGAAACTCCGCCCCTTCGGCAGCGGCGGCGAAATACCAGCTCGTCACCGCTGCCGCGCCGCTGACGAGGGAGATCTGCCAGCCCTCATGCCCCAGGATGTCCGGGACCCGCTCCGCCGTGTCCAAGCCGAAATTCCCCACATAGTGGTTATACTCCGACAGGCGGCCCAGGACGGTCCAGTCCGTGTCCGGGGTCCGGGTGAGGGCATAGACGTCGTAAAAGACGGTCCCGTTATCCGGGACCGGATTGGCCCGGCGAATCTCCAGCTCCACGCCGGAGTCCAGCCGATCCGAAAACGCCACGTCCTCCGAGGCTAGGGCTGCGTCCGGGGCCCCTGCCTCCAGGGCTGAAGGTGGTTCTTCACTGGCTTCCAGGGGGATAACCTGGGGAGGTCCGCTCTTCGGTTCCTCTGGTTCAGGGGTCTCCTGGGTCTCCAGGACCTCTGTACGGGGCGAAGCTTCCGGCTCCGGGGCGGGCTCCTGCCTGGGGGCGGAGCAGGATGTCAGCGCCAGAGCCGCGCACAAACCCAGCCCCCAAAGCACAAAACCCGCTTTCCCGAGGTCAGTCATTGTGGTGCTGGGCGTAGAACTGGTCGTAATCCCGCAGCATCTCCACCAGCAGGTTCGGCGTGTCCAGCCCGTAGGGGCAGCGGCTCTTGCAGTCGCCGCAGTGGACGCAGTTTTCAATCTGGTGCATCTTCTCGTGCCAGGCGTCCGTCATGTACTGCTGGTACGGCGAGCGCCGCAGCAGGGCGGACATCCGGGCCGCCTGGGGAATGTCAATCCCGGCGGCGCAGGGGAGGCAGTAGCCGCAGGAGCGGCAGAAGCTTCCCGCCAGATCCTTCCGGTCCGCCTCGATAACGGCCCGGAGCTCCGCCGTCATATGGGGGTCCCGCTCCGTCAGCTCCAGCCACTGGTCCAGCTCCCACTCGTGCTGGATGCCCCAGATGGGCACCACGTTGGGATACTCCCGCATGAAGGCGTAGCAGGCCTCGGCGTTGTTCAAAAGGCCGCCGGAGAGGCCCTTCATGGCGATATAGCCCATGTCCGCCTTGGCGCAGTCCTCCACCAGCCCCAGCTCCTTCTCGGTGGTGAGGTAGCAGAAGGGGAATTGCAGGGTCTCGAAGTTCCCGGACCGGATAGCCTCCTGGGCGACGAACAGGCGGTGGTTCGTGATGCCGATGTGCCGGATATAGCCCTTTTCCTTCATCTCCAAAGCGGCGGCAAAGGGGCCGTCGGGGTCGTTTATATCCGGCAGCTTGGCGGGGTTGTGGAACTGGAAGAGGTCGATGTAGTCCGTCCGCAGGGAGCGGAGGCTCTGCTCGATGTGGCTAAGGACGGTTTTTTTGTCCCCGCCGCCGCTTTTGGTGGAGATGACGACATTCTGCCGGAGGCCCTCCAGGGCCTCGCCCAATTTCTCCTCGCTGTCGGTGTACATATTGGCGGTGTCAAAGTAGTTGATTCCGCCGTCCACGGCCCGACGGACCAGCTTCACCGCCTCGGCCGTGGAAATCCGCTGGATGGGCAGAGCGCCAAAGGCCGTCTTTGTCACCAGCAGTTCCGTCCGCCCCAGTCTCACTTTTTCCATAAAGTCCTCCTATTTGTCATGGGGCCAGGGACAAAACGCCCCCGGCCCCAGTCTGTATGTAGTTTCCCCGCCGGTTTTTCCGGATTAGAAATCCGGCCCGCAGCTGTTGGTCAGGGCCTCCAGAATCTGGTAGCGGTCCATCTGGAAGCTCTTGGTCATGGCCAGGGCCTCCTCCATCTCCATGTCCGCCAGAAGGCCGTTGCGAATACCGATGATCTGGTTTCCCGTGCCCTCCGCCAGGACCTTCACCGCCTCATAGCCCATGCGGCTGGCGGTCTCCCGGTCCCGGGCGGTGGGGGAACCGCCCCGCTGAATGTGGCCCAGCACCGTCACCCGGGGGTCGATGCCCAGCTCGTCGTGGATGCGCTGGCTGATTTCGATGGCGCTGCCCGCGCCCTCGGCCACCACCACCATGTAATGGGTGGTCCCCGCCAGGCGGGCCCGGCGGATTTTCTCCACAATGTCCTTTTCAAAGTCCGGCTCCCGCTCGGGGATCAGCACGGCGGTGGCGCCCACGGAAATGCCCACGTACAGGGCCAGGTAGCCCGCGTGGCGGCCCATAACCTCCACCACGGAGCAGCGCTCGTGGGACTGCATGGTGTCCCGGAGCTTGTCGATGCACTCAATGGCCGTGTTGCAGGCGGAGTCAAAGCCTATGGTATAGTGGGAGCATCCGATATCATTGTCGATGGTGGCGGGGATGCCCACCACCCGGAGGTTCATGCCGTCCTTGGCGGCCTGGCGGGAGATGGCCAGGGCCCCCCGGAAGGTGCCGTCGCCGCCGATGGCCACAATGCCGTCCAGCCCCAGCAGGCGGCAGGTGGCCAGGGCCTTGGCCCGGCCCGCCTCCTCCATGAACTCCAGGCTCCGGGCGGTGTAGAGCATGGTGCCGCCCTTGTTGATAATATGGCTGACGCTGGAGGAGGTCAGGGGCACAAAGTCGCTGGTGATCAGGCCGTTCCAGCCCCGGCGGATGCCGATGCAGCTGATGCCCCGGGAAATGGAAGCCCGGACCACCGCCCGCACCGCCGCGTTCATGCCCGGCGCGTCGCCGCCGCTGGTGAGAACGCCGATTCTCTTTACCTTCTTTTCCATAAGAAAACCCTCCTGACGATTTTCCACCGGCCCGGACCCGAGCCGATTTTTTCCTGTATAACATGATACCGCCAGCGGGGCGGGATGTCAAGCTGGGTTTGATTTCCAGAGGTTAAGCTGGAGCGGAGCTTACACGCTCTTTCCGGACACCCTCCCTGTGGGACCTGACCCCTGGTCAAGCCATTTCCCAGGAGCTGCCACGCTTCCGGGGAAATGGTCCGGTCAGGGGACCGGACCCTACAAAAACTGTCACTTTTTTGTTACCACTTCCGGGAAGAAACCTGCTATATTGGGTTTGAAAATCTCTGCGGGAAAGGATATCGAATGATGCGCCGTGTGCTGATTTTGCTGCTGGTCTTGCTGATGCTGCCCGCCTGCGCCGCCCCGGCGGAGGTGGAGGATGCCCCGCTCCAGGAGACCCCGGAGGAGCCCGCCCCGGCGGAAGCCTCCCCGGAGGAGGTCCCTGTGGAGGAGGTCCCCTCGGAGGACCATGTGCTTTTAACCCTGGAGGCCCCCCTGGCGGACGGGCGGACCCTGACCCTGGAGGCCGTGGGGAAGCGGCTGGACGAATACAGCGTCGGCGTCCGGGAGGTCCGGGTGTACGATGGGGACGCGCTGATTCAGACCATCCTGAGCCGGGAGGTCATCGAGGACTTTTGGGGCGACAGCGACGGGGGGATCGTCAGCGAATATACCCAATGCTGGAATGCGGAGGACTCCATGACGGCGGCGGATATGAACTTCGACGGGAACACAGACCTTGGTCTCTTCGCGTTCTCCCCCAACAATACGATTCCCTTCTACTTCTGGACATGGGACCCGGAAGCCGAGCAGTACCGCTACGCCTTCACCCTGCAAGGCCCGGCGGTCCGCCCGGAGGCGCAGGAGGCCACCGCTGAGTATAAATCCGGCTCCGCCGGGTCTCAGTGGATCACGGAGGTCTACAAGCCCGATAAGAACGGGGACCTGTATTTAGTCCGGGTGGAGCGGGACACCTGCGACTTCGAGCCCGAGCCCCCCAGTTACCTGGACTTTGACAGGGGATGGGCCCATGAGATTTGGCTCCCGCCGCAGGAAGCGGAGCCTATCCGCCCCGATGAGGGCCACGGGATCCTGGAGGAGGAGTTTGTCCTCATTTACCGGGAGGTCCCCGTCTATGAGGCCGATGAAACCAATCCAGGTAGCGGAGAGGGCACAGTCTCCCATTTCACGGAAATCTGGGAGCTGAAAGACGGCGAATTAAAACTGACCAGCCGGGAGGAGTACACCCATGAAAACCACCAATGACCTGCGCCTCACCGTCACCCTCCGCCTTCTGGACGGAGAGGGCCAGCGGCGCTTCGGGCCGGGCGTTGCCGCTCTGCTTGCCGAGGTCCGGGAAAAGCACTCCCTCCGGGCGGCGGCAGGGTCCATGGGCATGGCCTATTCCAAGGCCTGGCGCATCATCCGCACTGCCGAGGAGGCCATGGGCTGCAAGCTGCTAGCCTCCACCATCGGGGGCCGCCACGGCGGCGGAGCGGCGCTGACGGAGGAGGCGGAGGCTTTGCTTGCCGCCTATCAGGCCCTCCGGGAGGAGGTGTCCGCGTATGCCCAAGAGCGGTTCCGGGAGCGTTTCCGGGACCTTTGAGGGGCCTTGCGCATAGGATGGAGTACATCCAATGTGATAGGAGGTCCCCTTATGGAATCTGTTTGCAATGAGTGCGCCCAGGAGATGGAGTGCCGGGAGCCTGTGGTTATGCGCGCCCGCATCCTGCGGGTAAACTGCTGCGACCTGCTGGTTTGCGACCTGTGCGGCTGCCAGGAAGTGCTGGTCCATACCAACGAAGCCTGCTGCTTCCGTCCGGGCGAGTGCGTCTGCATCGAGTACAGCGGCGCCATGACCATGAGCCTCCCGCCCCAGATCAGCGCGGAGTGTATCAAGCGCATCCCCTGCGGCGGATGCTGCTGTTAAGAATAAACGCGCCGGAGGGCAATCCTCCGGCGCATCTCTTTTTTATGGGTCCAGCTTCTTCAAATGCTTCGCCGCCGCCTTCAGCATCAGCTTCTTCTGCCCCGCGCCCGCAAAGTCCACCTGGACCAGGGCGTCGCCCCCCATGGGCTGGACAGACAGCACCGTGCCCTCGCCAAAGACGCCGTGGGCAATCCGGTCCCCCTTGCTCAAAGCCATGGGCGGCGGGGCGGTCTGGCTCACCGCCGTCCGGCGGGCCTCCTGATAGGCGGGCCGGGCCGGGCGGGCGTAGACCGGGGCGGAGGGCCGGGCCCCTTCGCCATCCCCCCCGAAGCTGCCGTATCCGCCGCCATAGGCGGAGCCGCCAAAGCTCCCGCCGGGCCGGAGGTCCTTCCCCTCCCAGTCTCGGTTTTCCTCCGGAATCTCCTCCAGGAAGCGGGAGAGGCGGTTGCTGGCGGTTTTGCCATACAGCATCCGCTGGCGGGCGTTGGTCAGGGTCAGACGCTGCTTGGCCCGGGTCATGGCCACATAGCACAGCCGCCGCTCCTCCTCCAGCTCGTCCTCCTGAAACTGGGCGGAATTGCCGGGGAAGATGCCCTCCTCCAGGCCCACCACGTACACCAGGGGGAACTCCAGGCCCTTGGCGGCGTGAATCGTCATCATGGTTACGCAGTCGTCGCTTCCTTCCAGGGAGTCCAGGTCCGTGTACAGGGCGATCTCGTTCAGAAAGCCGGAAAGCGTGGCGTCCTCCGGCTGGCGGTCCAGGAAGCCCAGGATGTTGGACTTCAATTCCTCCACGTTTTCCAGGCGGCCCCGGCTCTCCATGTCGTTCTTGTCTCTTAGCGCCTGGGTATAGCCGGTCTGCTCACACACCGCGTCATAGAACTCCGGCAGAGCCAGGCTCCCCCCCGCCCGGCGGAGGCCGTCGATGAGGTCCGCGAACTGGAGGAGCTTTTTCGCCGGGGTTTTCAGCTCCGGGAAGAGGTCCGCGTTGCGGCAGATTTCATACAGGGACGCACCCTGCTGCTCCGCCAGCAGGGCCACCTTGTCCATGGTGGTGCCGCCGATGCCCCGGGCGGGGTTGTTGATAATGCGCCGGAGCCGGAGGTCGTCCAAGGGGTTGTTCAAAACACACAGGTAGGCCAGCATGTCCTTCACCTCCGCTCGGTCGAAGAACTTCATGCCTCCCACCACCTTATAGGGCACGCCGCTGCGCTTCATGGCGTATTCCAAGGCGTTGGACTGGGCGTTCATCCGGTAGAGGACGGCGGCGTCCTGGAAACGCGCCCCCTTGCCCACCTCGGACAGGATGTCCCCCACCACGAAGGCGGCCTCGTCGCTCTCGCTTAAGGTGGTGCGGACGCGGACCTTCTCCCCGCCGCCGTTCTGGGTCCAGAGGGTTTTGCCCTTGCGGCCCGTGTTGTTTTGGATGACGGCGTTGGCGGCGTCCAGGATGTTCTGGGTGGAGCGGTAGTTCTGCTCCAAGCGGATGGTCCGGGCGTCCTCATACTGATCCTCAAAGCGCAGGATGTTCTCGATGTTGGCCCCCCGGAAGCGGTAGATGGACTGGTCGTCGTCGCCTACCACGCAGAGGTTCCGGTGCCCCCCCGCCAGGAGGCTGGTGAGGAGATATTGGAGGTGGTTCGTATCCTGGTATTCGTCCACCAGCACGTAGCGGAATTTCCTCTGATAGTACTCCAGCACCTCCCGCTCCTGTTTTAGCAGGGTGACGGTGTGGTAGATGATGTCGTCGAAGTCCAGGGCGCTGGCGGCGGCCAGCTTCTTTTGGTAGGCGGCATAGACCTTGGCGATGCGGCCCATCCGCCAGTCGGTCTCGGCGCTGTGCCGCCGGGCAAACTTCTCCGGGCCCAAGTATTGGTCCTTGGCGGCGCTGATGACGGAGAGGACGCTTTTGGGCGGAAACACCTTGTCGTCCAGGTTCAGCTCCTTCAAAACGTCCTTCACCACCCGGCGGGAGTCGTCGGTGTCGTAGATGGTGAAGTCCTTGGCAAAGCCCAGCCGGTCAATGTCCCGCCGGAGGATGCGAACGCAGGCGGAGTGGAAGGTGGAGGCCCACACGTCGTTGGCCTCCGGCCCCAGGCGGGCGGCCAGACGCTCCTTCAATTCCCCCGCCGCCTTGTTGGTGAAGGTGATGGCGATGATCTCCCAGGGCCGGGGCGGGTCCACGGCGCACAGCCGCCGGGCCCGGTCGAAATCCAGGGGAGAGGGGTCCTCTGGGAAGGCTTCCAGGAAGGCCAGGTCCTCCTCTGACACGCTCTCCGGGACGAAGTCGGAGTCGCTGCCCCGGCCATAGGTCAACAGGTTGTAAACCCGCTGAATTAGGACGGTGGTTTTGCCGCTGCCCGCCCCCGCCAGGAGGAGGAGGGGGCCCTCGGTGGTCATGGCCGCCTGGCGTTGGGCCTCGTTCAGCCGCCGGAGGTCCCCGGCGATGACCCGCCGCCGGGCGGCGATGTAGCGTTGGTTGAAGTCGTTCATAGCGTCACCCGTTTCTATGTTGTTCATATGGAATCCTGTCTATTTTAGGGCAAAATCCCCCCGGGGTCAAGAGCGGGGACGCGCCTAGCCGAAAAAACCGGGCGGACCCTTGGGTCCGCCCGGCGTGCGCCTGGCCTCAAGCCTCCGGCATCTCCGGGGGCTGGTATCCCCGGAATACCTTGGCCGTCCGCCAGAGGCATACCATTTCCAGCACCGCCAAAACCAGCAGCCCGAGACTACAGGCCAAAACCAGCAGCAAGCCCAGAATGGGGATCATCAGCAGCAGCAAAATGGAGGCGGCTATCCCGCACATGTCCCAGACGGTGTACTTCCAGAGCCGCCGCCACTCCTCCGCCAGGGCGCTGTCCACTTCGCCCAGCGCCTGGGCGTGGGCGGAATAGGCGTGGTAATTCCGATAGAGCCCCAGGCCGATAACCCCCAGGCCGATCACGGTCAGGGCCGGGTGTCCCTCCGAGAGGAACTGACTGGGGACATTCAGGACAACGATGGCAAGCTGGCACAGGGCGGCCGTGCGGTACCCCTGCCGCACCGGCCCCAGCTTCCAGAAAAAGAAGGCGGAGGCCAGGGCGCAGCCAAGGGTCAGCACCGTCCCCAAGCCGTTCATCCAGGGGAAAATCAGGCCCAGCAGAGCTGCCAGCAGTCCTCCCGCCTCCCGGGGTACCACCAGCCAGAACAGCAGCCACAGCCACTTTCCCAGAATGGGGGCCTGCTCCGCCAGAGTTTCCTGCCGGGCCCGCTCCGCCTCCCGGCGGCGAAGCTCCCGGGCGGGAACCTCGTCCCGTCCAGACCAGCGGGGGCAGCCGCTCACATGGCCGCAGGTATCGCAGCGCTGGTGCCCCTTTTCCCGGCAGCAGGCGGCGATTTCGCAGGGGCCGGAGAAACGCCGCCCCATCCCCTCCTCACAGCCAGCGCAATGCAACCGCTCCTTCCAGTTACAGGATTCACAGTCTTTTCCGCAATAGCTTTCCATAACCCGCGTCCTCCTTTTTTCTCCATTCTAACACGGAGACTGCCAAAATTTCGAGACAAAACGGTTACAGTTTTCCGCCCTTTGCGTATTTTATTTCGAGACCCGGGGATAGGGCGTTGGGTCGTCGGTCAGGCCCACCAGGTAATCAATGGAAACCCCGTAAAACTGGGCAATCCGCATGAGGATGCTTACCTTTGGTTCTCGAATGCCTAATTCATAGTTTTGATAGCTTCTCTCCGTGATATCACAATAAATAGCAACTTTTATTTGTGGCAGGCCAGTACTCTTCCGACACTTTTTCAACCTTTTCGGCAAGACATCTATCATAATGATTCACCCACATTTGTTATTGACAAAATTAGTATAGGCGAATACAATCAATGCAATACCAACTTTATTTCATAAACGATCGAGTGCATAAGGAGAACACCATGGAACAAGACCTATCAAAAGCCATGTACGAAAACGCCATCGGAATGCTGGTGATGAACTATATAGAATCCCTGGAGCCGGCCAAACTGCCGGCTTTGGCCGAGTCCAGCGCCCTGATGCTGATTGCCGAGATCAAGGCCATCTTGGACGACGACAGCCTGGAGGACACAACGTGCTTCTATCGGATCGATGCCCTGGTGGACGCCTTTTATGCCCGGAACGTCCAAACCCCCCGGCACGATTGGTAGGGGAAAAAAGCCCATAGGTTCTGCCTAGGGCGATTTTCCGGGAATTCTTCCAAGTTTTTATTGACACCCTTTCAAGGATTATGGTATACTGTCCCATGCGTCCCCGTGACGCTGTAAAATTGTCTGCCGCTCCGCCCGCCATGAAACGCCGGGCGGTGTTGGGAAAGCGCCGCCCCCCGGTCCTCCGGCGGGCGGACGGAATATGGACAGGAGGTGTCTTACGCATGGCAACGAAACGTACCTATCAGCCCAAGAAGCTCCACGGCCAGAAGGTCCACGGCTTCCGCAAGCGCATGGCCACTGCCAACGGCCGCAAGGTTCTGGCCCGCCGCCGCGCCAAGGGCCGCGCCCGCCTCTCTTATTGAGCGGCAGGAGACACTTGAACACGAGTCCTGACAGGGGCGGCTGGAATTGTTCGGATTCCTCCGTCCCTTGTACTGGTTCTCCGGCCGGGAGGGATGAACGGTGAAGTCCGCTGTGACGCTGAAAAAAAATCACGAGTTCCGCCGCCTGTATCAAAAGGGCGCGTCGGCGGTGGCGGGGAGCATGGTGCTCTACTGCCGGAAAAACCGCCTGGGCCACAACCGGCTGGGCATCACCGTCTCCGTGAAGCTGGGGAACGCCGTGAAGCGCAACCGGGCCCGCCGCCGCCTGCGGGAGGTCTACCGGCTTTCAAGCCCCCAGCTCTCCCAGGGCTGGGACCTCATTCTGGTGGCCCGGGGCAGGACGCTGAGCGCCCCGTGGAAGGAGCTCAATGACAGCTTCCTCCGCCTGAGCCGGAAGCTGGGCCTGCTGGGGGACAAGCCGTGAAGCGGGTTTTGATCCGGCTGGTGAGGTTTTACCGGCAAAGCATCTCGCCCCTTCGTCCCCCCTGCTGCAATTACATCCCCACCTGCTCCCAGTATGCCCTGGAGGCTTTGGAAACGCACGGGGCCGTGAAGGGGAGCTGGCTCGCGTTCAAGCGGATACTCCGATGCAACCCCTTCCACAAGGGTGGATACGACCCCGTACCGGCGGCGGAAGAGCTTGCGCTCTATTCCGTCCCCGCCGCCTGGCGGCGAGGATTTCAACCGCACCCTTCCTTCCGCCGCTTTTCAAGAGGGGACCTGCGTCCCCCCTTGCGCACGCCCCCTTCCCCCCCGGGGGACGAGGGAGAAGGGACGGGGGATTTCCCGTCCTGACGGGAAACGCCGATTTCTCTACTGAACAAAACGAGAGGAACAAACTATGTTTTCAACCATCGGATACTTCATTTGTATCCCCTTTGCCTGGCTGGTCCGGCTCTTTTACAACCTGACGGGCTCTTACGGTATGGCCATCGTCCTCTTCACCCTGGTGGTCAAGCTGATTATGGTGCCCTTCCAGATGAAGTCCAAAAAGAGCATGATGCGCATGAGCCGCATGTCCGGCCGGCTCCAGGAGATTCAAAAGAAATACGCCAACAACCAGGCCAAGCAGAGCGAGGAAATGCAAAAGCTCTACGCCGAGGAGGGGGTCAACCCCATGTCCGGGTGTCTTTGGAGCATGCTGCCCTTCCCCATTTTGCTGGCCCTGTACTCCATCATCCGCCAGCCCATCACCCACTTCATGATGCTGGGCCAGGACGTGGTTCAGAAGATGGTGGACGCCGTGACCAACGCCGGAATGGACATCACCAGCATCGTCCAAATGAAAGACGGCATGCCCGTCATTGAGGACGGATTTACCAAGCTCCTGCCCTATGGACAGATCAATCTGGTAAAGGCCGTCGTCTCCGAGATGCCGGAGCTTGGCAATACGGTGGACGGGTGGATCAACATGAACTACACCTCCTTCGGGCTGGACATGGCGGCCAACCCCTGGAGTATGGTCACCCACTTCACCTTCACCTGGGCCGCCATCGGGCTGATTCTCATTCCCATCATCGCCGGCGGCAGCCAGTGGCTCATGACCAAAATCACCATGAAGCACCAGCCCCAGACAGACCCCTCCGCCGCCAGCGCCAACCGCATGATGATGTTCATGCCCCTGTTCTCCGTGTATATCGCCTTTACCATGCCCGCCGCCCTTGGCGTATACTGGATTGCCCAGAGCGCCTTTGCCGCCGTGCAGGAGTATTTCATGGGTACCTTCTTCAACAAGAAGCTGGAGGAAGAGGAGAACGCCCGCTATGAGGCCCGCCAGGCGGAGCGGAAGCGGAAGATGGAGGAGGCCAAGGTCCTCCAGGAGCAGCAGCGCCAGCAGGCCGCCCAAAAGCAGACCCTGAAGGAAAAGCAGAAGGCCGCTCGAGAGGCCAAGGCCGCCAAAGCCGCCAAGGCCGGGTCCGCCACCACGGAGGCCGGACGGGTGGGGGACAGGCCCTACGCCAGGGGCCGGGCCTATAAGCCGGACCGCTATGACGAAACGTAAAGGTGGAAGCCGTTATGAGAGACTATATTGATGTCACGGGCAAGAACGAGGACGAGGCCATTTCCAAGGCCCTGGCCCAGCTGGGCCTGGACCGGGACGACGTGTCCGTGGAGGTCCTGGAGCGGGCCAAGTCCGGATTCTTAGGTCTCGGCGCCTGCCCGGCAAAGATTCGCGTGTACTACGGCCCGGAGGAGGAAGAGGAAATCCTTCCTCCCCCGCCCGCCCCGGAGAAAAAGCCGGAGCCCGTCCAGGAGGAGGCTCCCAAGCCCCGCCCCGCCGCCCCGGAGAAAAAGGAGCGCCCGGAGCGCCGGGAGCGTCCCCCCCGGGAGAAGAAGGAGCGCCCGGAACGGAAGGAGCGTCCCGCCCCGGCGGCGGAGGAGCCCTTCCAGCCCGTCCCCCTGGGGGAAGAGGTGGACGACGAGAAGGCCGCGGCCATCAAAGCCTTCCTCACCGGGCTTCTGGAGCACATGAACAGCGCCGCAGAGGTGAAGGTCTATCTCCCGGAGAAGGGCCGCTATAAGGTCATTCTGGAGGGCCAGGGCCTGGGTGCCCTCATCGGCCGCCGGGGAGAGACCCTGGACGCCATCCAGCAGATCACCAGCTATGCCGTGAACCGGGGCGGCGGCGCCCGGGTCCGCATCCACCTGGACGCGGAGAATTACCGGGCTAAGCGGGAGCAGAGCCTCCAGCACCTGGCCCGGAAGGTGGCGGGCAAGGTAGTCCGCTTCCGCCGCAGCGTCACCCTGGAGCCCATGAACGCCTATGAGCGGCACGTGATCCACACGGCCCTCCAGGATTTCGAGGGCGTGACTACCTACTCCACCGGCATGGACCCCAACCGCCGGGTGGTGGTGGCCTTCGACCGGGGCGAGAGACATTGACAAAAAGAGAGGCCCGGAAGTGTCCGGGCCTCTCTTTTTTCGTGTGTTCCGGCGGACGGAACCTCCGGCGGCGGGGGGCTAAACCTGTTGGGCGCGGTGAAGAAATCTCCCCCGCCGTCCGGCGTCCGCCGGAAACATATCGCGGGACCGAGTTTCAAACTCAGCCCCGCGTAGCGTGCGGACGCACAAGCTTTGGATACCCTCTTGCAAAAACGGGGGGAAGCGGGTATAATAAGCGTGTGGCGCAGGTTTCCCTGCTGTGCTGAGTGGGTCGACACTCGTACAGGGCCGCTGGGTGCTTGCGACACCCGGCGGCCTGCCGCTTTATGTTTCCAGATTCATTGTACTCCGTTTCGACGGAAATTGCAAGGGGCTTTGTGAAAAAAGGCGCGTCCGGCGCACATATCATAGAAGGAATACGGCGCCCCCTGTTTATTTTCCCACTTGACTTTTTCCTGCCCTGGGGGTATACTGTAGTTGAACAAGTGAGATAATGAGATCCAACTGTTCACCCAAAAGCGGAGCTCCCGGAAGGTGCAACTTCCGGGAGCTCCATTTTAGGCTGCTGCTGTCATCACTTCTCCTCCAGCCATTTGCAAACAAGGTATGTAACCACGTTTGCCGCGAGGGAAGCGATCAGGGAAACAATGAGATCCATGGCATGTCCACCTCCTCCCACCGCGGGGGGCCGACAGCAGCTCCATTATAACATGCCGGTTGACAAAAATCGACCGCCCGTGAAAAAATTTTTTCACGGGCGTCCCGGGATCAGCCCCCCAGCCGCTGCCGGAGGGTTACCAGGGCGCACAGACAGGTCAGCATCGCCAGGGCCCCCGTGCCCCAGAGGAGGCTGTAGCTCACCGACTCCCTGTCCTCCAGCCGCCCCGCCGCCGCGGAGGCGAACACATACAGGGAGACCAGGGCAAAGGCCATGGACAGAATATCCGCCGCGTCCCGCCACCCCAGGGCGGCGGCCCCCAGATACAGCAAAAATCCCAGGCCGGAGACAATGGCCCCCCGGTTCAGCCGCTTTACGCCCTGCAAAAGCAGGGAGTTTTTTCGCTTCATTGGTATACCCTCCGTTGATTATCTTTCTGATAATTCAATTCGTATTACTTTTCGTAGCCGTTGACCATGATATCCAGCACCCGTGCCGCCACGTTTCCCGCCACGCTGCTGCCGCCGCCGCCGTTTTCCACCAGGACCACAAAGGCATAGGGCGCGTCCTCGTTCCGCAGGAACCCGGCAAACCAGGCGTGGGGGGCCAGTCCCTCTCCCACCTCGGCGGTGCCGGACTTGGCGCAGAGGTCCATATTCGGGAAGCGGCTCTTGCCGTAGGTCTTTTCCACATTCCCCGCCATCAGATCCGCCAGTTTTCCCGCCGTGCCCGCTTCGACAAGGGTTCCTGTCTTGTGAGTCCAGCGGGGCAGGGAGGGAATCCCCAGGCCGTTTTTGGTCTTGAGGATCAGATAGGGCTCCGCCGCTCTGCCGCCGTTTGCAATGGCCCCCATGTAGACCATCAGGGCGCAGGGATTCACCAGGTCCTTGTCCTGGCCCACCCCCGCCCAGCCCAGGCGGCCCTGGGTGAGATTCCAGTCAAAGGAACCCTTGGCGGTGGTCAGGCCGTCCAGGCGGTAGGATGCGGTAAGGCCCGCCTGCTCCGTGTACTTCCGCAGGGTCTCCGCCCCCAGCTCCACGGCGATGTCCGCAAAGACGGCGTTGCAGCTGTTGGCAAAAGCGGCGGCGATGTCCTGTTCCCCGTGAACGCCGGAGCAGATAACCGTCTCCTCCCCGATTTGGACGGACCCGGCGCACTCCCAGGTCCGGGCCTCCAGACCCGGCAGGTTCTCCAGCGCCGCCGCCAGGGTGACGGTCTTGTAAACGGAACCGGGAGTAAAAACGGAGGACAGAAAGCGGTTCACATAGGCTCCCTTCCAGCGGTCATTCGTCTCAATGTCCTCCGGAACATTCAGCGGGTCATAGCTGGGGGCGGAGACCATGCAGAGAACCTCTCCGGTCTTGTAGTTGTACACCGCCACCGTCCCGGCATGACCGTTCAGGGCCTGATAAGCCTCGTAATTGTACCGGGCGTCAAGGGTCAAGGTCAGCTCCCCGCCCCGGTCCGCGCCAAAGGCCCCGTTGATCAGATTCCAACCCGTCATCCGGTCCGCAAACGCATTCAGCGCCCCAACTCCGATGTTGCCCTGAAGGTCCCCCACAGCGTGAAGCGTCGCCTTGCGAACCACCTCGCTGTCATAGTAAGTCCGTTCCCCATTTTCCGCGGAGGACAGCACGTCCCCGTCCCGGTCCAGCACAGTCCCGGCAGTCAACTGCCCCTGGCTGTTGTAAAGGTGACGGTTAAAAGCAGCAGAAGCCCAGCTTCCCCCCTGCGTCAGATAGCGGAAGAGGAAAAAGACCATCCCCGCCGCCAGCGCCAAAGCCAGCAGAAAGCAAACCACCGCCCGGTTTTCAATTTTCTTCATAAAAATCCCCCTTTCCCGTCCCCCGTCCATCGTCCCTCGTCCCTCGTCCCCCCGCAGGGGGTGGGGGATGCTCAAGGGGGAGCCCGCTCCCCCTTGAAGGAGGCGGAGGAAACGGAGCGGAACGGATGCCCGGCTTTCAGCCGGGCGGAGTGGAGCGCAGTTTTTGACGCCGGATCGCGAAGCTGGCGTGCTCCCGGGTGTCCGTGGCCTTCAAGAAGGCCAGCAGCCCCCAGGCGGACATCATGGCGGACCCGCCGTTGGAGACAAAGGGGAAGGTCACCCCCGTCAGGGGCAGGAGGTCCACCGACCCGAATACGTTCAAACAGGTCTGGAACACCAGCAGCGACCCGGCGGCACAGGCGGCCAGACAGTAGAAGCTGCTCCGCCCCGCCCGGCAGGCCCGGACCGTGAAAAACGCCAGGGCCGCGATGGCCCCCACGGCGAAAACGGCAATCACCAGCCCCCACTCCTCGCAGAGCATGCCAAAGACCAAATCCGTGTCCGCCGCCGGGACCCGGTGGAGCCAGCCGTTTCCGGCCCCCATGCCAAGCACCCCCCCGGAGGCCGCGGCGGACATGGTGCGGGTCTGCTGGTAGCCCCGGCCGGAGGCGTCCGCCCAGGCGTGGCCCCAGGCGGCGAAGCGGTCCAGAATGTAGGGCTTGAACTTCACAATAATGCCTGCGCCGAACACCGCCCCGCCGCAGATGAGGGAGAGGGTGGCGAAGTCCCCGGAGCGAAGGTAGGCAAGCACCAGGAAGGTGACGAAGAAAATCGCCGCCGTGCCAAAGTCGCTCATCAGCCCCAGAAGGCCCACGCAGACCCCGGTGAGGACGATGAAAAGAGTCAGGTTCCGCTTGCGGAAGAGCCGCTCCAGCGTGGCGGACCCGGCGAAGATATAGCAGATCTTCGCAATCTCCGAGGGCTGGAAGCTGAGGGGGCCCAGGGAAATCCAGTTCACCGCCCCGTACTTCCGGCTGCCCAGCACCAGCGTCACGGCCAGAAGGCCGATGGAGGCCGCCGCCATGACCCAGCGGTTCCGCTGAACCCTCCCTAGGTCCCGGAGAAAAAGCCCCAGGGTCAAAAAGAGGCCCAGCCCCAGGATTACCGCGAGAAGCTGCTTAAAAAGGCTCCCCGGGGCGCTGGAGGCCGTCACCGCCAGGGAGAGGGTGGAGAGGAAAAAGGCGATGGTCTCCATCTCAAAGCCCACGCAGCGGCTGAGTCGCAGGACGGCGGCGTAAAGCCACATCACCGCCGTCAGCCCCAAAAAGGCCAGGGGCACGGCGGGGGAGGCCTCTCCCCCGGCGGCCACCATCAGCTGGACGCAGGCCAGGAGCTGGAACACCGTCAGCCAGAGGAAGGAGGGCCACATGGCGGCGGGGCGCTCCGCCCGGCGCTTTTCCGCCAGCTCCTCCCGCTCCTCCACGGTCTGGGGCAAAAACAGCAGCGGCACGCCCCCCAGGCCGATGGTGTCCCCCATTTTGACGGGGGCGGAGCCCTCCACCTTCTCGCCGTTGAGGAGGACGCCGCCCTTGGAATCCAGGTCGTAAAGAGTCCACTCCCCCTCCTCATTCCGGCACAGGGCGGCGTGCTGGCGGGAGACACTGGGATAGTTCAGCCGCACGTCGGCGCTCTTCCCCCGGCCCAGGATGTTCTCCCAGTGGGTGAGGGGCACGGAGCCCCCGCCGGGGAGGCTCAGCTGGCCCCAGGTCTCCGGCGTGTGGGGGAGGCGGAGGAGGGACCGGATGGCCCGATAGAGGATGGCCCCCGCCAGGATGGGAAAGAGGAAGCGGACGAAGGACGTATAGAAAAGCCCGGCGGCGGGGTATGCCGCCAGGAGCTCCGGTAAGGTCATGGACGGGCCTCCTTTCGGAGAGATGATAGTTCAGCATACCATGATTTTCGGAAAAAATCTACCGGAAATCGGAGCAAGGGGAGGGTGCGCCAAAAATTTCCGGCGCGCCCTTCACTTTTTCGGCGTTGTGCCGATATACTAAATAGAAATATGTACGCCCTGCGGCGAAAGGAGGCCCCGCCATGTCCGATATGCAGGTAAACCGCGCCGCCACCTCCGCGGCCTCCTCCTGGCAGAGCCAGAGCGCCGCGCAAGCCTCCTCCCAGGAGCGGGAGAAGGAGGACCCCTCCTTTAACCTTTACGAGATGATGAAGGACGCCCGGGAAAAGGCGGAGGCCACCCGGGAGAAGTTCAACAGCATCAAGCCCAAGCCCCGCTATGGCGACGCGCCTATGGAGGCCTATTCCCGGTTGGCCCGGGCGAAACGGCCCTCGGAGGTCAACGCCGCCGCCGGATACGCCCGGCGGCAGATTATTCGGCTCCAGAGCGCCAAGCGGACGGACCCGGACAACGCCAAGCGGATTCAGGCCGCCATCAACCAGCTG
The DNA here is from genome assembly GCA_910587705.1 of uncultured Oscillibacter sp. Taxonomy (GTDB): domain Bacteria; phylum Bacillota; class Clostridia; order Oscillospirales; family Oscillospiraceae; genus Oscillibacter. The sequence continues at coordinate 174,387 of CAJUMX010000003.1, forward strand.
CAAAAGGCCGTTCAGCGGGCGGGAAAGAAAAACCGGGACCTGAACCGGGAGAAGCTGGAGCAGGCTCGGCAGAAAAAACTGATACAGGAGAAGCGGAGCCGGGAGGCCCGCCGCCAGAAGCAGGAGCTTTTGCGCAAGCAGGCCATGCGGCGGATTCGGGAATCCGGCTATCTCCGGGAGGCGGAAGTGGACAATCGGATGCAGGCGCACATTGCCGCCGTGGACATGGAGCTGCGGGAGCAGGCACAGAAGCTGGGGGCCTCCATCCAGCCCTCCATGGAAACGGTGGCCCGGCAGTACGCGGCGGAGAGCGCCGCGCTGTCTGCCCCGGAGCCCTCCGTAGGCGGGGAGATCAATTTACAGGCGTAAGGGAACTCCTCCCAGGCGGGGCTGTTCCAGTTCCATTCCAATCAGAAGAAAAAGCCTCCTTTTAAAAGGAGGCTTTTCATTTGTGGCGATCGCTTCTCTTTCAGGACTCCCCGTCCTCCTCCAGCAGCCGCAGCCCTGCCAAGTCCGTCACCGGCAGGGAGAATACCACGGCCTGGGCTTTGGTCTGCATCCCCGCCTGGGCGATGACCGCTTTCATAATGGGCTTTCGGTCTGCCTCCTTGGCCAGGATAAAGACAATCTCCTTCTCCGCCGCCAGGGACACGCCGAAGAATTTCCGGGCCAGCTCCGTTCCCGTGCCCTTGGCGTGGATGGTGGTGCCTCCGGCGGCCCCGGCGGAGCGGGCGGCGTCCATCACCTGGTCGGTGTGGCCCCGGTTGGCGATGACCACGATGAGCTCGTGGGTGATCTCTTTGTCCATGTCGTCCTCCTCCGCCTGCCATGACAGCAGATAGTCCCTGGCCCGGGCCCCGCCCACGCTGGAGATGGGCACGGCCATCAAGATGCCCCGCCCCGGCACGTCCAGCCACAGCTCCCGGGCCGCCTTGCGCACCAGCCGCCCCGACCGGGGGGCCGCCAGCAGCAGCACGGCCTTCTCCGTGGCCTCCAGCCCCAGGTAGTCCAGCACCTCCGTGGCGGCGGTGCCCTGTCCCAGGGCGGACAGCACCAGCGTGGCCCCCTGGGCCTGGAACCAGGCGGCAAACTCCCCGCCCCGGCTCCGGTCCGTAATGATGATCATGAGGTCGGCTCTGTCCACAGGCGGGCCCCCTTTCTCCAAAGCGCTTCTTCGCGCAGGCTCAATATACAAGGTCGATGATCTCCTCGTCCTCCGCCGCCTGGGCCAGCCGGGCCTTGTTCAGCTTCCACTGGTACGCAAGACCCAGAAGCTGAATGGTCAAAAGCGGCGTCATCGCCACCATGGCCACTACGCCGAAGGCGTCGGTGACGATGTTGCCTCCCAGGGCCTCGCAGGCCCCCATGGCAAAGGGCAGCAGGAAGGTGGCCGTCATAGGACCCGAGGCCACGCCGCCGGAGTCGAAGGCGATGGAGGTGAAAATCTTGGGCACGAAGAAGCTGAGAACCACCGCCAGCAGATATCCCGGCACCAGGAACAGGAAGATGGAGGCCCCAGTGAGCACCCGCACCATGGCAAGGCCAATGGAGACCGCCACACCGATGGACAAGCTGGTGCTCATAGCCCCGCCGGGAATGGCCCCGGAGGTAATCTCCTCCACCTGCTTGTTCAGCACGTGGACCGCCGGCTCCGCCTGGACGATGAACCAGCCCATCAGCATGCCGATGGGCGCCAGCAGCCAGTTGAAGGGCAGGGCGGCGATTTGCCGTCCCAGGTATGTGCCCGCCGGGAGGAAGCCCACGTTGACCCCCGTGAGGAACAGGGCCAATCCGATATAAGTATACAGGAGGCCGATGAGGATTTTCAAGACCTTCTTTCGTTTCAGCCGCAGGGCGATCGCCTGGAACAGGCCAAAGAAGGCGGCGATGGGAAAGAGGCTCTTAAATACCTCCACGGCATACTCCGGAAAGGCGGAGAGGAACAGGCTCCCCAACTCCCGGCTGTCCGCCGCCTGGGGCATGGTGGCGGGGTGATAGGCCCCGGAGGCGGGGAAGATCATGGCTAGAATCAGCACCGCCAAAATGGGCCCCACCGAACACAGGGCCACCAGGCCGAAGCTGTCCTGGGCGGCGTTCTCGTCGCTTCGGATGGAGGAGACGCCCAGACCCAGGGCCATGATAAAGGGCACCGTCATGGGCCCGGTGGTGACGCCGCCGGAGTCGAAGGCCACCGCCAAAAAATCCTTGGGGACAAAGAAGGCCGCCAGGAGAAACACCGCGGCATAGGACCCCACCAGCAGCCACTGGAGGGAAATCTGGAACAAAATGCGCAGCAGGGCCACTACCAGGAACACCCCCACCCCGGCGGCCACGGCCCCCACCAGCACGGCGTTGGGGATGCCCGGCACCTGCGAGGCCAGGACCTGGAGGTCCGGCTCCGAAATCGTCACCACCACGCCGATGAGGAAGCTGACGGTGACGATGAGCCAGATTTTCCGGGAGTTTGCCATGTGGGTGCCCACCTGCTCGCCGATGGGGGTCATGGCGGCTTCCGCCCCCAGGGTGAAAAAGCCCATGCCCAAAATCAGCAGCACCGCCCCCGCCAAAAAGGCCAGCAAAACGTCCACCGGCAGGGGAGCCACGGTGACGCACAGCGCCAGCACAATGGCCGTAATGGGCAGCACGGAGGCCAGGGCCTCCCGGACCTTCTCGCCCAGAATGGTCTTGGTCCGGCCCATCCGGTCCCTCCAGTGTCCAAGCCTGCCCACGCGCTCCGCCCCCTCTTGAAACGAAATTGGGAATATGGCCTATCTTAGCACAAAACCGGCCCCTTCCGCAAGGAATCTCCGACTTCTTTACAGGAAATTTACACCTTTTGGCCAGGGTGAAAAAAGCGGTTGCATTTTCCGGCGCTTTCCAGTAGAATAGATGTTTGACAACACTGTCGGAATATCCCGGCGGCTCCGCCGCCAAACTGCGAGGTAACGCCATGAATGGAAAAGAAGTCAGCGAGCTCCGCCGCCGCTTCCGGCCGGAGAAGTCCGCCGTCAGCCGGGTCTACGGCTGCTATGTCAACGGCTCCAGCCGGGAGATCATCTCCTATCTGGACGAGTCCCTGGGGAACATGCCCCTGGAGGAGGCGGAGAAGTACTTAAGCCTCCTGAAAAAATCCCTCTCCGGGACCCTGGGAAAGCACCTCATCGACGTGGTGTTCTCCACCGCCCAGGTGATGGACAGCGACGAGCACCGCCTCCTCTCCGCCCTCCGGGAGTCCGGGCTGAAGGACGGGGAAGTCCGGGAAACCTTCTACCGTGCCGTGATTGACGCCCTGGACATGGGGGAGAGCAACTACCTGATTCTCCTGGCCCATGACGCCTATGACGTGCCCCACCGGGGCCGGGACGGGGAGATCGACCCCGACGGGTCGGACGAGGTGTTCTCCTACATCCTATGCAGCATCTGCCCGGTGAAAGCCTGCAAAATGGAGCTGGGCTATTTCCCCGGGGAAAACGAGTTCCACAGCTGCGCCGCCGGGCAGGTGGTCTCCGCTCCGGAGCTGGGCTTCCTCTTCCCCGCCTTCGACGATCGGGCGGCGAACATCTACAACGCCCTCTTCTACTCCCGGAAGCCGGACCAAATTCACCAGGAGTTCCTGGACGCCGTATTCCGCACAGAGCCCCCCATGTCCGCCGCCGAACAGAAGGAGGCGTTTCAGGGGGCCCTCGCCGGGGCGCTGGAGGGCACGTGCAGTCTGGAGGTGATCCAGGCGGTCCACGGGCGGCTGCTGGAGAAGATCGAAACCCATAAGGAGGACAAGGAAGCGGAGCCCCTGGCCCTCTCCGCCGGGGAGATCGGGGGCATCCTCCGGGACTGCGGCGTGCCGGAGGAGCGGGCGGCGGCCTTCCAGGCCCAGTGCGGCGAGGCCTTCGGCGGGGCGGCGCTGAACCCGGAAAACCTCATCGACGCCAAGCGCTTCGACGTGAAAACGGAGCAGGCCACCATCTCCGTGGACCCGGCCTACAGCTATTTGGTGGAGACCCGGGTCATCGACGGGCGGAAGTATCTCCTCATCCCCGCCGGGGAGGACGTAGAGGTCAACGGCCTTCCCGTGGAGGTGGAGGCGAAGGCAAACTAAAGCGCCCCCTTTCCAAGGGGGCGCGGAGAGAGGGGGCTCCCGGCAAGGCCGGGAGCCCCTTTCCCAAGGGGCTTTTGTCTCAGGTCACCAGCAGCACCACGTAGCCCGCGTAGAGCCCCAGCATCAAAACGCCCTGCCAGCGGTAGAACCGCTCCGTTACCAGGGGCGGAATCACCGCCACGCAGCACAGCAGGAGGCAGGCGGGCATATCCAGCAGCGTGGTCTGGGCCCCGATGGTCAGCGCCCCGCCGCTGACGGCGGAGCAGATGGGCAAAATCATGGTCAGGTCAATGACGTTGGCCCCGATGATGTTCCCCACGGACATGGACGCTTCCTTTTTGGCAATGGCCGTCAGGGTGGTCACCAGCTCCGGGAGGGACGTGCCGATGGCCACCATGGTGACGCCGATGATGCTGGCGGGGACCCCCATCAGCAGGGCCAGCTCGCTGCCGTAGTTGATCAAAAGCTGGGAGCCGATGACAATAGCCGTGATGCCCAGGACGAAGAGAAACAGCTTTTCCACCATCTGCCGCCGGGAGACGGTGCGGCCCTTTTGGTGGGCCTCCCGGTTTTCCGCCATGCCGCTCTTGGCGTCCCGGAGGTTGCTCCAGAGATACACGCCGAAGATGACAAACAGCGTCAGCCCCGGCAGGGCCTTCAGCACGCCGCCCCGGCTGAGGACCAGCAGCAGCGCCGCGCCAAAGACCATCAGCAGGGCCTTGAGCTGGAACTGCGCCCGCTTCACCACCGAGGGGATGCACACCAGGGAGATGCCCAGGATGAGCCCCAGGTTGGCCGTGACGGAGCCCACGGCGTTGCCCACCGCCAAATCCACCTCCCCCTGGAGGGTGCCGGTGAGGGAGACCGTCAGCTCCGGCAGGGTGGTGGCCAGGGAGACGATGGTGGCCCCGATGATGAACCGGGGCACGCCGGTGGCCTCCGCGATCCACACGGCCCCGTCCAAAAACCAGTCGCCGCCCTTGATGATGAGGAGCAGGCCCAACAGGAACAACAGCACCGTAATCCAAATTTCCATACAATCCACCGCTTTCCAAAAATTCAGCGAGACTTCTATCCCCCAGGGCAACGCCGGAAACCCGGCAGTTGTCCCACGGGATAAAAGTCTCGCTTTTCAGCGGGCCCGGATGGCGGTGAACCATCGTGATGACGAGCCGCGCCACGTCTAGAACGTAAGCTACTCCCTTTTACGAAGCCATGAGCTGTGAGACCACTATAGGGAATCATACACGTTTTGTCAACGCTAACTTTGCCGGAATTTGGCGGGTGGACAAGGAATTTACAAAGTCTTAGCGCGTCCTTTAAATCGAGGGGTCAAAGCCGATGCGCTTTTGCCAGAAGCGTCCCTCCGCCTCCCCCCGGGGGACAAAGCCGCAGTCCCGGAGGTACGCCTCCCCCGGGGTGCCGGGGGCCGCAGCGGCGGACAGCGTTTCCCCGCCTTGGGCCCGGGCGTATTGCACCGCCTGGCCCAGAAGCTGGATGCCCAGACCCCGCCTCCGGCAGTCCGGACGGATGTAGGCCAGGTGAATCCGCCCCGTCTCCGGGGACAGGTGAAGAAGGCCCGCGGGCTCCTCGTTCAAAAGACCTTCCAGGGTCAAGGAGGCGGCGGGGACGGCCCCCTGCTCTCCCGCCTCCGCCCAGGCGGCGGACAGGCGCTCCGCGGCCTCCGGGCCCTCCAGGGGCCGGAACCACAGCCCCGGCTCCAGGGCGAAGGCCCGCTTGGCCCGGCCGGGCTTCTCCCCCGCCAGATATGCAGGGTCCTTTAAGTGGCGGTTGTCGTTTTGCCAGACCACCCGGAGGGCTTCCCCGTCCCACTCCAGCAGGGACACGGCGGTGTTGTCCCCGGTGGGGGACTTCTCCCCGGTGTCCCGCAGGGAGACGCCCTGGAGGTTTGCCAGCAGGAGGCGGATGGCGTAGCCGTGGGAGAAGAGGGCCAGGGTTTTCCCGGGGTTCATTTGGGCGATGTCCTCTACGGCGGCCTTCACCCGGGCCAGCACCTCCGCCGGGGTCTCCGCCCCGGGGATGGACCAGCGGTCCATGCGGCTGCCGAAGTCCGCCATGGCCTCCGGCGCGGAGCGGGCGATGTCTCCCCAGGTCCGGCCCTCCCAGTCCCCCACGCAGATTTCCCGGAGGCCCGGGCAGCGGTGGAGGGGCAGGCCGTGGGAGCGGTAGATGGCGGTGGCGGTGGCCCGGGTGCGGTAGAGGTCGCTGGCGTAAACCGCGTCGATGTGGATATCCGCGAAACGGCGCTCCAGGGCCTGGACCTGCCGCCAGCCCCGGTCGGTGAGGTTGCTCTCGTGCTGGCCCTGGGCGATGCGGTAGAGGTTGCCCTCCGCCTCGGCGTGGCGGATGAGGTAGATGGTGGTCATGGCAATTCCTCCTGGAAAAATTCATTTTCCATAGTATACCGCGTTTGGCGGGCTTTGGCAAATGGTCCGGGGGATTTTTTCGTTTCCGGCGGGCAAACTGTGGGGGCACGGAAAAGGAGTGAATGAAGATGAAGAAGAGCACCGGATTTTTCCTGGGCATCGGCGCCGGCATGGCCGCCGGCGCGGTGGCGGGGATGATGGCCCCCCAGAGCAGCCGCCGGACCGTGAAGAAGCAGATGGATCAGGGCATCCACAAGCTGGGCACGGCGGTGGACCAGGCGGTGGACAACGTGGTCCACGACATGCGCTGAGGCGATGGGGCGGGGGTTTCCCCGCCCCGTTTCCGGGCGAAAAATTTTTTTGAAATTTCTGAAAAATCCCCTTGACATTTCCGACGGTCTTTGCTATTATAATCACTGTTCTGATGCGGAACACCTGGGGGTATAGCTCAGCTGGGAGAGCGCTTGAATGGCATTCAAGAGGTCAGCGGTTCGATCCCGCTTATCTCCACCAGGACAGAGAAAAGCCTTGGAACTTCAGCTTCCAAGGCTTTTCTCATGACCTACCATTTCTATCGTATTTGGGCCTGTAGCTCAGTTGGGAGAGCAAGTGGGCCAGTTATATGCCCCATGTTTCGGGGCGTAACTCGGATGGTTGCCACCCGGTTCACATCGCATAAAAGAAAATTCTACAAAACGCGGCACGTAACTCGTGTGCCGCCCATACGGGCGATTAGCTCAGCTGGGAGAGCGCAGCGTTCGCAACGCTGAGGTCGTGGGTTCGATCCCCATATCGTCCACCAAAAATTCAGAACAGCCTGATTTCAGGCTGTTCTGAATTTTCATGGTTCAAAGATTAAAACATTTGAATTGAACAGGCATTAATCTTAAGTACTATTCATCTGTTTTTTTGTAGGGCCCCATAAATCTAAATCCGTTTAGATGAATCATATGGTCTGGATTGGTGGCAATCCATATTTCTGTTTCCCATGCAAGATCTTCTTTACAATTGCGAAATGCATCGCTGTTCTCAAAAGCAGTAATATAGATACATTTGTCTGCACAGTCACCCACAATTTGTTCAAGTTCGTATTTTCTCTTAGCAGTAATTGGATTTGAAGTATGATAGGCCTCAATTAAATAAATCCAGTCTTTCTCTTTCGAATATGCAACAATGTCAGGTAGTTTACCTTGCGATAAATCTTTAATTCCAAGCTCTTTAAGCTTCTCTTTTTCATATATGACACCATATTTGTTATCAGAATCCCCACAATAAAGTAACGTCGCCCCATGACCGAAACGAGGCAAGAACTCAGTAATAACTTGTTGCTGTATCAAATTATGTTCACCATCTTTTAATTGGAATTCTTTTCCGTCTGGCATCTTTACGCTAATCATGGGTATATTTCTTGTCTGCGCCAGTCTTTCCTTGTATGTCTTATGGGTTTTATTAAAAATCTCGACTTGTTTCTCCCAATCTTTCTGCCCGAACTTGCTAATAATTCGAGCATACTCCATACTAATTCTATACCCACGAGTTGCATCGCTTAGATTAGATTCTGGCTTTGACCGTTCTACAATGCCGCCAATCAATAATTTACTTAATCCATCTCGAAGAACATAGTCATAAGAACCTTTACTCATATTCTCCTCAAGATATGTGTTATAGAATTCCACACATTGCTTTGTCGTAATACTATAGCCAGATTTTGCCGATTTGACCTTCCCCCACTCTTTCGAGGTTTTTATATCCCCCGCAGCAAGCAGCGCCATTGCCAGTTTCTCTTTATCGCGCCCAGTTAGGCCTTCTAATGGGATTCCGAGCTGATCAATAATGAATAGCGCCTCTCTTATCAATGTCTGAACTGAGGGATCTTTTTCTTGAAAGGCTTTCTTCCCTTTTTGCTTTCTTGTTGCGAGTTCAGGTAAATTATAGCGCTCCATTCCTTCCTTATACCTTCCTTCCAAATAATCAATAACTGATAGTGCCATTTTATATGCGAATGTAGGCGGGACAGCATTCCCGATTTGTGTGTATTGACTCTCCTCAGAACCATAAAATTCAAACCAGTCAGGAAATCCCTGCAATCGTGCCGCTTCTCGAACTGTAATCCTTCGGCGTCGACCATCCGGTAGTTTAATTCTATGCATATCACTTGTTGCACCAGCAAGATTACGACAAGTTAAGGTGCGAGCAGGGCGATCCATATGTAAGTCTCTTGGTGTCTTACACTTAGATGCCACCTCATATTTTGCGATATATTCATCCATCGCAGGTGTCAAAAAGGCGGCATCATCAGGTATATTCACAGCCAATACTCCCAATGCCTCTCCAGCGCTTATAACATAATCATTAGGGTCCGGGAACTTAAAGCCTCCATGATGGCCTACTATTACCATTCGTTCTCGATTTTGGGGAACATCAAATTTGACAAGTTGAAAAGTCCTATATTCAACAATATATCCTAGCTTCTTACATTGATCAATTATTGACTGAAAATATGAAGTGTTTTGTTCTGGCAATCCTTTAACATTTTCACATATCCATAAATCAGGCTGAACCTTTTTTACAGCTTCAATAAAAGCTGGGAAACCATTCCTGTCATCAACTTGTCCTTTCTTCTTTCCCCGTCTGCTAAAAGGCTGACATGGAGGCCCCCCCATGAGAACATGAACTTTGGGGAACTCGGTGTCTTTTGTAATTATTTCCTGATGACATTCAGATTTAAGGTTTTTTCTATAGGTCTCACAACAATCTGCAACCATTTCATACCCTATGGTCTTTATGCCCGCAACTTCAAAGCCTAAAGACATCCCACCACATCCTGCAAATAGATCAATTGCAAGATGTTTGTAACGGGGAGGAATTTTAATGGTACTATTCAAGTACTCAATAAAATTGTTGTACTTTTTGGGCATATTTTTCTCTCCTCTTTAACAGAAACCGTATTCTGTCAATAAGCTAGCAATTATTTGCCGCATTTTTGTGGCATAAATTTTCTAATTTGTGCGCTCTATATATAGTCGTTTTTAGTATACCTTGTTTTTCTCTAAATTGCAATTAGAAACTGATTTCAGAACTATAGACACACCGTTTTTCTTCTCCGTTTTATGTTATTTTCGTCATTCGACCAGATGCGACACAGTTGGGAGAGCGTTCGGTTCGCATCCATAGCGAGACACATCCGACCCAGGTTTGTGGCCCCTTTTTTTAGTCCAATCCGTTGGACTTTTCCCCTGAAAATCGAATATTTTAAAAATCCAAATTCTGCAACTTTTTTCGTATAAAAAGTGCCGATTTGGGCTCGTAGCTCAGCTGGGAGAGCGCTGCGTTCGCATCGCAGAGGTCGAGGGTTCGATCCCCTTCGAGTCCACCAAATAGAAAATCACCTCAGTGAAAACTGGGGTGATTTTTCTTTTGACCACAGAAATACCACAGACGGGTTTCAGAAAATTTTCGGGTGGCGGGTTGTTTTTTCGGCTCGCCGCCTCTAGTTCTGATGGCTTGTCGCTACCTGTCTGATGTCAGTCTTCGTCCGAGTAGTTCCAGTTCTGCCGCTCAAGAAAGGCGTTCACAGTTTTCTTCAGCTCATCGCTGAAATCCTCCAGATCTTCTATGCTGATTACGTTATTGTTGATAAGCGCAATGATGTTGTAGAGAAAGTTTGTCCGAGTCATCTCTATCCGGACGCCTGGATTTCTTCTGTCACTTCTTATCCGCTTATCCAACTGCCAAAATTTTTCTGACGGATCACCATCGCCGCTCAGCAGTTCTATGTATTCATCGCATAGCCTGCCTATGTAGGCCTCCTGCCAGCTGCCAATTTTACTGCGGAAAAGGGTCCAATCCCGTTTTGTAAATCGCTGTTCTTGCAAGGTCTCATTCCTCCAGTCAAAAAATGAGATATGCGGTCTGGTAAATTGCTTTCACATCTTACAGCAATTCCTTCAAGATGTTCCTCAGATCTGGAATATCTCCACTGATAATCTCCCATACAAGTCGAAGGTTCACTCCTTCATAATCGTGGACTATGCGATTTCGAAGGCCGTTCATTTCACGCCAGGGTATTTCAGGATGACCCTCTGCAAAAGCAGCATCCACAATTCGGCACAATTCTCCCATCTGACTGAGATTAAAAACACAGGCCTCCACCAGCTTTGTATCCTCAGAAAAGCTCTCATAGGTATAGCCCTGACAATAGTTCATCAGCTTTTCGGAATAACTATACAGCTTTTGAAGGATGACTTCATTTCTCATAAATTGTTACCCCAGTAGAACAAATTTCACGGTCGATTTTTGAGTCCTTCTCAATATGCCGTACATCAAAAATGTCCACAGGCATTCCCACCGCTTGACGAACGGCCTCCATAAAGCCCACAAACTTCAGCCCCTGTAATTTGCTGTCTACCAATAAGTCCAGGTCGCTCTTCTCTGTGGCAGTTCCTTTGGCTATAGAACCGAACAGGACAGCGCGTGAGATGCCATAAGCGGCAAAAACAGGCGCAAGCACCATCTGTATATCCGTTAAGCTTTGAGGCATACCAGCACCCCCCTTCTGTCTCTTAGTATACACTATAATTTCAGAAGAGAAAATAGGAAAATAAAATTATGATGGCAAAATCAAAATCTATCTGTGCCCTGTTGGAATTGTCTGCATAAGTTTCTTTCATAAAAGGCCAACGAATCGTTTTCGGTTCGCTGGCCTATCTTTGGATATGGCGGCTCAATGTCTGGAGGTCGTCCCCGCCGCCTGGGCCGCTTTCAGCTCCGCCAGTTCCCGCTTCATCTGGACAATCAGTGCCGCTAATTTTTCCTCGCACTCCTCGCGGGTGTGGGCATAGATATTGCGGGCGTGTTTTTTGCCGTCAATCCACTTGGGTGAGTAGCGGCCCTCAAACAGGTGGTCGTTGATCTGGCTGATGCACCCTGTCCCCGGTCTGCGGTGGGCAGGCTGATAAGGTGTGAAGGTCACAGGCGGGGCGGATTCCTCACGTTCCGGTTCTTCCTTCACTTCCGCCCCGGCGATGCCCTGGTCAATGTTCCGGGCTGCATTCCTCTGCATCTCGTCGGTGACGTGGGTGTAGATGTTCAGCGTGGTGGCCGACGAGACGTGGCCAATGATGGCGGACAGGGTCTTTACGTCCATCCCGTTCTCCAGGGACATGGTGGCGAAGGTGTGACGCAGGTCGTGGAACCTCACCCTTTTGCACCCCGCCCGCTCCAGAATGACTTGCAGGCGCTTTCGGACGTAGCCTGGGTCCACGGGCTGCTCCGGCTTGACGCGGGAGGGAAACATCCACTCCGAGAAGATCTGCGACTTGTACTCTGCCAGCAGCTCCACCATGGCGGGCGGCAGGATAACGGTGCGGACGGCGGCTTTGGTCTTGGGCTCGTTGACCTCCAGCTTGCCGTTGACGGAGTACACCTGTCTGCTGATACGCAGTCTGCCGCTCTTGAAGTCCAGGTCTGACCATTGGAGGGCCAGCAGCTCGCCCCGGCGCATCCCGGTAGTCAGCTCCAGGAGGAACAGCTCGTACATCCCCTCCGCCTTGGCCTGGATCAAGAACCGCTGGATCTCCTCCCTGGTCAGGACCTTCATCTCCTTCTCCCGCAGAGGCGGCAGCTTGCAGCCGATGGCCGGGTTGGTTCGGATCAGCCCCTCCTTCACCGCCCGGTCCAGCGCCATCTGACACACCGCATGGCAGCTGCGCACCGAACGGTCCGCCATCCCCGCGCCGAGGCGTTCCACGTTGTTGAGCCGCCCGCCCTTTTTCATCTCGGTGAAGAACTGCTGGAGGTCGGACTGGGACAGCTTGTTCAGCGGGATGTCCCCCACGCCCGGAATGGCGTGGAGGTAGATCCAGTTCTCATAATTCAGCTGGGTGGTGTGACGCAGAGCCGGCTTGGAGCAGTTCTGATACCAGAAGTCCAGCCAGTCCCCGAACCGCATCTCCGCCCCGACCTTCACCGGCCCGGAGCCGCCCTGGGCCGCTTTCAGCTGTTCCAGCTTCTCGGCGCACTCCTTTTTGCTCTTGGCCAGCACATTTTTCGTCTTGGGATTGCCATTGTCATCGTAGCCGATGACCACCCGGCCCTCCCAGCGGCCGTCTTTTCTCTGACGGAGCGTTCCCTCGCCCTTCTTCCGTTTCTTCGCCATACCCTCACCCCCTTACCATGATATCATCCAGAAAGCCGCCCACGATCTCAGCCGCCCGGCGGTGCATATCCCCAGTGACGTGGGTGTAGGTGTCCAGGGTGAAGGACGCCTTGGTGTGACCCAGGATACCGGAGAGGGTCTTGGCGTCCACGCCGCTGGTCAGGGCGTGAGTGGCGAAGGTGTGGCGCAGGTCGTGGAACCGGATGCCGGGCAGACCGGCGCTTTTCAGCAGGGTCTTCAGGTGGCTGTAGGCCCTGCCGGGATTGACCGGGTCCTCCGGGTAGAGAGGATTGGGGAAGATCCACTGGGAGCAGGAGCCTTTCCTCCGTTCCCGCAGCAGCTGAGCCGTGCTGGGCGGCAGGGTGATGGTGCGCCGGCCCTTTCCCGTCTTGGTCTCGCCGGTGGTCAGCCCGCCGCCCTTGCGCCGGTGGAGCGTCCGGCGCACCGTCAGCGTCCCCTTCTTCCCGTCGAAGTCGGACCACATCAGCCCGCAGATTTCACCCCGGCGCATCCCGGTGGTCAGCTCGGTGTAGAAGAAGTCGTGCCAGACCGAATCCTTTTTGATCTCCTCCATAAACCGCTCCAGCTGCTCGTCGTTGAGAATCTGCTTGGCAGAGGATTTCTTTTTGGGGAGCGTGACGCCCTCGGTGGGATTTCTCGCCGTGAGCCGCTCCTGCACCGCCGCGTCCATGGCCTGGTGGAATACACCGTGGAGGCTGCGGATGGTAGAGCCGGAGAGTGCGTACCCGTACTCGGGGTGCTCGGTCTTGCGTCCGTTCTTCTGCACCTCCCGGTACAGAGCCTGTACGTCGGCGGAGGTCACCTTGCACACCGGCCTGTCCCCCAGGCGGGGCTTGATGTAGCACTCGATGTACTGGCGGTAGCCTCTCAGCGTGGACTCCCGCACCGTAGGTGAGACGTACTCCTCCAGCCAGCGGTCCAGCCAGTCCCCCAGAGACATCCGGCTGTCCTCGCTCAGATCCACATCCCGGTACTCCTCGATGCTCTGGTGCAGCTTTTTCATCAGAGCCTTCTGGCTCTTGGCGGAGACGTAGCGGAAGATGGAGTCGCCGTTCTCCTTGTGCCCCACCACGATACGGCCTTCCCAGCGTCCGTCCTCACGCCTGCGCACCATACCGTCGCCGGACGGTCTGCGCTTTGCCATCTGTTATTCACCTCCAGTCCGAATATCACCGTCGTTGTCATCCATGCACTCGGCCATGATTCTGACACCCAATCGGAAGCCCAGGATGAAATTCTCGGTTGCTGTGATACTGTTGATCTCATGCTGTGACCGAATGAGCTTTGTAAGAGTTTCTTGCTCACTTTCCCCGAGCTGCTCCATGAGTTGTTTTTCGTAGCCGGTGACACGATCCACCGCCTTTTTCATCTCTGAGCCAGGCGTCATCCTCTGTTCATTTGGCGTGATGTTGCCGTAGTAGAGATCCTCCAGAGTCGTTCTCATGTCTACTACCTCCTTTGCAACACCAACACATACCACACTTCGGCGGGAATAGCTACTACTTTTTTACAGCCCGCCGTTCTGGTAGCGGACCGCGTCGTCCAGTGTGACGCTGCCGCCGGTCTTTTTTACATTCTGGACGCACCGCCCACGCAGCGCCTTGAGCTGCTCATCGGGAATCTCCATCCCCGCCGCCAGCACATTCATCACCATGTCCTGCTCCACCGCCAGCTTGAAGAGCAGACGGCAGACGCGGTTCTCCGAGTCCTGCACTGTACCGCGAATAGCGGACATATACATAGGCGCTACAGCTGTGCAGTCTCCCGCTGTCAGGTAGTCGCAGTAGAACCGCAGAGCAGTTTCCACGAACTCATTTTGACTTCGGCAGTGTGCCAGCGGCATCGCCGCTTTGATCTTCCTGTCGGTATCTGGATCAATCCTCATCTGAAATCTCACTTTTTCTTCTGTCATGATGTTATCCTCCAAAATTGTGTTTTTCGGGGCTTTTGCCACCTGTAATGCCTGAATTTTCCTTACGGCAGTAGGGCTTGCGCCCTTACCAATGCCATAGCCAATGCCACGCCGGAAAAATTGATGCCATTCTGCGATTTGCACAGTTTTCCTCAAAATGTACCGCAAACGGTTCCAAGCCTCGGCGTTTCCCGTCTCCCGGCCCGCATTGCGGGGCCGGTGTGACCCGGCGTGGCGGCGCAAGACGCCACGCCTTTATCCTGCACTTTTTTCGATCCCCCGGTTCACCGGACCGCTTTGAAAATCGCTGAGGTCACCCGTTCCGCACACCGGGCCGCACAGCCCCGACACGCCGCGCTCTGCTGCTGGGGGTGTCATGGGCCGCCCTGCCGCCGGGAGCGGCTCCTGCTCCGCACACAGCCGCGACAATCGGGCCTGGGCTCTCTGCCGCTCGGTATCCAGCTCCAGTTGACTGAGCTGCTGCTCGTGGTAGTGATCCACCGCCTCCTGAATGGGACGGATGTAGTAGCGCAGTGTTCCGTTGCGCTTGCGTCCGTCTCTGGTGACGACGGTGGTGGGCTCCGTGCGGATGAGGTGCTTGTTCTCCAGCTCCAGCACATACTTGCGGACGGTGTTGGCGCTCATCTTCACCGCTCTGCCGATGGTGTTGTAGCCGGCGTGGGACTGGAAGGTCTTCCTGTCCTCGATGTGCATCAGGTAGCCGTAGACCGCGATGGCGCCGTAGGACAGACCCAGGTAGAACACCTCGTTGGGCAGAGGTGAAAAATTTTTGGCAGGGTCTCGCTTGGAATAGAGATCGTATCTTTTCACGCTGTACCTCCTGTGTGCTCTTCCACCCAGCGGATGAACGCCTCCTTGGGAATCACGATGCGGCTGCCGATGCGCAGAGAGGGGAACCCCTGCTCGTGCATCAGCTCGTACCCGCTGGACGGCGAGACGCCCAGCACCTTCGCCACTGTCTCCGCGTTCAGGAACAGCGGCAGCTCGTCGTAGGTCTTGTAGATGGATTCTTTCATACTGTACTTGCTCTCCTTATCAGTTGTGATGATTTTTCTCTCCGCATTGGAGCACAGAACAGAGTGTGATAGCCGTCCACACTGTTCTTGCCACACCAGAGAAAACAAAAGACCTACACATCCCTGCTGGCAAAACAACCAGCGGTACAGAATATCGTACCGCGAGGTCTTGCACAGCCTCGGATATGTAAGTCGGAAGTAGGACGAGGCGATTTGTTCAGTTGTTGCGCTCGAATATATGTTCTGTTTACAGGATACTCGATTAGACGGCCTTTGTCAAGAGGGTGTGAATAAAAATTTTACGAAATGGGAATACTAAAAAATTTAGTCATTGTCCACCGGAGTGAGCTCCTTGTCTCTGACTGTACGAGCGGCCTTGATTGTTCACTTGAAATCGTATAAAATATTGACAGCCGAGCCGCATCGTGTAACCAGACACAGGAGGGAATACGAGTTGAGAATTGCCACTTGGAACATCGAACGTCTGAAACACAAAAAATCACTGGAGCAGATTTTGTCTGCCTGTGAACAGATTCAGGCAGATATCCTCGTGCTTACAGAGACAGATCATCGTGTGTGCCCGGATTATCAGTACAGCTTCCATACACCGCCGCTGGCAGATATTCAGCCCGCACTTTACAGCGCCGCTGAGAACAGAGTCTCCATCTACACAAACTGCCAATGCGTCCGGCAGCATAAAACCTGTGACGTGTATACCGCGCTGTGTGTTGAACTGGAAACAGAAAAAGGCCGTCTATTGGTCTATGGAACCATCATTGGTATTTACGGAAACAGGCACCCCTCGTTTCGGCAGTTCCTGACCCAACAGCTCGATGATATCAAGCGGCTGTCCGCCGGCGGGACGCCTGTGTGTATTTGCGGCGACTTCAACTGCAGCTTTTCCGACAACTACTATTTTACGAAGCCGGGCAGAGAGGCTCTGCTCCGCACGTTCTCTGAACACGACATAGAACTGCTGACAAAAAATGAGGCGGAGTGTATTGACCATATCGCTGTTTCGAAACGCTTTGTCGCCAACAGCAACATTCAGATCGCAGAATGAAATCAGGATAAGCTGCTGTCTGACCATAAGGGCATTGCTGTGTGCTTTTCGTAGCGGCTTGATCTCTTTTCTTTGTTTATAGAGGAGCAGAATCTGAAAGCCAAGAGCAGACCGTTTTCGGCCTGCTCTTTTAACTGGCTACCCTGTTACGCATAGAAGTTGACGCTGTTAGGTATTCCGACAAACATGTAGCAGTATGTGATCCCGTCACACTGAGTCACGCCCACCCCGATGCAATCGCATCTGGGGTCGATCATCGTCTCGAAGTGTCCGGGGGAGTTGATCCAGTTGTCGACGGCGTGTTGGGCGGCATCGGCTGTGCCGGTGAACACAGTGAGGTTATCACCGAAGCCATAGGGGTAACCAGCGTCGGCAGCGGCTTTGCTTTCCTCCGGAGCGTGATGCCAGGTGTAGCGCCGGCTGGAGCAAACCTGGGCGGCGTTCATCAGGGCCTCGTTGACCGGCAACTCCGAGACCCCATTGGCCTTGCGGGTCTGGTTGATGAGCCGGATCATCTCCTGGCGTATCTCAAGGTTGTCCATTAGGCTGACGCTGTTCCCGCCGGCGGGGACTTCCGGTGTGGCAGGAATAGCAGGGCCGACTGTCAGCGTTACGGCTCCGGACTCTCCCGCACTGTTGGAGGCAGTGATCTCCGCACTCCCCTCCGCCTTGGCGACGGCGACCCAGAAGGTCAGTACCTGCTCCACCGCCACTGTTTCCGGGGCGCTGGAGGTGACGGAGTAGTCCGTGTCGCTGGGGCCGATGATCAGGCCGCTTCGCTCTCCTACCTTCAGAGTATTACCCTTGTAGCTGCTTACTCGGATGGCCGGGGGCTCCGCCGCGGCGGGAACGGTGAGTGCGGTTGCAAGGATGGTCGCCGTCAGTGTGGCGGCAATGCGCTTTTTCATGCTGGTCATACTTTTCCCTCCTGTATTCGGTATTTTTGCAAGCCTTGGCAACCAACACAATACCGAATGAGAGGGCAAAAGTCGAGTGGAATATATGATGATGGCAGAGAAATATGTGGGATAAAATAGCGCACTTTCACTAATTTATATTGAGATAGCCTATGTCCACTATTTATCTCCTGAGAATTCGCTATTTATCGATGATATTGGTAAAATTTTTTCAAGCTGCACTTTTCCAGCTTTTATTCGGCAAGTATGACCAGAAATTGTCATACCGTTTGATAAGCAGTCCTGCAGCATTTGTTGGAATATAGTATCTTTCAATATTTGTATGCCTTTAACATATGGGTTTAATGAAACAATACAGTAATGTACTTTGTAGCCATCTGCAAGGAATTCTTTAAGCTTAGCTAGTTGAACAAGCGATCTTTCGGAAAAAACTGTTGGAAACTTAGCAATTTCCTCAATTGATATTATACTTTTGACTTCTATAATTGTTTTGGTATCCTCAATATACAAATCAGTTTTATACTTGTTGATTTGGTGCTCAGCCAGAACATGATTCCTTTTACCCAAAAAAGAGAATTGCCTTTTTTGTAGGCTGGCCTCAACTGCTCGATTTGCCATTGAGGTGTTTAGCACAATATAACTGCGCTTATAGGGCACAGCATAAAGTGAGTAGCTTGTTCGTGCATTTGGAGTGCTTGTCGGAGCAAGCAGAACCTTTTTACCTTGCAGTGCTAAGAAGTTACCAAGATGACAGGAGGACGGAACATAGCAAACGGTTGACATGCCAGAAATTAAAACCTCGCACAAAAAGCGATTCTTTAGTTCTTTTACAAAAATACCCTCTATGCATTTTGACATATCAACCGTTTGCATTCTATCTATTCCTTCTTTGAGTCAATAAAATCAATCAATTGATCTTCAGTAATGAAAAATCCCTGCATCCGTAGCATATCGCTGTCTGTCAGCATCAGCATATCACCCTTGCCAAGCAGATCCTCAGCTCCAGATCGATCTAAAATCGTTTGTGAATCTGTGTGCGACGGGAGCCGGAAGGACACCCTAAAGGGAAGAACCGCCTTCAACTGGGATGTGACAATAGTGGCGCGAGGCTGCTGTGTGGCAATTACTAAATGAATCCCTAAGTTCCTGACGCGCTGTGCCAGCATACAAAGATTGGATTCAAAGGTTTTGCGTACATCTCTTCCTTGAAGCTCCGCAGCTTGTACCAGATCAGCATATTCATCTATAACAACCACAAGTCGTTTCATTTTTCCGCTGGCTACCTTCGAATTGTAGGAATCAATATCTCGACTGTTCATGGCCTTGATTTGCTCTGTACGCTCCTGCTTATCTACTGTATTAATTGTTGTAAGCGCAGTAATGGCCTCGTCTGCATCGGTAAGAACCCTACCTCCACGCAAATGAGGGAGCCCTTCAAAAAAGTGAAAATCTGTTTGCTTCGGATCCACAATCAAAAGCTCCAACTCATCTGCCGAATACTGCTGAAGCAGGCTTACAATGATTGAATATAGGAAAATTGTCTTACCAGATCCGGTCGTACCAGCAATAAGCACATGGGGTGCCTTTGCCAAATCTATCATTTGGAATTCTCCATCCGGAGACTGACCTGCAAGCATACTTAACGCTCCGCTTGCTCTTGACAGCCTTTCCAGATATTCAACAAGCATTAAAGGCTTATTACTATCAGCAAATGGAATATCCAATCCTATATATCTGGTTCCATTGATGCGGCTGATAAAAATCTCGCCTGCTGCCTCAAGCTCTCTGGCAATATCCTCACTACGCTTTTTTAGATTTGCTTCAGTTTCTCCGGGCTTTAGCTCTAGCTTGAAGCGTGTAAAACGCGCAGCCTGTTGCACAAGAGCCTCGTCAATTGGATGCGCTTGTATACCATAGCTTTTTAGAACCACATTTAATCTTACACATTTTTCGTGCAGTTCCGGTGAAATCAATGGCTCCTCCTGCCCGGCATCATATTGTATAGGCTCTGAGAGTGCAGAAGAGGGCGTCATACTAACACATTGCTCGCCTGGCCGTGCTTCTTTTGGGACAGTTTCAGCGTGGATTATCTCTTGCTGTATTAGCTGGGCTTCTTCCATGGCATCAGTTTCTATTGGTTCGATATGGCAAATATCCAAGAACTCGTTTGTAAGAATTGCTCGGATGGTTTCTGAGCCAATCACCAGCAATTGATAGCGCTTACCTTCAGCATCCTTGAAAAGGCTCCGGTGGCTTCCTGCGGAAGAAAAATCAACATGAAAAATATTTCGCGTTGGATCAATAGCGTACTCTCCTGCAAACAGGCTGTTCAAGCGCTGCGTAAGCTGCTGCTTTTTGTTCGGATCATATCCGGTGTTGTTAAACAGGCATTCAAAAACCTGCTCTCGCAGGATTTCTCTTCTTGATACAGTCGTAATTTTCTCATTTTTACCGAACATTTCAAAGATAAGATCCTCCAAAATGGACACCTGCTCTACGGCATGCCCTGAAATAACCTGTTCATCACTAATTTTGTAATCGTCATAAGTCTTTACCTCAATTAAATCGACAGCAGGAGGCTCTTCCTCAGAATCAAAAAATCTGATTCCAATCAGGTCTGGAAGCTTGCCGTCATCTCTATCCGCCAGCCACTCTCTTGCAAGCTGCGTGTCCAGACCAACCAGTACAGCGTCCGGATGCTGATGATTATATAGAATCGCAGTGATGGCCAAGCCAAGGCTGCCCTTTCCGTGGTTCTGGTCAAAAATCTGGTTGGTAGAGTGCGACACAATACTTAGGAGACCATCATCATTTATTGAGCGCGTAGCAGAAATAATGTTTTTTATACCTTGCTCTGTTGAAGCATAGTTCCCAAGTCCTGCAATGATCTCCTGGTAGCCTAATGCGAACTTTCGGCTATTCTTTGAGTAAATGCCAATTGAACGATAATCTGAACTCTTATAGTAGAGGCGTTCGCTTGTTGATTGCAGAGACACATCCCAGCTTTTGAGATTTTGATCCAGAATCATTAGCCAATCCGCTTTGTCCAGCAGGCTTTCGTATGTCTCCTTCTTGAGCGGAGAATTTACGAAAACATTTCTGTGACCAAAGGTAGAGGGCTGCTCATACAATTTCTCAAGAATGCTGGCGTAATCCGCAAAAATACCGCCCTCATTTGCTGCTCTTATTTTAACATTACCCCGCATCTTGTTGTATTCATAGACCTTTGGAACGCACAAAGGGTGGATATGAACAGTGCGGCTATTTCGCGCATTGCTGATTTCACGTTCGTTTGGATCAAAGACAACTATGATGTGCTGCTCTCTAGCTATCTTATCCAAAATTTCCGGATAGGACATACACCTATTCCTTATTGACAAATTAAAGGTACTATGTTTATGCCCACGGACCTTTCCAAGCATACCCTCATTGAGAGTTTTATCCTTGAGTTCAATCCAATCTGATGAAGTCTCCTTGGTGCGGAAAATAGTTAAATCGATGCCGACATCTCCAAATGCAGCAAACTCCTTGTCTCTATCCAGTCGCTTTAACATATCAACAACAGCTTCAACGGTCGGCGGATTGATAAAGCTGATTCGCAGCATCATGCTTGCATGTGGATAAAGACACATATATCTTATGATGCTTTGGCGAACAGCCTCAAGCCCGGCATTACTATCACCGATTTGTGGCCTGGTAGAGTAAATTGGCATATTGCCGAGTCTTCCTGCATACGGAAGGCATTCGGTTCGAGTGATCTCATTTAGGGGAAGCATAATTAGAGTCAATGGATCGGGAATATCCTCTGCCTTTCGAATAATAAATTCCTTGTCCTTCTCAGAGAGATAGCAGTCATCGCTTTCTGGAACTCCCCGAGAACTCAACATTTCTTCAGCAAGCTTTATATATTTCCAGAGATATAGTGGATTCAACGGAGTTGGGATGGCATGA
Organism: uncultured Oscillibacter sp.; assembly: GCA_910587705.1. GTDB lineage: Bacteria > Bacillota > Clostridia > Oscillospirales > Oscillospiraceae > Oscillibacter. The sequence goes on from CAJUMX010000003.1 coordinate 195,928, forward strand.
GAATTCTCCTTCCCTACTATATATACGATGTCAAGGGAAAGCACAGTACTGACAACCTCTTTAGCCCCCAGACTATCCAGTTCATGTAGGTCCTTAAAGCTGTCCTTTATTTCACTAAGAAGGCGCTCATACGTCCTAAGATACTCTGAGAATATGGAGCATTTTGCAGCAACCTGCAGCATCGGAATGTCCTGTAGCCGCTTACTAAAGGGCAGTATTCCCTCGCGGGCTGCAATAAAGTTATCTAAAGCGTTAAGGATGGCTTTACTTGCTCCTTCTGCTTCCGGGTAGCTTGCAGCCCGCTCAAGATAATTGCGGATTTTACTAATTGCATCATCGCCGAATCTCTCGATTTCATATTTATCGTCGTCTAATGCTTCCTTGGGGCTAACAACATCTGCCTCAATAATACCTCCCCATTGCTTGTCAGATACAAAATTTTCTGCAAGTCTTTCTGTCGAGATATGAACTGGCACATCAATTTTAATATCGTCAATCTCCAGGCTGATTGTATCATTCTTGTTTGAATCTGGCCGATTATCAATCCGTTCACCAGCTTGACTAACGAAATCCTCTATTAAATCCTCTTGGCCGTCAAAAATCATTTCGGACGTTGCAACAGTTGGAGTAGGTCCTGGTCTCCTTGCCGGTCTCGGCGGGCGCACGGAGGATGATGCTGCCTTTAGGCAAGCCTCCACATCAGAAAGCTCCATTTGCTGCAGTAGTTCAAGCCTGGGACGCCGATAGTAATCAAGAATCAGGCGCACAACCGTATTATCAGGGTTTTTAGAAAGGTAATTAGCAATGTTTTGTCGTTCCTTTTGCTCAAGACTTGTTATTCTGCGCAGGACGCTATGATTCTTTTTTATGCTGTCCTTAATCTGCTCCCTACTGGGTGCACCAACAGCAAAGTTGGTATCAGAGAGGAGTCCGAGCCGATATAAATGACTGGTCACCGCGTTTGGAAGTTCAGCCTCTGTAGAGCTTATAAGTGTCTCCAAATAATCAAGAACACGCTCAAAATTCAGAATTGCCCGTATATCCTTCCGTCCTAACACCTGGAGTAGACCCTTAATCGTATCATTGCTCTGTGCAATTCTTTCAGATGCCAACCTACAGCACTTCTTATAGACCGTCTCCATATCAATTACATCATACCAACGCAGAGATGAGATCTTCTCCATCTCTGCGTTCTTTATGAAATGAATCCGAAAGACGTCCTCAACACCGAGATTTCTGGAATCCTCGGCTTCCTCAACGGTAAACTGTACAGTAACACCCTCATAGCCAGAGACAACTTTTTTTATACTCTCTACCTGCTCCTGTTCATGACCGAGGAAAAACAATTCAAGTTTCCGATCCTTCTGCAAGCCATCAAAAAATAGGTCGATATCAATATTAGGCAGATTTACGATTGAGATGCCAAAACCGTTATTCTGTTTTTGCTTGATATTTACAATATCAACAATTGCTTCTGTAAGTAATGTCCGCATAATTACAGCCCCCAACCGATAATTGTTACTCCATCTGCATAACGCTTTGCCAGCCCCAGCGAGATTAGCTTATCCGCAATATCCCTTGCGTTATTCGCCAGCTCGCCTCGGAGATTTTCTGGTGTTACATCTGCGATACCATAAGCATCTAAGATACTGTAATCCATGTCCGTATCTGTACCTATGAGAATATTATAGTTTGAGCGTAGCGTATCTCCCAACTCTCGAAGTTCAATTCCATTATTGAGGGAGCCTGTATCCACTGCACTAAGAACAAGTGTTTCCAAAAGAAAGCTATTGATTAAAAGCCTTTTGTACTTTGCAGCATTGCCACTTGGACCTACCAATCCTGCCTTAACGCCAAGTACATTGCAGAAATCCGATGGGGTAGTGTTTGGGAAGATATATGTGTAAATTGCAAACTGTAGCGCCTTTGCCGTAGCAAGGAGTGGCTCCTCACAAGCCCTGCATTCGCTTGAAATATGCTGCAGAATTATTTTCCTACGTTCTTCCCCGGATTCCTTCTTACCATCCTTCAGAGCAAAGCCATAGGCTATGTACTCCTTGCAGGCTCTTTCCGAAGAAATATCTGTAATCAGATTAGAATTCTTCAGCCATTCGCATATAAAAGAGACTGTATAGGCTTCAACCGCTTTCTTGCAGGCAATAAAACAAGCCTCACTTGCCCGTTCTATCGCGCCGCGCTCTCCATTAGCATCTAGAAGGAGCGGTATGCTGGGGCCACTGTATTTTGTTCGATTGACATCTTCCAAATAGAAAAACACTGCAAACATCGCATAACTGACCATGCGTCGCAAAACAAGCAGCGAATTGGCTCCCCACGTTTTGCTGTATGCATTGCAATTCTCAGCAAGTCTGTCAAAACCTGCTCGTATTACCATTTCTGTTTCGTTAAGCAGAATTATTTCAGAGTCCCGTTCAGAGCGAGCAATCCTTTTTTCCTCGGGCCTCCTGACAATAAGTGGTTTTACTGTGCGGCTCAAATCATCATCGTCGTCCATAAGAGCCTGCTCAATAATGGCGATTGCGGGTGATACCTTGCCGTCAATCGGTGTATTAAGGATATTAAATAAGAATTCTCCAATTCCAGCCTCAGCAGGGACATAGGATCGGATGAACCACTTCGACGGGATATTAAGAACAGAATTCCTATAGCTGGGATATACTGTTGAGTCCGGATTATAGAGTTTCTCCAAAAAGAACCGTATTTCTTTTATTTCCTCTGTGATCTCTGAGCCAGCGTTATACAAGGCGTCTGCGTATTCAGCAACGATCGCTTGTGATGATTTTGCCTTGGAGCGTCGCTCACTCACAACCCATTCATGCAAATCCTCAATATTGCATTCGATTCCCGTGCACGCCCTGAAAAGAGAATTTGCAACATACAGAGGCTTTGTTGAGTTTGAGGTTGGATTAAAACGGAGACTGGCACATAGCTCTTTTCCAAGCTCGTCTAATGTATCTCTTTTCTTTGCCATTAGAAGCCAACCCCATTTCCTAAATAGTATTTTTCATTTTCTATTCTAAGTCTTTTGAGTGTCCCCTCGCGCCGATTAGCTATAAGAATCTCTCCATCGGGATAGTCTCTGGAAATGCCAGCTGAGCAAAGGGCGCGAACAAATTGTGATACGGTCTGCTCATATTGCGTAGACAGCAGGGATGCCGGATAACCGTTCTTTATCCGTATAAGACTACGCAGCAGATCAATGTTGATTTCTAAACGAATATCACGCCTTTTACTGCTAAACATGACGATACAGGCTGGAGAATACTCCATCTCGCTTAGCCATTTTGCAGGCTCAGGATAGGCAAGCTCAAGATCATTTGCGTCAATATATCTTGTTGATACAGATGCGCCGGCTTGTCTACTCAAATCATAGCTATGGGTTGTCCACGAGCGTAGCTTCTCACTTTCATCATCTGTGCTGAGAAATAATCTGTTCATGGAATAAATCAGCATGCGCTTTATCCGCCTGGTATCCTCTCGCATTCTGACAAGAACCTCTATACACTCGCGAAAGTCTTGAGGCTGAAGCTCTGTTAAGCCCATTGCATATATATTTTCAAAATAAAACTTTCTCTTGATGGACTTAAAAAGGCTGGTAGCTTCTTCAACAGAACCGTTGCCTTTTGTGATTTGCACAGGCCATTGACTCGGGCAGTCAAACTGCCAGCCCTCAAGAAATTCTCCGTTCCATAGCTTCTCATCCAGTTCCGGCTTTGAGAGGAGTATTGGGTCAAATTGGACTGCGAAGGTCATTAAATCGTTGCTTGTGCTGAATAAAGCATCATAGTAATACCCTGACTCTTCATCATCTCTTTCTGCATCCGTGCATGAGACGAGCATATATGATACAGCCTCAAGAATATCGCGGATCACAAAATGCTGGCCACTCATAGAAATAAAGGAGAAAATATCCAAGATTTGATTAAGAACAAGGCCATTTTTAAGCGCTTTAACATTGTGAGCGAGAATGTGGTTGCTGCCGCAATAGGGTAATAAGAGGTTGGTAAATTTCTGAATAAAAGATTTTACAACACATCTATCCTTATCCAGCAAGTTGCGTTCATTCAGATCTACAATACAGACACGCTTGAGTTCGACAGTTGGGTATCCCAGTACCAGAATATTTTTCTTGATTCCTATTAGCTCCTCATAAAGCTTAGGATGGTGCTGCTTCATAATGTTTGTAAGCTTATGGAAGGGGAACTCGTTTGCCGCAATCACACATGGCTCACCGTTAATATAGCAGTCATTGATACGCTGAGCCAACTGGGGTAGTTTCCAATCCGGCATACTATTCATATCAGTGACAACAAACACATCATCAAGAAGCCCCTTCAAGGCCTTAATAATGAATGTTTTCCCGTCACCTGGATTACCAGTCAGAAAGACAATTCTCTTTTCGTTTATCATTTTTTGGACAATCGACTCAACTCCCGATGGAATATGCAACAGGTCAATCTGCTCCGGCGTCATTGAATCAGCATAGCAGTTTTTTCCATGATATATCTGCTGAACAAATTGAAGATTATCCATGCTCTCACCTCGTTGCACTTACTAAAACCGAGTTCAAATCAAATTGGTTTAAACGTTCGATTATATTTACTGACGTAAGCCGCTTCTCTAACCATCTTGTATACCAGAAATCAACCATTTCTTGTGTTCTCTGAGAAACACTTTCAGGACTGTTAATGTCAAAGGGATAGTCTAATTCATCAGATATGCCACAGAGAAATTCGTTTGTATTTCGTGCCAATTCTATAGAATAAACAATTCTGGGCGAATAATGCTTTAAAAATGCATTTGAACGAATACCCAAGCTTGATAGACCACGGCTTATCAAGCGGAAGCGAGGGCTTGTCCCTTCTCCGAAAATATTATTAATCCTTCGCCCTCCATCCTGAAGTTCAAGCATTCGCATCATAGCAGCAGTGGTGCGTTTTGAAAAATAGACCGTTCCATAGCCTTCTGTTATCCCCATTTTCTTGTACCTTAGGTAAAAGTCATCAGCTATGGGTACTTTTATCCGATTATATTGGCTGCTACCAGCAGCATATAGGCTGGTAGTTCCAAGGAACGCAAGTCTGCTGTCCCGTATAACACGCTTCCCTTTCATTCGGGATGCTATTTCACTAACCTGTCCACTATATTTCTCAGTATAATCACGGATAACCTGCGGGCTACACGCAAGTATACTCACAAGCTTTCCGCCAAGAAGCTCATTGTATGGGGGAATCCCGCCACACACTATGATTTCCATCATATTGGAGCCGATTTTTGTTTTGCGGTTTGCTACCAAGGCAACATTAACAGCCTTCCGTCCTTCTTCTTTGCCCATAAGCTCTCTGAGCCAATCAGCGGAGGCGGGCTGCTTATGAGCATTAAAGATTATTTTAGCTTCAAGTAGTCTGGCTAATTCTGCTGCCCGTTTCTTTTTAAACAAAACTTCCTTCGCCTCAGTCTCGAAGCTTTTAACCTGCCCGGTCTTTTTGTTGTCAATAGCCTGTTCTCTAAGTTCTTCAGAAAGTCTGCGAAGCCCATTTACCTTATCCATAGTAGGATATTTTGTGCCCCGATGATAATTTAGATCCTTGACATAAAGCTCAGATATAGCCTGTTTGAGGCTGTGCTGTAGAGCATCCATTGTTCTTGTAGAATATTCTTCGACTCGATTATGGTACTCTTCCTCAGTTTCCAAAAATCTTTGAACAATTGCACCCACAGTTTTCCCATTTGTGCCACTGACCTGTTGGGTAATGTGATCAATCTGCTCCTTGCGTTTTAGCTGCTTTGCAATTGCCTCAACAGTCCATCCAATTTCGTCATCACGGACAGTAAGATTCAAAACGGAGTTTCCCAATGCAAAAATACCTATAACTGGATGATATGGTTGAATAGCATCTCGAACAAGATAAAAAAGATTGCGCCCAGGCATAGTTTTATAAGGGATTGACCATGTGTAACGGAAATAGCGCCAAATATCGGATAACCAATATCCGGTATGCTCATCTCTAGCATGTGAGACCAACTGAATATAAGGAGCAACTATGGGCGTTTCTCCATGGTGAATTCTATGAACAATTATCTGCGGGTCACCGATCAGATTCCTGACAGATATTCTGGCTCTATCATATTCCTTCTCCTGCTCCATGCGTTCAATAAAGCTAATAACCGATGGATCCTGAAATTGTGCTTTCCTTTCGGAGCTAAGAAATGAGCGAACGCTTTGCTTATCAGAAGCCTCATGGGCCGGCATTCTCAAGTAAAGTTCATTATCCTGTACCAGTAACTCCCAGCCCTGTTGGGTAAGATCAAGTATCGTACTAAGTGTAGCCTCATATCTCACCTCCGGGAGGGAATTAATATCGGCTTTAAACATATTAAGCTCTCTTTGTACTACTTGGCTCCGATAATGAGGAAATACTTGTTCTATTTTTTCAACAAGCGTTTGGAAGCGTATCGTATGTGCTTCATCTAATTGCGGCGCAAAACGCTCCAATATCTCTTCATTGCTATAAGTCATTTTCTTCTCTTCCCTTCGGTATTTACCCGATATATACTAAAATGCACTAATTAGCACTATCTAATCCTACAACGTACCAATAAGCACAACCTTAATCCTATCCTTATGAGTATAGACCATATTACCGACAGCATGATCCCCAGAAGCTCGAGCATAACCAGGTTTGGTATATGATTTAATCTCTATGCTGAATTTTCCTCAAAATCTCCTCATCTGCCGGGCAAAAATTATACTGCGGTATATCTTCCGGTGTAATCCAGCGAATGTCGTTATGTTCTAGCATCTGGGGTATCCCCTCAATGATTGCCGCATTGAACAGCGTTAGATGTACATTCAGGTCCGGGTAATCGTGGTCGACTTCCATAAACACTTCACCCACTGAGATGGTGACGGCCAGCTCCTCCCGGCATTCCCGCACCAGTGCCTGCTCCTTTGTCTCCCCCGGTTCTACCTTGCCGCCCACAAACTCCCACAGCAATCCCCGATCCTTATGGGCCGGACGCTGACAGATCAAAAACCTGTCCTCTACCCAGATCAGCGCCGCCACAACTTCAGTTACTTTTTTCTCCATGCCGTCTGCCACCTTCGATTTGCCTTTTTCTCCTGTCTGTGCTATTTTATATGAGTATACCACAAATTTCCCCCTGGGGGAAGTGCGTAATGGAGGAGCAGTATATGGTACGAGAGATCATGCGGGACGAAGCGTTCCTCTCCCAAAAGGCCGAACCGGCCACTCTGGAGGACCTGCCTGTTGCTCAAGACCTGCTGGACACCCTAACTGCCCACAAGGACGGCTGTGTGGGCATGGCGGCCAATATGATCGGCGTCTGCAAGCGGATCATCGTCTTTGACAACGAGGGCAAGTACATGGTCATGTTCAACCCGGAGATCATCAAAAAATCCGGGCCATATGAGGCGGAGGAGGGTTGTCTCTCCCTCACCGGCACCCGAAAGGCCAAGCGTTGGCAGTCCATCAAGGTGCAGTATCAGAACGAGCGGTTTCAAACACGCTTTAAGACCTTCACCGGCTGGACGGCACAGATCATCCAGCACGAAATCGACCACTGCGAGGGGGTGCTGATCTGATATGGACTTCGACGCCTGCATTGCCCGCCTGACGGGAAAAGACGCCAAGGACGCCTATGCGTTCACTCAGCAGATCGTAGCGGAAAGTCGGGACTCCGATGTCTGGTATCCCTGTTTTGACCGCTTTGCCGAGCTTTTGCGGCATAAAAACTCCCTGGTCCGCAATCGGGCAATCGCCATTCTGGCCGCCAACGCCCGCTGGGACAAGGAGAGGAAATTCGACGCGCTGCTGGATGAATTTTTATCTCATGTGACCGATGTGAAGCCCATCACGGCCCGTCAGTGCGTGGCGGCGCTTCCCGAAATCGCGGAAGCGAAGCCGGAGCTGATTCCCCGTATCCGGGCGGCGCTGGAGCAGGCCGACCTGAGCGGCTACCCAGACAGCATGCAGCCTCTGGTTTTGAAGGATATCGTGGCGGCGCTGCAAAAAATAAAGGAGTAGACCTATGCGCATCATCATCGCTCCAGCCAAGAAAATGATAGTTGACACGGACAGCTTTGCCGTGGACGGCCTGCCACAGTTTCTGGAGCGGACGGAGCGGCTGAAAACTGTCCTCCAGGGCATGTCTCCCAAAGACCTGCAGGCCCTTTGGAAGTGCAATGATGCCATTGCCAAGCTGAACGTGGAGCGGCTGGAGCAGATGGACCTGCACCGCAATCTCACTCCGGCGGTCATTGCCTACGAGGGCATCCAGTACCGCTACATGGCCCCCGGCGTGATGGAAACAGCCCACTTGGACTACCTCCGGGAGCACCTGCGTATCCTCTCCGGCTTCTACGGCCTGCTGCGGCCCTTTGACGGTGTGACCCCCTATCGGCTGGAAATGCAGACAAAGCTGGCGGTGGACGGCTGCCGGGATCTGTATCAATTTTGGGGGAACCATCTGGCCCATCAACTGGCCTCGGAGACGGATTTTGTGCTGAATCTGGCTTCCAAGGAGTACAGCAAGGCAGTGGAGGCTCACCTGCCTAAAACGGTTCAATTTATTACCTGCGTCTTTGGAGAATTGAAAGACGGCAAGGTCATCGAGAAGGGCACCAAATGCAAGATGGTCCGCGGGCAGATGGTACGCTGGCTGGCGGAGAACCAAATCAAAAGCCCGAAGAATCTCCAGACCTTTGACCAACTGGGCTATCGATTCTGCCGTTCTACATCGGCGGGGAATCACACCGCTTATCTTTGGATACAGTCCCGCAAGGATTGAGCCGCTTCCTGGCCGGGAGCGGCTTAATATTCTGCGCTCAGCAAGAAACCTGCGGTGCGTGTCGTTTTAATTCCCTGATAATTTTCGTCTATCTGCTTGCTGATATGTGGATGTTTTTATACTGCTAAAGTATATGGTTATAACCGCAACACTTACTTTATATCAATAGTTTTGCGGTTTATATCCGCAAAACTCTTTCACCAAGACAGCTTCGACGGCCTCCAGCATCGGAATATCTCATATAAAATTCCCAGATTCAGGGAAAACTGAATCTGGGGTGATAAATTATGGGATTTTTCCGCGACACAAATAGGACAGGTCCCTATTTTGAGGGCTGGTACTTCAAACACCAGAATCCGCAGGGACAGAGTCTGGCACTGATTCCCGCGTTTCATATCGACAGAGAAGGACACTGCACCGCTTCTCTCCAGGTCATTTCAAAGGATCAGGCGTGGTGGCTGGAGTACCCGGAGGCACAACTGCAAGTCTCTCGGCAGTGTTTTCAGGTACAGATTGGACAGTCCTGTTTTAGCAGTCAGGGGATCGACCTCCATATCCGCCAGGACAATCTTTCCCTCTGCGGTTCACTGCGCTACGGTCCCTTTACCGTTTTGTGGTCTGACATCATGGGGCCGTTCCGATTCTTCGCCGGAATGCAGTGCTCCCATGGCGTCATCAGCATGGGGCATTCCCTGAGTGGAACGCTGGAGCTGAACGGCGAGCATCTGGATTTCTCCGACGGAATCGGCTATATCGAGACAGACCGAGGCCGCTCTTTTCCCACCAAATACCTCTGGACACAGTGCCTTTGGGATGGGCCGGATCAGGGCAGCCTGATGCTTGCAATTGCGACGATCCCCCTGCCTGTGGGCGGCTTCACTGGCTGTATTTGCTCTGTTTTATACCGTGGTCGGGAATACCGCCTGGCGACCTACCGGGGCGTCAAAATCGAGGCGCGGTCCTCCTCCGGCGCGGTGATCCGTCAGGGGAGGTACCGCCTGGAGGTGGAACTGCTGAGCGAACGGCGGCAGCCTCTCCGGGCTCCGGTGGAGGGCCGCATGGAGCGCACTATCCACGAGAGTCTCTGCGCAGAGGTGCGCTACCGTTTCTGGCACGGGGACAGCCTTCTGTTTCAGCATACGGATTCCAATGCCAGCTTTGAGTACTCCTCAGCAGACTGATTGCCCACCTACGATTTTGACATTCTGTACTGTGCTTTGCGCTTTGATCTTCTGTCCTTATCTTTGGATATAGCCCTGTAGAATTTGAGGGTCTGCCCCGGCAGAAAACCGTTGCAAAACCTTCCTGTCAGAGTTACAATGCAGACAGCAAAAATGCGAAACGCTTCCCGCTCAGCGCCGGTGGAAAACCGGCGGTCAGAGGTGGGAAGCGTTTCTGACCACAGAACCTACCACAGACGTGGCCGGAACACATGGAAAACACCTCGTTAAAGAGGCTTATAGATAAAGTAAAATCCAGTAGAAACGGATAAAAGGAGCAGAAACAAGCCGAAAAAGTTTTCAAAATCTTTTCGCATCCGAGAGGTCGAGAGTTCGAATCTCTTCAGGTCCACCATGATAAGTTGACAGATTACACCAGGGGAGTAGTCTGTCAACTTTTACGTATAATCACATAAAACCTTTGTGCCGCAGTAATTTCACTGCGGCTTTGTTATTTTTCTTATCTGAGGAGGTAATACAGAATGAACGTAATACGGAAAAGCGAAGCAATCAGGAATGGTCTCCGGAAAGGATTTCAGGACGGCAGCTCCAAAATGGCGAAGCGCAAGTGCTATGGATATGATGTTGGTCCTGATGGTAAACTGACAGTGAATCCCGATGAGACGAAGGTAGTGTGCTGGATATTTGAGCGCTACCTCGCCGGTGATAGCCTTGGGAAAATTGCCACCGGGCTGGAGCATCAAGGCATTCTCTCCCCTACCGGCAGGCCCAGATGGAATCGTGAAGCCATCGATAAACTGCTATCTAACGAAAAATACACCGGACGGGTGCTGCTCCAGAAAACAGTCAGCACCGGCGCAGTTCAAATAGAAAATGATGGTTTCATGGATCGGTATCTCTACACCGGCACCCATGAGGCCATTATTTCTGATGAGATGTTCATGGCAGTACAGCGGGAGAAACTCAACCGCTCTAAAGGGCCAGAGAACCAAGTTGCCATGAAGCTCTCGCTTTGATATAATGAAGAAAACTGCAAAAGGCCGTTTGAATGCGAAAGGTGACTGAGACTTCATCCATGCAAGATCATCGTCCGATAAAACTACGTCATCTCCGTGTAGCTGTCTACTGCCGGGTTAGCACAGAACTGGAGAAGCAGATCAGCAGTATCGAATTGCAGGAGCGGCATTATTCACAGCTGATTTCAGGAAACCCTCATTGGGAAAACGCCGGAATATTTTTGGAGAGAACCACAGGCTTGAATCTGAAAGAACGGCCTGAGTTCCGCCGGATGATAGCACAGTGCCGCAAAAAGAGAATTGACCTGATCCTGACAAAGCCCATCAGCCGCTTTGGACGCAATACGCTGGATATGCTGCGTTCGTTGCAGGATCTGCACAGCTTGGGCGTAGAGGTTTATTTTGAGCAGGAGGATATGTGGCTGAGCGAACAGCGAATACAAATCCTGCTGACTGCCTACTGTGCTTTGGCCCAGGCTGAGAGTGAGGCTGGTAAAATGCATCGGAGAAAATCTATACCTGCAATGTTTTACCGGCATGAAGATTGCAAAATAGATACGGAAAAAACTTCCTTTTTTCGACATGATTTGATATAATACAATATATGCTCTTTAAATACCCATGCAGCACTACTAAGCGGCGCACTTTTGACAAGGCACTCTAGAAATAATAGAAGCTGAAAAAATGGGGGATATTATGAAAAAGAAGGGAACTTGGAAATCTGTCAAGGACATTATGAATAAGCAGGGGGATATCAGCAAAGAGCTCGAAGACATCATCGCAAATGGCGCCTACCCTCAATATAGCTACTGCGCCAAAGCTTTAGTGAACAATAAATACCACAAAAACCGGCTGGCGAATTTTTATATGGTCACAGATGTAAAAGGTCTGATTACGGAAGCATTATTTCCGGGCTTTATTGAGAAACGGGGTTTCACTTATCGCAACTTCTACAAGGATATTGAATTCATGATTGCCTTTTTAGCTGCAAACAAGAAAAAAATTCTGAAGTTTTTGAGCTTGAAAAGCGAATTTGAGCATCATTATCTAATCGGAAATTATGTGGATGCTGAAAAGGCCCTAAACAGCATTTATCAAATTACAGGTCTAAGCTTTTGGTATATCGAGGCAAGAATGCTCTTGCTGAACGTAATGAACTACAGTGAATATTGTAACTTCTATCTCTCAATCCGAAATGACTGCGATGACAATATGCTTAAACAGTATATTCGGCTGTTGAAGCGTAAAATTCATCTGCGCACAAATCAAAAAGATTTTATAAAATTTTTTCATGAGCATATAGGCGAAAACGAGTCTTCGAATCCCACTCCAGACGTTTGGCGCATATATTTTGATTTTTCCAGCTTCGAGCAGTCTGATTTATTAAATGATATTCAGAAATGCTCCCTCAGCATTGTACTTCATCATTTAACGATTGTTGATACATTTCTGTTGATGAAGAAAACACTCCTGCTTTTGGCGGCAACAGAACCCGATAAAGAACCCCAAGAATTATATGAGGTGTTTAAAAGTGAATTTGCTACCGATGACGAGGCCAGAGGAAAACAGTTTAATTTCCTGGAATCTTTGTTCTGTGAAAATGATTTTGCAGCATGCCAAAATGAATGTAAAAACAACTTAAATACTCATGCAGAGCATTTTGAAATTCTGGATATATATACCAAATCCATATTGATGACCGGAGAAAAGCCGCAAAGTAATACACCGCTGAATACTATCATAAATATACTCGTAAGCTGTTATATAAAACAGGATGATACAAATTACGCATCCTCCTATATAGATTTCTGTGACCGATATTTAAGAGCCTGGAATAACTTCTCCGGTTTTTATGAACTCCTTGATGTCATTATCAATACAATGTATCCATTTAGGGAAGATTTGGAACCATTTTATGCGCTAAAGCTTTTGGCAAGGCCCTATATCAGCAGTGAAGGTGTGTTTATAAAAGAGAACAAGAGTGAATATCTGGAAAACGCAAAACACCTACTAGGGCCTCTGTATAGCTGCGACTGGGGATATTTTTTTTATGTCAAGTATAAAGACGAGTACAACATTCTGACAGACTGTATTACGCAGAAACTGAAGACCATACGGGACAATAGCTCTTCTTTTCCGAACACTTGCAATATTTCGAATAAATTAAGCAATATAGAACGAATACTCTGTCAAGAGCAGTTAACTATTATGTTTGCAAGATTTGTAGAAGAAGAACGGTATTTAGATGCGGTTCATTTATATATGCAAGCATATTATGAAAATATGTTTTTTGTAACTAAGTTGGACATCGCTGCGTTAAATGAAAAATTGATTGAATCCGAATGTATTCCACTACTGGCGGATATAGATTTCTTTATATATGCGTATATCACGGATTTAAATCAGAATTTCCCGGATGAACCTAGCCAATGTGTAATAGACAGCTTTGCAGAAATACTGTTATCAAGCCACATCACCAAGCCTTCCGAGTTGATCCCTGAACTAAATTCCAAAAGCATGGAGAAAGATGCCCGCTATGTGATGTTTTTTGACATATGCTGTGAGAAAATGCTGGAAGAAAGTCCTTGTGATTTGTATGATGAAGAGTTATATGCCGAACAGATGGAGCTTTTAAGATTCTTGTTTCGTGCAACCGGCGAACAGAAATATAGAGGGAGATTGGAGGAAATACAAAAGAAATACGATTATCTTCAATTAAGAAGCCAAATGGATTATTGTGAAGATCATGAGAATGCCGCGAAAATAAACGCAGACTGGATTAACATTGAATACGGCAATGATATTGTAAGCGCATACGATGTCCTTCGACAGAAATCATCCAAGGAAATATCTGAGGATGATAACCTTTTTACCGAATTTAAAAGAATCTTAATTACCTGTAAGCGGGAATATGTTCGTAAAATAAACTGGCAGATGGGCACTACAATCCGTCATGGGGTATTTGACACGGAGATTGAACAATTATTAAGAAGGCACAATCTGTTTATCCCAGAATGTGATAAAAAAGAGAGAAATGAAATTATTGATTCAAACAAACGTATATTATCGTATGATCCTTTAATGCACAATATAATATGGAGTATTATGCAGGTAAACTGTCTAAATCTGTTCAAGGAAATTGAAGAGATAAAAACACACATTCATTTTATAGATAAAAAGGAAGTGGGCAAAGAAAAGTTTACACCTGTGTATTTATCAGATACTGAAATCCGAGAACAATTGGAGCAGTACTCTTCTATAGACACTGGGGCGAAATTTCTTCATTATATTAAAACCACATTGGATCGAATCATGGTACCTCGCGTATCACAAATGCGAGAAAAAATTGAAAATGAACTGGCGGAGGTGCTGTCATCTTATCTCAACAAGTCAATAGAAGATTTTAAAAAAAGAAATCTCCTGCTTGAACAGACTAAAAAGCTGGAAGAGGATTTTAATGCTACTGTACATTCTATTGGAGAATGGTTCCAAATTTTCCACGATTCAAACCAGATTTTTGATCTGACAGGATATTTAGTCAAACAAGACCAACGGTTCTCAGATATAGAATTTGTTTATGAGAAAGCTCCCTACGCACTTAAATTAAGTGTAATCAGTGCGATTGATATCATACTGATCAATCTAATCCGGAATATAGAGCTACATTCAGGATTTGTAAGTCCCTCCAATGCACACGCAAAAATTACCATACAAGTAATAAATGAAAAAAATACAATTGCAATAGAAGCCCATAATCGCATTGGCGAAGACAGCATATCTAGTGTTAAAAGTAAAATCGAGGATTTTAAGAGAATCATGCTTAACACAGTAAATGCTGATCCTGTTCTCGATGAATCAGTTGCAGACGATACTTGGCATGGTGACTCACATGGGCGTGGTTTATTAAGAGTATGGACGATGCTTAAACAGAACTATCAAAATGCAAGCATTCTTCCTGAAGTTGAAAATGAGAACTTTCATATTAAAATCAGTTTTGATAATGAGGGGGACAGTAATGAAAGTACTACTTGTTGAAGATTCTCCTACTAAAGCAGAAGAATGCAGATATTGTATGAAAGCAATGGGACTCCAATGCGAATTAGCAACTACTGAAAAAGAGGCTAAAAAAATCATTAAATCAAATGAAGTATTCAACCTTATATTACTTGACATGGAGATGGCTACATCCTCTACAATTGGAGCAAATCATGAACGCCATTCGGGAATACGCCTTCTCAATTGTATGAAAGTTTGCAAATTGAATACCCCTGTAATTCTTATCACTGCATATTGGGACTTGGTTGATATGAAGTATCTGGAGAATACTTCGCGTATTCATTGTTTTCGCAATCTCCGCTTTTTTGGCAATATAGAAGATTCTGGGCAAGAGAAAAGTCCAGATCCGGGTCAGGAAAATCAAGTGCGGTATTTAGACGATTTGCATCCACTTTTATGTAAACGCTATACAAACTACGCAGGAGCCGTTGTATATTCTAAAGTAAACAGTGCATGGAAAAAAACTTTGAAAAATATGGCGGCAGAATGCTTAAGGAGAAGCACAAATGAAAATCCTACTTTTAGAGAATAGCAGCGCAAAAGCACAAAAAATAATCGGTCTTTTACAACGGTCTAATCACATCGTCGTTCCTCGCTTTTGCACAGATGACACAAAGAATGAGTTGCGATTGAATAAATACGACGCGCTGATTGTAGATCTGAAAGTTCCAAAGAAAAACGGAAAATCTGAGGACATATCTTATGGCATCAGTTTAATACAGTATATCTTTGGCGGGGTGCGTGATACCATATATCGTCCTAAGATCGTTATCGTCTTGTCCGAATATTTATCATGCGAAACCATGCAAAGCCTTCAGGCCTTCCCTATCAGCATTATCCCATATACCCCCACGGAATCTTGGAAAAAACCACTCATAAATCGACTAAACTATTATGATAGGCTTAAATATGATATAGCGATTATTACAGCGGTTGAGGTCGAATTTGAAGCAGTCAAAAGTTGGGGATGGCAGAATGGCCACGATATTCCTGATTTTACATACTATTATAAAGAGTTGAAAAACCGTGACGGAAAAAAGCTAAAGCTTGTGTTGGTCAAGCTAAATAGAATGGGCATGGTTTGTGCAACGAACACTACCGACAGAGTCATACAATATTTCGAACCAAGATGTATTATTATGTCTGGTATTTGTGCTGGCCGTAAAAATGCGACTGCCTTGGGCGATATTATTGTTGCTGCTACAGCATGGGACTATGGCAGTGGAAGTATAGAAGAAATAAAAAAAACACAGCAAAAAAAAGAAATCAAATTTAACCCAGATCCTGATTATATAGCACTAAGCCTGAAGAATACAAATGTTTTTGATTGGTACACATGGGATAAAATTGAAACATTGAAAAGCGAGTTGGCAAAATATGCCAAAGATAAATATGAGGGAAAATTGTTAGAGGTTATTAAGGAAGAACAAAAGCGAAAGACAAAACTTCATCAAGGGTCAATGGCAACAGGAGCAGCTGTAATAAAGGCGGAGCAGTTTGTAAATATGTTTGTAAAAGAGCAAAATCGGAAATATAGTGGCTTAGACATGGAAACATATGGTGTATATTATGCAGCAAAACATAGCACTGTGCAAGATTTTTTTGCAGTTAAATGTGTCTCCGATTTGGCAGACGAACATAAAGGTGATGAATTTCAAGATTACTGTGCACGGCTGTCTGCAGCGCTTACTATGGATTTCATAACAAAAAAATACACCTTTTAGTGGATAAACTTTTTATTCACTAAAATATCTCCATCTTTTTGTAAGCGAACGACTAAAATCTCCCCCCTCCAACATCAGCCATTCTTCCCGAATCGCTGTGCCGCAAGGGATTCAACGAAAAATCGATTTTGACCGCTTATTCCAGATGGACATTGGACGAACACCTATTATTTTAAGGGCGGTTTTGCCGTGATGGTGTGGCTCTGATGTCAGCAGAATAAGAACTGAGGATTTGTCCTCAGTTCTTATTTTTTCGCATCATCTGTGCAAAATCTTTGTTGTACTATATATTTCGCCGTCTTTGTCGAAATATAAAAAATAACATCTTGACAGCAACGGGACTCCGTGGTAAAATAAGCCAAGAAAGGAGCGGAACAGATGGATAACGTGATCTTGAAATCCTTATCCGCCGAAAATTTCGCTTCGTTTGCCGAACGAATCGAGTTTTCAACGGAGACTGATTCGGGTAAAAAGGAGCACCTTGAAAATACATTCACAGTAGAGGATATGCGTTTCAACAAGGTTTCTTTTCTTTACGGAGCAAACGGATCAGGAAAAACCTTTTTTTGCAAGATTCTGAGAGAAATTCAGCGGATTTTGGCTCTGTCCCCTCTAATTACAGCAACCAATAGCGCTCAGTTCCTTGCAACACCGCAGATTAAAGGCATAGATGCCCCTGTAAAGCCTTTTGCCTTTGATACGCAGTATCAAGACAAGCCAACAACGCTTGGAATTGACATTGTTTTAGACGGAGTAAGTTACCATTATGAGTTCTCGTTTCAAGGAAAAACAGTTGTACGAGAAATTCTAACAAAAAAATTCCGTCGGACGGAGAAACTTATAGAACGCACATCTCCTTCCTTTAAAGATATTTTGCTTCGTTCTGATTTGAAAGGGTTTGAACCAACAAAGCAAACAGTAAAACCAGAAGCTCTTTGCCTTCCTGTTGCGGCAATGCTGAATAATCCTTTGGCTGCCCGACTGAATGCTGTGATTTGTGGGATTCAAGTAGTTAGTATGGCAGCAGGACGTTTAAACCCAATTAATCCCAAAAAGACTTTTACCGAAGAACGCATAGCAAAATACATACAAATTATCCAAAAAGCTGACCCCACAATTCGAAATATCAGCGTATCAACGTCAGAAGAGGAAATCGCACGGCAAAAAATTGATACGGATGATTTTGAGAACAGAGAAATCATTGCAAAGAAAATGACTGTGAGTATTGATACCAAACATGCCGTTTACAGCAATGGTGAGGAACAAGATAGTCAAGTCCCAATTACTTTTTTCGCAGAAGAATCATTAGGAACAGTGAAATTGTTTACGGCTCTCCCGTATCTCTATGATGTCTTGGAAATGGGTGGTGTCCTTATCATCGACGAGTTAGAGAATGGGTTACATCTTTCACTTGCAAAGGAAATCATTAGTCTATTTAGTAGCGAAGAGAGTAACCCTAACCACGCCCAGCTTATATGCACTTCACATCAACCATTGCTGTTAGACGGAGATTTTCGACGCGATCAAGTGTGGGTAGCGACCAAAGATTCTGTTGGAAAAAGCTCGTTACATAGATTGAGTGAATTACAGACACCACGAGCCAAAGTAAACCTTACAGCACAAATTTTGAGAGGAGCTTTTGGGTGTAATCCCCGACTGTTCTTTGACAATAACACATAATAAGAAAAAGGAAAGACACCGAGCGGCAACTCGGTGTCCTGCGGGATGACAGAAGCACGGGACGTTGTACTTTGTCATAGATGCTTTTATATTGTACCACGCTTGATTCTCGATTGCAATATGAAATCTGTGTCCAGAAAGGAAAAAATAAACGCAGACTTTTTCCGAAAAATGTGATGACATATAACATCATATTTTAAAGGAGCGTAAAGACAATGACAATCAAATACAAATATTACATTTGCCGTTGCGGCAAGAAAATCATTCCTGTGACCAATCCATCGAGATGCCCCCACTGTGGGCGTGTTACCCGGCTGAAATGAGGTATGTGTTATGGGGAAGAATCAACATGTAACTCCACACCCCGGCGGCGGCTGGCGAGTCAAGGGAGCTGGAAATTCGCGTGCGACTGTGCGTACTCCAACGCAGAAAGCCGCAATTGATGTTGCACGTCAAATTTCGCAGCATCAAGGGTCTGAATTAGTGATCCATCGCCCAAACGGTCAAATCAGAGATAAGGACTCGCATGGGAAAGACCCGTTCCCGCCGAAGGGATAACTTAACCGTAATAGCCAGCGGTGATAAGGCATTAACGCTTTATCACCGCTGTTCCTATACTCGTACTCTTTTACATCTTGTAGGATTTACTTTTCTGTGCTTCCTGCCACTCCGCAAACTCCCGTTGGCCCTGTTCGCTGTCATAGTATTTCCATATCTCCGGGACGAGGAACCGGGCAAAGGTTTCTATAATAGCTTGTGGAAGTTCAATTTCATGGGCCGCTTTATCGGATTGATTTTTCGGCAAAGACATTTCCCCTTTCCAAAACACAGGGCAAGACCCGTTGGCGGGAGAAACAGGGAAAGGGTAAGCTGTTCCTCACCGCCGAGGTCGGTTATCAGTTCACGCCGAGAATGGCGCGGATGAGTTTGTTTTCCAGACGGCTTTTCATGTACTCGTCCAGACAGGCGTGGGGACAGCCGCTTTCGTCGTAGACCGTCCGGGTACAGAGCTTGTTTATGTAGCCCTCGTAATACCGCAAGACCTGCTCCACAGCGTCAGCATCCCCGGCCTGGGCCGCATCGCTCACCGCCAGCGGCAACAGCTCACGGCCCTTGTAGTTCCGGCGCTTCATGGCGCTAACCTCCTTTCCTCGCTGTCAGTTTCGTTCGCAGGACATTCAGCGATTTTGTTCTGCGCCGCTGGACGGCACTCCGGGACAGCCCCAGGGCCTCACCGATCTCTCTGTCCGTCAAGTCCAGCACCAGGCGCAAAATCAAAATGCTTTGCTCCTGCTCCGGCAGAGCGGCAAAGGCGTCGACCACTTGTTGGCTTCTGATCGGCAGGTCGTAGCCGCAGTACGAGAACACATAGCTGTCACTGGGGTAATCGTCCACCGAGCACAGCTTGTCCATCGCCGCTTGGGGCAGACGCTCCAGCGATGTTTCCCGGCTGGCCCGCCGCTTCATTTCCCGGATGTAGTCGATTGCCTCATGCTTCAACACGGTCTTGCAAAAGGCGTCAAACCTGCACCGTTCGCCATAGTCGCGGGGGTTGGTTTCCATCTTCTCACCCCCTTTCGTTTGGGGATGGTGGTGGTACTTTCCCTTTCCGCTAACAGAGCGTTCAGCGGCACAGGTTTTGCGCGCAAAACCGCTTTCCGCAGAGAAAAAAGTGAAGAAAAATTTTCGGGCCGCAGAAAACGACAAAAATTGCCTGGCAGGTCACAGACCTGCCAGGCGGTTTGCACTGTATAGTTTGCTATATCTGCATCGTATAGTATAACCTCGTGCCCGCAATTCTCCCGGGCGGGGGCCGGGCTTTTTTTGATAAGTCAAGGATTGTCAAATTGCGTCGAATAGTGGTGTGCTTCATGGCGGTGCCTCCTAAATTTACCGCATATACCGCCACGGCGCAAAAGGAGCGGCGGCTCTGATTTTCTCAAAGCCGCCGCTTCTTATTTGACTTAGCCACGACTTTTCAAATGCAAAGCCGATAACCATAGGGAAACTTCCCGTATGTTATCGGCTCTGCGTCTGTGCGTCTGGCTCTATGATTGACGTATTCAATTCTCGAACACTGATTAACATTTCCTGCTTGCACTTGGGACAATACAGCGGAAACCTTTCAAGCACCGTATCTTCGTATACTTTTATTCGGGTCTTTCCGCCACAGGCAGGACAGCATATCCAGTGAGAGCAGTTTTGTGTTGTGTTCATTAGCACCGCCTTGCTTGTACGTAGTCAATGTTCCTGGGGTGTTGTAGAAATGCGCTTTTCTACTATCCGCAGTTCTCTGTGAAGCCGAACCGCCATGGCTGCTGTGACAACAGCCGAAATGACATCTGCAATCGGCTGTGCGTAGAGAACACCGCTCAATCCCAAAACCGACGGAAGTATCAAAATGACAGGGACAAAGCAAATTCCTTGGCGGCAGGCGCCGAGGATACAGCCCTCTGCGGCCTTCCCCATCACAAGGAACAGGAAAGAGTATACAGTGTAAAAGCCAAAGAGGACAAAAGAAAGTCCATTTGCCCGTAGGGCAATAGAACCAACACGAACCATCTCCGCATCTTCCTTTGTGAACAGGGACACTATTTGCGTAGAAAATATGGCAGCAACGAGGCCAAAAATTACACAAAAGATGGTAGACCAAAGGACAGCGGTTTTAATTGCCTCCCGCAACCGGTCAAACTTTTTCGCTCCATAGCTAAATCCGGCGATAGGCTGAAATCCTTTCAGAAAACCAAAAACAATCAGTGTCCCCATTGACATGATTTTTGTAACCGGCCCCATAGCGGCCAGGGCAGAGCCTCCATATTCTTTTGCCGCACTGTTTATCATGCCAATGGAAAGGCTGGTCAGAAGTTGGAATATCAGCGTAGGAATACCAATTTTCAAGATTTCGGACATAATCTCTCTTGCAAAACAGCACTCCTTGATGCTGAAATTGAACACGCTCTTTTTCCGAAGAATGTAGCACAAATAGACCAATGTGGAAATGATTTGGGAAATTGCCGTTGCAATCGCCGCGCCAGCTACGCCGAGGTTCAGCGCATAGATGAAAACGGGGTCTAAGATTACATTCAGTACTGCGCCAGCCATCAGCGCACACATAGCCGTTCTCGCTGCGCCTTCACTGGAAACGATGTTGTTCATAGTGACATTAAACACGTTGAAAATAGAGAACACGATATAGATGCGGGTATAGGTGATTGCATAGGGCATAACGCTTTCGATTGCTCCGGCCTGTTTCAAAATCGGCTCCAGGAAGATGACCGAGAATAAGATCACGATTGCCCCAATCGAAACGCCGCTGTATATGGCTGTACTCGCTACCCTGTTCGCCGTGTCTTTATCGCCACGGCCTAACAGCCTGGAAAGATAGGCAGCAGCGCCGTTCCCAAACAGCAGGCCCAGCCCTACGACAATCTGCCCCAGGGGGAAGGCCACTGTAACAGCCCCCATCTGATCGGTTCCCAGCCCGCCCACAAAGTAGGTGTCTACCAGGTTGTAAAGCGCGTTAATGAGCATACCAATCATTGTAGGGATGCCCAGCGCAAGGAGAGCTTTGGGAATGGGCACACTCCCCAAAAGCGCCATTTTTTTGTTTCCTTCCATATGGTACTCCTTTCTCTTGACAGCCGGTGTAATGTGAAGTAGTATATTTTATAGTAGCCGTCAGCCAACACATACTACTATAAATTATAGTAGTTGTCAAGTGCGAAAGGGGAAATCTTTATGGCAACGATAGATTTGATTGTCCTTGGAATGCTCAAAAAGCAATCGTTGAGTGCCTACGACATTCAAAAGCTGGTGGAATACCGCAACATTTCAAAATGGGTAAAAATCAGCACACCTTCCATCTATAAAAAGGTCATTCAGTTAGAAGAAAAAGGTCTGCTCCAGAGTGTCCCTGTGCGGGAGAATAATATGCCGGAAAAGGCAGTTTACTCGCTGACAGACAGCGGTGAACAGGAATTTGAACGGCTCATGGGAGAGCTTTCCGCCCAGCCTATCCGTATGTTTCTGGACTTTAATGCTGTGATTGTAAATCTGGACAGTGTTCCTTTGGAAATGCAAAAAACTTGCGTTGCCAATATCGAAAAAAATGTGCGGGAATTGAAAATGTATCTGGAAGAAAACCTCCGTGAAAAGGGAAATATGCCAGATGTTCCCGAAATCGGTATGGCAGTTTTGCGTCAGCAGTTGGTTTTAGCCGAAATGATTGAAACTTGGATTTCAACTTTGAAATCAGAATTTTTTTGAGGCATTTTTTAGAAAGAGGAACGTGGAAACGCTATCGTAGCAAGCATAGGGAGTGTGGCCACACTCCCGAAAAACGTCCCCTTTTTGCTTGTTGGGATAGTCCCAAACCCTTATGCCGAGCGGAGGCGATATTGGCGGAGATATGGCAGACACAGCGGCATACACTGACAGTCCAACGAAGAAAAGGCCGCCTTGATAATGTGTCAGTCAAGAGTGGGGCAAAAATCGGGGTCAGGCGTAGAAAAAGTAACTCCCGGAGGTATTGAAAACACAGGCCTTTTTCGTGGGTATCGGAAAGGGGCAAGGTGTTTATATCTGTTCCTCCGAAAATGGGGGCAACTCTTTCTACATAGCCCCGCTATCCGACACTTTGGCTGACATCCCTAAATCAGCCCGCCAGCCTACGCATTTAGGGCCTATCCAGTGGCCTGTTTTCAGGACGTTCAAAAGACGGTCGCACAGGGAGTAATACGATTTGTCCCGCACCCTCAAAAATGGGTTTCAAACTGCGTAGAAATGGGCGAGAAACCCCTGCCGCCAAGATAGGGCTGATATGTAACGTTTTAGAGGCAAAATGGCCCTGATATTTCAAGGCTTTCCGGCTATGGTCGATAGGGGGGCAATACGATTTGACCTGCACCCGCCAAAACGGGCTTCTAACGGCGTACAGAAGGACACAAAAAGCCAGGGCGGGAAGCCGACACTCCGGCGCTCCTGTCCTGGCTTCTGATGGACTGTGAAATTGTGCTGTCACACAAGAGGGCCGCAGGCCCTCTTGTGACACCCGCAGAAACCGTACACCCGCTTCGCGTCTGTACGGTTTCTGCGGGTCAGATAATGTTCACGATAACCCCCGCTGCTATTTGACCTCTCGCTTTTCGTTTCCGTTCCATTCCCTTCCGGCGGCTTTGCCGCTTGTCCTCCAAGGGAGGGGGTAGGGGAAAGGATAGGAAAGGAATGGGTAATTGATAAGTCTTTACTTGATTTTTCTTTATTTACTTATATCTTTATTTTATTGCATCGGATTTACCTACATAGGATTTTCCAACATCGGTTTTCCCGACGCAGGTTATTCCAATGTCGGTAAAGCTGACGGCGCTTGCGGCTGTTCGTAGATGGTGTACTCCGCTCCCCGCAGCCGTCCACGGCTGTCCCGTTCCCTTGTCCGCACGATATACTCGGCTCGCTCCAGCTCGTGGACGGCCTGACGGATGGCATCAAGCTGTTCTCGGTTGATGTAGGCCAGTCCTTGCAGGGTGTAGTCCCACTTTTCCGGGAGACTGAGCATCTGCGACAGCAGGCCCTTGGCCTTTAGGGACAACTCCCGGTTTCGCAGGTGGTGGTTGGACATGACGGTGTAATCTGTAGTTTTCTTGACATGAAATACTGTCATAGTATTCACATTTCCTTTCTTTGTGATTCATAATATGGATTGACAATAGCCTCACTTTCTGCTACAATAACAGTACGACAGGAGGTGAGCAAATTGAGCGATATAGGCGCAAGAATGAGAACGCTCCGAGAGGGTATCGGGTTGTCCCAAGCAAAATTTGGTAAGATTGCGGGCATCCCCCAGGCCACTATTAACCGATACGAAACGGGCTACTCCGCCGCTCCAATCAAGGTGCTGATCTGGTATGCGGATTACTTTGACGTGTCTTTAGATTATATCTGCTACCGCACCGACAAACCGCAGGGCAGGCTGTACGAGTACAAGCCAAAAATTTTGGAAGAAGATAAGGACATGAGGCGGTTTGTGGAGATGTGCTTTGACCCTGCCTCACCCATGAATGACCGCTTGAAAAAGGCCATCGTTGAAATGTTGGAGGGGGTGAAAGAGTGAACGTCGTCATTTACGCCCGATATTCCAGCCACAGCCAGACAGAACAGTCCATCGAGGGCCAGCTTCAAACCTGCTACGAGTTCGCCAAGAACAACGAACATATCGTGATTGGCGAATATATCGACCGGGCGCAGAGCGGCACAACAGATAGTCGGGCCGAGTTCCAGCGCATGATTGCCGACAGCGACAAGCACATCTTTGAGGGCGTCCTTGTCTATCAGCTTGACCGCTTTGCCCGGAACCGCTATGACAGCGCCATCAACAAGGCCAAGCTGAAAAAGAACGGTGTTCGGGTGATCTCCGCAAGGGAGAACATCAGCGACGACGCCAGCGGCATTTTGGTGGAGGGCGTGTTGGAGAGCATGGCCGAGTATTATTCGGCGGAGCTGTCCCAAAAGATACGGCGGGGTATGGACATCAATGCTGAAAAGTGTTTGAGCAACGGGAGTAATCCGGGCCTTGGCTACTATGTGGACGAGGAACGCCGTTTTCATGTTGACCCGGATGGGGCCGCTGTTGTTCGGGAGATTTTCGAGATGTACGCCAGTGGAAAAACCGTCGCTGAAATCACGAAATATCTCAACGCAAAGCAGGTCAAAACCTCCCAAGGTAAAGAGTTCAACAAAAATAGTCTGCACCGCCTTTTGAGGAATAAACGATACATCGGTTATTACATCTACAAGGACACGGAAACGCCGGGAGGTATGCCCCGCATCATCGAGGATGAGCTTTTTGAACGGGTACAGCATATCCTTGACCGCAACAAAAAAGCTCCCGCCCGTTCCAGAGGGCGGGAAGAATATCTGTTGACAACGAAGCTGTTCTGCGGCTACTGCCGGGAGATGATGACCGGCTACGGCGGCACAGGGAAATCCGGGACGGCCTACCGCTATTATGCCTGCAAGAGCGCCAAGAAAAAGGTTTGCAGAAAGAAAGTTGTCAACAAGCAGAAAATCGAGGACAGGGTAGTTTTGGAGTGCCGCAAGCTGTTGACGGACAGCAATATTGAAAAGATTTCCCTTGCGGTTGCCGCTGCCTGTGAGGCCGACTATGACAGCTCCGCTATCAAGCGCATCAAGGCGGCGATGCAGGAGGCGGATGCTGCCATAGAAAACCTCTGGAAAGCCTTGGAGCGTGGGCAGGCGGTGGATATGATTACCGAGCGCATTGAGAAGCGCAAGCGGGAAAAGGACGAGCTGCAGGGCCAGCTTGCCATTGAGATGGGAAAACAGGTCACATTCACCGCACCGCAAATCAAGGCGTTTCTCTACTCGCTGAAGCGGGGCGATGTCAACGATGAGAACAACCGCCGGGGGATGGTGAATATTTTCCTGCGGGCCATCTATCTCTACGACGACAGAATGACGCTGATCCTCAACGGCGGCGACAGGCCGATCATCATTGATGATATTCTGCTGGACGAGATAGAGGAACATTTTGAGGACGCGGTTTCAAGTCATGCAGGGTGTTCGCTGTTGGTTGCGGTCGCTCCACCATGAAAAAGTCTGTAGCCACCATGGTTACAGGCTTTTTCCTTGTCCCCCTGGAGGGCGGTTTCCCTAATGGTTTCCCTCCGCTGGGATACAACAGCCGCGAAAAACCGCGTCTTTTGGCGCAGCCTCTCCGCCTACCCGGCCTTCGCCGCCGCTTTCTCCGCAAATACGGGGAATGGGTCCTCTCTCTGCTTGACAAGGTAATCGTTTACCGATATAATATGAGGCGCGCGAAACTCCGGGTGTCCCGCCCTCTGGCGGGAGCCCGAAAAAATACAAAAAGGAAAGGATTGGACGACTATGATCTATTCCACCGAAGTGCAGAACATGTGCCCCGTCGCCAAGGGCGCGTACCACGGTCCCGCCCCCATCCCCGAGGAGGGCAAATGGGTCCAGGCGAAGGAGATCAAGGACATCTCCGGCCTCACCCACGGCGTGGGCTGGTGCGCCCCCCAGCAGGGCGCGTGCAAGCTGACCCTCAACGTCAAGGACGGCGTCATTGAGGAGGCCCTGGTGGAGACTCTGGGCTGCTCCGGCATGACCCACTCCGCCGCCATGGCCTCTGAAATTCTCATTGGCAAGACCCTGCTGGAGGCCCTGAACACCGACTTGGTGTGCGACGCCATCAACACCGCCATGCGGGAGCTGTTCCTCCAGATCGTCTACGGACGGACCCAGACCGCGTTCTCCGAGGGCGGCCTGCCCATCGGCGCGTCTCTGGAGGACCTGGGCAAGGGCCTTCGCTCCCAGGTGGGCACCATGTTCGGCACCAAGGCCAAGGGTCCCCGGTACCTCGAGATGGCCGAGGGCTATGTCACCCGCATCGCCCTGAACAAGGACGATGAAATCGTGGGCTATGAATTCGTGAACCTGGGCAAAATGATGGACGCCATCAAAAAGGGAACCGACGCCAATGAGGCCCTGGAAAAGGCCAAGGGCCACTACGGCCAGTTCGACGGGGCCGCCAAGTATATCGACCCCCGTCACGAGTAAGAAAAGGAGGAATTGAGAAATGGCTCTGTTTGAAAGCTACGAGAGAAGAATCGAGAAGATCAATTCCGTCCTGTCTCAGTACGGAATCAAGAGCGTGGAGGAGTGCCGGGAGCTGTGCAAGGCCGCCGGCTTCGACCCCTACGAGATCGTCAAGGGCATCCAGCCCATCTGCTTTGAGAACGCCTGCTGGGCCTACTGCGTGGGCGCGGCCATCGCGCTGAAAAAGAACGTCTCCACCGCCGCCGAGGCCGCCGAGGCCATTGGCGAGGGCCTCCAGGCCTTCTGCATCGCCGGCTCCGTGGCCGAGGACCGCAAGGTGGGCCTGGGCCACGGCAACCTGGGCGCCATGCTGCTGCGGGATGAGACGAAGTGCTTCGCCTTCCTGGCGGGCCACGAGTCCTTCGCCGCCGCCGAGGGCGCCATCGGCATCGTCCGCAATGCCAACAAGGCCCGGAAGGAGCCCCTGCGGGTTATCCTCAACGGCCTGGGCAAGGACGCCGCCCAGATCATCAGCCGGATCAACGGCTTCACCTATGTCCAGACCCAGTTTGACTACGGCACCGGCGAGGTGAAAGTGGTCAAGGAGACCCGCTACTCCGAGGGCGAGCGGGCCAATGTCCGCTGCTATGGCGCGGACGACGTTCGGGAGGGCGTAGCCATCATGCACCTGGAGGGCGTGGACGTGTCCATCACCGGCAACTCCACCAACCCCACCCGGTTCCAGCACCCCGTGGCGGGCACCTATAAGAAGGAGTGCTACGAGCAGGGAAAGAAGTACTTCTCCGTGGCCTCCGGCGGCGGCACGGGCCGGACCCTGCACCCCGACAACATGGCCGCTGGCCCCGCTTCCTACGGCATGACCGACACCATGGGCCGGATGCACTCCGACGCCCAGTTCGCCGGTTCCAGCTCCGTCCCCGCTCACGTGGAGATGATGGGCTTCCTGGGCATGGGCAACAACCCCATGGTGGGCGCCACCGTGGCCGTGGCTGTGGCCGTCGAGGAGAGCAAGAAGTAAACAACGCGTAATATTCTCGAGAGAAATGCCCCGGAGTATCACACTCCGGGGCATTTTTGACCGTATGCCTTGACAATTGGCCTGCGTTTTGTGATATGCCTGGTCCTTACCCTTTGGGTATGGATCTACATATCCCCAAATACGTGTTGACCGCCTGGCTGCCACCAAGCGGTCAACGGGGATAACCTGTTAACTGTGGAGGGCTGACCGCGTACAGCGGCGCTCTTCCGTTGTCCTCATTATATCGGCAAGCCTGGGCCTTGTCAAGGGCTTCAAGGTATGGGGGGAATGGCCTGACCTGGGGGCAGGCCCCACGTCAAGTCTCTTTTTTCGCTTCCAGCTCGATCTTACCGTGTTTGGCCTCGTAAGCCTCTACAGCATCTCGGATCAAAATGAGAATTTGGCTGTTGGCGGAACGACCTTCGTAATTAGACACAACATGGAGTTTATGCAACATTTCATCTTCGATGCGAATAGATAAACTTTTGACTGCCATAAAAAACCTCAAAATAAATTTAAAGTATATTTACTTTAAACCGATTTTGTGGTATTATGTAGAATATAGATTTAAAACATATCTAAAATATATCTAAATTGGAGGTTGCTATGCCTAACTACCAAAAAATGTATGCCATCGCCTTCAACGCCATTTCCGACGCGCTGGAAGAACTGGACAACCTGAACATCGGCATGGCAAAGGATTATCTCAAAAAAGCCCAAATCCAAACGGAGGAGCTTTACATCTCCCAGGATGAAGAGGAGCCCGGCGGCTCCGGGAATCCAGAAGCCTCTGCGGAATAGCCCCGCTTCGGCACGCTTTCGGAAGCGGGCGGCGGGGGCTGGCGTCCATGTTCCCGCTTGACTTTTACATGCCCTGGGGGGTATACTGTACTTGAACTTGTGAAAGCAAGAAGTTCAGTGTTCACCTAAAAATGGAGCTCCCGGAAGGTGCAGACTTCCGGGAGCTCCATTTTAGGTTGCCGCTGTCATTTCTTCCCGTCCAGCCATTTGCAAACAAGGTACGTGACCGCGTTTGCCGCGAGGGAAGTCATCAGGGAAAGCAAGAAATCTATTTATGTCCATCTCCTCTCACTGAGGAGGGCCGACAGTGGATTTATTTATAGCACAGCTCTCGCCAAAAAGCGACAGCCCGCGATAATTTTCCCAGAAGGCCGCCGCCCGGCATAAGCCGGACGGCGGCCTTCTCTCTTGTCAGAAAAACGGAATTTTCATTTCCCCCGCAGCCGCTCCACCACGGCCTCCTCCGGCGTGACGTGCACCGTGCGGCAGGTCGTGTAAATCACCATGCCCGGCCGGGCTCCGGCGGGCTTTTTCACGTTTCGGACCTCCGTATAGTCCACCGGCACGTTCCCACTCTCCCGGGCCTGGGAGAACCAGGCGGCAAGCATGGCCGCCTCGGCAATATCCTCCTCCGACGGGGCCTGCCCGGCACAGTGGAGGATGACGTGGGAGCCGTGAATCTTCTGGGTATGGAGCCAGAGGTCCCGGCGGTCCGCGTCCTTCATGGTCAGCTTGTCGTTCTGGCGGTTGTTCCGGCCCACCAGCACCCGGAGGCCCGAGGAGGTGCGAAACTCCAAGGGGGCGGCGGGGCGGGACTTGTCCTTTTTCCCCTTGCCCTGCTTTTTGAGGAAGCCCGCCTCCCGGAGCTCGGCGCGGATGTCTAGGTAGTCTGCCTCCGTCTCCGCCTGGGCAAGCTCCGCCAGGACGCTTTCCAGATACTCCAAATCCCGCCGGGCCAGGTCCATCTGCTCCCGGAGGTATTTTTCCGCCGTTTTGGCCTTGGCGTAGCGCTTGTAGTACTTGGCGGCGTTTTGCTGGGGGGTCAGCAGGGGGTCCAGGGGGATCGACGTTGGGGCGTTATCCTCGTAGTAGTTCTCGCACTCCAGCCGGGCCTGGCCCCGCTCCATCCGGTAGAGGTTGGCGGTGATCAGGTCCCCCTGGACCCGGAGTTTGTCCCGGTCCTGGGTGGCCGCGTACTCCTTTTCCTGGAGGGCCAGCTTCCGCCGGAGGCGGTCCCTTGCCGTGGTGGCCGCCCGGAGGAGGTCCGCCCCCCGCTGGCGGGCCCGCTCCTGTTTTTCCCGGGCCTCATAGAAGGCGTCCAGCAGGGCGGAAAAGCTGGCATAGGCCACGCATTCCGCCGCCCCGCCGTACTGACCCACGGGCACGCAGGCAAAGTCCAGGGGCTTGCCCTCCCGCGTCAGGCAGACAGGGGTGAAGCGGTTTTCCCGGACGCGGCTGGAGAAGTCCTCCAGAGCCCGCCAGAGGGGGTCGGGGCCGCTTAGCTGAAAGAGCCGAGTATCCGTGTCCCCCGCCGCCTGGAAGGCAAGCTCCCGGGCCATGAGGGGGGAGAGGCCGAAGTACTGGTCCAGCAGGAACGCGTCCAGGGTTTTCTCCGCCGCCGCGGCGGCGAAGCGGGCGGCAAAGCCCGCCTCTGTCTCCTCCAGGAAGGGCAGGCGGCCCGTGGAGGCAGGGGGCTGGTAGAAGAGACCCGGCAGCACCTGCCGCGCGGCGGACATGTCCGCGTCCACCCGGCGGAGGCTGTCGATGACCCGGTCCTCCCCGTCCAGAAGAATCAGGTTGGACCTGCGGCCCATGGCCTCCAGCACCAGCGTCCGCCTCCCCGCCCGGCCCAGCTCGTCAGAGGCGTCGAACTCGATCTTCACCAGCCGCTCCAGGGGAGGCTGGGTGAGGCCCGCCACCCGGGCCCCGGAGAGGTGCTTCCGCAAGAGCATGCAGAACATGGGGGGCACTGCCGGGTTGTCCCGGAGAATCTCCGTCAATTGCAGGCGGGGGGCCCCCGCCCCGGCGTTCAGCAGCAGGCGCTTTCCCCGGAAGAGGAGGACCACCTGGTCCCGGGCGGGCTGCTGCACCTTGTCCACCCGGAGGCCCAGAAGCTGGGGGCGCAGCTCCTCCACGACGGCCTGTAAGCAAATCGCGTCAATCGCCATGGGCTTCCTCCTCCATCATGATGCAAAAGAGCTGGTTGATCCGCTCCAGCCTTCCCTGAAGGTAGAGCCAGCCCAGCAGGGCTTCCAGGGCCGTGGCCTCGCCGTATTGGGCCCGGCTGGCGTGGTGGGGGACGGTGTGGACCTGGGCGTTCCGCCCCCGGCGAAAGACGGCCTTTTCCTCCTCCGTCAGCAGGGGCTTGATTCTCTCCGCCTTCTCCGCCTGGGACTCGGCGCAGACCAGGCGGACGGCGGAGCGGTGCATCCCTCTTCCCGTGGCCCCACCGTGGGCGCAGAGCCAGGCGCGGACCAGGAGCTCAAACACCGCGTCCCCCATGTGGGCCAGGCCGATGGAGCTGATTTCCAAAAGACGGTCCCGGCTCAGCTCCGGGTGAAAGTAGTTTTCCATAGTAGGCTCCTTTTTCAAGTCCCGGCGCCGCCGGTCAATACCGCAGGATGTAATAAATAACGTATAGCCAGCTCATCAGGCCGTGAATGACGGCCCAGCCCACAGAATGCCAGTTGGTATAGCTGATAACCATTGCCAGGGCGCTTCCGAACGTAATGCCCGTTTTCACGGACTTTTCCACAATCTCAATCTTGTTGTTTTCTTGCATGGCTTCAACGCTCCGTTCCATCAGTTTTGCAGGGCCGCCGCCAATCGGGCGAAGTCCTCCAGGGTCAGCTTCTCCCCCCGGACGGCGGGGGGGAGGCCGCAGTCCTGAATGACCGCCTGGACCCGTTCCTTCCCCGCCTCCGGCAGGGCGGCGGAAAGGCTGTTTACCAGAGTTTTTCGCCGCAGGAGGAAGGCCCCCCGCACCACGCGGAAGAAGAACGCCTCGTCCTCCACCTCCACGGCGGGCCGCTTTCGCCGGACGCACCGGAGGACGGCGGAGTCCACCTTGGGGGCGGGGAAGAACTTGGCCGCGGGCACGTCGAAAAGGACCTCCGTCTCCATGTGGTATTGGAGCCACAGGGTAAAGGCCCCGCCGTCGGAAGAGCCCTGCGCCGCCGCCAGGCGGCGGGCCACCTCCTTTTGGAGGAGGACGGTAACGCTCTCAAAGCAGGGAGTCTCCACCAGCTTCGTCAGCACCGGGGTGGTGATGTTGTAGGGGAGATTCGCGCAGACCAGGGGCCGCAGGCCCTGGAATTTCTCCGCCACCAGGGCGGCGAGGTCCAGCTTCAGCGCGTCGCCGGGGACGATTTCTACATTTGAGTACGGGGCCATGGTCTCCGCCAGCACGGGGAGGAGCTTTTGGTCCAGCTCGATGGAAACCACCTTCCTGGCCCGCTCCGCCAGCTCCGCCGTCAGGCACCCCACACCCGGCCCGATTTCCAGCACGCCGCAGCTTCCCTCCGCCTGGGAGGCGGCGGCAATATCCGCCGGGACGGCGGGATCGATGAGGAAGTTTTGTCCCATGGACTTGGAGAAATGGAAGCCGTGCCGCCCCAGAAGGACGCGGAGGGCTTCCCGGTCGCAGAGATTCATGGCTTGTCCGCCTTTCGGTTTGTTTGAATTGGGGTCAGCCGTTCCCCGTGGGAAGGAAGGTGAAGGACCGGATGAGCCAGCGGTCCCCCTCCTCCCGAAGGGTCAGCTCCTGAACCACCTGGGTTCCCATGTGCCCCATGGGCTGGGAGCGGAGGCGGACGGTATCCCCGTCCCGAGCGCCCTCCACCGGCTGGAACCAGCCTGGGCCATAGTCGCTGGTGAAGTTGTAGTAAGCGTCGTAGTCCGGCAGGTACAGCACGTTCTCTGTGTTCTTCAAATCCGCCGTGGTGATACCGGCGTAGGTCTCCAGGGTCTTGTCCACCGCCGACCGGGGGATGCGGTGGATGGGCGCCGGTACGCCGCTGGGGAGGGGGCCCTCGTCCTCCAGGACTTCCGTAAAGGGGAAGCCGGGAAGCGCCGCCAGGGCCAGGAATTCCTCCGCGTCGCCGTCCTCCAGCAGCTGGCTTTCAAAGAAGTAATAGAACAAGAACTCCTTCAAGTCCAGCTCCGTCACGTCTGCGTAGGTGCTGGTGAAAAAGCAGCCCAGCTCCAAAGACCGGTCGCTTGGGTGGACCCTGGAGTGAAAGGCTTCCTCGGCCTGGGCCAGCTCCTCCTCCGTCAGGGGCGTTCCCTCCAGCGGGGAAAGCGTGGGGGCCGGGGCCTCCGGCGGAAGCGTTTCCACTGGGACCTCCTCCGGCCGGGCGGTCTCCACTGGGGCCTCCTCCGGCGGGGGGGCGGGGGATGGGGCCGCCCCACAGGACGCCAGCGTCAGGGAGAACAGGAGCAGCAGTAAACAGATTCTCATGGCGTCCTCCTTATCCCAGCCCATTCCGCACCGGCAATTTCACAGGAGAGTATAACACAAGCCCGCTGGCGATTCAATTCTTTTTCAGGAACAAAACCCGGGGCCTTGCAAATTTCCCCCCTTCTGCTATACTATTTCCATCAGAAAGGAGGGCCTTCCATGACCCACATCGTCGACCGGGCCGCGTGGCCCCGGCGGGAGCTGTTTGACTTCTTCTCCCCCATGTCCCAGCCCTTTTTCTCCGTCACCTTCCGCCAGGACGTCACCCGGCTGTACCAGTTTGCCAAGGAGAACCGCCTTTCCTTCTACCACTCCCTGGTCTACCTCTGCACCCGGGCCGTCAACGGCGTGGAGGCGTTCCGCTACGCCCTCCGGGGGGAGGACCTGGTCCTCTTTGACCAGAGAATCCCCAGCTTCACGGATCTAAAGCCCGGGGCGGAGCAGTTCCACATTGTCACCCTGCCTATGGAGGAGGATATCCGGGCCTTCTGCGCCGCCGCCAGGGCAAAAAGCGCCGCCCAGACCACCTTCCTGGACCAGGAGGACAGCCTGGACTTGATTTACTTCACCTGCCTTCCCTGGGTGGAGCTGACGGCCCTGACCAACGAGCGGGCCTTCGACCCGGACGACGCCGTGCCCCGGATCGCCTGGGGGAAGTACGCCCAGGAGGGGGAGCGGAAGGTGCTCCACATCTCCCTGGAGCTGAACCACCGCTTTGTGGACGGCCTCCACGTGGGCCGGTTCCACGAGGGGCTGGCCGCCCTGATTGAGGCCCTGTAAAAAGCCCCGAAAAAAGGACCGGGAGAGACTCCCGGTCCTTTTCGCGCTTAGGGCTTTTCGCCCCAATATTGAATACTCCACAGCCACACGTTCGACTGAAGGGTGAGGACTCTAAGGTTCCCGTCCTCTCCCCGGTCGAACCACACCGCCCCATCAGCGGCGGAGGCAAGGTTCCTGCCGTCCAAAACCGGCTCCGGGTCCGCCCGGAGGTCTGCCGCCAGCGTGCTTCCGCCGGTTCCAAAGGTCTCGTCGTAACAGGCCAGGAATTCCTCCGGCGTGTTCGCCGTCCATTCGCCGCCGGGGGCCTTCACCTGGGCGGGGTAGGTCAGAAGGCCCGCGATTTCCTCCCGCTCTCCCCGGTCGATGAGGTCCGCCAGATGCAGGAGAAATTCCCGCCCCTCGTCCAGGGAGAGGGCTTCATAGGGAGCATCCCCATTGTCCTGGGTGATGGTTCCGTTTCCCGCCCGGATGCTCCACTGATCCGTCTGGAGGGTGAAAATCCGAATCACGCCGTCCTCCACCAGCCCGAACCACACCGCGCCGCCAGCTGCCGAGGCCAGCCCGCTGCCGTCGCTGAACACCTCCGAGGGAGCGGGTTCCCAGGCCATATCCGCCGCCAGGGACAGGGCGTTTTGCCCCACGGTTTCATCATAGTACCGCAGAAATTCCTCCGGCGAATTCACCGTATAACTCCCCCCGGCGGTCTCCACCTGGGCGGGGTAGACCAGAAGGTCCGCGATCTCCTCTCGCCGTCCATCCTCGATGCGCTCCGCCAGCAGGAGAACAAAGTCCCGGGCCACGTCGCTCCGGATCCCCGTCCGGGTATACAGCGGGTCCCCGGACTCCGAGGGCAGCGTCTCAACGGGCTGGTTCTCCAGGTCCGCCAAATACCGGGCGTTGGCGTCCCGGAGGGCCTCCCGGTCCGGTTCCCTCACCGGCGTCAGGGCGGAATAGAAGAAGCTGTCCGCCAGCTCCTC
The DNA here is from genome assembly GCA_910587705.1 of uncultured Oscillibacter sp. Taxonomy (GTDB): domain Bacteria; phylum Bacillota; class Clostridia; order Oscillospirales; family Oscillospiraceae; genus Oscillibacter. Next base: position 231,047 of record CAJUMX010000003.1, read on the forward strand.
CAGCTCCTCCCGACCGATAGGGCCGGAGGAGAAGGTATCGTCCCCCTGCCGCCCCGTCAGCACGTTCACCAGCACAAAGCTGTCCCCCAGGTCCGCAAGGATCAAAGAGCGGTTCCGCTCCCCCAGGCCCAGGGTGACGGATGTCCCGTCCGCCGCCCGGTATCCCCACTCCTCAAAGTCGCCGAGGTCCCCGATGTTCAGCGCCACGTCGTCAAAGGTCCCCTTGACGGAGCGGCTGAACTGGTACTCAATGGGCCCATAGCCCTTCAGCTCCCCGGCCCCCAGCTCCGCGCCGCCGTCGAAGCGGAAGGTGCCGTTTTCGTAGATGTAGCCGGTGTAGGGCGTGACATTCTTCCCGCAGAAGTCCCCCGCCGCGACGGGCCAGGCCTCCGGGAAAACGTCCTCCATCCAGCGGTGGAGCTTCAAATCGTATTTGGCGATGATCTCCTCCAGCTTGTCGGCCATCTCCTGGGTGTAGACCAGATAGAGGCCGTAGTCCTCCTCAAAGCCGGTGGGCTCGTTGCCGATGGCGCCGATGATGGCCCCGTCCGGGTCATAGCCCTCCCGGAAGGCCTCCCACTCCGCCAGGGCTTTGCTCTCCGGTGTGTCTCCCCAGCCGGAGAGGCTGACGAAGTCCTTGTATTCGTACTCCCCGGGGACCACCACCCCCCGCTCGTCCGTCACGTTCACGCTGCCCTTCTCCGGCAGCAGCGCGTCCCGGAGGCCGAAGAAGTTGGCCGCCACCGCCAAGGCGGATAGGGCCGCCAGCAGGGCGACGGACGCCGCCAGCGTTACCAGCCATCGCAAGCTCCTTCCCCGTCTCCGCATCGCATAGTCCTCCCATCGAATTTCTCTGGTCCCCTGGACCTGGGAAAAGGTCTCCTGGTAAAATTCCCGGTTAGTCATCCTGCCAGTCCTCCCCCAATCGTTCCCGCAGCCGCTGCCGGGCCCGGGCCAGCCGGGTGGTCACCGTGGACTCCCCCACCCCCAGCAGCGCCCCGATCTCCCGGACACTGAGCTCCTCGTAGTAAAAGAGGTACAGCGCCGTCCGGTACTTCTCCGGCAAGGCCATCACCTCCTGATACAGCGCCGTTTGTTCCGGACGGTCGAAAACCGGAATCTCCGGCGCTTCCTCCCAGGAGACCCGGCGCTTCCGCCAGGGGCTTTTCAGCGCGTCCCGGCAGCAGTTCACCGTCACCCGCAGCAGCCAGCGCCGCAGGTGCTCTTCCCCGTCAAAGGTCCCCTTGCAGCGGAAGAGGCGAAAAAAGACCTCCTGCACCGCGTCGTCGGCGTCCTGGGAGCTGCCCAGGGCATGGAGGGCCGTGCGGTAGACCATGGCCTGATATTGCGCAACGGCATTTGTAAAGCGGGTCTTGTCCATAGGCCGTCCTCGTCCGTTTCGTTCTTGGGTGTGCGCTCACTAATCATACGATTTGGAACCGGGCCTTGTCTCATCTTTTTAAATATTTTGAAAATTTTAAAACCCCTGGAACACGCCCGGTGGAGAATATGGTAAAATGCAAATTCATCGTGGAAGAAGCGGAGGTGTTGGTATGACAATGGAAGAGGCCATGCGGAGCCGTCATACGGTTCGCCGCTACACGGACCGGAAGCTTCCCCAAGCGATTCTGGAGCCGCTGGAGGGACGGGTCCGGAGGAACAACCAGGAGCAAGGTCTGGCCATGCGCCTGGTGACGGAGAACACGGAGGCTTTCGGACCCCTCCTGCGGCTGTTCCTGGCGAAGGGGGTCCGGAATTATGTCATCCTGGCGGGGCGAGACCGGCCCGGCTTGGACGAGGCCGTGGGGTACGGCGGGGCGGACGTGATGCTGTACGCCCAAACCCTGGGACTGAACTCCTGGTGGGTGGGGGGCACCTTCCGCCGGAAGGGCCTGGAGAAGAACGCCGCCCCCGGGGCGGAGAAAATCCTGGGCCTTCTGGCCCTGGGCTACGGCGCGTCCCAGGGTGTGCCCCACAAGTCCAAGACACCGGAAGAGGTGGCTTCTTATGACGGCCAGGCACCGGAGTGGTTTGTCCGGGGAACGGAGGCCCTCCTCCTGGCCCCCACAGCCCTGAATCGCCAGGCCTTCACCCTCCGGGGGGAGGGGCGCAGGGTTTCCCTGCGCTGTGACAACGGCCGGTTTTCCGGCGTGGACCTGGGCATCGGGAGGTACCACTTTGAACTGGGGGCAGGGAAGGAACCGTTTGACTGGGTCTAAGCCGGACACGACAAAGGGACCGCGTAAGCGGTCCCTTTCTGCGTGTTATCGGGCCTCCAGACGGCTCTGAAGCCCCAGGTTTTTCCCCAGCAGGTTGGCCAGGGGCACGCCCAGAAGATAGCACGCCGCCAGCTCCCCCAGACCCACGGTCAGAGCGCTGAGGCCGTATGCGGGCCAAAAGGCCCCGCCCTCCTGAACGGTAAACCAGGCGATTTCCGCCCCCACAATGACCGCGTTGCACACCACCGGCGGCAGGGCGGCCAGGTACAAATTGGGCATCCTCCGGCTCCAAAGAGCGGCCAGCAGGGTGGCCAGGGTGCCAAAAATCCAGTCCAGCATGATGGGAGAGCCCAGCAGATTGGCCAAGAAGCAGCCCACCGCCAGACCGGGGATGGCCTCTGGAAACAGGAAGGGCAGCAGCGTCATGGCCTCCGCCACGCGGAACTGGACGCCCATGTATTGGGGAATGGGCAAAAGCAGGGTGGCCGCCGCGTAGATGGCGGCAATGAGACCGGCCAGGGCCAGTCTCCGGGTGCGGAAACGGGTGTTGGACATGATGAAATTCCTCCATTTTTTTCGTTCGCCCCACAGGGCGGGCAGGGTGATGGCACCTGCCGCGCAAGAGTATACCACAGGCAAATGGAAAGAGCAAGGGAAAAATTTCCCGGTCAATTGTGTCAAAAACCCTTGACGAACGCCGGAGGCTACCCTATACTGTTAAAGTTGTCTGTTTACGCAAACGCAATTTTCTGTTACGTAAAGGAATCCGTCTATGAAAGTCACCATCAGCGATGTGGCCCGGCTGGCAGGGGTTTCCACCGCCACCGTCTCCCACACCATCAACAGCACCCGTTACGTCTCCGGAGAGACCAAGGAGCGGGTCTATCAGGCCATCCGCCAGCTGGGCTACACCCCCGACGCCTCCGCCCGGAGCTTCCGCACGGGGAAGAAGAAAACCATCGGCTTCATCGTCCCCGATATCTCCAACAAGTTTTTTGGCACCATCATCGAGTCGGCGGAAAACTACCTCTCCGCCCAGGGCTATCACCTCATCATTGCCAACACCAAGGAGAACATGGAGCGGGAAGAGACGAATCTCCGCCTCCTCACCGCCGGGCTGGTGGACGGGCTTTTGATTGCCAGCACCATGGACAGCTTCGCCCAGTTGGAGCGCCTGCTTCCCGCCGGGTTTCCAGTGGTGCTGGTGGACCGGACCTTCGGCAGTCAGAAGTACTCCTCTGTCTCCGTCTCCAACTTCCAGCCCATCTATCGCAGTGTCTGCCGCCTGGCGGGGCGGGGAAAGCGGCGTATCGGCATTGTGGGCGGCCTACCCCGGCTGTCCACCACCAAGGAGCGGATCGCCGCCTACCAGGCGGCCATGGCGGACTGCGGCCTGCCCCAGGAGGAAGCGCTGATTGTGTACGGGGACTCCATGGAAAACAGCGCCCCGCCCTGCCTGGACCAGCTTTTGGAGCGGGGCTGTGACGCCATCCTGGTCTGCCAGGGCCTCATGGCCTCCGTCACCATCGCCTATCTCCGGGGGAAGGACATCCAGCCCCGGCGGGACCTGGAGCTGGTGAGCTTTGTGGACTATGACACCCGGGCCTATGAGTTTTACTACGATCAAGTAGACCGCATCATCCAGCCGGTGGAGGAGCTGGGGGAAATCGCCGGGGAGCAGATTCTCCTCCGGCTGGAAAAGCCCGACGCGCCGGTGGTGGAACGGGTGCTGACCTCGGAGTACCGCCCCTGCGGAGAGGAAGGCGCTTAGAACGCGCTTTTTGCAAGGAAAACGCTGGAAGCATAGGCTTCCAGCGTCAGCTTGTCGAAAAAGTCTGCCTACCGGCAGACTTTTTCATGTAAAGATGA